>JAHBYC010000039.1 GCA_019636175.1 Caulobacter sp. | reverse complement strand
CAGGGTCGGGCCGCATTCCACCGGGCGGCCCCAGCGGGCCTTGATGTATTTTGCGAAGGCGGTGACGTGGCGGGCTTCCTCGCGGGTCTGGTTGGCCGCGTATTCCTGCGCCCCCTGGTCCTTCAGCACGTGGCAGAGGCTGGCGGAGAGGTTCAGCGCGCCCTGTTCGCCATGCAGGATCGAGGAGAAGATCCGCAGGGTGCTTTCGTTGATGAAGCGGGTCCGCTCCTTGGGGTCCGACAGGTGGTTGGAGACATAGTCGGTCTGCAGGGCGACGACGAAGTCCTCGGGAACGAGCGGCTCGTTCTCCATGTCGAAGGGTTCGTCGAAATCGATGTAGGCCTTGTCCAGCGGATCCCAGAAGTGGTCGTGGGTGGCGCTGATGATCTTGTCGAAGGCGGTGGAGCGGTTGTTGTAGCGGTCGAGCTCGAGCATCGACTCGAAGTCGTCGGGACGCACCGCATCATACATGGCGTCCTTGGTGATGTTCTTGTCGGTCATCGCTGTGAAGTCCTCCGGCCAAAGGGTGCGGACCCTTTGCGGGCCTCTGCTCAATGTGAACACTGTCCACTTATTGGGGGGTCGTCAAGAAAAAATGACGGTGGCGTCACCTTTGTGAACAACCGTTAACGCCACGGGACCCGGGCCGAAGCCTTGCGCGCCAGGGACCTGTCCGCATACTCCACGGCCAAACGAAAGGGTCTGTCGTCGGCCCGAACCCTGGGAGAGCGCCATGAGCGATGATCAGCTGTTTCCGGTTGCGACCGAATGGGCGCAGCGGGCGCACATGGACGCCGCCGGCTATGACGCCGCCTGGCAGCGGGTCGAGCGCGATCCCGAGGGCTTCTGGCGCGAGGTCGCCGGCCGGCTCGACTGGATCAAGCCGCCAACGAAGATCAAGGACGTCTCCTACAACAAACACGATTTTCGCATTCGCTGGTTCGAGGACGGGGTGCTGAACGTCTCGGCCAACTGCCTGGACCGCCACCTGCCGCACCGGGCCGATCAGACCGCCTTCATCTGGGAGGGAGACGACCCCGCCGACAGCCGAACCATCACCTACGGCCAGGCCCATGAAGAGGTCTGCCGCATGGCCAATGTCCTCAAGGACCTGGGCGTCAGGAAGGGCGACAGGGTCACCATCTACATGCCGATGATCCCCGAGGCGGCCTACGCCATGCTGGCCTGCGCCCGGATCGGGGCGGTGCATTCGGTGATCTTCGGCGGCTTTTCCCCCGACAGCATCGCCGGCCGCATCCAGGACTGCGACAGCCGCTTCGTCATCACCGCCGACGAAGGGGTGCGCGGCGGCCGGATCATTCCGCTGAAGATGAATGTCGACCTGGCCCTGACCCGCTGCCCGGACGTCGAGAAGGTGCTGGTGGTGCGCCGCACCGGGGCCAAGTGGCTGGACCATGGCGGCCGCGACGTCGCCTATGAGCCGCTGCGCGACGCCGCCTCGCCCGAATGCCCGCCCGAACCGATGAACGCCGAGGACCCGCTGTTCATCCTCTACACCTCCGGCTCGACGGGAAAGCCCAAGGGGGTGCTGCACACCACCGGCGGCTATCTGACCTGGGCCAGCTGGACCCATGAGCTGGTGTTCGATTATCGCCCGGGTGAAGTCTTCTGGTGCACGGCCGACGTCGGCTGGGTCACCGGCCACAGCTATATCGTCTACGGCCCCCTCTCCAACGCCGCGACGTCGCTGATCTTCGAGGGCGTGCCCAACTACCCGACCGCCTCACGGTTCTGGGAGGTGATCGACAAGCACAAGGTCGAGATCTTCTACACCGCCCCGACCGCCCTACGCGCCCTGATGCGCGAGGGTGAGGAACCCGTCAAAAAGACCTCCCGCAAGTCGCTGCGCCTGCTGGGCAGCGTCGGCGAGCCGATCAATCCGGAAGCCTGGCTGTGGTATCACCGCGTGGTGGGCGAGGGCCGCTGCCCCATCGTCGACACCTGGTGGCAGACCGAGACCGGCGCCTGCCTGGTCAGCCCCCTGCCCGGCGCCACCGCGCTGAAGCCCGGCTCGGCCAGCAAGCCCCTGCCCGGGGTCAAGCTGCAGCTGGTCGACGCCGAGGGGGCGGTCCTGGAGGGCGCGGTCAGCGGCAATCTCTGCATCACCGACAGCTGGCCGGGCCAGATGCGCACCGTCTATGGCGACCACCAGCGTTTCTTCGACACCTATTTCAGCACCTATCCCGGCAAGTATTTCACCGGCGACGGCTGCCGCCGCGACGAGGACGGCTACTACTGGATCACCGGCCGGGTCGATGACGTGATCAACGTTTCCGGCCATCGCCTCGGCACCGCCGAGATCGAAAGCGCCCTGGTCGCCCACCATGATGTGGCCGAGGCCGCCGTCGTCGGCCGGCCCCATGACGTCAAGGGCCAGGGCATCTACGCCTATGTCACCCTCAACGCCGATGTCGCCCCCAGCGAGACCCTGCGCCAGGCCCTGGTGCAGTGGGTGCGGCGGGAGATCGGCCCCTTCGCCGCGCCGGACGCCATCCAGTGGGCGCCGGGCCTGCCCAAGACCCGGTCGGGCAAGATCATGCGCCGCATCCTGCGCAAGGTGGCCGAGGGCGATGTCTCCAACCTCGGCGACACCACCACCCTGGCTGATCCGGCCGTGGTCGAGGATCTGGTCGCCAACCGGATCGCCGGATGACCGCGCCGCTGAGCTGGACGGTCGGCGCGGTCACTGTCACCCGCATCCTCGAGCTGGAGATGCCGGTCGCCTACAGCGAAAAGCATCCCTTCCTGGTCGGGGCGACACCGGAGGCCCTGGCCGGGATCGACTGGCTGCATCCCCACTATGTGACCGACGACGGCGCCCTGAAGCTGTCGATCCACGCCCTGCTGGTCGAGGCGCCGGGTCTGCGGCTGGTGGTTGACACCTGCATCGGCAACGACCGGCCCCGGCGGATGACCGGCCGCCAGCCGCTGGCTACCGATTTCCTGCAGAAGTTCGAGGCCGCGGGCTGGACCCGCGACAGCGTCGATGCGGTGGTCTGCACCCATCTGCATGTCGATCACGTCGGCTGGAACACCATGCTGGTCGACGGCGCCTGGGTCCCGACCTTTCCCAAGGCCCGATATCTGATCGGCAAGGCGGAATACGACTATTGGACAGCGGAGGGCGACGCCGACCAGCAGGTCATCCTGGGCGACTCCGTCCAGCCGATCTTCGACGCCGGCCTGGCCGATCTGGTCGCCCCCGACCACCGCCTGTCGCCCGAGGTCCGGCTGCAGCCGACGCCGGGACATACCCCCGGCCACGTCAGCGTGATCATCGAGTCCGAAGGCCAGACGGCGATGATCACCGGCGACCTGATGCATCACCCCTGTCAGGTGGCCCATCCGGAATGGTCGCCGCCCTTCGACGAGGATCGCGACCAGGCCCTGGCGACGCGCCAGGCGGTGATCCAGCAGGTCGGCGACAAGCCGGTTCTGGTCATCGGAACCCATTTCGCCGCCCCGACCGCCGGTCACATCCGCCGGGATGGAGAGACCTGGCGGTTCGACGGCGCGGCGTCCTGAAACAACCCCGGGGGTTTCCCTTCGCGGAAAACGGGTTAGCCTTGAGCCCATGCGGACAGCCCTGATCCTGGCCGTCGCCGCGAGCGGTGTTTTCGCGGATGTCGCCCCCGATCCGGAGGGGACAGCCGGCGTGGCCCATGGCCGGGTGGACATCGACGCGCCGCCGGCCGTGGTCTGGGCGGTGATCCGCGACTGCCGGCTGGCCCGCCGCATGGCCCCCAATGTCGAAAGCTGCCGGGTGCTGGACCGGGCCGAGGACGACAGCTGGGATGTTCGCGAGATGGTCGTGCGGCCGCCCTTCGTGCCGAAGATCCGCTCGGTGTTCCGGTCCGAATACGAGCCGGTTCGACGCATCACCTTCCGCTGCACCGGCGGCGACGTGAAGCTGTGCGAGGGCGAGTGGCGCCTGACGCCGCTGCAGAACGGCGGCACCCGGGTCACCTACACCAACCGCGCCACCTCGCCCTATCCGATCCCCGCCATGCTGACCCGCGAGGCGATGAAGAACGACATGACCCGGGCCCTGAAGGCCCTGCGCCGCGAGAGTGTCGCCGCCACGCGGTAACACTCCGCAACCGGGCCTGACTTGCGCCCATGCCGGGGTCGGCTAAACCCCGCCCATGTATGACGCCATCCTGTTCGACGCCGACGGCGTGCTGATCGATTCCGAGGTCATCTACCACGCCATCGAGATGGAGGTTCTGGGCCGGATCGGCCTGACCTACGACCCCCACGACTACCGCAGCCGGTTCATGGGCATGCATGAGCGGACCTATGTCGCCGCCCTCGACGCCGAATGTCGCGAGAAGCTGAACCTGCCCCTGCCCGGCGACTTCCTGTCCACGGTTCGCGGTCTCAGCCGCATCGCCTGCGACGAGCGATTGCAGTGCGTGGCGGGCGCCCATGAGGCGGTGGCCGCGGTCGCCCTGCCCAAGGCGGTCGCCAGCAGTTCCGACGCCGAGGCCCTGGCGCGCAAACTGGCCAAAGTCGGGCTGGACGCCCTGTTCGAGCCGCACATCTATTCAGCCGACCTGGTGGCCCACGGCAAACCGCACCCCGACATCTACCTCCACGCCGCCGCCGCCCTGGAGGCCGACCCGTCCCGCTGCCTGGCCATAGAGGACAGCGTCAATGGCGTCCGTTCGGCCCGCGCCGCCGGAATGACCGTCTGGGGCTTCATTGGCGGCGGTCACCTGGACCAGCGGTCACAGGCGGGGCTGCTGGAGGCTGGGGCCGCGCGGATTGTCGAAAGCTGGGCCGAAGCCGCTGATCTGTTCAACACGCTGTAGAGACAGCCGCCGCAAGCGTCCCTTCTCCCGCAAGGGGAGAAGGACAGGAGACATTGACCGCCCGCCCCCGCGCCCTGTATCGCCCAGCCATGTTCCAGGGACTCTCTCATCTCGCCCGCGACGCCAAGGCCTGGCCGTTCGAACAGGCGCGCAATCTGCTGGCCCGCGTGCTGCGCACCCGCCTGAGCGACGCCGAGCGCGATCTGGCCGCCACCCTGATCAACGCCGACAAGGCCGACGAGGCCGTCGCCGCCCTGCCGGCCCTGGCCCAGCCGGTGATCCTGGAGACCGGCTATGGTCCCTCGGGCCTGCCGCATCTGGGCACCTTCCAGGAAGTCGCCCGCACCACCATGGTCCGCGCCGCCTTCCGCGCCATCACCGGCGACGCCATCCCGACCCGCCTGATCAGCTTCAGCGACGATATGGACGGTCTGCGCAAGGTCGCCCCCAACCTGCCCAACCAGGCGATGCTGGAAGAGGACATGGGCAAGCCGCTGACCGTGGTCCGCGACCCCTTCGGCACCCACGAGAGCTTCGGCGCCCACAACAACGCCCGTCTCTGCGCCTTCCTCGACGCCTTCGGCTTCGACTATGAGTTCGTCTCCTCGACCGACTGCTATCGTGGCGGCAAGTTCGACGAGACCCTTCTGATCGCCCTGGAGCGGTTCGACGCCATCCAGAAGGTCATGCTGCCGACCCTGGGCGAGGAGCGTCGCGCCAGCTATTCGCCCTTCCTGCCGATCAGCCCGACCACCGGCCGGGTGCTGCAGGTTCCGACCCTGGAGCGCAATGTGTCGAAGGGCACGATCGTCTTCGAGGACGAGGACGGCTCGCGGGCCGAGGTTCCGGTGACCGGCGGCCATGTGAAGATGCAGTGGAAGCCCGACTGGGCGATGCGCTGGACGGCGCTGGGCATCGACTACGAGATGAGCGGCAAGGACCTGATCGACTCGGTCAAGGCCTCCAACCAGATCTGCAAGGCGCTGGGCGGGGTTCCGCCGGAGGGCTTCAACTACGAGCTCTTCCTCGACGAGCAGGGCCAGAAGATTTCCAAGACCAAGGGCAACGGCCTGACCATGGACGAGTGGATGCGCTACGGCGCGCCCGAAAGCCTGGCCTACTATGTCTTCCAGAGCCCCAAGTCGGCCAAGAAGCTGTATTTCGACGTCATCCCCAAGGCTTCGGACGAATATCTGCAGCAGCTCGACGCCTACGCCCGGCAGGAACCGGCGCAACAGCTGAACAACCCCGTCTGGCACGTCCATTCGGGACGGCCGCCGCAGGGGGGATCGCCGGTCAGCTTCAGCCTGATGCTCAACCTGGTCTCGGCCGCCGACGCCCGGGACAAGTCGATCCTCTGGGGCTTTCTGAGCCGCTACATCCCCGGCGCCACGCCGGAGGACTATCCCCTGCTCGACCGCCTGGCCGGGTTCGCGATCAACTACTACGAAGACTTCGTCAAACCCAACAAGGCCTTCCGCGCGCCGACCGACCAGGAGCGCGCCGCCATCGCCGACCTGCGCGCCCGGCTGGCCGCCCTGCCGGCCGACTGCGTCGACGCCGAGGTCATCCAGAACGAGGTCTATTCGGCCGGCAACGAAGCCGGGTTCGAACCGCTGCGCGCCTGGTTCCAGGCCCTCTATGAAGTCCTGCTCGGCCAGAGCCAAGGCCCCCGCTTCGGCAGTTTCGCGGCGATCTTCGGCCTGCCGAGGACGATCGCGCTGATCGATGAGAAGCTTTCCGGATAACCTCTCCCTGAGGGAGAGGTCGGTCCCGCAACGCGGGGCCGGGTGAGGGTTTACGCGGCCGGAAGGCCTGCCGCCGACTTTCCCGCGGCGTAAACCCTCATCCTCCCACCGCTGCGCGGCGGGCCCCTCCTTCTCCCTCAGGGAGAAGGTTGCTATGGGCGTCGCATGGCCGTGAAGAAGACCTCCGCCCGCAGGAAGCGCATCTCCCCCAAGGAACGCGCCCGCGTCGCCGAGCTGTTCGACCATTTCGCCACCCTGTCGGACGACCCGAAGACCGAGCTGCATTTCAACAGCCCCTTCACCCTGGTCGTCGCCGTCGCCCTGTCGGCCCAGGCCACCGACGTTCAGGTCAACAAGGCCACCGAGAAGCTGTTCGCCGTCGCCGACACGCCGCAAGCCATTTTTGATCTCGGCGTCGAGGGGCTGATCCCCTGGATCAATTCCATCGGCCTGTTCCGCAACAAGGCCAAGAACGTCATCGAACTGTCCCGCATCATCCTGGAAAAGCACGGCGGGCAGACGCCGCTGAATCGCGAGGACCTGCAGGCCCTGCCCGGCGTGGGGCGCAAGACCGCCAGCGTGGTGCTGAACGAGCTGGGCATCGAGCCGGCCATAGCCGTCGACACCCATGTCTTCCGCGTCGCCCACCGCCTGAAGCTGTCGGCGGGCAAGACCCCCGACGCGGTCGAGGCCGACCTGATGGCCGTGGTTCCCGAGCCCTATCTGACCCGCGCCCATCACTGGCTGATCCTGCATGGCCGTTACATCTGCCTGGCCCGCAAACCCAGGTGCGAGGCCTGCCCCATCGCCCGGCTGTGCCCTTCGCGCGAACTGTTCATGGGCGGGTAGGGGGGGCGGGCCCCGCCCCAATCGACGGCCACAAGACCTCCGACCATTGCCCCGGCCGTCCCGCGCCGACATTCTGGCCGGCCACCGGAGGACCCGACTTGATCCGTTTCCTGGCCTGCCTGACCCCCGCCCTCGCCCCCGCCTTCGTCCTTGCCGCCTGCGCGACCCCGCCCGCCCCCGCGTCCGGCGGCGGCGCCGTCGCCGCCAAGGCGCGTCCGGACTGCTCGGAGGCGACGGCGGGGCGCTATTGGCTCGGCATCGGACCGATGCCGGCCCGTCAGGGCGGCGAGCTGAAGGTCAGCGTCTGGAAGGCCGGCGACTATCCGGGCGCGGAAACCTTCATTCCGGCCGCCTGCGTCCGCGACTGGAAGGCCTCCGAACCGGGCATCGAATTCGCCAGCGACGGCGCCGGGCTGAGGGTCGGCAAGTCGGTCAGGCCCGGGGCGGTCGTCGAGGTTTCCGGGGCCATCGGCGGCGGGCGGGCCAAGGCCAGCTTCACTGTCATCGCCGCCGATGCGGTCAGCCTGGCCGGAACCTGGAAAGAGGTCGGAAGTGCGGACTGCCCGCTCACCTCGCCGCCGCTGAGGGAACTGAAGTTCACCGCCGAGGGTCGGTTCAACGTCACCTGGACGCCGTTTGAGACCTATGTGGATTACTGGGGCGACTATCGGTTCGATCCGGCCACCGGCACCCTGACGATGACCACGACCGGCGGCAACAGCGTGGCGAGTGACGCGATTCTCACCGGCAAAGCCGCCGTCGGCGCGGACAGTCTGCTGACCCTGACCGGGATCGATTTTGGCCGCCGCGAGGGGCGTCCGCCGGCGACCTGTCTGGTCTTCAAGCGCTGAGCGCCGCCTTCACCGCCGCCCCGAACCGGCCCGCGCCCTTGGGCGCCTGCGTCAGGAACAGGTCCGGCTCGATGGCCTCCAGCTCCATCAGCAGCAACCCGCCCGGTCCGCGCAGCAGATCGACGCGGGCGTAGGTCAGGGGCGGAACGGCGGCGAGGACGGCGGCGGCCGTCTCAAGGGCGCCGGGCCAGGGCTTGACCCGGGCGACCTGGCCGCCGAACTGCGGCTGGACCCGGAAATCGCCCCGCGCCGCGACCTTGGCCACCGCATGGCTGAACACCCCGTCGAAATAGAGCAGGGAAATCTCTCCCTCATCCCCGACGGCCGGCAGGAAGGGTTGCAGCAGGGCCGGGCCGGTCGGGGCGTCGTCCAGGCTGTCGCCCGGCAACAGCTTGACCGTCTGGTGCGAGCCGCCGCTGACCCTCGGCTTGGCGATCACCGCCAGGGCGCCGAAGCGTTCCCGCGCCGCCTCGACATCCGCCGCCGTCAGGGCCTCGACACTGATCGTCGGCACGACCGGGGCGCCGCCGGCCTCCAGTTCGGCCAGATAGGCCTTGTCGGTGTTCCAGCGCAGCACCGCGGCCGGGTTGATCATCCTCTGGCCGGCGGCCTCGAAGGCGTCCAGTCGCTGCAGCCACTGGTCGGGCCGCCTGTGATAGCCCCAGGCCAGCATCGGCAGCACCGCATCCACCGGCGCCGCCAGGGGTCGGGTCCAGTCATGGGCGATGGCCGCCACGCCAGACCCCGCCAGACCGGCCTCCAGCCTGGCGAACCAGGCCGGCCACATCGTCTGATAGAGGGTCTCGTCGTCGGCGGGGGTAAGAATGGCGACCTGCATGGCGCTGCTCTACGCGGTCGCAACAGCGGCGTCACCGGCCTGAGCGCCCAGCCGCGTTGCCCAACCGTCCCGCCTCCTGTAACGAGCGCCGGACTGAAGTATCGCGAAAGACCGCCCGCCCATGACCGCCCTTTACGACGTCGCCGCCATCGGCAACGCCATCGTCGACGTCATCGCTCCGGCCGAGGAAGCCTTCCTGGTTAGCGAGAGCCTGACCAAGGGCTCGATGCAGCTGATCGACGAGGCCCGCGGGGTCGACCTCTACAGCCGCATGGCCGCGGGCATCGAGACCAGCGGAGGCTCGGCCGGCAACACCATTGCCGGCATCGCCAGCCTGGGCGGCCGCGCCGCCTATCTGGGCAAGGTGGCCGACGACCAGCTGGGCGAGGTGTTCGCCCACGACATGCGGGCCATCGGCGTGCATTTCGAAACCCCGGCCCTCAGCGGCGGCCCGGCCACCGCCCGCTGCCTGATCAATGTCACCCCCGACGGCCAGCGGACCATGTGCACCTATCTGGGCGCCTCGACCGAACTGACCGCCGCCGACGTGCCGGTCGAGCTCATCGAGCAGTCGGCCATCGTCTATCTGGAAGGCTATCTGTTCGACCCCAGCGAGGCCCGCCGCGCCTTCGCCAAGGCCGCCGCCCTGGCCCACGGCGCCGGCCAGCTGATCGCCATCACCCTGTCGGACGCCTTCGTCGTCGAGCGCCATCGCGGCGAGCTGCTCGGCTTCATCCAGGACCAGGCCGACGTGGTCTTCGCCAATGAGGTCGAGGTCAAGGCGCTGTTCGAGACCGACGACTTCGATCTCGCGTCCGCCAAGCTGGGGGCCATCACCCGGGTCTGCGCCATCACCCGCGGCGAAGAGGGTTCGCTGGTGCTGGCCGGGGAACAGAGCTGCCGCATCGCCGCCGATCCGGTGGACAAGGTGGTCGACACCACCGGCGCCGGCGACCAGTACGCCGCCGGCTTCCTGTTCGGCATGGCCCGCGGGCTCGATTTCGAAACCTGCGGCCGGCTGGGCTCGATGGCCGCCGCCGAGGTGATCAGCCACTATGGCCCGCGTCCCGCGGTCAGTCTGAGGGACCTGGCGATCAGCAGGGGATTGCTGAAATGAACCGCACGGCGGAAATCACCCGCGACACCAAGGAGACCCGGATCAAGGTCTGGATCGACCTTGACGGGACCGGCGTCTCGACCGTCTCGACCGGCATCGGCTTCTACGACCACATGCTGGAAAGCTTCGCCCGCCACGGCGGATTCGACCTCAAGGTCGAGACCAAGGGCGACCTGCATATCGACATGCACCACACCGTCGAGGACACCGGCATCGTGCTGGGCCAGGCCGTGAAGCAGGCGCTGGACGGCTTCAAGGGCGTGCGCCGGTTCGGTCACGCCTATGTGCCGATGGACGAGACCCTGACCCGTTGCGCGCTCGACCTCTCCAACCGCCCCTATCTGATCTGGAAGGTCGACTTCTCGCGGCCCAAGGTCGGAGAGATGGACACCGAGCTGTTCAAGGAATTCCACCACGCCTTCGCCATGAACGCCGGCGCCTGCGTGCACCTGGAAACCCTCTACGGCGACAACACCCACCACATCGCCGAAAGCGGCTTCAAGGCCCTGGCCCGCGCCCTGCGCATGGCCGTCGAGATCGATCCCAAGGCCGGCGGCCAGGCGGTCTCGACCAAGGGCGTGCTGTAGTCCTCTTCCCGGCATGACCACCGTCGCGCTCATCGACTACGGGTCGGGCAATTTGCGCTCGGCGGAAAAGGCGCTGCTCAAGGCGGCGTCGACGCTGGACCATGCCCCGACGGTCGTCGTCACCGGCGATCCGGATCTGGCGGCCCGCGCCGATCGCATCCTGCTGCCCGGCGTCGGGGCCTTCGGGGCCTGTATGGCCGCCCTGGCCGCCCGCGACGGCCTGGTCGAGGCCCTGACCGAGGCGGCCATGCGCCGGGGGGTCCCCTTCCTGGGGGTCTGCGTCGGCATGCAGCTGCTCGCCCAGCAGGGCCTTGAGTTCGGTCCGACCCCCGGCCTGGGCTGGATCCCCGGCGAGGTGAAGCGGCTGACCCCGGCCGATCCGGCCTGCAAGGTGCCGCACATGGGCTGGAACACCGTGGTTCCCGCCAGCCGCCTGTTCGCCGGCCTGGGCCCGGCGCCGCACATGTATTTCACCCACAGCTATGTGTTCGATCCGGCCGATCCGGGCGATATCGCCGCCACCAGCAACCACGGCGGCCCCTTCGTCGCGGCGGTGTCGCGTGACAATGTGATGGGGGTTCAGTTCCACCCCGAGAAGTCGCAAGCCGCCGGCCTGAGGCTGCTGGCCAATTTCCTGGAGTATGCGGCGTGATCCTCTATCCGGCGATCGATCTGAAGGACGGCCGTTGCGTGCGGCTGCTGCACGGCGATCTCGACAAGGAGACGGTGTTCAACACCTCTCCGGCCGACCAGGCCGACCAGTTCCAGAAGCAGGGCTTCACCTGGCTGCATGTCGTCGACCTCAACGGCGCGGTCGAGGGCCGCGCGGTCAATATCGAGGCGGTCGAGGCCATCCTGCGGGCGGTGTCCCTGCCGGTGCAGCTGGGCGGCGGCATCCGCGACATGAAACAGATCGAGGCCTGGATCGAGGCCGGAGTGTCGCGGGTGATCCTCGGCACCGTGGCGGTGCGCGATCCCGAACTGGTCCGCGCCGCCGCCGCCGAATGGCCCGAACAGATCGCCGTGGGCATCGACGCCCGCGACGGCAAGGTGGCGACCCAGGGCTGGCTGGAAACCTCGCAGATGGACGCTGTCGACCTTGGCCGCCGCTTCGAGGACGCCGGCGTCGCGGCCCTGATCGTCACCGATATCGGCCGCGACGGGGCCATGACCGGCGTCAATGTCGCCCAGGTCGGGGAGATGGCCGACGCCGTCTCCATCCCCGTCATCGCCTCCGGGGGCGTGGCCAGCCTCAGGGACATCGAGCTGCTGAAGGCGCGCAAGGGCGCGGCCATCGCCGGCTGCGTGCTGGGCCGCTCTCTCTACGAGGGGGCCATCGACCCGGCCCGCGCCCTGACGCTCGCCGCATGCTGAAGGTCCGGGTCATTCCCTGCCTGGACGTCAAGGACGGGCGGGTGGTCAAGGGGGTCAACTTCCTGGCCTTGCGCGACGCCGGCGATCCGGTGGAGCAGGCCCGGGCCTATGACGCCGCCGGGGCCGACGAGCTGATGTTCCTGGACATCACCGCCAGCAGCGAGGGCCGCGGCGCCATCCTGGAGGTCATCGCCCGCACCGCCGACGTCTGTTTCATGCCGGTGTCGGTCGGCGGCGGTGTGCGGACGGTCGAGGACGCCCGCCGTCTGCTGCGGGCCGGGGCCGACAAGGTCAGCATCAACACCGCCGCGGTCGAGGACCCCGATCTGATCAGCCGGCTGGCCGACGCCTTCGGCAGCCAGGCGGTGGTCTGCGCCGTCGACGCCAAGAGCCGGGAGACCGGCGGCTGGGGGGTCTTCACCTACGGCGGCCGGCGCGACGTCGGGCTGGACGCCATCGACTATGCCGCGCTGGCGGTGGAAAAGGGCGCCGGCGAAATTCTGCTGACCTCCATGGACCGCGACGGGGCCAAGACCGGCTATGACATCGGCCTGCTGCGCGGCGTCACCGAGGCTGTCGCCGTGCCGGTGATCGCCAGCGGCGGGGCCGGCGAGGTGCGGCATCTGGTCGAGGCGGTGCGCGACGGCCATGCCGACGCGGTGCTGGCGGCCTCGATCTTCCACTTCGGAGAGGTCAGTATCGCCGGGGCCAAGGAGGCCATGGCGGCGGCGGGGCTGCCGGTGCGACTGGAGCAGGCGGCATGAGCGACCTTTCCGACACCCTCGACCGCCTCTGGGCGACCATCGAAAGCCGGCGCGGCGGCGATCCCGCCGCCAGCTGGACGGCCAGGCTGCTGGCCGATCCCAGGCTGGCCGCCAAGAAGCTGGGCGAGGAGGCGGTCGAGGCCGCCATTGCCGCCGCCAGCGGCGATCGCGCCGCCCTGACCGCCGAGGCCGCCGACGTCCTCTACCATCTGCTGGCCCTGCTGGCCGCCGCCGGCGTCTCGCCCGACGCCGTCGCCGCCGCCCTCACCGCCCGCGAGGGAACCTCCGGCGTCGCGGAGAAGGCGTCACGCAAGCCGGGGTGAGCGGACGGCCAGCGCCCCGCCCCTTCCCCCGTCATCCCGGGCGCCCACAGGGCGACCCGGGACCCAGGGGGTGACAAGTCTTGCTGTCAGACGCAGCCGTTCAGATGGCGTTCCGCCCCTCTGGGTCCCGGACAAGCGCTGCGCGCTTTCCGGGATGACGGGGAGGGGGAAAGGCCGGCTCGACACCCTCTTGGGGCAGACGCCCCTACTCCGCCCGCGTCCAGTCCCCCGACTTGCCGCCGGTCTTCGCCATCAGCTGCACCTGGTCGATGACCATGCCTTTGTCGGCCGCCTTCAGCATGTCGTAGAGGGTCAGGCAGGCGACGGACACCGCCGTCAGGGCCTCCATCTCCACCCCCGTCGGACCGGTGGTGCGCACCGTGGCGGTGACCTCGAAGCCGGCGTCGTGGGGCGCCACCGTCACCCCGACCTTGCTGAGGGCCAGCGGATGGCACAGCGGGATCAGCTCGCTGGTGCGCTTGGCGGCCATCACCCCGGCCAGTTCGGCGGTGGTGATCACATCGCCCTTCGCAGTCCCGCCGGTCAGGGCCAGGTCGCGGACCGCCGGGTCCATGCGCACCAGCCCACGGGCCACCGCCTCGCGCACGGTGTCGGGTTTGCCGGTGACATCGACCATCCGGGCCCGGCCCTGGTCGTCCAGGTGCGACAGCCGGCTCATGACTCCATCAGCCTGGGCATCAGCTCGACCATGTTGCAGGGGCGATGACGACTGTCGAGCTGGGCGGCGATGACCTTGTCCCAGCCGTCCTTCACCGCCCCGTTCGACCCGGGCAGGCAGAAGACGAACACTCCGCCGACAATCCCCGCCAGAGCCCGCGACTGCAGGGTCGACAGCCCCACCGACTGGTAGCTGACCAGGTGGAAGATCACCGAAAAGCCGTCGATCTCCTTGTCGAACAGGGGGCGGACGGCCTCCGGCGTGACATCGCGGCCGGTCAGGCCGGTGCCGCCGGTGGTGACGATGGCGTCGACCTCGCCCGAGGCGACCCAGGCGCGGATCTTCTGGCGGATCGCGGCGACGTCATCCTTGACCATCGCCTTGTCGGCCAGATCGTGCCCGGCGCCGGTCACCCGCCCGGCCAGCAGATGGCCGGAGGTGTCGCTCTCCTCGTCGCGGGTATCGGAGATGGTCAGCACCGCCACCCGCACCGGCCTGAAGGTCCAGGCCTCGTCGATCTTGCCGCCAATGGTCAGGCTCATGGTTTGCTCTCCTCATCCCAGCGGCCGGCGTCGGTCCTGTCGCGGTCGGTCGGCTCGATCCAGCGGGCGCCGTCCGGTCCGTGTTCCTTCTTCCAGAACGGGGCGCGGCTTTTCAACCAGTCCATCAGGTGATCGCAGGCCTCGAAGGCCGCGCGTCGATGGCTGGCGGCGGTCGCGACAAAGACAATCGCCTCTCCCGGCGCGATGGGGCCGGTGCGGTGGACGATCAGCAGGTCCTGCAGATCGAACCGCGCGGCGGCCGCGGCCGCCATGTCCTCGATCGCCGCATCGGTGAAGCCGGGATAGGCCTCCAGCTCCAAAGTCATGGTCGCCCCGTCCTCGGCCCGCGCCAGTCCGGTGAAGCTGGCCACCGCCCCGGTCTCGCGGCGGCCCGCGCAGAAGCTGCCCAGCAGCTGGCCCGGATCGAACGGCTCGCTCTGAAGAATAACCGCCATCCCCGGTCAGCCCCCGCTCATCGGCGGCAGGAAGGCGACCTCGCTGGTCGCGGTCAGGGGCAGGTCGCCGCGCGTCAGGGTCTTGTCCACCGCCACCTGCACCGATGGCCCCGACAGCGCCTCGCCAAGACCGGCGTCGGCCTCCGCCAGCCGGGTCCGCAGCGCCGAAAGGCTGGCCGCCTCGATGATCTTCTCGCGCCAGCCGGCGACATCGGCCAGGCGACCGAACAGCAGCACCCGGGCCAACTCAGCCCCCCGTCGTCGACATGTGCCGCTTCAGCGCCGGCGCCTCACCGGCGCCGATGCGGAAGTCGTGACCCTTCGGCTTGCCCATCACCGCCGCCCGGATCGCCCCGGCCAGGTCGTCGTCGCTGGCGCCGCTCCGCAGCAGGGCCCGCAGGTCGGTGGCGTCGTCCTGTCCCAGACAGGTGTGCAGCGTGCCGGTGCAGGTCAGCCGCACCCGGTTGCAGGCCTCGCAGAAATTGTGGCTCATCGGCGTGATCAGGCCCAGCCGCCCGCCGGTCTCGCGGATTCGCACGTAGCGGGCGGGACCGCCGGTGTTGAGCGGCAGGTCGTCCAGCGTCCAGTAGCTTGAAAGCTCTTCGCGGACCGCCGCGAGGGACAGGTACTGGTCGGTGCGGTCGGCCTCGATCTCGCCCAGCGGCATGGTCTCGATCAGGGTCAGGTCCATGCCAAGGCTGTGGGCCCACTGGATCATGGCCGGGATTTCCCCGGCGTTGTCCCGCGCCAGGGCCACGGTGTTGATCTTGCATGCGATGCCGGCGGCGCGGGCGGCCTCCAGTCCGGCCAGCACCTGGGCCAGGTCGCCGCCCCGGGTCAGGGTGCGGAACAGATCGGGCTTGAGCGTGTCCAGCGAGACATTGATCCGCCGCACCCCCAGGTCGGCCAGCGCCGCGGCGTGGTGGGCCAGGCGGGTCCCGTTGGTGGTCAGGGTCAGCTCTTCCAGGCCGCCCGGCCCGAGCCGCCGCGACAGGGCCTGGGCCAGCCCCATGAAGCCCTTGCGCACCAGCGGCTCTCCGCCGGTCAGACGCAGCTTCTTCACCCCCAACCCGATGAACACGGCGGCGACCCGCTCCAGCTCCTCCAGGCTGAGAACCTCGGCCTTGGGCAGGAACACCATCTTCTCGGCCATGCAGTAGACGCACCGCAGATCGCACCGGTCAGTAACCGAAACCCGCAGGTAGGACACCCGCCGCGCGAAGGCGTCGAGAAGCGCATTCGGGGCCGCTTCCGAAACGGGCGCTTGCGCGGGCGGGGCGTCGTAGGGCGTCATGGTCCCGTTGAGAATAGGGGGGAAGGCGCCATGGCGACAGAGGAAAGCTGCGAAGCCCTGGTGCTGGCCGCCGGTTCCGGCCGGCGATTTGGCGGCCCCAAGCTGCTGGCGCCGTGGCGAGACGGCGTGCTGCTCGACGGGGCCCTGTCCGCCGCCTTCGCCGCCCCGGCGCGGCGGGTGATCCTGGTCACGGGCGCCGGGGCGTCCGAGGTGGCCCGGGCCGGCGAGGCCTGTGCGGACAGGATCGGCGCGGCGGACCGGCTGTCGGCGACCCACGCGGTTGATCATCTGCAGGGCCTTTCGGCCTCCCTCAAGGCGGGCGTGGCGTCGGTCTCGAGCGATGCGGCGGGGGTGTTTGTTTTTCTGGGAGACATGCCGCTGGTCCCGCCCGGCATGGCCGCGCGCCTGGTCGAGGCGCTGGCGCCCGGCCAACTGGCCGCCGCTCCGGTGACAGGAGGACGGCGCGGTCATCCGGTGCTGCTCACCCGCCCGCTGTTCGCGCCGGTCATGGCCCTGACCGGGGACCAGGGCGCCGGGGTCCTGCTGAAGACCCTTGGCGATCGGCTGGCGCTGGTGGAGACCGACGACGCGGGCGTCCTGCGGGATGTCGATCGGCCCGATGATCTGGATTTTCTTGCCGGCTCCACATGATCGGCGCCCCATCGCCCCGGCCTCGCCGTATTGGCCGCGCCTCATCGACCGATGTTCGACCGACGCGCCCTGCTCCTGACCCTCCCCGCTTTCGGCCTTTTCCCGGGCTGCCGCGCCAGGGCGACACCGTCGCTGGACTGGGGCGAGAAACTGGTCGCCGCCGCGCGGGGCCAGGTGGGCCGCACCCTGACCTATGACCCTTCCTACGCGCGCCTCGACTATCCCGGCGGCGACGTGCCCATCGACCGCGGCGTCTGCAGCGATGTCGTGATCCGCGCCTATCGCACCGCCTTCGGCGTCGACCTGCAGCGGCTGGTGCATGAGGACATGGCCGCCCATTTCGCCGCCTATCCGCGAAACTGGGGCCTCAAGGCGCCCGACCGCAACATCGACCACCGCCGGGTTCCCAACCTGGAGACCTTCTTTCGACGCCGGGGCGCGTCTCTGCCTCCGGACACCCCCTGGCGGGCCGGCGACCTGATCACCCAGCGGCTGCTGCCGGGTCACTATCCCCACATCCTGATCGCCACCGGCCGCAACGACAGCCTTGGCCGGCCGCTGATCGTGCAGAACAACGGCGGCGGCGCCCGGCTGGAACCACCCCAGGCGCTGGCCGAGCTGGTCGGCCATTTCCGCCTGTCGCCTAGCCTGGTTTCCTCTGGCTGATGCAGATATCCGCCCTGGCGGGCTTGACCGTGGCGACGCGGCGCCCTTGAAGGCGCACAGACTGTTTTCCCGCTGGAAGGACGCCGCCCGTGGCCGCCGACAAGAAGATCAAGAAGGTCGTTCTCGCCTATTCCGGAGGCCTCGACACCTCGATCATTCTCAAATGGCTTCAGACCGAGTACGGCGCGGAGGTCATCACCTTCACCGCCGACCTTGGCCAGGGCGAGGAACTGGCTCCGGCCCGGGAAAAGGCCCTGCTGCTCGGCATCAAGCCGGAGAACATCTTCATCGAGGACCTTCGGGAGGAATTCGTCCGCGACTACGTCTTCCCGATGTTCCGCGCCAACACCGTCTATGAGGGCCAGTACCTGCTGGGCACCTCCATCGCCCGGCCGCTGATCGCCAGGAAGCAGATCGAGATCGCCCGCAAGATGGGCGCCGACGCCGTCTGTCACGGGGCCACCGGCAAGGGCAATGATCAGGTCCGCTTCGAGATCGGCTACTATGCCCTCGAGCCCGACATCCACGTCATCGCCCCCTGGCGGGAATGGGACTTCAAGAGCCGCGAGGCCCTGCTGGAGTTCGCCGAACAGCACCAGATTCCGATCGCCAAGGACAAGCGCGGCGAGGCGCCGTTCAGCGTCGACGCCAACCTTCTGCACAGCTCCTCCGAGGGCAAGGTTCTGGAAGACCCGGCGGTGGAAGCCCCCGAGTTCGTCCACATGCGCACCATTTCGCCGGAAGACGCGCCCGATACGCCGACCGTCATCACCATCGATTTCGAACGCGGCGACCCGGTGGCCATCAACGGCGAGGCGATGTCCCCGGCGACCCTGCTGACGAAACTCAATGAACTGGGCCACGACAACGGCGTCGGCCGGCTGGACCTGGTCGAGAACCGCTTCGTCGGCATGAAGAGCCGCGGCGTCTATGAAACCCCCGGCGGGACCATCCTGCTGGCCGCCCATCGGGGCATGGAAAGCATCACTCTGGATCGCGGCGCCATGCACCTGAAGGATGAGTTGATGCCGAAATATGCGTCGATCATCTACAACGGCTTCTGGTTCAGCCCCGAACGCGAGATGCTGCAGGCAGCCATCGATCAGAGCCAGGAGAAGGTCACCGGCCAGGTGCGGGTCAAGCTCTACAAGGGCAATGTCACCGTCATCGGCCGCACCAGCCCCTACAGCCTCTATGACCAGGACCTGGTCACCTTCGAGGAAGGCGCCGTGGCCTACGACCACCGCGACGCCGCCGGCTTCATCAAGCTCAACGCCCTGCGCCTGCGGGTGGCGGCCAAGCGCGACAAGCGGGGATAGGGTTCAGGGTCGGTCGGCGGCGATCCGCAGGATCTGACCGGCCCGGTCGTCAGTGACCCAGATGGCCCCGTCGGCCGCCACGGCGACTCCGACGGGCGAGCCCTGTCGGCGGGTCGGCGTCTTGCCCCAGCCCGGCGTCAGGACCAGGGCGTTGGCCGATGGTCCGGTGAAATAGCGGCGCGGCGCGGACCCGTAGACATCGTAGCGGGCCCGGGGTCCGGTGATCGGCAGGCCGTCGGCGTCGACGTCATAGGCGGCCAGCCTGCCCGCCGTGGCGCGATAGCCGTGCCAGGTCACCAGCAGCTTTCCGTTCAGCTGCGGAAACATCGCTCCCCGATACCAGAGCATGTCCAGCGGCGCGGCGTGGGGCGGCAGCAGCAGCGCGGGCGGCAGGGCGCGGCTGCAATTGAACCGGCCTTTCCAGCCCGGCGTCGGCGCATCGACATCGGCGCAATAGGGCCAGCCATAGTTTCCACCCGGGACGATGCGGTTGATCTCGTCGAAGGGCGCCCAGGGACCGGCGAAGTCATAGCTGTTCTCGCCCTGCAGGATGAGGCCCGAGGGATGGACCGCCAGGGCCACCGAATTGCGCAGACCCCGGGCCAAAACGCTGTAGTCGGCGGCCCATCGGCCCTTGCCGTTCTTCAGGCCCAAATAGGCGTAGCGCCGCAGAGAGGCCGAGGGGTCGGCGCCCTCCGCCTCCGGACACAGGGCCGCCGGCGGGGCGCCGGCCGCAGGCAGGCACTGGTCGGACGGGGCGCCGATATTGACGATCATGGCCCCGTCGGGGGTGAAGACAAACTTCGACAGCGGGTGGCGATTGTCGTGCAGCCTGTTGTCGGGCAAGCCGCCGATCACGACCTCAAGGGTCGCGGCGGGGTCAGGCGCGCCGGGATCGAACCGCACGATGCGGCTCATCTCGCCGACATAGACAAGCCCGTCAGGCCCCCGCGCCAGGGCGTGGGGCAGGTTGAGGTTCCGCAACAGCGGGATCAGCACCGGCGCGGCGCCGGCCCGCGCCTTGAGGCGAAACACCGCGCCACGGGTCGTGCCCCAGCCGCCCAGGTCGCTGACGATCCAGTCGCCATCGGCAAGCTGCAGCAGCGAGCGCGGCAGGCGAAGGGTGCGGGAGGAGAATTTCGCGGTCGGCGGCGCCACGACGATGCCGGCGCACAGGCCCGGCGCCATGCCGATATCGGCGCGCGGCCAGCCGTCGCAACGGGCCTGGGCCCGCGCCGTCGGCGCCGCCGCGAGGAGCGGCCCCGCCAGGCCGATGCAAAGCAGAACGATGATGCGCAGGCTCACGACCCTCTCCGCCAGACCGACCGGCGTTCAGTGGAGGGTCCCGGCGTCAGCCGGTCAAGCGGGAAGCTTCAGTCTTCGAGCACGTTGTAGGGATAGCGATCCCAGATCTCGGCGACGAAGTAGCCGTCGCGCGACGCCGCCTCGACGAAGGATTTGTGCACCTCGCCAGGCACGCCGACATAGACGTATTCGCCGCCGTCCTTGAACTTGACGAACAGTTTGCCGTGGTTGGGCCGGTAGTTGATGCGGTCGATGGCAGTGGATTGGTCCGTCATGGCGGGCCTCCGGGTTTCGTCCGTAGACTCCGCTAACGTTCCACCGGCCGATTGTGTTTCACGGGATTTTCAACGCGGGCGTTCCGTGACAGCTTCGCCGCGCGGCGAACGGGCCGCCGGGGAGGCACAACATGAACCATCCGCACAGCCTGGTGACCATCGTCACCTGTCTTTCTCTGCTGGTCTTCATCTGGATGATGATGCGCGTCGGTCGCGCCCGGGGACGCAGCGGCATCGACGCGCCGGCGATGACCGGTGATCCGGACCTGGAACGCCACATCCGCGTCCACCTCAACACCCTCGAGGGGCTGGCGATGTATCTGCCCAGCCTGTGGCTGTTCACCCTGACCTGGCCGACCTTCCCCTTCAACGAATGGATCGCCGCGGGCCTGGGTCTGGTCTGGATCCTCGGCCGCATCGTCTATGCGCGGGGCTATGTCGTCGATCCCTCGAAGCGTTCGATGGGCTTTCTGATCCAGGGCCTGGCGACGCTGTTCCTGCTGGTCGGGGCGCTGGGCAAGGCGATCTATGTGATGGTCACCGTCGGCGCGTGAGTCAGCTGATCGATCCAGGCCTGTTCAAGGGCGACGGCCAGGGCGGCGAGACGCAGGCCGTCGGCCGCGAGGCGCCCTTCGCCACCCCCTATGCCACGCCGGCCCCGACCGGCCTTGGCTTCAAGGACCTGCGCGGCCAGACCATCGTCACCATCGTGCTGATGGTCGTGGCCCTCGTCTCCAACCTGGCGTTCAACATCGTCGGCACGGTGACCGATCCCGAGAGCGAGGCCTTCGGCCTGGCCGCCCTGGGCTATCTGGTCTTCGCCCTGATCGGTTTCGTCGCCATGCTGGTCTGGTTCTACCGGGCGACCAAGAACGCCCGGGCCATCGCCAGCGGCCTGGAGACCAAGCCCGGCTGGGCGGTCGGTTACTTCTTCATCCCGATCATGAGCCTCTATCGTCCCTACCGGACGATCAGCGAGCTGTGGCGCTCGGCCATGCTGCCGATCGGCTGGCGCTCGCAGAGCGATCCGGTGCAGCTGCGCTTCTGGTGGGGCGGCTGGCTGGTCGGGGCCCTGGCCGGCAGCCTGGCCTCGCGTATCGAGCCGGGCGTCGGGCCGGTGACCTGGGCCGCGACCTTGATCGGCGGCGCCGCCGACCTGCTGTTCTGCCTGCTGGCCTGGCAGATCGCCAAGGCCCAGGTCGAGAACAAGGACACGACCGTCTTCGACTGATCGTCCGGGGACGAGGTTAGTGCGCCTCGTCCCAGTTCTTCGCCGCCCGGGCCTCGACGACCAGCGGCACGGAGATGTCCACCGCAGGCAGGGCCGCGCCCTCCATCACCTCGCGGGCCACGGCGCAGGTGGCGTCGGCCTCGTCCTCGCGGGCCTCGAACACCAGTTCGTCGTGGACCTGCAGCAGCATGCGGGACGACAGCCCCGCCGCCTTCAGCGCCGCCGGCATCCGCGCCATGGCCCGGCGGATGATGTCGGCGGCCGCCCCCTGCAGCGGCGCATTGATCGCCGCCCGCTCGGCGAACTGCCGCTGGCCGACACTCTTGCCGCCGATGTCGGGGATGTTGATCTTGCGCCCGAAGATGGTCGAGACGTAGCCCCGGGCCCGCACCTCGGCCCGCATGGCGTCCATATAGGCGGCGATGCCGGGGAAGCGTTCGAAGTAGGTCTTGATGTAGGCCCCGGCCTCGCCCTGCGGGATCGACAGCTGGTTGGCCAGGCCGAAGGCGCTGATGCCGTAGACGATGCCGAAGTTGATCGCCTTGGCCCGGCGGCGGATTTCCGCCGGCATGCCCTCGATCGGGGTGTCGAACATCTCCGAGGCGGTCATGGCGTGGATGTCGAGACCGTCCCGGAAGGCCTTCTTCAGCTGCGGGATATCGCCGACATGGGCCAGCAGGCGCAGTTCGATCTGGCTGTAGTCGGCGCTGATAAGCACATGGCCCGGCTCGGCGATGAAGGCCTTGCGGATCTTGCGGCCCTCCTCGGTGCGGACCGGAATGTTCTGCAGATTGGGATCGGAGGATGACAGCCGCCCGGTGGTGGTCGAGGCCATGGCGTAGGCGGTGTGGACCCGGCCCGTGGCGGGGGCGATGGCGGCGATCAGGTTGTCGGTATAGGTGCCCTTCAGCTTCGACAGCTGGCGCCAGTCGAGGATCAGCCGCGGCAGGTCGTGGCCCTGGGCGGCCAGACTCTCCAGCACGTCGACGTCGGTCGCCCACTGGCCGGTGGCGGTCTTCTTGCCGCCCTCCAGACCCATTTCGCCAAACAGCACCTCGCCGATCTGCTTTGGGCTGCCCAGGTTGAACGGACGGCCGAGCATCTCATGAGCCTTGGCCTCGAAGTCGGCCATCCGCATCGAAAAGTCGTGGCTGAGATGGCGCAGCACCTCGGTGTCGACCTTGATCCCGGCGTTCTCCATCGCCGCCAGCACCGGCGGCAGGGGCCGTTCCAGGGTCTCATAGACCGTCAGCAGCCCTTCCCGCGCCAGACGCGGCTTGAGCAGGCTGTGCAGTCGCAAGGTGACATCGGCGTCCTCGGCGGCGTAGCGGGTCGCCTCGGGCAGGGCGACATGCTTGAAGCTCAGCTGCGCCTTGCCGGTCCCGGCCACCTGCTTGAAGGGGATCGGCTTGTGACTGAGCCACAGCTCCGACAGCTCGTCCATGCCATGGCCGTGCAGACCGGCTTCCAGCACATAGGAAATCAGCATGGTGTCATCGATCGGCGCGACATCGACGCCAAAGCGCGACAGGACGGCGATGTCGTACTTGGCGTTCTGCGCCACCTTCAGCACCGTCGGCGATTCCAGCAGCGGCTTGAGCCGCTGCATCGCCGCCTCCAGAGGAATCTGGTCGGCGATCGGTGCGGCCTCGCTGAGCAGGTCGCCGCCCTGGGACTCGTGGCCCAGCGGAATGTAGCAGGCCTCCCCGGGGGCGATGGCCAGGGACACGCCGCAGAGGCCAGCGGTGGCCGAACCAAGCGCGTCGGTCTCGGTGTCGAAGGCGACGACCCCGGCCTCGAAGGCCCGGGCGATCCAGCGGTCGAGGGTCTCCAAATCGCGGACGCACTCGTATTTCTCGACATCGATCACGGCGACCTGCGGCTCAGGCGACGAAACCGGCTGGGCCGTCTGGGCGGTTTCCCCTGGCCTGGCCGCGAACTGCGGCAGGGGCTGGGGCGCCATGCCCGTGCCGTCGGCGGCCGCGCCGATGCGGCGGGACAGCGAGGAGAAATCCATCTCCTGCAGGAAGGCGGCCAGCACCGCCTTGTCCGGCTCCCGCACCTTCAGCTCATCCAGAGGTTCGGGCAGGGGGGTGTCGCAGTTGAGGGTCACCAGGGTCCGCGAGAGGCGGATCTGGTCGGCATATTCGATCAGGGTTTCCCGGCGCTTGTTCTGCTTCACCTCGCCGGCCCGGGCCAGCAGGCTGTCGAGGTCGCCGTACTCGTTGATCAGCAGGGCGGCGGTCTTGATGCCGATCCCCGGAGCGCCGGGCACGTTGTCGACGCTGTCGCCGCACAGGGCCTGGACGTCGATGACCTTGTCCGGGGTGACACCGAACTTCTCGAACACCTGGTCTGGACCGATACGGACGTTCTTCATGGTGTCCAGCATGGTCACCCGGTCATCGACCAGCTGCATCAGGTCCTTGTCGGAGGAAACGATGATCACCTCTCCGCCCAGATCCCGCACCTTGCAGGCATAGGCGGCGATAAGGTCGTCGGCCTCGTAGCCGGGCAGCTCGAGGCTGGGCACCCCAAAGGCCCGGGTCGCCTCCCGCACCAGCGGAAACTGCGGCACTAGGTCTTCCGGCGCCGGCGGGCGGTGGGCCTTGTACTGGTCGTAGAGATCGTTGCGGAAGGTCTTTTCCGAATGGTCGAAGACCACGGCGAAGTGGGTCGGGGCGTCTTCCTTTGTGTCCCGCAGCAGCTTGAACAGCATGTTGCAGAAGCCGCTGACGGCCCCGACCGGCAGGCCGTCACGCTTGCGGGTCAGCGGCGGCAAAGCGTGATAGGCCCGGAAGATGTAGCCCGAGCCGTCGATCAGATAGAGCCGGATCGGCGGTCCGTCCTGCGTCAGGGGGCGGGTTTCGGTCTCGGCGGAAGCAGCGGCGTCGGTCATGCGGTCAGGATATCGGCTCGCGGGGCGGCGGTCAGCAGGGAAGCTGCGCGACGATGTTGCTTTGCAGGCCCTGGGCAAGCTGGCACTGTGGCGCAAGTTGAGGTCGTGTTGACCTTTCAGTGCGGGGGTGCGGCGTGGGACGATATTTTCAGACCGGAGCGGCGCTGATCGTCGCGGCCATGGCCCTTGCGACGCCGGCGATGGCGCAGGATGTCGTCACCGACCCCAGCTGGAAATGGAAGCCGTCCGCGGACGACTTGGCCCGTTACTATCCCGATGAGGCCGTGGACCGCAGCATAAGCGGCATGGCGACGATCAGTTGCGAGATCACCCTCCGCGGCATGCTCGAAGCCTGCGAGGTGGCCAGCGAATATCCCTATGGTCTCGGCTTTGGCCCCGCGGCCATAAAAATGATGACCAGCTGGGGCCGGTTCAATCCGCCGACCGTCAATGGCCAGCCGATCAGCGGCAAGAAGATCAGGATTCCCGTCCGCTTCATCGCACCGACGCCGGGCGGCCGCTACATCATCTTCGACCCCATCTGGGAAACGGCGCCGAGCATGGAGGAGGTCGCCGCGGCCTGGCCAACAGGATCGGATCGCGAGGAAGGAGTCGCGGTGCTGCGCTGCTCGATGCGCGCCGATGGCGGAATCGCCGACTGCATCGTCGCTGGCCAGACCAACAGTGACTTCGGCAACGCCGCCAGGAGCCTGAAGGACCGTTTCCGGGTCAGGCTGACCAGCGAGGAAGCGGCGAAATACGCGGACTCCGACGTCACCGTGAGCTTTCGCTTTATCAATCCGGCCAGGCCCGAGGGCCGCAGCCGCAAGGTGCGCAACCCCCATTGGGTGACCTCGATCAATCCCGAGGCGGTGCTGGCCGTCTATCCGCCTGGGGCGGCCGACGCCGGGGTCATGGCCGGCCGCGGCGTCGCCGACTGCCTGGTCGATGCAACCGGCGGCCTGACAGACTGCAAGGTCGATCGCGAGGCTCCGGCCGACATGGGATTCGGCGCCTCGGCCCTGGCCATCGCCGCCCTGGTGAGGATGAACCCCTGGACCGACGACGGCCGGCCGGTGGTCGGGGGGCGCATCAAGCTGCCGATCGATTTCAACCTCGCGGGCGCCGACACGCCGGCAGACTAAGTCTCAGCCGAACCGCTTGTTGAGGTCGGGCATGCCCTGGCCGGCCTGGACAAAGGCATTGGCGTCGCCGCTGGCGAGGAAGTCAGCCACCAACCGGTTCAAGGTTCCATAGGCGGCGCGGAACGGGCCGGTGGCCGAGCTGAGGCGGCGCACGCCAAGCTCTGCCAGCCGCGCGGCGGTCGGGGCGCCGGCGCGGCCCATGATGTTCAGCGGCAGGGCGACGCCGTCGGCCAGCTGCTTCACCAGGGCCTCTTCGACGGGGCCGGGCACGAACACCCCGCTGGCCCCGGCGTCCTTGTAAAGGGCGGCGCGGCGCAGGGTTTCGGTCAGGGCCGCGTCGCCCTCGGCCAGGCCCTTCAGATAGATGTCGACACGGGCGTTGATGAACAGCTCGACGCCGCTGCGCACCCCGGCCTCCCGGGCGGCCTCGATCTTGCGCGCGTGAAGGTCCGGGTCGCGCTTGCCGTCCTCCAGATTGATGCCGACAGCCCCGGCGCCGATCACCGCCTCGACCGTCTCGGTCAGGGTTCCGGGGTCGTCGGTGAATCCACCCTCGATATCGGCGGTCAGGGGCACGGAGAGACCGCGCGCCATGCCGGAAATGACATCGAGCAGGACCGGGACCGGCAGGTTGTCGCCGTCCGCGTAGCCGCGCGCCCAGGCCACGGCGGCGCTGGAGGTGGCCACGGCCCTGGCGCCGGCGTCCTGCATCATGGCCGCGCTGGCCGCGTCCCAGGCGTTGGGCAGGACCAGCACATCGGGTCCGGCGTGCAGGGCGTGGAAATCGGTGGCCTGGCTCATGGGTTCGTCTCCTCGGGTGTGAGACGAAACATAGCAACCGCCTGTGACGCGCGCTGGCGATTTTCGGCTGTGATCCCTGGAACTGGCTC
>JAHBYC010000038.1 GCA_019636175.1 Caulobacter sp. | reverse complement strand
GAATACGACGCCGTCACCCGCCTGCGCGACAGCCAGCTGGGCGACGAGCGGGTCAAGGACGTCAAGAACTACATCAAGAAGGGCAAGCTGTGGGAGGCCTTCGCGGCCACCGGCGCCCGGCCGGTTCTGCTGATCGACGAAATCGACAAGGCCGACATCGAGTTCCCCAACGACCTGTTGCAGGAACTCGATCGCATGGAGTTCTACGTCTACGAGACAGACGAGACCATCAAGGCCAAGGTCCGTCCGGTGGTGATCATCACCTCGAACAATGAAAAGGAACTGCCGGACGCCTTCCTGCGCCGCTGCTTCTTCCACTACATCAAGTTCCCCGAGGCCGAGACGATGAACGCCATCGTCGAGGTCCACTATCCCGGCATCAAGCAGAAGCTGGTCGGCGAGGCGCTGCGCATCTTCTACGACATGCGCAAGGTTCCGGGGCTGAAGAAGAAGCCTTCGACCAGCGAGCTGCTGGACTGGCTCAAGCTGCTGATGGTCGAGGACATCGGCGAGGACGTGCTGAAGGAGCGCGATCCCACCAAGCTGATCCCGCCGCTGCACGGCGCCCTGCTGAAGAACGAGCAGGACGTGCACCTTTTCGAGCGGCTGGCCTTCCTGGCCCGGCGCGAAGGCTCCGGCGCGACCCGTCCCGGGCAGTAGTGGTCGATCACGACCCTGGAATGACGCCCCTGAGCAATCGGGGGCGTTTTTTCATGCCCGCCCGGTCAATGGCGAGACGGGTCGTTCACCGCCCCTGCGGCGCCTCGTCGAGGCCAACGCCACGCCTCGATAACCTCGGGTCCCAACCTTGGCTGCGGCGCCTCCTTCAAGGCCCAGCGATGCGAGTCAGGCCCGAAGGGCTGGCGAAAGGGCCGCGGATCGTCCGGCCCATCGCCGACGTAATGCTCGAAGGCCGCGATGATCTCGGCGGCGCCCTGCGGAGACAGCCGGGCCGGTCGTCCAAGCGCGGTCGCCACATGGGCGAGAACCAGATCGCGATGGGCCGCGCCCTGGAAATGGCGAAGGGCGTCACTGATCAGGGCGACCATGGGATCGGCCTCGACCTTTGGATCCGGCTCGAGCGGCCTGAACGTCAGCCTCATAACCCCTCCCCCTGCAGGACGCCTGCCCCCCTGCCGACAACCTCATTCTGAGGACAGTCTCGATCACGGTCGAGACTTACCGCGAATTCACTGGATTCAACACCGGCGACGCCGCACCCTGCACATGAAGACTTTGGAGATCCGGCCATGAAGCGATTTTGGATGCTTGCCGCAGGTTGCAGTGTTCTGGCCCTGGGCCTGACCGCTTGCGAAAGCCGCGCCGAGTATCGCGCCCGACGCGCCGAGCGCGAGGCGCTGAAGGTGCTGTCAAAGCTGGACTGCCCCGAAACCCAGGGCCAGCTGAAGCGCCAGAGCGTGGCGGAAGACGGCCTGTCCTGCACCTATGCCGGCGGCGACGCCGAGGTCACCCTGCGGCTGGTGGCGGTCAGCGACGATCCGGGCAAGGCCCTGGCGCCGATCGAGGCGGAACTTCGCGCCCTCTATCCCAACGAGATCGCGCCGCCGACGCCCCCGACCCCTCCCGGCGCCGATGCGGCTGACGGCGAGGAAGAAGACGGCGCCGCCGTGACCACCAAGAAGCGGGTGCGGTTGCCGGGCGTGACGGTCGAGGCGGAAGAAGGCGACGGCGTCGACCGGGCCAATGTGAAACTGCCCGGCGTGACCATCAAGGCCGATGGCGATCGCGCCCACATCAAGGTCGCCGGCATCGAGATCAACGCCGACGACACCAGCAACGAGGTGCGGATCACCCGCGAGCGCTGGCGCGAGGACTCCGAAGACGACTTCGACATCGACACCTCCGGCGAGGACATCTCAGTCAACGGCGGCGGCATCAGCATCGGAGGCCGTCGCAAGAGCGGCTATCGCAGCACCTTCATCAAGAGCGACGACCACACCAACGCGCCCTACAGCGCCGTCGGCTACGAGGCGCGCGGCCCTCGGTCCGGGCCCCTGGTGGTCGCCGTGGTCAAGTCCAAGGCGGACAAGAAGTCCGGCCAGTCCGACGGACTGTTCAAGGACGCGGCGGCTCTGGTGAAGCACAACGTCGGCGGCTGAACCGCCGACGGCGCCCTGGTGGATCAGTCGGCCGGCTGAACGTCGGTGACCTTATAGGCCAGCATCCGACCGTCCTCGTCGGCGACGGAGACATATTCCCCCACCGCGAAGCGATGCTGGCCCAGCTTGTGGACCGCCTCGTCGTCGGAATCGATGCTGGAGTCATAGTCGAAATACCAGGCGTCCCGCCGCCGGGCGAGCAGGCCCATGACCGCGTCCTCGTCGGGCGCGAAACGTCGGACGGTGCAGTCCGCCTTGCTCTTCTGGAACGCCTCCAGGTCGAGCATGCCGTCATCGGTCAGGGGGGCGGTCAGCGTATAGCCACGATGGTCGTCGCCGTCGGCGAACTCGGTGCCGGGATTGCGCGCAAGGCGCATGACGATGCGTGACAGGGTCATGCCAGATCTCCGAATTTGAAACTGAACTCTAGTGGGACAGGAACAGCGACGGGCCGTCGTTGTTCAGCAGGGTGCGGGTGGTGCCGCCGAAAATGTATTCCTGCAGGCGAGGGTGACCAAAGGCCCCGGCGACCAGCAGGCCGGCGCCGGCGGCGGAGGCCGCGCCAAGCAGAAGCGGGGCCGCGTCGCCGCCCTCCCCGAGGGTCTGCACCTCGGAGGCGACGCCGCGATCGGCGAAGAAGCCCTGCAGCCGGGCGCCGTCGAAATTGCGGGAGGAGGCGGCCGGGGCGCAGAGGATCACCACGCGAGAGGCCTTGGCCAGCAGAGGCAGGGCGGTGCGGGCGGCGCGGCTGGCCTCCTTGCCGCCGTCCCAGGCCACCGCCACCACCCCGCCGACCGCCAGGCCGGGCCGGGCGACGATGGTCGGTCGCTGTTCATCGGCGACGGTCTGCTGGAAGGCTTCGGCCAGGGGGCCGCGACCGCGGGCGGCCTCGTCGGAAAACACAATCACGTCCGACAGTCGCCCTTCCATCGACAGGCCAGCCCAGACCGGGCTCTCCAGCGAGACGAAGCGGGTTTTGGCGTAGCCGCAGCCGTCAGCAGCGGCGCGGGCCGCCCGCTCCCCCTCGGCGGCGGCCTCCTTGAGGCTGTCCATGGCGGTGATCTGCACGCCGCCCATGAAGCCCTCGCCCATCCAGGGCATGAGGTCCGCGACATCGGCCGGCGCATGGACGGCGGCCAGCTCGGCGTCGAAGGGCGCGGCCAGGGCCGCGGCCGCGGCCAGGGTCTGCTCATCGCCGGCGCCGCCCGCCAGCGGCGCCATGATCCGTGCCCAAGTCATTGCCTGTTTCTCCCGGTTGACGGCGATTGTGGGGGATACCCCGTTCCCGTCGTTGATCTTTGTCAAGCTATGCTCCAGTTGAGCGTTCCGCGAGCCGGTGGCTCGACAGACGTGATGTCGCCGTCCCTGTCCCGCTCCCGTCGCCTCCGCGGCGGGCCCGAACGGACGGCCCGATACAAGGAACGAACAAGGTGGCAAAAGGGCTGCGTAGCAAACAACCGCCCCGCGCCTGGCAGCGCATGCTGTCCGGCCGTCGGCTGGATCTGCTGGATCCCTCGCCGATGGATATCGAGATCGAGGACATCGCCCACGGCCTGGCCCGTGTGGCCCGCTGGAACGGGCAAACCGTTGGCGAGAACGGCTTTTCCGTCGCCCAGCACAGTCTGGTGGTCGAGGAGATCACCGCCCACATCCAGCCCGACCTGGAGCCGCGCTGGCGGCTGGCCGCCCTGCTGCACGACGCGTCGGAATATGTGATCGGCGACATGATCAGCCCGTTCAAGGCCGCGCTGGGCGTGTCCTACAAGGAATTCGAGGAGCGGCTGGAACACGCCATCCACGCCCGCTTCGGCCTGCCGGCCAAGACCCCGGCCAAGATCAAGAAGCTGATCAAGCAGGCCGACCGCGCCTGCGCCTATTTCGAGGCCACCCAGCTGGCCGGGTTCACGCCAGAAGAATCGCTTGGAATCTTCGGCGCGCCGCCGCAAGGCTATGATCTGGTCATTCACCCCCAGTCGCCCCGGGAGGCTCAGGAACGGTATGTCGCCAGGTTCCACCTTCTGTCCGAGGCGGCGGGCTATGAGCGCACGCCGGCCGCCTTCAACACCGAGTAGGGCGCGGCCATGACCCTGATCGTCTGTCCGTTGCGGGATGCGCCGACGGTGATCAAGTGGAAGAAGCCTTCCCATGTGATCACCCTGCTGGAGCAGGGCCTGATGAGCCAGGCGCCGCGGTCGCTGTTTCCGGACCGGCATCTCAAGCTGGCCGTGCATGACATCTGGGAAGACAAGCCCGGCGAGGTGCTGCCCGACGCCGGTCTGGTGCGGAAGGTCCTGGACTTCGCGGCCGACTGGGACGGGCGGGCCCCGATGCTGGTCCATTGCTGGGCCGGAGTCAGCCGCTCGACCGCCACCGCCTTCCTGATCGCCTGCGAGCGCAATCCGCATGCGCCGGAGGCGGTCATCGCCCAAGCCCTGCGCGCCGCCTCGCCGGGCGCGACGCCCAATCCGCTGATCATCGCCCTTGCCGATGAGATCATGGGCCGTGAGGGCCGGATGGTCGCGGCGGTCGAGGCCATCGGCAAGGGCGTCTACGTCTATCCGGGCGCGCCGTTCGAACTGGCCTCCCGCTTCTGACCCGCCGACCGCGCGCGGGGGGCATGGAGGCGGCGGGAAATATCCTCTACCAACAGCCCATGAGCCTGTCCGTCGTCATCGGCCTGTCCGCCGTCATCGTCGCCATCCGCGACGGCGAGGCCGTGGTGCTGACGGTGCGGCCGCACGATGCGGCGACGGACCGGGTCTCGCCCCTGGCCGGCCTGCCCTTCGGCCCCTTCGAACCGGAAGGCCATCGCACCTTCGAACTGGCGCTTAGAGAGTTTGTCTCCAGCCAGACGGGGTTCGAACTGGGCTATGTCGAACAGCTCTACACCTTCGGCGACCGGGGGCGGGACGCCCCCCGGGCCGAGGTCGGCGCCGGCGCGGCGCGGGTCGTCTCGGTCTGCTATCTGGCCCTCACCCCGGCCGCGACGGAGGCTCTGGCGCCGGACACCGTCTGGGCTTCCTGGTCGCGCTTCTTTCCCTGGGAGGACTGGCGACAGGGCCGCCCTGGCCTGATCGACGAGGGGATCGCCCCGGCCCTGATGGCCTGGGCCGGCCGGGACGCCGAACGCATCGCGCGGGCCCGCCTGGCCTTCGCCCTCGACGGGGCGCCGTGGAACGAGGAACGGGTGCTGGAGCGCTATGAGCTGCTCTATGAGGCCGGGCTGGCGCCGGAGGCGGCGCGGGACGAAAAGCGCGCCGACGGACGCGATCCACCCGAACCGGCGGCCCTCTCGGCGGCGCTGGGCGAGCCGATGATCTCCGACCACCGGCGCATCCTGGCGACGGGCCTTGGCCGACTGCGCGGCAAGCTGAAGTACCGCCCCGTGGTGTTCGAACTGATGCCGGCGGAATTCACCCTGTCGGCCCTGCAGAAGACCGTCGAGGCCATCGCCGGCATCCCGCTGCACAAGCAGAACTTCCGGCGGGTGGTGGAGCGGACGGGCCTGGTCGAGGGCCTGGGTCGGATGGACGCGGACACCGGCGGGCGGCCGGCCGAGCTGTTCCGCTTCCGCCGCGAGACGCTGAATGCGCGACCGGCGCCGGGCCTGAGCCTGCCGGGCCGGGGATAGGCGGGGCCCTACTCCGCCGCCATCGGCGGCGCCGGATCGGCCTCGGCGGCCGCCTGCCGTTCCCGCCACCGGGCCTTGAGCGTGGCCGAGGTTTCCCGCGAACCATCCGGGCTCCAGCCGGGCGGGCCGAACAGATAGCCGATCACGTCGCGGGGCGAGCGCGCCGACATCAGGTCCTTGCCGATGCCGATCCACTCATGGAAGGCCACGCGCAGGATGTTGAAATCCCCGAGATTCTTCACCAGCCCGTAGCGCGGCGGCTCCGCCTCGTCCTCGGGGATGAAGGTGCCGAACATGCGGTCCCAGATAATCAGGATGCCGGCGTAGTTGGCGTCCAGATAGCGGGCGTTGCGGGCGTGATGCACCCGGTGATGGCTGGGGGTGTTGAACACCGCCTCGAACCAGCGCGGCATCCGGCGGATGGCTTCGGTGTGGATCCAGTACTGGTAGACCAGACTGATCCCCTTCTGGATGGCGATCATCGCCGGCGGAAAGCCGATCAGGGCCAGCGGCAGCCAGAGCAGCCAGGTCCCCGCGACCCCGCCCGTCCAGGTCTGACGCAGGGCGGTGGCCAGATTGTAGTGCTGGCTGGAGTGGTGGTTGACGTGGCTGGCCCACCAGAAGCGCCGCTCATGGGCGATGCGGTGGAACCAGTAGTAGGTGGCGTCCTCGAGGAAGAAGATCGCCAGCCAGGCCCACCATGCGGTCATTGGAATGTCGAGCAGCCGGTGGTTTTCCCAGATCCAGATGCTGACCAGGGCGATGCTTCCGGCCAGCAGGGCGCCGGCGATGGTGCTGCCCAGCCCCATCAGCAGGGAGGTGGCGGTGTCCCTGGCCTCATAATTGGCCTTCACCTTGCCCAGCCGACCAAGAATGATCTCGCCGACGATGGTGATGACGAACACGGGGATGGCCCAGGTCACCGGGTCGAAGGCGGGCTTGATCGGATCGAGGGTCATGCGGCCAGCTCCAGGTCGCCCTGCGGGGGCCAGGGATTGACGCCGCTGACCGCGAGGGACAGGCGCGGCGCCGAGGGGTCGGCCAGCTTCAGTCGCACCCGCCCGCCGCGGATCGGCGCCGCCAGGGCGGCCTCCCAGGCGATATCGCGGGTCACCCAGCTGTCGCCCAGCCGGCTGAGGACCAGGGCCCGGGGTCCGGACCGGACTATGGCGCCCGCGCCGTCGGCGGCGATCCAGATGTCCTCGAGGAGGTTGTCCGGGTAGTCGATGGCCAGGAGCCGGCGCACGGCCTCCGCGTCCAGCGGCGGCGTTGGCCGCGGTATCCTGGCCCAGGCGGCCAGAGCGACCATGGCGGCCACGGCCACGGCCGAGCCGAGCAGCTGGATCACCATGCCATTCACGTCAGACGCTCCATTCCCCGACCTGGGAGTGTCATCCTCATGGACCTCGCGTCAACGAAAAAGGCCCCCGCCCGGGGGGCGAGGGCCTCTCTTCAGTGATGTTCCGCGACTAGAACTTGCGGACATAGCTGACCGAGACAACGTCGGCGTTGCCCTGGTTGTCGTCGAAGTCGTGGCGGGTGTAGTCGGCGCGGATGCCGTCCTTGTCGGTGAAGAAGTACTGTCCGCCGACGCCGTAGTTCCAGCTGTTGGCGCTGGTCTTGCCGCCGAACGGACCGGAGATGTCCAGCTCGCTCTTGCCGTAGCCGACGCGGGCGAACAGGTCGAAGTTCGGGTTCACCGGCAGGTAGCCGACGCCGTAGCCCGCGACCGAATAGGTCAGGTCGGCGTCGTAGTTGGTTCCGAGGATGTTGACGGTGTCGCCCTTGACGCCGCCGCCGAGTTCACCCTCGACGCCGAGGTACTGGCCGAAGCGGGCGCCGATGCGGCCTTCGATCACGCCAACGTCGAGACCTTCATAGTCGCCGTGGGCGTAGCCGATGGTGCCGTAGCCGGTCGGGGTCATGTCCTGAGCCATGGCCGGGGCAGCCACGGCGAGAGTCGCGAGAGATGCAGCGATCATAAGAGATTTCATTGTTCTATGTTCCTGACTTGAACTTCGTTGTTAGCTCCCCCTGCCCGTGGAGAGGTAGGTTTGAAACGCGGCGGCGCAACGGCGGTTCAGAGGATGAATTGCGGCCGATTTGTTGCGTTGCATCGCAGTCACACCCCCTTGCGGAGCGGCCTGTCGAACACTAGCGGCGCCTGTCTCGGGGACCGCCGGTCGACCGGGACCCCGCGATCAGGTGACGCCCGGGTCAGCTGTGCTATCAAGCGCCCTTGAGTCATCGGGGCGCGGCCTGGGCCGCGCCGGAAAAGTCGGGAACAGACTTCGTGCATCAGGCCGTCATCGCCGCCACCGGGCTGTTCACGCCCGAGCAATCCATTTCCAACACCGAGCTGGTCGAGGCCTTCAACACCTACGTCGAACGCCACAACGCGGCCAACGCCGAGGCCATCGCCGCCGGCGAGGTCGAAGCGCTGGCGCCCTCCTCGCCGGAGTTCATCGAGAAGGCCTCGGGCATCAAGGCCCGCTTCGTCATGGACAAGGCCGGGATTCTCGACCCCGAGGTGATGACCCCGCGCATCCCCGAACGCCCCAACGAGGAGCTCTCGGTGCTGGCCGAGATGGCGGTCAAGGCGGCCCGGGAGGCGATCAAGGCCTGGGGCAAGGACGCCGGCCAGATCGACGCGGTGCTCTGCGCCGCCTCCAACATGCAGCGGGCCTATCCGGCCATGTCGATCGAGGTGCAGCAGGCCCTGGGCATCGACGGCTTCGCCTTCGACATGAACGTCGCCTGTTCCAGCGCCACCTTCGGCATCAAGACGGCGGCCGACTTCATCGCCTCGGGCTCGGCGCGGGCCGTGCTGATGGTCAATCCCGAGATCTGCTCGGGCCACCTGAACTTCCGCGACCGCGACAGCCACTTCATCTTCGGCGACGTCGCCACCGCCGTGATCGTCGAGCGGGCCGAGGACGCCGCCCCCGGCCAGGGCTGGGATATCCTGGGCACGCGGCTGAAGACCGTCTTCTCCAACAACATCCGCAACAATTTCGGCTTCCTCAACCGCGCCGCGCCCGAAGGCGTCGGCAAGAAGGACAAGCTGTTCGTCCAGGAGGGCCGCAAGGTGTTCCGCGAGGTGGTGCCGATGGTCAGCGAGATGATCGTCGACCACGCCGGCGAGCTGGGCCTTGATCCGCACGGTCTCAAGCGGATGTGGCTGCACCAGGCCAACATCAACATGAACGACATGATCGGCAAGCGCGTCCTCGGCCGCGATCCCACGCCGGAAGAGAACGTCATCATCCTCGACGACTACGCCAACACCTCCTCGGCCGGCTCGATCATCGCCTTCCACCTGCACAACGACGGCTTCGCGACGGGTGAAGAGGGGCTGATCTGCAGCTTCGGCGCGGGGTACTCGGCGGGGACGGTGTTTGTGAGGAAGCGGTAGCGGGTTTGCGTGCTTCGACACGCGGCCCTCGGCCGCTACTCAGCATGACGACATCTGTTGAGGTCGCCTTTTCCTGTTCGTCATCCTGAGTAGCCCGCAAAGCGGGCGTGTCGAAGGACGCAAGGACCAAGCGTCCCCTCCCCCCTTGCCAACCCGTGCAACCCGGTCCCTGATGCCCGCCCACCATTTCGAGGGCAGGCAATTTCATGGACATCGGCGTCTTCATCCCGATCGCCAACAACGGCTGGATCATGTCGGCGACGTCGCCGCAGTACATGCCGACGTTTGAGCTGAACAAGGAGATCACCCTCAAGGCCGAGGAATACGGGCTCGATTTCGCCCTCTCGATGATCAAGCTGCACGGCTTCGGCGGCGAGACGGAATTCTGGGACTATGCCCTGGAGAGCTTCACCCTGATGGCGGGCCTGGCGGCCGTGACCAGCAAGATCAAGCTCTATGCCTCGGTGCCGGTCCTGGCGATCCCGGCCCCGATCGCGGCGCGGATGGCGGTGACCATCGACAGCATCTCGAACGGCCGGTTCGGCATCAACATCGTCTCCGGCTGGCAGAAGGCCGAGTACGACCAGATGAACCTGTGGCCCGGCCAGGAGCACTTCCTCAATCGCTACGATTTCTGCACCGAGTACGTCACGGTGATGAAGGAGCTGTGGCGGGACGGCGAGTCGAACTTCAAGGGCAAGTTCCTGACGATGAACGACTGCAAGCTGCTGCCCAAGCCGCAGGTCGACATCAAGATCGTCTGCGCCGGCCAGAGCCAGACCGGCGTTGATTTCGCCGCCCAGCACGCCGACTACAATTTCTGCTTCGGCATGGGGCTGAACGAACCCAAGAAATGCGCCGAGGCGGTGCAGCGCAATGTCGACGCCGCCAGGCGGGCCGGCTCCAACACGGGAGCCCTGCTGCTGTTCATGATCATCGCCGACGAGACCGACGAGGCGGCGATGGAGAAGTGGGAGCTTTACAAGAAGGGCGCCGACCTGGACGCCATCGCCTGGATGAACCACCAGGGGGAAGCCGATCCGCGCGCCAGCCTGGACGTCTCGGCCATCTACATGAGCCGCCCGCCGTCGGCGATGAACCTCAACATCGGCACCTTCGTCGGCTCCTACGAGACCGTCGCCCGGCTGATGGACGAGGTGGCCGAGGTCGAGGGGGCGGCCGGCATGCTGCTGACCTTCGATGACTTCCTGGTCGGGCTCGACCAGTTCGGCAAGCACATCCAGCCCCTGATGACGACCCGTCAAGGCGTGGGGGCCCATGTCCAGGCTGGGTGAGCGACCACAGTCCATGGCCGAGGCGCGGCCCGGGGCGGTAATGCTGCCGGCGCGGCCCGAAGCGGTGCCGATGAGCCCGAAGGACACGGCGCTGATCGTCGTCGACATGCAGAACGCCTATGCCTCGCCGGACGGATATCTGGACAAGGCCGGCTTCGACATTGGCGGGGCGGCGGCGGTCATCGGCCAGATCGCCCAGGCCTGCGAAGCGGCGCGGGCGGCCGGGGTGCAGGTGGTCTATTTCCAGAATGGCTGGGACCCCGGCTACGTCGAGGCCGGCGGCGAGGGATCGCCCAACTGGTGGAAGTCCAACGCCCTGAAGACCATGCGCGAGAAGCCCGAGCTGGAGGGCCAGCTGTTGGCCAAGGGCGGCTGGGACTATGCGCTCGTCGACGCCCTGGCGCCCAAGGACGGCGACATCGTCATCCAGAAGCCGCGCTACAGCGCCTTCTTCAACACCTCGCTGGACTCGGTGCTGCGGGCGCGGGGGATCCGCAATCTGGTGTTCGTCGGCATCGCCAGCAACGTCTGCGTGGAATCGACCCTGCGCGACGCCTTCCACCTGGAATATTTCAGCGTGATGCTGGAGGACGCCGTGCATCAGGCCGGACCCGCCTTCCTGCAGGAGGCCACGGTCTACAACGTCGAGAAGTTCTTCGGCTGGGTGAGCAACACCGCCGACTTCTGCGGCGCGATCCGGCAAGCGCCGCCTGCCTGACTGCGTGCTTCGACACGCGGCCCGCGGCCGCTACTCAGCATGACGATATTTGTGTAGCGCCCCGTCGTTCGTCATCCTGAGTAGCCGCGCGGCGGCGTGTCGAAGGACGCACCCTGCCAATACCATCAAGGACACCCACCATGCCCAAGACCGTCATCACTCCGCCCGGGACCGTCACCCCCATCGCCCCCTTCTCGCCAGGAACCCTGGCCGACGGGGTGGTCTATGTCTCCGGCACCCTGGCCTTCGACAAGGACAACAATGTCGCCCACGTCGGCGACGCCGAGGCCCAGACCCGCCAGGTGCTGGAAACCATCAAGTCGGTGATCGAGACGGCCGGCGGGACCATGGACGACGTGACCATGAACCACATCTTCCTCAAGGACTGGGCCGACTACGCGGCGATGAACAAGGTCTATGCGGAGTACTTCCCCGGCGCCAAACCCGCGCGGTTCTGCATCGTCTGTGGCCTGGTGCGGCCGGACTTTCTGGTCGAGATCGCTTCAATCGCCCATGTCGGCAAATAGCCGGGGCCGATAGCCGGAAAAGGCGAAGGGGCGCACCGGGGGGGTGGTGCGCCCCTTCTTTGTCAAGGCGCGGGGGGATGCGCCATGACACCCGTCAGGTCGGATTGGGGGGGACCCGACGGGATTCTGTTCTGAAAAGCCAAGCGGGAGCCCCTCCCCCCAACGCCCTGAATACCGCGGCCAGAGTCTGTGCCTGATTGAACTCTAGCACAACCAAAGCCTGTTGTGCGCTGTATCTGGTTCCGGGGGCGCCTCGCAAGCTAAGAAAATTCCGATGTGCTTATCAATTGGTTGTCGTGACCGGCGTTCGGACGATCTGGCCGGGACGACATGACGATTTGCCGCACCCGTTCGCGGCAAGCGGTCGCCTTTTCGGCGAGTGCGGCTTAATACTCGCGAAACCTAGACAGAGCGGGGTTTTCGCGCGCTCGAAGGGGTATTTTCCGATCGACGTTCGACGGGATTGCAGGCGTCTTTTTCGCTTCGCCAGCGAAGGTTTGCGCGGGTGAGACACTGCTGCGGATCAGAGGGCCTGACCGGGAATATTGTTCCGGACAACTCCGCGCTGGCGTCGCCGACGACTCCCGCCTGGGTTGGCGACGCGACCAGAAGGCGCTGAAGGCGCAAACGCTTCAAGTAATTCTCGCCCACGTTGTATTCATTGAAGCGTGTCAGCCGCCTTGAGGTCGAACCCGCCGCCACAGGACCATTCAGGCGCGCCGGGTCAGCGGCGGTGCGTCAATCTGATTGAGAGGGGGGAGGTGTCGGTTGACCCTGCTTCCGATGCGGGGGGCTGGGGGGGCTGTTCAGGATCCGGACCGGCGCCGATCAACCGACAATGACTATATCGACGTTCGGTGTGGCGGAGACTTGCCCGGATTGGGGCGGTTTCAGGGCTTTATCGACGGCTCATTCCGCCGGGCCGCCGCAGGATGGTCGTGTTCCTGAAACCACACCTTGCCGCTATCGCGCCGCCGGGAAGAGGTCAAAGATTGCTCCGGGGACGTTCCGGACCAATAGTGCGGGCGAACGGCGACTGTCCCTGGATGGTCGCCGGGGCGTGGGGCCCTCCGCGGCGCCTCCGGATCTTCGGGTCCGCGCGGATTATCAGAGGCGGCGAAGGCGGTCCTGGCGACCGCCTTTTCTGCGTCTGGACCCTAGGTCGGCGCGGCCTGGCCTATTCGGTCTTCTTGCCGATGAAGTTCATCACCACCGTCGCCAGGAAGCCGGCGAGGCAGATGAAGAAGGCGATCTTGGCGATGAAACCCGCGACATTCACGACAAAGCCGAGAATGCCCGCGATGATCATGACGACGAGGAAAAGTCCGGCCCATTTCAGCATGCAGCCGTAACGGCGAACCGACGGGACGGTTCCATGGGTGGTCGCCCCGGTTCAGGCCGGTGAAGCCGATCGCAGATGGTGCAGACCGATGCCGGTCGCCGTGGCGACATTGAGCGAGTCAAAGCCGCTCGCCATCGGGATGCTGACCGTCAGGCACCGGGTCAGCACCGCCGGCGGCAGGCCCGGTCCTTCCGCCCCGGCGATCAGCGCGGCTCGCGGCGGGGGCGTCAGGGCCGACAGGGCGACACTGCCCGCCGGCGACAGGGCGACCGGGGTCAGCGAATGGGCTTCCAGAAGGGCGACAAGATCCTCGCCCGGCGCCAGTCTGGCGAAAGGCGTCACCAGAACCCCGCCGACCGAGACCCGGATGGCCTTGCGGTAGAGCGGGTCACAGCAGTCGGCGTCGAGCAGGACGGCGTCGACGCCGAAGGCGGCGGCGTTACGGAACAGCCCGCCCATGTTGTCGTGGTTGGCGATCCCGGCCAGAGCCAGAACCAGCGCCCGCTCCGGCAGCCGCGACAGCAGCCCGGTCGCCGACGGCGGCGCGACCCGCCGGCCGATGGCCAGGATGCCGCGGTGCAGATGAAAGCCGGCGATGGCGTCGATCACCGCCTGGTCGGCGAGATAGACCGGCGCGTTATCCGGCAGCTCGTCCAGGATCGGGGTCAGCTTCTCCAGCCGCCGGCCGTCGATCAGCACCGACAGGGCCTCGAACCCCGCCTGGCGCGCCAGCAGACGCAGGACCACCTCGCCCTCGGCGACAAACAGGCCCCGCCGCCCGACGAGATCGCGCTCGCGGATGTGTCGGTAGGCTTCCACCCGGGGATCATCGGGGTCGGTAATCGCGATCAGATCAGGCAAGGACAGGCCCCGGGGCAGCCATGCGCGGCTAGGCCTTCACCCCATACTTCGCGCTCATCTTCGCCACCACCTCCTCGAACTCGCGCACGGTGTCGGCGATGATGTCCGCCACCGGCCGCACGCTGTCGATGCGGCCGGCCACCTGTCCCGAGAGGGCGATGGAGGATTCCATGTCGCCACCGAAATAGAGCGACAGGGCGTTGCGGAACTCGCCCATCACGCCGCCTTCCGGCGGGGTCTTTTCGTAGGCGGCCGTCTTTTCGGTGCGCAGGGCGCGCAGGGCGGGGCCCGGACCGAAACGGTTGAGGAAGACAGTGTCGGTCTCACTGGCGTTGACGATGGCGTTCTTCCAGTTCTCGTGAACCGGAGACTCGGCGGCCGAGACCATCCGGGTGCCCATCTGCACCCCCTCGGCGCCCAGAGCGAAAGCGGCCGCCATCGTCGCCCCGTCGGTGACCCCACCCGCGGCGATGATCGGCAGATCGACCTTCGAACAGACCAGCGGCAGCAGCACCATGGTCGAGACATCGCGCGGGTTCTTGAAGCCGCCGCCTTCGGCGCCCTCGACGATCAGGCCGTCGACGCCCGCCGCCACCGCCTTCAGCGCCGCCGCCAGGGTCGGCACCACATGGAAGACGGTCAGGCCCGCCTCCTTCAGCTGACCACAGTATTTGGTCGGGTCGCCGGCCGAGGTGGAGACGAACTGGACCCCCTGGTCGATGATGAACTTGACGATGTCGGGGTCGCGGACGAAGGCCTGGGCGACGTTTACCCCGAACGGCTTGTCGGTCAGCTGGCGCATCTTGCCGATCTCTTCGCGCACGGCGTCCAGTTCGCCCGAAGAGGTCTCGATGATGCCCATGGCCCCGGCGTTCGACACCGCCGCAGCCAGCTGTGAGCGGGCGATCCAGCCCATCGGGGCCTGGACGATGGGGTACTGGACCCCGAGCATCTGCGTGATGCGGTTCCTGATCATGGCGTTTCCTGCTTTTGCGGTTTTGTCCCGCGACTGACCGTGCGGAAGCCAATATGCGAACTGCCGGTGTCGGGGGGGCCGGGCTGGCGCGCCGCCGGGCGGTAGCGATAACAAAAGTTATCCGCGCAGAGGAAGGAGCCGCCCTTGATCAGCCGCGCCCCGGCCTCCGGACCGAAATCATAGCGGCTGGAGGTCCATTCCCAGACGTTGCCGGACATGTCGAAGAGGCCGTAGGCGCTGGCGGGGAAACAGCCGACCGGCGCGGTGCGGGCCTTGTAACCGTCCTCGCCGGTGTCGAGGGCCGGAAACACGCCCTGCCAGGTGTTGGCCCGGGGATGGGCCGGATCCGGCTTGTCATCGCCCCACTCATAGCGCGCCCCGTCTTTGCCCGCCCGGGCGGCGAACTCCCACTCGGCCTCGCTGGGCAGATCGCGGCCGCGCCAGCGCGCATAGGCCAGCGCATCGTCATAGGCGATCTGCACCACCGGGTGGCGTCCCCTGCCCTTCAGGTCGCTGGCCGGGCCCTCCGGATGCTTCCAGCTGGCGCCGTCGATGATCCGCCACCAGGCGGCGGGATTGCCGTCGCCAAGGGCGTTGGCGCCGACGAACACCAGGGAGGACGGCTTGAGCTGGTCGCGCGGCACGCCGGGATAGAGGGCCGGGTCGGGCTCGCGCTCGGCCAGGGTCACATAGCCGGTCGCCGCGACGAAGGCGGCGAACTGATCGTTGGTGACCTCGGTGCGGTCGATCGAGAAGGGCCCCACCGTCACCTCGCGCGGCGGTCCCTCGTCATCATGCATGCCGGCTGCGCCGAGGGTGAAGCGGCCGCCCGGCAGGCTGACCTCGCCGGTCGGCTGTGTCGGACAGGGCGGATCTAAGGCCGCCACCGGCGCCTTCGGCCCGCAGGCCGCCAGGGCAAGCGCCAGGACCAGAACCGCCGCCCGCGCTCTCATCGCGCGACGATCCGGTCGACCAGATCGGCGATGATTTCCTCGGCCGTGTCGAAGTCCTGCCCCTGGTCCAGCCGCAGACGGCGCCAGGCGTCGAAGCTGAGCACCAGATCGAGCATCTCGACCAGCCGGGCGTCGGCTTTGAGCGCCTCCGGCAGCAGGGTGGTCGCCATCTCCCGCTGCAGCCGCAGGAAGTTGCTGTTCTCGCGTTGCAGATAGGGCGAGCGGGTCCGCTGGGCGTCGGCCGCGACCTTCAGCGGCATCAGTTCCTCGAACAGCCTGGCCCGGCGATGGATCAGGTTCCGCAGTCGCGAGCGCCAGTCGTCGCCGACCAGCGGCTCCGCGGCGATGGGCGCCAGGCGGGCCAGCATCATGATCTGCATTTCGCGATAGAGGCTGTCCATGTCCTTGAACAGCCGAAAGACCGTACGCAGGCCGACCCCGGCCCGTTCGGCCACCGCTTCGGCGGGCGGGGTCATGAACCCCTCCCGGACCAGTTCCAGCATGGCCGCGACAATCCGCGCCCGGCTGGCCTCGGCGCGCAGCCGCCGACCGTCGGTGGAGGCTGCGGTGTCGGACGGATCACTCATGCCCTACGCCATTGACGGTCGCGGGGCGCGCTGTCCAGTCTTCGGCCCGACGCAATCGGCAGCGACAGCGGTTCGGGCGGCGGTCGCGGGCTTTCGGGGCGCTCAAGACACGCGACGGCCTCCGCGTCGCCAAGCCAGTCGGCGGCGCGGGACTTGGCGACGGCGTCGAGCGCCTGGAAGCGGTTGCGCAGCCGCGCCAGACGGCTCACCCGGTAGGGGCTAACCGAAGTCCGGAATGCCGCGCCGAACTGCTCGAAGCGGGCCTGATCAGCGCCCGCCGTCCAGGCCTCCTCGTGAGCCGCCATCATCGGCAGGAAGCGTCCGGCGATGGCGCGGGCCAGGGGCTCAAGCCCCTCGGGGATTTCGGCCGGCTGCGGTTCGGCGGCGAAGTCGCCTGGGGCCAGGGTCCACTGCCGTTCGGTCCAGGCCAGGACGGACGGCGCGCGCCCCCGCATGATGGCGGCCGGCGTGGGGTCCTGGGCAAAGTGGCGAAACAGCCCGCCGAACAGACCAAAATCGGCCTCCGTAGGTCTTTGCCCCATGACGAAGGGGCGGCGCGCGAGCACCGGCTCGAGCGCGTCCAGCACCTCCAGATACTCGCGCCGCACCGCTTCTGCATTGGCCGCGGTCACCCCGTCTCCCGGCAGATAGACCCGGCGCTGCCGGCGGATGATCAGCCAGCGCTTGACCCAGCGGGGAAACGGCAGATCCCCCAGCATGGCGTCGGCGATCTGCTGGCCGCGCAGCCGGGCGTCGGCGGCGTGGGCCCAACGGTAATAGAGGGCCGGCCGCCAGAGCTGCTCGTCGCCGAAGTCCTCGATCAGGCCGGCGATGAAGGCCGCGAGCGGATCAGCCGGCGTGATGGCCGGCCCCGCATGCACCCGTTCCAGATGCTCGATGATCCTGGGCGTATCGGTCAGCCAGCCGTCCGGGGTCTCGATCTGCGGCATCCAGGCGACGCCGGTCGCGGCGGCGCAGGCCCGAAGGTCAGCGGCCGTCATCTCGATCAGCTCATAGGGCTGGCCCTTGGCCCGCAGATAGGCCTCGATCTTGCCCGTGAAGTAGGACAGCGACAGGCCATGCACCCGCCACGGAGTGGTCATCGCGAGGGGCCTGCCGTCAACCGCCGACCTCCGGAATGGCTGTGCACTGGATCAGCAGCTGGCCCGCCAGCCCCGCCGTGCGGTGGTGGGCGATGGCCTGGACCTCCGGCGAGGTGGCGATGGCCACGAAGGCGGCGCGGTTGGGATATTCGACAATGGCCGCCGAGTCCCAGAGCTCTCCGACCTCGCCGATCACCAGGGCGTCGACATCGGCCGAAAAGATCACCCGCCCCCCCTTGGCGGCGACCAGGGCGCTCATGGGTTCGCCATAGCGCATATAGGCCTCCCGACCGCTGATCCCGGGCTCCGCGGGATCGTCGTATTCGGCTTTGTCGCGGAACTTCAGCAGGTTGAGCATGACGATGGGGGTCTCGCCCCCAAGGCCAAGCAGCCCGCCGATCTGGTCCTGGCGCGGCAGGACGGCGTTTTCGACCTTCATCAGATGTCCTCCTGGTTTCGCCGGGTTCAGCCGGCGATGAAACGGGCGATCAGGGCGGCGATCTCGACGGGCTTGTCTTCCTGCAGGAAGTGGCCGCCACCCTCGATGATGGTGTGAGGCTGCCCGCGGGCGCCCGGCACCCGCTCCTGGAAGATCCTGTCGCCGCCGCGGCTGACCGGATCACCATCGCTGAAGGCGGTGAGGAAGGGCTTGTCGAACCGTTCCAGGACCTCCCAGGCCGCCTTGTTCTCCGCGACCGAGGGATGTTCCGGCGTCACCGGAACGAATGTCGGAAAGATGCGGGCGCCCGCCTTGTAGCTTTCGTCGGGATAGGGCGCGTCATAGGCGGCGATCTCCTCCGCGCTCAGGTCGCGGGACGAGCCCATCGAGACGATGTTGCCGGCCGGAAAGACCGGGATCGACTGGCTGAGTTCCAGCCACTGACGAAAGCCCTCGGTCATGCCGCTGCCGGTCGGCAGGCCGGTGTTGGCGACCACCACCCGGGCGAACCGGTCGGGGAAGGCGGCGACCAGTCGCAGGCCGATCAGACCGCCCCAGTCCTGGCAGAAGAGGGTGATGTTGTTCAGGTCCAGTCCGGTCAGCCAGTCGCTCATCCAGGCGACATGCCGCTCGTAGGAATAGTCGGTCATCGCCGCCGGCTTGTCCGAGCGACCAAAGCCGATCAGGTCGGGCGCCAGGACCCTGTGGGTTTCGGAAAGGCGGGGAATGATGTGGCGGTACAGGTAGGACCAGGACGGTTCGCCATGCATGAGCAGGACAGGGTCCGCCCCTGAGGGCCCTTCGTCGACATAGGCCAGTCTCAGGTCCGGCCCGCCCGGCGTCGCGACCTCGGCGTATCGGGCTTTGAAGGGATAGTCCGCCAGACCTTCGAAACGGTCATCGGGCGTTCTGAGAACCTGCAAGTTGCGACTCCGGGCTGGGTTGACGGCGGACAATAATTTGGCATTAATTGTGCCAATAGTTTCGGGGCCGTCAAGCGCTCCGTTCCGGGATGGGGGAGCAAGGCGTGGCGGAACAGCAGCCGGCGGGCGCGACGGTCCGGTATTTCCATCAGGCGGATGACCCCTACAGCCATCTGGCGGTTCAGTTGCTGGGGCCGCTGTCCCGCGCCTATGACGTGACCATCGAGGCCTTCCTGGTCCCGCCGCCGATCGAAAGCGCCGCGCCCGATCGCGAACGCCTGGCCAGTTGGAGCCTGAGGGACGCCGCGACCCTGGCCGCCGCGCACGGCCTGTCCCTGCCCCGCGACGCCCGCCAGCCGACGCCGGAACAGACCGAACTGGCCCAGAAGGCGCTCGCGGCGGCGCTGGCCGAAGCCGACTTCGCGGACCGCGCCATCGCCATCGGCGAGGCCCTGTGGACCGGCGACGACAGGGCGCTGGAGCGCTTCCCCCTGCAATCGGCCGAAGCCCTGCTGGCCGAGGGCGAGGCCAGGCGTCTGGAACTGGGCCACTACCTTGGCGCAACCTTCCACTATAACGACACCTGGTCCTGGGGACCGGACCGGCTGCATTACCTCGAGGCGCAGTTGGCCGATGTCCGCCGGCCGGGCGCGGCGCCGGTCGCCCCGCTTAAACAGGAAGGCGCCGAGGCCAAGGTTCAAAGCCCGGTGACGCTGGACTTCTTCGCCTCCTTCCGCAGCCCCTACACCTGGCTGGCGGTCGGTCGGGTCCGGGCCCTGGCGGAACGCTATGGCGCCGCCCTGCGGCTGCGGCCGGTGTTGCCGATGGTCATGCGCGGCCTGCCGGTGCCGCGCGAGAAGCAGATCTACATCGTCAAGGACTGCTGGCGCGAAGCCATGCGCATGGGCATCCCCTTTGGCCGAATGGTCGACCCGGTCGGCCTCGGCGTCGAGCGCGGCATGGGCGTGCTGGGCCGGGCCATGGCGCTGGGCAAGGGCGAGGCCTTCGCCGAATCCTTCCTGGCGGGCGCCTTCTCGGAAGCCATCGACGCGACCACCGACGAGGGGCTGTGGACCATGGCCGAGCGGGCCGGACTGACCCGCGAGGACGTCGCGGCGGGTCTGGCCGACGACAGCTGGCGTGAGATGGCCGAGGCCAATCGCCAGGAGATGCTGGGCCTGGGGCTGTGGGGCGTGCCGTCCTTCCGGGTCGGCGATCTGCCCGGCCATTGGGGCCAGGACCGCCTGTGGGCCGTCGAGCAGGATCTGATCAAGCTTTCGGGACAGAAGACATGAAGCGCACCGTCTGGATCCTGCTGGCGCTTGCCGCCGTCATCGCCGTCGCCTGGCTGTTGCGCGGTCCCATCGCCCTGGGCGTCACCGACCGCATGCTGGACCGGACGATGGCCGCCGACGCCGTCGCCGACCTGCCCGACGGTCTGCACGCTTTTGTCTGCGGCTCGGGCTCGCCGCTGCCGGACAAGGACCGCGCCGGTCCCTGCCTGGCGGTCGTCGCCGGCAAGCGGATGTTCCTGGTCGACGCCGGCGAAGGCGCCGCCGAAACCCTGGCCCGGGCCGGTGTGCCCGCCAGCCGGATCGAGGCGGTCTTCCTCACCCACTTCCACTCCGACCATCTCGACGGCCTGGGCGCCATCGCCCTGCAGCGCTGGGTCGGCCGGGCGGCGACAACGCCCCTGCCCCTGATCGGACCGCCCGGGGTCGAGCGGGTGGCCGGCGGCCTGACCGAGCTCTACGCTATCGACAACGGCTATCGCACGGCCCACCACGGCGCGTCCGTGGCGCCCCCGTCCGGCGCCGGCTTTCAGGCTCGGCCCTTCGCCCTGCCGCCCGGCCCGTCCGCCGTCGTGGTGCTGGACGAGGGCGGCCTGAAGATCACCGCCTTCCGCGTCGATCACGGACCAGTCGAGCCGGCGGTCGGCTATCGCTTCGACTACAAGGGCCGCAGCCTGGTGGTCAGCGGCGACACCTCCGCCACGCCCAATCTGGTCACCCACGCCCAAAACGCCGACCTTCTGATCCATGACGCCCTATCGCCGCCGCTGGTTCGACGGCTGCAGGCGGCCGCGGCAAAGGCCGGTCAGAAGAACCGGGCCAAGATCATGGGCGACATCATCGACTACCACGCCAGTCCCGAGGACGTGGCGCGGGAGGCCAGCGCGGCGAAGGTCAAGGCCGTGCTGCTGACCCACATCGTGCCGCCCCTGCCCGTCCGCGGCCTGGAGGTTCCCTTCCTCGGCAAGGCCCGCAGCCTGTTTTCCGGCAAGCTCTGGATCGCCAGGGACCGCGACCTGGTCAGCCTGCCGGCCGGTTCGGATCGCATCGAGAAACGGCGGCTGGGGCGCTGAACCCGCGTCCGGGGCGTTGGCGTCAGCTGCTGGTCAGGGCTCCGACGCCGAGAATGGGCCCGGTCGGTGCGCCGGTGGGCGATCCGCCTTCCGGCTCCCGCGATATGGCCAGGGCCGCGCCCCGGGCCTCGACCGGCAGGACGATATCCTTGAGCACCGTCGGCGTCCCCGCCCTGACCAGGCCCAGCGATCGCGGCGCGGAGCCGTCGGCCGGCACGACCCACAGCTCCAGCGAACGGGCCTGCTCCTCGGTCAGGGCCACGGGGGTGACCACGATCCGCCTGAGGTCGGCCTCGACGGTGATCGCCGCCAGCGACGGCCCGCCGTCCGGCGCGGAGACCAGGGCGACATAGGGCGCGGCGGCGGCGATGGCCGGGGGCGTCGTCGGAGCGACAGGCGCCGGGCGCGGCCACAGCATCACACCCAGGCTGACCACCGCCACGGCGACCGAGGCGGCGGTCACACCACGCCACAGGCCGACATTGTTCCAGGCGTTGTCATTGGCCGGCGCCTGGGCGAGCCGGGATCGGATCGCGGTCCAGACCCTTTCGGACGGCGCGACCGGGGCGATGCCTTCGGCGAGGCCCGCCAGGCGCAGTTCCCAGGCCTCCACCGCCTCGGCGAATCCCTGGTCGGCGCGGGCCAGCGCCCTGGCCTCGTCGAAGGCCTGGCCTTCAAGGACGCCAAGCGCCAGTTCGGCGGCGCGCAGGTCCTGGGGGTGAGCGGCGGACGCGGTCATGACTCGAGGCAAACCTTCAGGTTCATCAGACCCTTGCGGATCCAGGTTTTTACCGTTCCCAGCGGACGGCCCACGACCTCGGCGAGCTCGCTGTAGCTGAGGCCGCCAAAGAAGGCGCGGCGAATGAGGGCGGCGTGGTCGGGATTGAGGGTCTCGAGACAACCGCGCAGGCGCTGGCTGTCCTCACTCTGGCCCAGCTGGGCCTCGGCGTCGGGGCTCGGATCAGCCGCCTCCATCACCCAGTCCAGCGGCGCGCTGCTCCGGGCGACCCTGGCGCCGGACGTCCGCAGACGATCGATGGCCCGGTTCCGGGCGATGGCCGCCAGCCAGGTGATCGGGCTGGCCTTATCGGGATCATAGGCGCCGGCCTTTTTCCAGACCGTCAGATAGACCTCCTGCAGGACCTCCTCGGCCTCGCCCTCGTCGCCCAGCACCCGCAGGCAGACGGCGTTGAGCTTGCCTGAGGTGGCGCGATAGAGCTCGCCCATGGCGCCTCGATCGCCGCCGGATACGGCCAGGAGCGTTCGCCGCAATCTTTCCCGGTCCAGGTCTGTCTTCATCGCGTTCCCCCGCGTCCTCTCCCGCCCTCGTGGCGCAAGACGGACCGCCGGGCCGACACTCAAGGCCCGGAATTCCGACGGCGTCAGGAGAATGACGTTGCTCATGGCTCCAGCTACGGAGCCCGGCGAGGTCCGGATGCACCCTCGGCGGTCGCCGTCATCTGACGCTTTTTTGCCGACACTTCAAATCCGCTCGCCAAGGCTCACCGTAGCTTTCCCCGGAAAGGGGGCGCCGGAAACCTTGCGGCGACCCTGACGATTGCGGGGCCGCCACCCCTCCGGATGAGCGCGTACCTGCTCAAATGGCTCCGCAAGGACGGGGCCGGCCGCCGTCCCCCACTCGCGGCCGGTCCCCGTCCATCCCGCCGCGTCCGGACGGCCGAGGGCCATTTGCCGCCTGAACATGGACAACCGCGCCCGCAGGCATCATAGGAGCGCCCCGTGTCAGCGCCTCCGCCAGCCCCCGTTCCCTCGTCCACCGGCCGGCGCGCCGACCTGGACTGGCTGCGCATCGTCGCCCTGGCCCTGTTGATCCTCTACCATGTCGGTCTGGCCTACACCCCCTGGGACTGGCACCTGAACAGCGCCCATCGCTTCGCCTTCATGGAAAAGGTCATCCTGCTGACCTCGCCTTGGCGGCTGACCCTGCTGTTCCTGGTGTCTGGCGCGGCGCTGCGGCTGATGAGCGGCAAATATCCGGCCCGCGAGGTGCTCCGGCAACGGTTCCTGCGGCTGGCCCCGCCTTTCATCTTCGGAGTCCTGGTGCTGATCCCGCCCCAGGCCTGGGTCGAGGCCATGGCCAAGTATGACTTCCACGGCGGCCTGATCGCCTGGTGGCTGCAGGAGTTCAGCCTGGACGGCCTTGCCCGGGGCATTCCCATCAACCACCTGTGGTTCGTCCTCTATATCGGCGTCTACAGCCTGGTCGCGGTGGCCCTGCTGTTCCGGCCAGCCTGGATCGCCGCGGCCGAGCTCTGGCTGAAGAAGACGCTCACCGGCTGGCGGCTGCTGGTCCTGCCGATCCTCTACCTGGCGGCCATCCGCCAGCTGCTCTATCCGTGGTTCGGCCTGACCAACCGGCTGGAGAGCGACTGGTACAACCACGCCCTGTCCCTGGGCGTCTTCCTGTTCGGTTTTCTGATGGTTCGCCGGGCAAGCCTCTGGTCGGAACTGGAGCGGGTCCGCTGGATCGCCGCGCCGGCGGCGGCCGTCTCGGTCATTGTGCTGATGATCCTCTATGGCCTGCACCGCACCGACCTGGCCGGCGCATCCCTGCGCAACAGCGTCTTCGCCTTCAATCAATGGATGACCATCGTCGCCGCCCTCGGCTTCGCCAGCCGCCATCTGCGCGGCGCGGACGGGCCCGCGCGACGCTATCTCAACGACGCCATCTTCCCCTGCTACCTGGCGCACCAGACCATCACCGTGGTGGCCCTCTACCTGCTGTTGCCGCATCACCTGCCGCCGTGGATCGAGGCGCCGGTGCTGGTCGGCGTCACCCTGGGCGGCAGCCTGGCCATCTATGAGGTGGTGCGGCGGATCAACCTCATCCGGCCCCTGTGGGGTCTGAAGCCCCTGCCCCGTTCGGCGCCGCCCGCCACGCCCAGGTCCCCCGGGAAGGCCGCGCCATGATGCTCAGGGACCTTGCCGCGCAGTTCGCGCCGGGACAGCGCTACCGCCGGCGGCGCATTCTGCTGGCGATCGGCGTCGCCGCGCCGGTTGTCGCCTTCCTGGCGGTGGTGACCGCCGTTCTGGCCTACCCCGGCTTCAACAACGCCACCCAGTTTCTCAGCGAGCTGGGCGGGGCCACGGCCCGCTTTCCCTTGATCTTCAACGGCGGGGTCATGATCAGCGGCGCGGCGGCCGGCGTGGCCGGAGTCGGCTTTGGCCTGGCCGTGGTCGCCCTGGGCGGTTCGCGGGTGGCGGCGGCGCTGGTGGCGCTCTGCTTTGTTCTCGCCGGCATCGGACTGGTGATCTCCAGCCTGTTCGTCTGGCCCGACCCCATCCATCTGTTCGTCAATCTGGGCCTTGGCATCATCCTGGCGCCCCTGTTCCTGATCTGGGGCCTGCACGCGGTTCCCGGAACGAAGCGGCTGAAGCTGTTCCTGATCTCGGTCTCGGTGGTGATGCTGGCCCTGGCCCTGATCACCAATCACCGGGTGCTCTACGGCATCGTGAACCCCGCCAATGTCGGCTGGTGGGAGCGCGGCTTCGCCATCGTCCTGGTCGGCTGGACGGGAATCGCCGCCTTGGTCCTGGAGCGGCGGCTGTATCGTCTGGCGCAATCGAATGAGGCCGCCGAAGGCGATTGATCGCGATCCCGCCCGCTGAGGGTCAGGCTCGCCCCTGAACGGCGCTTTTTCCGGCGCCAGTCGCCCGAAAATTGATTTTCGGCCTTCCTTCGCGACGCAACATAACGTATCCGTGATAGACACGTTACCTACCCGGTCAGAGTCGCGAATCGTCGCGGTGACGACCGGCGCGGCCTTCGGGCGGCTCTGGACGGTCTTACAATACCACGGCGGTTTCAATGGACGGCACGAGCAATCTGGCGCGACGTTATGAACCCGTCGAGGACTACGGCTATGGCTATGCGCCGCTCGGCGAGCCCTGGCTGCCCGCGGAAAGCCCGCTGGACATGCCCCGCCAATCCTTCGGCGCCGACGCGCCCCGTCTTGGCGCGGCTCCCGCCACCTCGCCCGGCAACATCGCGCTGCGCCGTCTGGCCCTGTTCTCGGCCAGCTGGCTGCTGACCTTCGTCATCGCCCTGACGCCGTTCCAGCTGTACATGCGCGACGGCTTTACCGCCCTGGAGGGCGTGGCGCTCGGACTGTTCGTGGTGCTGGTCGGGGCCATCTCGACCTGGTTCTGCAGCGCCGTCGCCGGTTTCGTCGTTCTGAAGAACCGCCGCGAGGACATCTTCGACTTCCCGGCCATCCCGCCGACGCCGCGCGTGCGCACCGCCCTCCTGATGCCGCTCTACAACGAGGATCCGGCGGCGGTCCTGGCCCGTCTGGCGCGGGTCGAGCGGTCGCTGGCCGGCCTTGGCGTCGCCCACTGGTTCGACCTGTTCGTCCTCAGCGACACCACCAACGAGGCGGTCGCCGCCCAGGAGCGGGTGCAGTTCTCGACCCTGCGCGCCCGCAGCCGCTGCCGCACCTTCTATCGCCGCCGCCCGAAGAACACCGAGCGCAAGGCCGGCAACATCAGCGACTGGGTCAGCCGTTTCGGCGGCGCCTACGAGCATATGATCATCCTCGACGCCGACAGCGTCATGAGCGGCGAGACCGTGGTCAAACTGGTCGACGCCATGGAACGCCACCCCGGCGTCGGCCTGCTGCAGACCACGCCGGTGATCATCGGCGCCGAGACCCTCTACGCCCGCGCCCAGCAGTTCAGCGTGCGGATGTTCGGCAAGGTGGCCGCCGCCGGCCTGGCCTGGTGGACCGGCGCCGAGAGCAGCTACTGGGGTCACAACGCCATTGTCCGGGTGAAGGCTTTCGCCGCCTGCTCGGGCCTGCCGGTGCTGCCGGGCAAGAAGCCGTTCGGCGGCCACATCCTCAGCCACGACGTGGTCGAGGCGGCCCTGCTGCGTCGCGGCGGCTGGGCGGTGCACGTCACCCCGGTGCTCGACGGCTCGACCGAAGAGACCCCGCCGTCGATGATCGAGTTCATGAAGCGCGACCGGCGCTGGGCGCAGGGCAACCTGCAGCACCTGGGCCTGCTGTTCGCGCCCGGCCTGCACCCGATCAGCCGTCTGCAGCTGTTCTTCGGCATGCTCTGCTATCTGGTCTCTCCCGTCTGGATGCTGTCGCTGCTGACCGGTCTGGCGATCCAGGCCCAGATCACCCTGACCCGGCCCGAGTACTGGCGCCTGCTGGCCCCGGTGAAGTACGACCCCATCATCTGGGCCTCGGTGCTGACCGTCCTGATGCTGATCGGCCCCAAGGTGCTGGGCCTGATCCTGACCCTCAGCCGTCCGGAAGAGTGCAAGGCCTTCGGCGGCCGTCTGGCCATCCTCAAGAGCGCCGCCTTCGAGACGGCCTATTCGGCGGTCATGGCCCCGGTGATGATGGTCGGCCACACCCGCATCGTCCTCGAAATCCTGTCGGGCAAGGACGCCGGCTGGACGGCCCAGACCCGCGACGGCGAGACCCTCAACTGGCCCGACGCCTTCCGCGCCCACCGCTGGGAGATCAACACCGGCCTGCTGTTCGCCGCCATCCTGACCCTGGCGCCGCACCTGACCATCTGGTTCGCCCCGATCATCCTGCCGCTGATCGCCTCGCCCTTCATCGCCGTCCTCACCTCGCGTCGGGACCTGGGCGCCGCCGCCGGCCGCATGGGTCTGCTGGTCACGCCGGAAGAGGTCACCGAGCGCAGCGAAGTGGTCGGCGCCCCGGTGCATCAGCTGTTCCCGGCCGTCACCGCCCGCCGGGCCGACGAGGACGATCTGGAGCTGCCGGAAACCTCGGTCTTCTGGCCGAGCCTGATCGCCGCCCAGCACCGCGCCCAGCCGATCCGCGCCACGGTTCA
>JAHBYC010000037.1 GCA_019636175.1 Caulobacter sp. | reverse complement strand
CACCGAGCGGTCGGGAATGTCCAGGGTGATGTCGTACAGCGCCTGCTTGTCGCCGTAGTAGGCGTTGACGTCCTGGCAGTGGATCTTCACCCCGGCCGCGGCGACGGCGGCATGGGTCGAAACACTGGCCACGGGCGGGTGGGCGTGGGTGTCGTGGGGCATGGCGGGGCTTTCGGAGGAATTGCTCGCGGCGGGATCGCTCATCACCACCTCTTCTCGAACCGGCGGCGCAGGATCACGGCGGCCGCGTTCATCACGATCATGAAGGCCAGGAGGACCATGATGGCCCCGGCCGTGCGCTCATGGAAGGCCGCCTCGGCGGCGCTTTCCCAGATGTAGACCTGCACCGGCAGCACGCTGGCGGCGCTGGTCAGGGTTTCGGGCAGGCCCGGGGTGAAGGCCACCATGCCGATCATCAGCAGAGGGGCGGTCTCGCCCAGGGCGTGGGACATCGACAGGATGATGCCGGTCATGACCCCGGGCGAGGCCTGGGGCAGGACGTGGTGGAAGACGGTCTGGGTGCGGCTGGCGCCCATGCCCAGGGCCGCCTCGCGGATCGAGGGGGGCACCGCCTTGAGGGCGGCGCGGGTGGCGATGATGATCGTCGGCAGGCTGAGCAGCGCCAGCACCAGGCCGCCGGTCAGCGGGGCCGAGCGGGGAAAGCCCATCCAGTTGACGAACAGAACCAGCCCCAGCAGGCCGAAGACGATCGAGGGCACGGCGGCGAGGTTGTTGATATTGACCTCGATGAAGCTGCTGATGCGGCCCTTGGCGGCGAACTCTTCCAGCCACACCGCGCCCAGCACCCCCACCGGAATGGCGATCAGGGCCGCCACCAACAGCATCAGGGCCGAGCCGACCACCGCGCCCAGCACCCCGGCCTGTTCCGGTTCGGTGGAGTCGGAGCGGGTGAAGAAGCCGGAGTTGAAATGGCCCCTGACCAGGCCCTTGGCCTTCAGGGTGTCCAGCCAGTCCATCTGCCGGTCGCTCAGCTTGCGGTCTCCGGCCGGGGTCGAGCGCTTGATCTCGCCCTTGTAGTAGAGGTCGGCGTTGGCCTTGACCGGCACGGTGAAGGTCAGGGTCTGGCCGATGATCTTCGGATCGGCCTTGATGCGGTCGAGGATTCGGAAGCCCAGGTCGCGCGACACCAGGTCCATCGCCTCGCCCGAGGCCAGCCCCAGTTCGTCGTCCTTGACGCCGATCCGCTTGAGCAGGTCGCCGGCCGCCAGATAGTCGAAGTTGTTGCCTTCCAGGTCGCTGGTGTCGATCCGCGCCGGGTCCAGATAGACGTGGGCGGTTATCGAATGGGTCCAGAAGGTGGTGTAGCCCTGCTGAACCACCCGGCCCAGCAGGATGGCCAGGAAGCCCAGGGCGAAGACGATGGCCAGCTGGCCATAGAGCCGGAACCGGCGCTCGGCGGCGTGGCGCTTCTTCAGCCGGCGTTCGGCGGCGGCGGTCAGGATCGGGTCAGTCATAGGCCTGCCGGTATTTCTGGACGACGCGCAGGGCGATCACATTGAGGGTCAGGGTGACCACGAACAGGGTCAGGCCCAGGCCGAAGGCCGACAGGGTCATGGCGTTGTCGAAGGCCTGGTCGCCGGTCAGCAGCTCGACCATCTGGCGGGTGACGGTGGTCACCGAATCCAGCGGATTGGCGGTGATCCGCGCCTGGGAGCCGGCGGCCATGGTGACGATCATCGTCTCGCCGATGGCCCGGGAAATGGCCAGCAGCATGGCGCCCATCACCCCGGGCAGGGCCGCGGGCAGGACCACCTTCTTGACCGTCTCCGACCGGGTGGCGCCCATCGCATAGCTCCCGTCCCGCAGGCTCTGGGGCACGGCGTTGATGATGTCGTCGGACAGAGAGGAGATGTAGGGGATCAGCATGATCCCCATGACGAAACCGGCGGTCAGGGCCATCTCGCCCTGCACCCCCATCAGATAGCGGCCGACCGGGTCGATCGGTCCCTCGACCAGCCAGCTGCCGATGTAGTTGAAGAAGGCGCGGAACGCCGGGCCCACCGTCAGCACCGCGAAGAAGCCGTAGACCACGGTCGGCACCCCGGCCAGGACCTCTAGCAGCGGCTTGATCACCGAGCGGGTGCGGGAACCGGCGTATTCCGACAGATAGATGGCGCAGAACAGCCCGACCGGGGCGGCCACGCACATGGCGATCAGCATGATCAGGAAGGTGCCGGCGAACAGCGGCACGGCCCCGAAGGCGCCCTTGGCCGCGACCTGGTCGGCGCGCATGGCGATCTGCGGCTGCCAGTCCAGGCCGAACAGGAAGTCCAGCGGCGAGACCACCTGGAAGAAACGCAGGGCCTCGAACATCAGCGAGGCGATGATCCCCAGGGTGGTCAGCACGGCCACCGCCGAACAGGCGATCAGCGCCACATTCAGCCAGCTCTCGACCCGGTTCCGGGCCCTCAGGCCCGGCTTGATCCGCGGCCAGGCCAGCAGGAAGCCGGCCAGGGCGAGAACTCCCGCCAGGGCGAAGGAGCCCCAGGTCAGGGTGTTGTGAAACCGCCTGGCCTCAACGACCTTGGCGTCCAGCGCCGCCCGTTCCTCGGCCGTCCAGGGCTGGGCGCTGGTGGCGCGACCGCCGGCCAGGGCGCGGGCGTCGCTCCAGAAGGCCTGGGCCGTCTCGGGAGGCATCTGGGCGACGGCCGCCGGCGGATTGGCCGACAGCATCGCCTCGCCGACCCGGGGGCCGACGGTGAGGAACAGCAGCAGCAAAAGCAGGGCGGGGACGCCGGTCCACAGCGCCACCCAGGTTCCGTAGTAGCCGGGCAGGGAATGCAGCGGCGTTTCGGCCTGGGCCTGGGCGACGGCCCGGCGACGGCCGAGCCAGTAGACGCCGCCCGAAAAGGCCAGCAGGAGAACGATAACGACGGTTAGGCTCATGGCGGGCGCGGAGGACCTGGTGAGTCGGCGATGGGCGCCGCTGGCCTTCCATGCCGCGCCCGTGCTGGGCCTGTGCGACATTTACATGACAGTTTGATGACGCCGGCGGAGGTCCGACGGTCCGGGCGACGGTCGCGAAGGCCCGATCCGCCCGGGGACTGGCGCTGGACCCGACTGAACCGCATATCTGGAGTGAGACAAGGAACCGCACCCGCATGGACACCCTCGACGCCCGCTGGGACCGCCTGGCCACCCATGCCGTCATCACCGGGCCGGCCGACCAGCGCCGCCGGCCCCTGGCCCTGCTGTTCCATGGCTGCGGCGGGGTGCAGGCGCACCTGGATGACTATGCCGCCGCCGCCGTCGCCGCCGGCTGGCGGGCGGCGATCATCGACAGCTACACGCCGCGCGGCTGGAGCCGCGCCTATGGTCTTGGCCTCGTCTGCACCGGCATGCGGTTCTGGGGGTTCGAGCGGGCGGGCGACGTCCTGGCCTCGATCCACGGCCTGAGCCGACGCGACGACGTCGATCCCGACAACATCGTCCTCGCCGGCTGGAGCCACGGCGGCTGGGCCATCATGGACCTGATGACCATGGCCCTCGAACGACCGGTCGAGGCGCGCCTCGCCGATGCGAGCCCGGCGCTGCTGAACGGCGTGACCGGTCTTTATCTGAACTACCCCTATGTCGGCCTGGGCACGCGCGGCGGTCGCCGCGACTGGCGCTATCGGCCGAGGGTCCAGGGCGTCATTGCCGCCACCGACCATCTCGGCGGACCTCACCTGCATGAGCGGGCCTATGAACGGGCCCGGGCGGCCGGCTGCGCGGTGGAAACGGTGACGGTCGCCGGCACCCACGCCTTCGACCAGCCGCAGGAGTTGCTGCTCAACGTCTCGCCGATGCGGCGCGACCCGGACCTGACCCAGGAAAATCTGCAGCGGTTCGGGGGCTTTCTGCGTCAGGGCCTGGCCGCCAAGGCGGCCTGAGGGGTTCGGGACGGCCCTTACCTTTGACGGCTGCGCGCCTCGGCGCGGATCGCCCGCGGGCTACGCCCGGTCTGCAGGCGGACAAAGCGGGAAAAGGCGCTGGCCCCCGAGAAGGCCAGCAGATCGGCGATCTGGGTCATGTTGAGATCGGAATCCAGCAGATAGCGCCGGGCCAGGTCCAGCCGGGCCTTGTCGATCAGGAGCTGAAAGCTGGAGCCGGCCGCCGCCAGCCGCGACTGCAGGGTGCGCGGGGCGATGCCCAGCTTCTCGGCCACCGCGGCCAGATCGTGCCGTCCGGTCGGCAGCAGGGTCCGCAGCGCGAGATCCGCCTGTTCCACGATATTTTTCCGGCTCATGGCCCGTTGGGAATCGAGGTCGCGCTTGAGGGTGCGATGCAGCCGCGCCGACGCCGACCGCAAGGAGCCGTTGGCGCTGGCCGGATCCAGCAGGATGGCGTTGCGGTCCTGATTGAACAGGACCATCTCGCCGAACTGCGCCCGGTGCGACTGCATCTCCCGGGGCCCGGCGTGGCGAAACTGCACGGCCGCCGGCCGCCATTGCGGCCCCAGCATCTTCTGAAGTTCCTGGCAGATGATGGCGAAGCTGAGCTCCACGACCTGAACCTGCGGGCCCTCGTCGCTGAGCCGCATGTCGAAGCACAGGGCCAGGCCCTGACCCTCCTCGACCAGGCCCAGGACCGCGGTGGTGACATAGAAGTCAAAGGCGGTGACCACCTCGGTCAGGGCGGCGCGCACCGTTCCGGCGGTCCGGGCCAGGACCCACAGCGGGCTGAGCAGATTGGGGCCCTGGCGCAGGGCCAGCTTCAGCCCGAAATCCCGCACGCCGAGGTCGTCGGCGGCCAGTTCGAACAGGCCGGTGACCTGCTCGCCGGTGAGCATGACATGGGGACCGCGCAGGGCCTCGTCGGAAATGTCCAGTCTTGAGGCCAGGGCGAGCGGGTCGCCGCCCAGCTCCTCGATCAGGGTCGCGCACCCCGTTAACGCGATACTCGACACAAACCCTGACGCCATAAGGCCTCGCAATGAACCGACCTGCGCGATCGGTCAAGTTTTCCGCGCCTCAGGTCAACTTTCGCCGAAAAAAGGCCGCTAGATAACCGCCGATAAGTTGCGGCCGATAACCTAGCCTGAACTGGGTTATTTCAACAGCCGCCAGGGGAGGAAATATGAGAAGTCTACTGCCGCTGCGCAGCCTGCTTGCCGTGGGCGTTTCCACGAGCGCCATTCTGATCGCCAGTGCGCCCGCATGGGCCCAGGACGCCGCGCCCGACCAGGGCAATGTCGTCGGCGAGATCATCGTCACCGCCCAGAAAAAGGAAGAAGCGCTTCAGGACGTGCCGATCGCCGTCTCCGCCTTCAGCCAGGGTTCGCTTGAAAAGCAGAAGATCGACGGTGGGCCGAACCTGGTCACCGCCATTCCGAATGTGAACTTCTCCAAGGGCCACTTCACCGGCTACAACTTCCAGATTCGCGGCGTCGGCTCCAAGCTGGTCGCCACCTCGGGCGACGCCGGCACCGGCATCCACCTGAACAACGCGCCGCTGACCGCCAACAACCTGTTCGAGGCCGAGTTCTTCGACGTCGAGCGCGTCGAGGTCCTGCGCGGTCCGCAGGGGACGCTCTATGGCCGCAACGCCACCGGCGGCGTGGTCAACCTGATCACCGCCAAGCCCGAGCTGGGCGACTTCTCCGCCCTGGCGAAGGTCGAATACGGCAACTACAATTCCTGGAAGCTGAAGGGGATGGTCAACCTCCCGCTCGGCGAGGACGCCGCCCTGCGCGTGGCCGCCGTTTCGGTGACCCGCGACGGCTTCGGCAAGAACAGCATCACCGGCGACGATATCGACGACCGCTCGCTGTGGGACGTCCGCGCCACCCTGGCCTGGGCCCCGACCGACAACTTCTCGGCCTACCTGCTGTATGACCACTTCGACGAGGACGACACCCGCTCGCGGATCGGTCGCCAGTTCTGCGCCAAGGACCCCGGCAAGACCAGCGTCGGCGGCGTGGGCCTGCACCCGGTGGGCGTCATCGCCCAGGTCGAGCAGGGCTTCCTCAGCCAGGGTTGCTCGAACGTCTCGCTCTACGCGCCCGGCGTCTCCACCGGCACCCCCAACAGCCAGGCCACCCTTGGCGGCCTGTTCGGCGCCCTGACCGGTCTGCAGACCGGGGACGCCTTCGCCGGCAAGGTGCAGGATTCCAACATCCGCAACATCGAGTCCGCCTTCAATCCGATCTACCAGTCCTCGACCGACATCTATGAGTTCAATGTCGACTGGGATCTGACCGATACCCTGCGGCTGACCTCGCTGACCTCCTATTCGAAGCTGAACCTGTTCACCCGCCAGGACTACAACCGGTCGGTGCCGAACATCGGCTTCAACGCCTCGCCCAACCCGGTCAACGCCTACGGCTCGCAGTTCCCGGCCGGCGTCTACGCCCTGGTCTATGCCGGCCTGTTCCCCGGCGGCGTGGTCACCGACCCGCAGGTCGGCGCCCAGGACCGGTTCACCACCTTCGATATCTCCTCGGCGGACACCAAGCAGTTCACCCAGGAACTGCGCCTGCAGTCGGACTTCGACGGTGCGTTCAACTTCAACGTCGGCGCCATCTACCTCGATTACAAGGCGACCGGCGACTACTACGTGATGTTCAACACCGGCACCGCCAACTACCAGGTGCAGAACACCGCCCTGGCCGGCGGCGCCAACTGCACGGCCACCACGCCGGGCTGCGTGTTCATCGATCCGAACCAGACGCCGAACCGCAGCGGTCACAACTATTATGACAACTACGGCCCCTATCACCTGAAGTCGCGCGCGGCTTTCGGCGAGGTCTACTGGCAGCTGTTCGACAACTTCAAGATCACCGGCGGCCTGCGCTACACCGACGACTCCAAGTCGGTTGAGAACCACCCTGTCGCCCTGGGCGCCTATGGATCCGGTCCGGCCGCCCCGGTGGCCGGCACCCCGGCCTATCTGCAGGTGCGGTTCCAGGAGTGGACCGGTCGCCTGGGCTTCGACTGGAAGCCGGAGCTGGGCTTCACCGACGACACCCTGGTCTATGCCTTCTACTCGAAGGGCTACAAGGCCGGCGGCGTCAATCCGGCCTGTAACCCGGCGGTGGCCTCCTGCCCGCGTCCGGACTTCGATCCGGAGTTCGTCAACGCCTTCGAGATCGGGACCAAGAACACCCTGCTCGACGGGTCGCTGCAGCTCAACCTGACCGCCTTCATGTATGACTACCAGGGCTATCAGGTCTCCAAGATCGTCAACCAGTCCTCGACCAACGAGAACATCGACGCCAAGATCAAGGGCGTCGAGATCGAGACCATCTGGCAGCCGGTCCGCGATCTGGTGCTGAACGCCAACATCGGCTACCTCGACACCTCGATCAGCAACGGCTCCTCGATCGACACCCTGAACCGCACCCAGGACGATCCGACCCTGACGCTGATCAAGTCCAGCACCGCGTCCAACTGCGTGGTCTCGACGGCGGCCCTGGCCAACTTCATGAACCTGTTCAACAACGGAACGCCGGTTATCCCGGTGGCCGGCGGCGGCGCCCGGGCGATCAACGTCTTCGACTTCCTGGGCGTCTGCAGCGGGGCCTTCGGCGCCTTCGGCCTGAACCCCAGCGATGGCGTGGCGGTCAATCTGAAGGGCAAGGAACTGCCCAACTCGCCGCCGTGGACGGTGTCGCTCGGCGCCCAGTACACCTGGGACATGGGCGACTGGGCCGCGACCCTGCGCGGCGACTACTACCGCCAGGCCGACAGCTTCGCCCGCATCTACAACAGCGACGCGGACAAGATCGAAGGCTGGCAGAACGTCAACCTGACCTTCACGGTGGCCAATCCCACGATCGGCCTGACCCTGGAGGCCTTCGTCAAGAACGCCACCGACGAAGAGGCGATCACCGATACCTACCTGACCGACGACAGCTCGGGTCTGTACCGGAACGCCTTCTACACCGACCCCCGCACCTACGGTCTGGCGGTCAGCTACAAGTTCTAGTCTTCCGGGGCCGGGGCCCGCTCGCGGGCCCCGGACACCCGCAACGACTGACCCTCGTTACCTCGACGACGCGTAACACCCTCCTCAAGTCGTCATACTGGCCGCGGCCTCCCATGGGCCGCGGCCATTTTTTTGCGCGCCTCCCGCATTTGGCTGTGCATTGGAATTTCTCGACTTTCCCGGGTCTTCAGGCATGATCGGTTCCGTGGAGGATCGACCAATGTCCAGGTTTCCGAAGATTCAGAGCCCCTGCCCCTACAAGGCCAACCTCAGCGCCCTGATGGATGGCGACACCTGCCGCATGTGCCAGCGCCAGGTGCACGACCTGTCGGCGATGGACGACCAGCAGCGACAGGCCTTCCTGCAGAGCTGTCGCGAAGAGGTCTGCGTGTCCTATCGCTTCCCGCTCGGGCCCGTGCTCGCGGCCGCCGGCGCCGCCGTGGCGCTGGCCGCGACCCCGCTGGCCGCCGCCGCCCAGGACGCTCCCGCGGCGCAGGACCCGGAAATGGAGATGTACGAGATCATCGTCGGCGGCATCACCGACCTGGCCAATATCGAATATGTCGAGGACGCCGCCGACCAGACCCTGGCCGACCTGCCGGTCGTCTATGAGGATGACGAGCCGATGGAGCAGGCGGCGTCCGCCGGACCCTCGACCTCCGGCCCCTCTGGCGGCTGACGCCTCAGTCCGGCCGCGCGCGGACTTCCTTCATGTCCTGCCACAGCAGCAGGCTGCCCAGCTGGCTGGCGGCCGAGAGGCTGCGCGCGTCGCCGTCGCCGATGCTGATGGCGATGTGGGTGGCGTCGAAACTGTCCAGCGCCAGATCGAAACTGCGCCAGGCGCCGTCGACGTAGGCCAGGGTCCAGCTGTGCGGCAGGAAGGCGTTGCTGACCCCGTGATAGCGTTCGCGGGAATAGACCAGGCCGTTGACCACCCGGGTCGGGATGCCGGCTGAACGGCCCAGGGCGGCCAGGAGGACCGCCGCCTCGGTACAGTCGCCCGCCCGTCGGTCGAGGGTTTCCAACGCCGAATAGTGGCCGACGAAATCGATCTTCCCCAGCCAGGGCCGGGCCTTCTTCAGCAGGATTTCCATCTTGCGGCTGTCGGAGACCTTCATCCGCGCCACCGGGCCGGCGATGGCCTTGAGCCGGGGACTGTCGCTCTGCAGCCAGGCGGTCGCCTTCAGGGCGTCGGCCAGATAGGCCTCGTCGGTCGGCAGGCCCGGACCACAGTCGTCGCAGATGTCGATGACCGTCGCGCCGGGAGAAACCCTGGCCCTCTGTTCGCCGGTGACCGGCATGTCGAACTGGATGCCGTCGCGAAAGCCGAAGCGGTAGCGGATGTGACCCCGCAGGGCGCCGGTCTGGATGCGGAACAGCGACTTGGTCATCAGCCGCGGAATGACGCGAAACGGCGGGTGCGGCTGCAGGGCCGTCTCCCGGTCCGACAGGGTCAGGGTGGCGCTGGCCCCGAACATCGGTCGGGTCGTCGAGACCACCCGGCGATCGGCGCCCAGGCGCAGCCGCGCGATGCTCTGCAGCTGGCCGTCCTCATAGCGCTTCTGCAGGGCGCTGAAGCCGCCAGGGGGATCGCCGTCGTCGGCTGGCATGGCCTCGATGACGACATGCTCGATGGCCTCGCCGTCGACGTCCAGGCTGTCGAACTCGATCTTCGGCGTTGTCGCGGGGTTCCAGGTCTTCAGCAAGGCGTCGCCGCCGTCGAAGCGCACGCCGGGCGGCAGGGCCAGGCTTGTCGCCCGCCGGTCGGTCGCTGATTGGCGGGTGATCCTGGCGAGGCCGGGCTCCAGCCGGGCCTCATGGCGGGTCCAGCTGCGTCCCGCTGTCGTCGAGATCCGGATCGACCGGGTCGCCCCGAGCCGATCCTGCGTAAAGACCGTCCGGGTGGTCAAGGTGGTGGCGGCGCTGCCGCGTTCCTGCAGCCGGACCTGCTGTTCCTGGACGACTTCCCGCCCGGCCGGCGTCTCCGTCACGCTCTGGGTGGCATAGCCGATGCGCGCGCCGTCATCGGCCTGCAGCACATACCAGGTGACATTCGCCGGCTCCGGCGGCGGGCTGGCGGCGGCCGCCGTGAGGGCGACCAGACACAGCAATCCGGACAACAACAGCTTCACGGGTCAGTCCCCGGCGACGAACGACGCCTGACGATCACCGCCCGCGCGGGCGAAGTCCATCACCTTTTGCCGTTCGCGCCGGGGCCGGACGCCTCAGGGATAGGCGAGGGGCAGGGTGACGCTGGCGCCGTCGGCCGGCACGGTGATCTTCACCGCATCGAAGCGGGTCCCCCGCGTCGCCTTCTCGCCGCTGTTGGCCAGACCCTCGGCCGGGCGGCCGTCCTTCATGGTCAGGGTCCAGTTGCTGTCGGCGTCGTGCAGCACCATCACCGCATAGTCGCCGGGAGGCACGCCCTGGACGACCAGGGACATGGCGCCCGGGGTGGCGGGGGCGTAGGCGCCGGCGGCGCCGACCGGCTTCATGAACTGGTCGCGGGTCTGCAACGACACCAGCATGTTGCCGCCGCGATCCTGCACGCCGGTCAGGTTGACGGTGACGTCGGCGGCCAGGGCCGTTCCGGCGAGGCCAAGGCTGACGGCCGCGGCGAGGATGAAAGGGGTGGTCTTCATGTCTGTCTCTCCCGGGCCTGATGCCCAATGCAATGCACTTTAACAAACAAAGTACTCTATCGTCAATGAGACCTCGATGAATTCGCCGTAATGTCGGGAAGGGGGCGGGCGGTTCTAGATCTCGACGCCGCCGCCGTAGCTGGCGCCGCCGACGCCCAGCCAGGGAAGGCCCAGGGCCACCGCCATCAGCAGCTCCAGGATCAGCGCCTGACGCAGCATCGGATCGCTCTGGCGATCCATGACCAGGGACAGCACCCGGCCCGCCGCCGCCCCAAGCCAGCCGAGCGCCGCCGCCGCCGCCATCAGCCGCCCGACGCCCGGCGCATAGCCAAGGGCCATCGCCGCCCCGGCGTGAACCGCGATCAGCATCCCGGCGAAGGCTCGTTCCTCTGCCCGGCCGCGCGGCTTGAGCGCGCGGGGCCTGGCCAGCCGCAGTCCGCCCATGACGCCGCCGATGCAGCAGGCGATGACGGCGATCATGATCGCCAGGTTGAGAGTGCCGAGAACCATCATGGGGCCCGATCTAGCGGCAATCCCGGTTCACGGCCATCGCCGATGCGCCTGATTTTGAGGCCGGCCGCCCACGGACCGGGCAGTTGAAATAATGCTGGCGTCGCGCGGCTCGTCGTGCAGTTGTCACGGACCGCCGTTAAGGCCTTGTTAGGACTTGGCGGACCGTTCCGCGGGGGAGTTTTGCGTGGCGTCTGTACGTGTGATTTCGCCGCGGCGACCCGGCCCCCCGACCCAAGGCCCCAACCTCATTTCAACCGGCGGATAGCGGCCTCGCGCCGTCCGTCCCGCCCTGCAAGCTACAGGCAGTTTCTCCATGGCCACTACCCTCGCGCTCGGTGATATCGCCCTGGTCGGCGTCGGCTCCGACACCGGCGTCAAGTCGTTCGCCTTCGTCGTGCTGGTTCCGGTCGAGGAAGGAACGGTGATCTACTTCACCGACAACGGCTGGCTGGCGGCGGGCGGCTTCCGGTCCGGCGAGGGGGTCTATGCCTACACCGTGCCGCCGGGCGGCCTGGCGGCGGGGGCGGTCATCACCATCGATGGCCTGACCGGCAGTCTCAACCCCTCGACCAGCGGCGACCAGATCACCGTCTTCCAGGGCGACATCGCCACCCCGACGGTGCTGTTCTCCATCGATTTCGCCGACAGCAACACCACCTACGCCGGCGACGCCACCAACTCCAACACCTCGGCGGTCCCCACCGGCCTGACCTTCGGCGACAACGCCCTGGCCTTCGGCGCCGACAATGTCGCCTACACCGGTCCGACCACCGGAACCCGGGCCGAGATTCTCGCCGCCCTCGCCGACGAGACCAACTGGACCGAGGACAACAGCGCCGGCGTGCCCTATCCGGCCGGCTTCACCATCACCGCCGGCGGCGCGACGATCAGCATCGATGATGTCTCGATCGCCGAGGGCGACGCGGGAACCAGCGTCCTGACCTTCACGGTCTCGCGCAGCGGCAACACCGGCGAGTTCACCGTCGACTACGCCACCGCCACCGACACCGCCGACGCCGCCGACTTCGTCGCCGCCTCCGGCACCCTCAGCTTCACCCAGGGCGGCGCCCTGACCCAGACCATCAGCGTCACCATCAACGGCGACGTCGACATCGAGAGCGACGAGAGCTTCTTCGTGAACCTCTCCAATGTCGTGAACAGCGTCGACACCGCCACCCTGGCCGACGACCAGGGTGTGGGCACGATCACCAACGACGATTTCCCCGCCGCGGCGACGGTCTCGATCGACGATGTCTCGATCACCGAGGGCGACGCGGGGACCAGCCTCCTGACCTTCACCATCACCCGCACCAACACCAACGGCGACTTCACCGTCGACTACGCCACCCAGGACGACACCGCCCAGGCCGGCAGCGACTACGCGGCGGCCAGCGGCACGGTCGCCTTCACCGCCGGCGGGTCCCTGACCGAGACGGTCAGCGTCACCGTCAACGGCGACACCGATGTGGAATCGGCCGAGGCCTTCCTGGTCAACCTGTCCAACCTGATCAGCACCACCGGCTCGGCCAGCATCGCCGACGGCCAGGGCGTCGGCACGATCACCAATGACGATTTCAACTTCACCACCCTGGGTCTGGGCGACATCGCCCTGGTCGGGGCGGGCTCGGACACCGGCGTCAAGTCTTTGGCCTTCGTGGTCCTGGTCGATGTCAATGAAGGCACGGTGATCAACTTCACCGACAACGGCTGGCTGGCGGCGGGCGGCTTCCGCACCGGCGAGGGCGTGGTCAGCTACACCGTGCCGCCGGGCGGCCTGACCGCCGGATCGGTGATCACCATCGACGGCCTGACCGGTTCGCTGAACCCCTCCAGCAGCGGCGACCAGATCACTGTCTTCCAGGGCGACCTGTCCAGCCCGACGGTTCTGTTCTCCATCGACTTCGCCGACAGCAACACCACCTACGCCGGCGACGCCACCAACTCCAACACCTCGGCGGTGCCGACCGGCCTGACCTTCGGCGACAACGCCCTGGCCTTCGGCGGCGACAACGTCGCCTACACCGGCCCGCTGATCGGCACGCGGGAGGAGATCCTCGCGGCCATCGCCGACGAGACCAACTGGACCGAGGACAACAGCGCCGGCGTGCCCTATCCGGCCGGCTTCACCGTCAACCCGCCGGGATCGTCCAGCGTCAGCATCGGCGATGTCTCGATCGTCGAGGGCGATGACGGGACCAGCGTCCTGACCTTCACGGTCAGCCGCAACAGCAACGCCGGCGAGTTCACCATCGACTACGCCACCGCGACCGACACCGCCGACGCCGCCGACTTCGTCGCCGCCTCCGGCACCCTGAGCTTCACCCAGGGCGGCGCCCTGACCCAGACCGTCAGCGTCACCATCAACGGCGACATCGATATCGAGAGCGACGAGAGCTTCTTCGTGAACCTCTCCAACGTCGTCGACAGCGTCGGCATCGCCACGGTCAATGACGGCCAGGCGGTCGGCACGATCATCAATGACGACTTCCCGCCGACCGTCTCGGTCAGCGACGCGGTGGTGGTCGAGGGCGACGACGGGACCGTCAGCCTGATCTTCACCGTCACCCGCAACGACCCCGACAGCGAATTCACCGTCGACTACGCCACCAGCGACGGCACGGCGACCGTCGCCGACAACGACTACGACGCCGCGTCCGGCACCCTCAGCTTCACCGCCGGCGGTCCGCTCAGCCAGACGGTCACCGTCACTGTCCACGGCGACACCGTGATCGAGGGCGACGAGACGGTGCAACTCACCCTGTCGAACCTGGTCAACGGCTCGCACGAGGAGAATGACGGCTTCAACCGGGTGCTGGTCACCGACACCACGACCATCCTCGACGGAACCGGAACGGGGGTGATCCTCAACGACGAGGCCCTGAAGATCTACGACATCCAGGGCGCCGGCCACACCAGCGCCTATGCCGATCAGGTGGTCACCACCATCGGCATCGTCACCGCCATCGACAAGGACAACAACGCCTACTGGATCCAGGACGCGACCGGCGACGGCGACAACGCCACCTCCGACGGGGTCTATGTCTTCATCGGCGGGGTCAACACCCTGCCCGCCGACATCGTCGTCGGCGCCGAGGTCCGGGTCACCGGCACGGTCAAGGAATATGTCGCCTCAAGCGGCGATCTCAGCCTGACCGAAATCACCAGTCTGTCCGACCAGACCGTGCTCAGCACCGGCAATGACCTTCCGGCGGCGGTCGTCATCGGCAACCTCGCCAACGGCGCCGACCGCGCCCCGCCGCTGGTCAACATCGGCGATGACGAGACCAATGGCGTCTACGACCCGGTCCACGACGGCATCGATTTCTGGGAAAGCCTGGAAGGCATGCGGGTCACCCTGCAGGAGGTCCACACCGTCAGTCCCCAGCGCACCAGCTTCGGCGAGGTGATGGTGACCATGGACGTCGGCGACAACCCCAGCCTCAACAGCCGGGGCGGCCTGACCATCAGCGACGACAGCCCCGACGGGACCAATCCCGCCGACAAGGTTTTCGACTTCAACCCCGAGCGCATCCAGCTGGATGACGAGGCCCTGGGCGGCTCGGTCGGGGCGATCACCAGCGTCGGCCAGACGGCCGGCGATGTGACCGGCGTGGTCGGCTACGGCTTCGGCTTCTACGACGTCAATGTCACCCAGGCCGTGACCTTCGCGCCCTCGACCCTGGAGCGGGAGGTCTCGACCCTCGACGAGAACTTCGACCGCATCCGCATCTCCACCTTCAACGTCCAGAACCTGGCGCCGCTGGGTCTGAACGGCGGTGACGGCGTCACCACCCAGGCCAAGCTCGACGCCCTGGCCGACGCCATCATCCACAACCTCAAGGCCCCCGAAATCATCGGCCTGCAGGAGCTGCAGGACGCCAGCGGCACGACCAACAACGGCGTGGTCGACGCCAGCCTGACCGTCACCCAGCTGATCAACACCATCATCAACCGCGGCGGCCCGCACTACACCGCCGTGCTGTCCGATCCGGTCAACGGGACCGAGGGCGGCGTGCCCGGCGGCAACATCCAGGTCGCCTACCTCTATCTGGCCGACGTCGTCACCCCGACGGCCGACAACAACCTGACCCCGGCCGGCGGCGCTTACCCCGATGTCTACAAGTTCCCCACCGCCGACCGCATCGGCACGGGCGATCCGGACTTCTCCTCGACCCGCAAGTCGCTGCCGATCGAATGGTCGCCGGTGGGCTACACCGGCGAGCTGGGCGGCACCTTCTACACCATCAACAACCACTTCAGCTCGAAGGGCGGTTCGGCCACCCTGCTGGGCAGCAACCTCGACCATGAGCTCTACGACGAGTTCATGAACTCCGGCTCGACCAAGCGCGAGGCCCAAGCCGAGGCGGTGAAGGCCTTTATCGACGCCATCCTCTCCGACGGCGACGCCACCAACGACAAGATCGTCGCCCTGGGCGATTTCAACGACTTCCAGTTCTTCCCGGTGATCGAAATCATTACCGGCGAGATCGTCCGCACCAGCATCGGCAACGATACGGTCGCCAGCACCTATGAGTCCGGCGTCCAGATCCTCAAGGCCCTGATCGAGACCCTGCCGGTCGAGGAGCGCTACAGCTACAATTTCGACGGCAACGCCCAGGCGCTGGACCAGATCGTCGCCACCCTGAACCTGCTGCAGGGCGCGATCTACGACATCGTCCACATCAATTCGGAATTCTCGACCCAGCTGTCGGACCATGACCCGACCGTGGTCTCCCTGCTGTTCCTGCGCTCCGACGCCATCGCCACCGACGGCGCCGACGTCTTCAGCCAGGCCGCCTACATCGCCAAGTTCGGCGCCGTGCGCGGCAGCATGGCCGGCGCGGACATCATCCATGCGGGCGGCGGCGCCGACTACATCGAGGGCAGCGCCGGCGCCGACCAGCTGGATGGCGGCGCGGGCTCGGACACCGTCGACTACACCTTCTCCGACGCGGCGGTGACCGTCAACCTGACCACCAACCGCAATCTCGGCGGCTGGGCGGCGGGCGACACCCTGATCGCCATCGAGAACATCATCGGCAGCAGCTTCAACGACTTCCTGGCCGGAGACGGCGCCGACAACATCCTCAGCGGCGGACTGGGGGCCGACACCGTGGCCGGCTACGGCGGCTACGACACCGCCGACTACACCGGCTCGAACGCGGCGGTGACCGTCAACCTGACCAGCAATGTCAATACCGGCGGCTGGGCGGAAGGCGACCGGCTGTCCTCGATCGAGAACATCACCGGCAGCCAGTATGACGACGTGCTGACCGGCAACGCCGGTCACAATGTGCTGAACGGCGGCCTCGGCGCCGACGCCATGTCCGGCGGCGCCGGCAACGACACCTACTACGTCGACAACGCCGGCGACACGATCACCGACACGGCCGGGACCGCCGATCAGGTCATCGCCTCGATCAGCTACACGATCCAGACCGGCATCGAGAACCTGATCCTGGCGGGAACCGACGACATCGACGGCGTCGGCAACGCCGCCAACAATGTGCTGACCGGCAACAGCGGGGCCAACAGCCTCTATGGCGGCCTTGGCAATGACACCCTGGACGGCGGGGCCGGGGCCGACATCCTGGTCGGCGGCGAGGGCAACGACATCTATATCGTCGACGCTCTGGACACGATCATCGAGGCGGTCAACGGCGGCATCGACACCGTCCGCGCCGGCATCGACTGGACCCTGTCGGACAATCTGGAAAACCTCATCCTCACCGGCCTCGGGGCCCAGGACGGAACCGGAAACGCCGGGAACAACGTCATCACCGGCAACGCCTTCGCCAACCATCTTCAGGGTCTCGACGGCGGCGACCGCCTGGTGGGCAATGAGGGCGACGACGTGCTGGACGGCGGCGCCGGGGCCGACACCCTGCTGGGCGGTGACGGGGCGGACTGGCTGATCGGCGGTCTGGGCAACGACAAGTTCACCGGCGGCGCCGGCCTGGACACCTTCGTCACCGGGGCGACCCTGGTTCCGGTCACCGGACGCCAGGCGGTCGAGACCGACAGCATCCTCGACTACGAGGCCGGCGAGGTGATCGTTCTGGCGACCAACGCCCTGCACTTCCAGGACGTGTTCAACGGCACGGCCGGACAGGCGCGGCTGATCTATTCGCAAGCCACCCACTCGACGCTGTTCCAGCTGGATATCGATGGCGACAACCGGGTCGACTACCAGATCCGCTTCACCGGAGAGATGACCGAGACCACCATCCTGACCGGCGCCGAGCCGGCCGGGACCGGCGGCTGGCTGCTGGGCGGGGTCAGCTGAGGCCAGGGGGCCTGGCCGCCGGCCCCGGGCGTCAGTTTCTCAGCAGGTTCAGCAGCGAGCTGTCCCTCAGGGTGCTGAACACCTGGGCCGAGGCCTGAAGGGCGGTCTGGGCCTGTTGCAGGCGGGTGATGGCCTCGGCCACATCGACGTCGGCGACATCCGAGACCACGCCCTTCAGCATGATCTGCCGCGACTCATGCTGCGCCGTGGCGGCGTCCAGCCGGTTCTGGTTCAGGCCGTTGCGGGCCGCCTGTTCGGTCAGGCCGGTCCGGGCGGCGTCGAAGCTGCTCATGACCCCTTCGAGAAAGCTGCTCTGGGCCGCCGTCAGCGGGCTGGTGAAATCGCCGTTGGCCTCGACATAGGCCTGGACCTGGCGGAAGGCCGAGAACAGGTCGCCGCCCAGCTGGTCGGCGAGAAAGCCGCTCTGGATAGTGGTGGATTCGTCCAGCCGGCTGACGGGCGTCAGGCCATCATTGACGAACACGGTGTCGACCATGTCGGTCGCCGTCGGCGCCGCGGTCAGATCGGACAGACGGGTGGCGGTCACCGGCTTGATATCGACCTGGCCGCCGGAGAACAGAAACCGTCCGCCCTCCTTGGTGTTCAGAGCCTCGGTCGCCGACCCGAACCAGCTCGACATCGCCGTCATCAGGTTGTCGCCCCGTCCGGCGGCCAGGGCCTCGGCGATCGCCTGGCGGGCGCCCTGGGCCGCATCGGCCGTCTGGTTCAGCGCCAGGTCCTGCGTCTGCAGCCGCGCGCTGAGGGCCTTTCCCTGTTCGAGAAATCCTTCGACCCGGCTCTGTACGGTGCGGGCCGCCAGAAGGGTGTCGGCGTGGCGCGCGAAGCCCTTCAGGTCATTGGCTGCCTTGCCGCTTGAGACCTGTTCATTGGCCTGCTGCTGGTTGACCTGGGCCCGCATCAGATCGGCCAGGACGGTGGAATAGCTGTTGGATGTGGCGATGCGGGTCATGAATTACCTCAGCATGCCGACAAGAATGTCGAACATGTCCTTGCTGGCCTGGACGACGCGGGCGGAGGCGTTGAACGCCTGTTGGTAGGTGGTCATGCTGATCAGCTCCTCGTCGAGGTTGACCCCCTCGACCGAGGCGCGGCGTGAGGTCGCCTCGGCGGCCACGGCCTGGGCGGTGTCGCGGCGGGAAGCGGCGGCGTCGGCCCGGCGTCCGATGGATCCGGCCAGCTCGGAGGCGTAGCGGTTGACCGACATCGCCACCCCGCCCAGCCCGCCGGCCGGATCGAAACTGGCCGTCGTCTCGCCGGCCCCGGCCAGAAGCAGAGCGCCGCTGCCGTCGCCCTTCGACAGCACCGGGTTACCGGCCGCGTCCTGGCTCAGGTCCATCGTGGCCAGGGCCATTCGCGCCGGGTCGGCGCTGATATCGCTGCGTACGCTGAAACGCCCGGCCCGACCGTTCCGCTGCGAGGTTCCGATGCCGAACAGTTCGGTGATCGAGGGCCCGCCGACGCCCCGCTCGGTGTCGTCGGAAATGACGCTGATGCCGGCCCCACCCGCGGTGTTCGGCGCATAGGTCATCGCCCCGTTCGCATCGAGCGAGAAGGTCCCATAGACGCCCAGCCCGCCGACCGGGGCGTTCAGGGCGTTCAGCAGGTCCTGCATCGTGCCGCCGGCGGGAACCGCGACGCTGATGTCGCGGATGCGCGAGCCGTCGCTGTTGGCTAGGCGGAAGGTCACGGTGTCGCCGGGGGTGAAGCCGTGGGGATCTGTCGCCGCCAGGCCGGTGTCGAAGTTGGCCAGGCCCTCGCTGGTGATCAGGTCGTTGAGCCCGAAGAAGTGCGAAAAGCCCCTCCCGGCCTTGCTGGACGGGTTGGCGGCGTCGTCGGCGAAGGCCAGGCCGTTGCCGCCGGTGGCGCTCAGGGACAGGGCGCCGTTGCTGAAGCTGGCCGAGCCGTCGGTCCCCAGGGCGGCGTTCAGCGCGCCGAGGAAGGAGGCGGGGGTGAAGGCCGTCGCCGGCCCGCCGTCGACGCTGAGGGACCCGGCGGAAAAGTCGATGGCGATCTGCTTCTGAAGAGTTCCGTCGGGAGCCACCACGGCCAGATTGGTCGCGCCGGTGAAGCCGGACATCGCCGTGGTCAGATCAAGCCCGGTGTTGCGGCCGGTCAGGCTGGTCGGCGGCGGAACGGCGGCGGAGGCGTTGTGGGCCCGGTTCAGCTCGTCCACGGCCCGGGTGACGAACTCGGCCAGCTGTTCGCCGATGGCCGGCAGCTCCTTGTCGCGCAGATCCAGCAGGCCGCGGATTTCGCCTCCGCTCAGCCGGGCCCGCAGCGACGACTGGCCGGCGGCGCCGGGCAGGGTGACGGCGATCTCGCCGGTGGCGCCTTCGCTGTGGATATATTCAAGGGTGGCGGCTCCGCCCTCGCCGGCCAGCTGCACGCCGTCCGAGGCGCGGACGACGAAGGCGCCCGATTCCCGGCGGGTGACGCTGATGTCGATCAGGGTCCCCAGCTCGTTGATGAGGCCGGTCTGGATCATTTCCGCGCCGGTGGCGTCGCCGGTCACCTTGGCGCGGACCACGGTGGCGTTGTTGTCGTCGATTTCCTTGAGCAGCTGATTGACCCGGTCGACATCGGCGGCGATGCGGCTGTCGGCTTCGCTGATCAGGCTGCCCAGCGAGGCGCTGATGCGGCTCGATTCACTGAGGAAGTCATTGATGGTGTCGAGGGTGGCGCTGCGGCGCACGCCGGAGGCCGGATCGTCGGCCGAGGCCGAAAAGGCCGCGTAGAGGCTGTCCAGCCTGGCGAAGAAGGAGGTCGCGGTGCTGGGGTCGCCGAACAGGCCCTGGGCGCGGTCCAGGCTGTTGGCGATGGCGGCCGACTGGGCGGCCGAGGCGTTGGCGGTCATCGCCGCCCGCTGCAGATAGACGTCCGAGGCCAGCAGTACCTTCGAGACATCGACCCCGACCCCGAGGCCGGCGGACACCAGCGGCTGCTGCTGCACCGTCTTGCGGACGTATCCGGCGGTGTTGACGTTGGCGATGTTGTCCGAGACGGCGCGAAGACCGGTCTGGGCGGCCATCAGCCCGGTGGTGGCCGAGGACATGATCTGGTTCAGGGACATGGCCCGATCGCAACTCCTGCCCGGCAAAGCTGACGCGATCCCGGCGGTTTCTGCCGGGCGGGCCTGCGCCCGCGCGTATAGGAGCTATGCCAAGCCCTTGATTTTCATGGCCTTCCTTCTGAAGCGCCGAGGCTGTCGGATCAGACCAGCGCAAGACTGGCGCCAAGATCACAAACCGTCCGGCGCCGGTCCTTTTCGACCGGGCGCCCCCGGCAATTTTCGACCCTGGGCGGCGGCGCCAGGGATCGGGCATCGCCAAAAATTATTCGAAAAAACAATGGGCTGAACCCGTTTTGAGCAATTGGCCCCGGGGTTGCTTGGGAGGGGCCGAATAAGCCGGGCGCAGCAGGCGCCGCCATTTCCCATCGTTTCCGCAAGGACGTTCGCCGCGCCATGACAGCGCCTGCCTCACCTCTGGCCGCCTTCGCCACGCCCGCCGGGCGCCTGGCGGGCAGCGATGGCGCGTCCGCCGCCGCCGCCGGCTTCGAGGCGCTGCTGTCGATGCTGGCCGGCGTTCAGGGCCAGGCGACTGGCGCCGCGGGCTTGAAGGCCACCGACAGCAGCCTGAAGAATCCCGCTTCGGCGGACACAGGCCTGGCGGATGACGCCTCCGACGGCTCCGCGCTCCCGGACGCCGCCCTGGCCAGCTGGCTGGCCCAGACCCTTGGTCAATCCTTCGCGGCCCCGCGACCGGACCTTTCCTGGGGGCAGCCCGGCGCTCCGTCCCAATCCTCCACACCCGGCGCCGGCCTGCCTGCTTCCGGCCAGGCGGCGGACGCGGCGGTGGTGATGCTGCCGCAGGGCGTCCAGCCCGGCGAGGGGCCGATCGACCTGGCCGCCCTGCAGGCCTTGCGGCCGGATGGAAGCGGCGGGACATCGGGCGCAACGCCGCCGGCGTCCGGCCTCCCCGCCACGCCGCCGCAGGCCGGCCCGGGCGCCGCCGACACCCAGGGCGATCGTCCCACGCCATTGATGGTGAGAACCGTCGACGAGGCCGGCCTGGCCGCCCGGACCGCCTTGCCGTCCGCCCGCCAGGTCCCGCCCCAGGCGCCGCCGCCGTCTGACGCCGTCGCCCCGGAGACGACAGATATCGCCGAGGTCGCAGCCGACTCCCCCGACAAGGCGGCCGTCCTGCCGGCGGCTACCCTGCCGCCCGAGCCGAAGGGAGCGACCGCGCGCCGGGCCTCGGCGCCCGCTGGCGCGGGCAATGCGGCTTCCCCGACCAAGACCGCCGGAAACGGCGATCCGACACCGGCGCCGGTTGATATCGTCGAGGCGGCGATCGACGAGGCCGGGCGGGAGGGGGCGCCGACCGAGGCTGCGTCTGATCCGCTCGAGCCGGCGACAGCGCGCACCGACGGTCAGGCGCAGGCCAACGCCGTCCGTGCGGATACGCTCGCGGCCGGGTCCGCGCCGGCGGTGGCTCCGTCCTCCGGAGGCCAGGCCAGGGCGACGCCCGAAACGGTGACCCGTCTGGTCGCCGGCATCGTCGACAAGATGGGCGGACCGTCCAGCCGGTTTGACCTGCAACTGGACCCGCACGGTCTCGGCAAGGTCGATGTCAGCGTCGAGATCGGGGCCGACGGTCGGCTCGCGGCCAGGCTCAATTTCGATAACGCCCAGGCGGCCAGCGATCTTCGCGGTCGCGCCCAGGACCTGCGTCAGGCCCTTGAGCAGGCCGGCTTTTCCCTGGGCGAGGGCAGCCTGTCCTTCGATTTCGCCGGCCAGAACCGTGATCCAAGCCAGGGCTTCGACGACAGCGCCCGCACCGGTCAGGCCGGTCGCGCCTTCGCCCGGGCCATGGACGCCCTCGAGGACGAAGCCGTCCTTCCCGTTCGCTACCAGGCCCGCTCGGGTCTGGATCTTCTGATCTGAGAGCGCCGCCATGACTGACGTCACCGCCACCTCCGGCTCATCGGTCCTCAACAAGATCGACGATTCCCGCACCCGGCTGGCCAGCAACACCGAGACCTTCCTCAAGCTGCTGACCACCCAGATGAAGAACCAGGATCCGTTGTCGCCGATGGATTCGACGCAGTTCACCCAGCAGATCGTGCAGATGACCGGGGTCGAGCAGCAGCTGCTGACCAACGACCTCCTGGCGGCCCTGGTGGGGATGAGCGATGGCGGCCTGGCCGGATCGGTCAATCTGATCGGCAAGACGGTGACGGCCGAGACCGACGCCGCGACCCTGGCCGACGGCCAGGCGACCTGGAACTTCAACCTGCCGCGCGCCGCCGCCAGCCTGCAGCTCGAGGTCGTCAACAGCAGCGGCGTGACCGTGCGGACCGAGACCCTGACGGGCCAGAACGCCGGCGACCAGAGCTTTACCTGGGACGGCAAGAGCGATTCCGGCGCGACCCTCGCCGACGGGGCCTACACCCTCAAGCTGACCGCCCTGGACGCCTCCGGCGCCCGGATGACCCCGACCCAGACCATGACCGGCCTGGCCTCGGCGGTGCAGTCGGTCAACGGCACGACGGTCGTCACCATCGGCAAGGCCAAGGTGCCGATCAGCGCCATCACCAGCGTGAGCAACACCGTCTGATGGCTCGCCCGTTCCCATCTTCCGGCCTCGACGGCCGAAGCCCTTTCTTCCGGCGCCTGAACGGCGTCGGCGCGGCTCTGTCCGCCAGCGCAGCAGGCGTGGTGCAACCCAACAGCGTTCACAAGGAAAAGAAGCAATGAGCATCAACAGCGCCATGCTCGCCGGGGTGTCTGGACTGGTCGCGAACTCGTCGGCGCTCGCCGCGATTTCCGACAACATCTCCAACGTCAACACCATCGGCTACAAGCGAAGCCAGGCCAACTTCCAGACGCTGGTGTCCGGAAACAGCCGCAACGCCACCTACTCCGCGGGCGGCGTGGCGGCGAAGACCCGTCAGTATGTCACCCAGCAGGGCCTGCCCCAGAGCACCAGCAGCGCCACCGATCTGGCGATCGCCGGTTCCGGCTTCTTTGTGGTCGCCGACAAGGCTGAAAACCTGCAGGCCACCGACGCGCGGTCCTTCACCCGGGCCGGCAGCTTCCAGCTGGACAACCTCGGCTATCTGAAGAACCAGGCGGGCCTGTATCTGCAAGGCTGGCTGGTCGATGACGAGGGCGCGATCACCGTCGATCCGTCCGACCTGTCGCGGCTGAGCTCGATCAACGTGTCCAACGTCGGCGGCGCCGCCGAACGCACCACCCGCGCCTCGGTCAGCGCCAACCTGAAGTCCAGCCAGGCTGTGTCCTCGGAACTGCCGCTGTATGATCCGGCCACCAACTCCATGGCCATGTACGATCCGGACGCGGGCGTCGGCATCAAGCCGGACTTCTCGCTGCAGATTCCGGTCTCGGACTCCAAGGGCGGCAAGCGCACCGTCCAGATCGACTTCCTCAAGAGCGACGTGCCCAACCAGTGGTACGCCGAGATCCGCGCCGTGCCGGCCAGCGACCTGATCACCGGCGCCGGGCTCAACAACGGCCAGATGAAGACCGGGACGGTCGCCTTCCTGCCGGACGGCCGCCTCGACTCCGCCAATACGACCCTGCTGGACACCAGCAGCCCGATCCTGACCTTCGGGGCCTCGGCCGACCCGGCCCCCGGCGCGGGTGAATTCCGCTGGGCCGATGATCTGGGCATCGACAGCCAGGAGATCCGGCTGGAGCTCGCGGGCGGCGCCGGCGGCCTGACCCAGTATGACAGCCAGTCGATCGTCCAGGCGGTCAACACCAACGGCACCGCCTTCGGCAACCTGACCAATGTCGAAATCGATGAATCCGGCTTTGTCACCGCTATCTTCGACAACGGCATCTCGCGCCAGATCGCCCAGGTGGCCATCGCCACCTTCGCCAACCCCGACGGGCTGAAGGCCATCAACGGCAACGCCTATCGGGTGACCCAGGACAGTGGCACCTACAGCCTCAAGGGCGCGGGAACCGGCGGCGCCGGCTCCATCGCGCCTTCGACCCTGGAAGCCTCGACGGTCGATCTCTCCAGCGAATTCACGGGGCTGATCGTCACCCAGCGGGCCTACTCCGCTTCGTCGAAGATCATCACGACGGCTGACCAGATGCTGGAGGAGCTTCTCAGCATCAAGAGATAGTCAAGTTATTAACGCTGGTTAACGCCAGTGTGCCAAGATGAAACAGCGCGTTAATACGGGGGAAATCCGTGGTTACTGACACTTTTACTAGACCGATTCACGGCCCGTTATCGCCCGGTCGCTATGGTCTGCGTCAACAGTGATGGTCAAGAGAGGCGTAGAACCATGCTTCAGCAGCGCGTCAACAGTAAGGGGGAGAAGTACGTGATCGGTCCGACCGGCACGCCCCTGACGCTGTCCGATCTTCCGCCGTCGGATACCGAACGGTGGGTGATCCGTCGCAAGGCCGAGGTGGTGGCCGCCGTTCGCGGCGGGCTGCTGTCCCTCGACGAGGCCTGCGACCGTTACCGGCTGACCAACGAGGAATTCCTCAACTGGCAGCAATCGATCGACCGCCACGGTCTGGCCGGTCTGCGCACCACGCGTCTGCAACAGTATCGCTGAGCCGCTCCGCCCCCCCTTAGGCTCGGCGAGGTAGCGCGGCCGCGGTCCCGGAAAGGGGCCGCGGCCGTTGCCGTTTTCACGGCCGCACGTCGCGCCTCGCCCCGCCAGCGCGGACGCCCGCGGATACGGTAAACGCCGGCGGCCAGGTGAGCCGTCGCAAACCCCGCAATTGCTGACTCCGCCCTGCGGCGACAGGGCGCGGACCCTTACCAAGCCTCTTAAAGGCCCGTTTACCATCCACCCGGTAAATCCTGCCTAGCGGACCCGGCAGAAGCGGGCGTTGGTGTCGTTTCGGGGACTGATCCAGGGTGGACAGGCTGTTTGGCGCGTTGAGGGGTGTGGGGCTCATGCGGCTCCTGGTGCTGGGAGGCGTCGCGATCGGCGTCATCGGCGCCATCGTCGCCTTGACCATGGGAATCACCGCCCAGCCCAAGGAACTGCTGTTCTCCAACATGGACCTGAAGGAGGCCGCCGAGGTCACCCAGGCGCTCGACCAGGCCGGCATCAAATACGAACTCAGGAGCGGCGGCTCGACCATCATGGTCGACCGCGACAAGGTCGCCTCCACCCGGCTGATGGTCACCGGCAAGGGGCTGATCACTTCCGGCTCCGTCGGCTACGAGATCTTCGACACCGGCTCGGCCCTTGGCCAGACCGATTTCGTCCAGCAGCTCAATCGCCAGCGCGCCCTGGAAGGGGAGCTGGCCCGCACCATCCTGTCGCTGCACGGGGTGACCAACGCACGGGTGCACCTCAACCTGCCCAAGCGCCAGCTGTTCGAGGAAGAGGCCGCCAAGCCCTCGGCCTCGGTGGCCATCGCCATCAATGGCCGCAAGCCCAGCGCCGAGCAGGTCCAGGCGGTGCAGAATCTGGTGGCCGGGGCGGTGGACGGCCTCAAGCCCGAGGATGTCGCCGTCATCGATCAGAAGGACGGCAAGACCCTTTCGGCCGCCGGCGGCGGCGGGCTGGGACAGTTGGCTGACGACCGCCGCACCGAGGTCGAGCAGAAGCTGGGCGCGCGAATCAAGGAACTGGTCGAGGGCGTGGTCGGTCCCGGCAAGGCCCGCGTCGAGGTCACCGCCGACATCGATCTGGCCCGCGTCACCGAGCAGAAGGAAACCTACGACCCCGACGGTCAGGTCGTCCGCTCCGAGCAGACCAGCGAGGAGAACAGTGAGGAGGGCGCCAACGACGGCAACAACGGCGTTTCCTCCGCCGCCAACATTCCCGGTGGCAACGGGGCTGCTCCCTTCATGCCGCTGAACAAGAACACCAGCCGCGGCGCCCAGTCGACGACCAACTACGAGATCTCCAAGACCGTCCGCACCGAGGTGGTCGAGCCGGGCATGATCCAGAAGATTTCCGTCTCCGTGGCCGTCGACGGCGCCACCGCGCCCGGCGCGGACGGCAAGCCCGGCGCCTACACACCGCGCAGTCCCGAGGAGATGGCCAAGCTCGAGGATCTGGTGAAGGCCGCCGTCGGCTACAACGCAGGCCGCGGCGACCAGGTGAAGGTGCTCAATGTCCGCTTCGCCCGCGATCCCGCCGATGAGGCCGGCGCCAAGTCAGGCAATCCGCTGACCAATTTCGACAAGAACGACATCATGCGGGCCGTCGAGCTGGGCCTGGGCGCCATCGTCGCCCTGCTGCTGCTGTTCTTCGGCCTGCGCCCGCTGCTCAAGAGCCTGGGTCAGCCCGCGGGCGGCGCGGGCATGCCGATGCTGGCCGGAGCGGCCGGCGGCCGGCCGGGCGAACCGGCCCAGCTGCAATACGCCGTCGATCCCAACACCGGCGAAACCCTGGCCCTGCCGCACGATCAGCTTGACCAGCGGATCGACATCGCCCGCATCGAGGGTCAGGTGAAGGCCTCGTCGGTCAAGCGGGTCTCCGAATTCGTCGATACCCATCCGGAGGAATCGGTCTCGATCCTTCGCACCTGGCTGCATGAAACCGCATGAGCAGGGCGTCCAAGAGCAAGGCCATCGTCGATTCCGCCCGGCTGAACGGTCCGGAGAAGGCGGCGGTCGTCATGCTGGCGCTGGGTGAGGAGCACCAGCACATCTGGGAGGCGCTGGACGAGGAGGAGATCAAGGAAATCTCCCAGGCCATGGCCTCTCTGGGCACGGTCTCGGCCAATGTCGTCGAGGAACTGCTGGTCGAGTTCGTCTCGGGCATGAGCGGTTCGGGCGCCATCATGGGCAGCTTCGAACAGACCCAGAAGCTGCTGGCCTCCTTCATGCCCCCGGAGAAGGTCGACAACCTCATGGAGGAGATCCGCGGTCCGGCG
>JAHBYC010000036.1 GCA_019636175.1 Caulobacter sp. | reverse complement strand
GGTGTCGCAGCGCACCGCCTTCTTCCACCTGGGCAACCTGGTCGAACAGGGCACGACCGAGGAGATCTTCACCAACCCCCGGGAAAAGCGCACCCAGGACTACATCACCGGCCGCTACGGCTGAGGACCCCATGCAACAGCACATCGTCACCTCCTTCGAGGAGGAACTGAACCACCTGACCGCCGAGGTCGCCCGCATGGGCGGCCTGGCCGAGGCCCAGGTGTCCGACGCCATCCAGGCCTTCTCGCGCCGCGACATCGCCCTGGCCGAGGTCATCGTCCAGCGGGACAAGCGCCTCGACGCCCTCGAGGTGGAGATCGAGCGGGCCGCGATCCGGCTGATCGCCCTGCGCCAGCCGATGGCGGTCGACCTGCGCCGCACCGTGGCGGCGATGAAGATCGCCTCCAACCTCGAACGCTGCGGCGATCTCGCCAAGAACATCGCCCGCCGCTCGCTGGTGCTGGCCGAGACCGACCCGGCCGGGCCGGTGTCGCGGTCGATCGAGCGGATGGGCAAGCTGGTGTCCAGCCGGCTGAAGGACGTGCTCGACGCCTACACCGGCGGCGACCTGGAGACGGCGACCAGCGTCTGGTCGCGCGACGACGAGGTCGACGAACACTACGAGAGCCTGTTCCGCGAGCTGCTGACCTACATGATGGGCGACCCGCGAACCATCACCCCCGGCGCCCATCTGCTGTTCGTGGCCAAGAACCTCGAGCGGATCGGCGACCACGCCACCAACATCGCCGAGATCGTCCACTACGAGATCACCGGCGACGAACTGACCGAACAGCGGCCGAAGGGAGAGACCGGCGCGCCATGAGCATTCCGACCATCATCATCGCCGAGGACGAGGACGCCCTCGCCACCCTGTTGCAGTACAACCTCGAGAAGGAGGGCTACCGGGTGCTGATCGCCGGCGACGGCGAGGAAGCCCTGATGGTCATCGACGAGCAGAAGCCCGACATCCTGCTGCTCGACTGGATGCTGCCCAAGGTCTCCGGCATCGAGGTCTGCCGCCGCCTGCGCCAGAAGACCGAGACCCGCAACCTGCCGATCCTGATGCTGACGGCGCGGGGCGAGGAGAGCGATCGCATCCGCGGCCTCGACACCGGCGCCGACGACTATGTGGTCAAGCCCTTCTCCATGACCGAGCTGATGGCCCGCATCCGCGCGGTGCTGCGCCGCATCCGGCCGGGCCTGGCCGACGATCGCCTCAGCCACGGCGACATCATCGTCGATCGCGTCGCCCACCGGGTGAAGCGTCAGGGCCGCGAGGTGCATCTGGGTCCGACGGAGTTCCGCCTGCTCGATCATCTGATCCAGCATCCGGGCCGGGTGTTCAGCCGCGAACAGCTGCTCGACGCGGTCTGGGGGTCTGACGTCTATGTCGAGGCCCGCACCGTCGATGTCCACATCGGCCGGCTGCGCAAGGCGCTCAACACCGCCACCGAGGTCGACCCGATCCGCACCGTCCGCTCGGCGGGCTATTCGCTGGATATGGAGGCCTGAGGCCGGAGCGCGTTCCGATAAGTGGCGACGGTTATCGGATCAAACGCGCGACAAATGAGATGAGCGCGTTCCGATAAGTGGGAACCGGTTATCGGATCAAACGCGCGACCCACAACAACCTGGCGCGGCGCGGCTTGAGTCCATCAAATCGCGCCCGCTTCAGGCCCGCGCCCCGATGAACCGGTTGCGGGCGGCCACGCCCTGACGGGGATTGTCGGTGAACAGCCCGTCGACCCCGGCCTCGAACAGCGCCCGGAACACCGGATCGATTTCCCCGTGCAGGCGCGGTTCCTCCGGCGTCACGGCGGCCGGCAGGGCCCGCAGCGACCGCGGCAGGAAATAGTTCTCGATCCGCACCGTCCAGGGATGGACCTTCAGGCCGGCGGCGTGGGCGTCGCCGACCAGCGTCGTCGGCGCCAGCAATCGCTCGCCGTCGGTGGGAACCACCATCGCCTTGTCCGGCCCGACGCCGTCGGCATAGGCGGCGATGGCCTTCATCCCGGCGGCGCCCAGCATGTCGCCATAGCGGACCGAGGGCAGATCGGCTGGACCGCCGTCGTCGCTCATCAACTGGATCAGCGAACTGTCGATCAGGCCGCGCAGGGTCTTCAGCGGGCCGACCTCGAAACACTGCACGAAGATCGGGGCCTTGCGGGAGTTGTAGCCCTCCGCCCGGACCGCCGCCGCCAGCCGCTGCTCCATCGGCAGCCCGACCGAGGCGAAGTGGCGCGGGTGCTTGAGCTCCGGATAGACGCCGATGACCCGGCCCCGCGCCTTGGATTCCGTCTTCGCCAGGGCGACGACCTCGGCGAATGTGGGAATGGCTTGCTGGCCGTCGTAGGCGGCGTTGCCCGGCCGCAGCGCCGGCAGCCGCTCGCGACAGCGCAGGGTCTTGAGCTCCGCCAGGGTGAAGTCCTCGGTGAACCAGCCGGTCAGGGTCTCGCCGTCGATGACCTTGGTGGTCTTGCGGTCCGCGAACTCAGGACGGGCGGCGATGTCGGTCGTCCCCGATATCTCGTTCTCGTGGCGGCAGAGAAAATGGCCGTCGCGGCTGAGCACCAGATCCGGCTCGATGAAGTCGGCCCCGACCTCGATGGCCAGCCGGTAGGCCATCAGGGTGTGTTCGGGCCGCTCGCCGCTGGCCCCGCGATGGGCGATGATGATCGGAACCCGGCCGGGCGTGCGGGCGCGGACCGGCCCGGCGGCCAAGGCGGCCAGACCGGCGAGACCCGAGGCGGCGAAGCGGCGGCGGTCGATCATTCGGCGGTCCCCTTCTCGGCCAGCGGCAGCCAGACGGTGAAGCTGGCGCCCTGCCCCTCGGCGCTTTCGACCGCCATGCCGCCGCGGTGACGGTTGGCGATATGCTTGACGATGGCCAGGCCAAGGCCGGTCCCGGCCCGCTCGCCCCCGCTCTTCTGACCCTCGACGCGGTAGAAGCGTTCGGTCAGCCGGGGCAGGCGGTCGCGGGGAATGCCGGGCCCCGCGTCGGTCACCCGCAGCAGGGCGTAGCGCCGCCCCTGGGGTCTGTCAGGCGCCAGCAGGGTGGTGCGGGCCGCCGCCGGGTTGGTCGCGGGGGCGGCGGAGACGTCCGCAACCGGCGCCGTCACCGACAGGGCCAGGGTTGCGCCCTTAGCCGAGTATTTGATCGCATTCTCGACCAGGTTCTGGATCACCTGCAGGATCTGGTCGCGGTCGCCATCGACATCGGCCACGCCCCGGGGCGGAAAGTCGGTGGTCACCACCAGGCCCTTTTCCCGGATCAGCGGCACCAGGGCGTCCAGCACGTCGGTCACCGCCAGCGACAGGTCCAGCCGCCCCTCCGGCGCGATGTGTTCGTTCAGCTCGATCCGCGACAGCGACAGCAGATCGTCGATCAGCCGCGCCATGCGCTCGGCCTGGGCCTGCATGATGCCGAGAAACTTCTCCCGCGCCCCGACGTCGTCGCGGGCATGACCACGCAGGGTCTCGATGAAGCCGGACAGCGAGGCGAGCGGCGTGCGCAGCTCATGGCTGGCGTTGGCGAGGAAATCGACCCGCATGCGCTCGGCCCGCCGCACATCGGTCTCGTCGCGCAGGGTCAGGAGGGCCAGCGGCCCTGACTGCCCCTGCCCCAACGGCCGGGTCTGGGCGGTCCACACCCGTTCCTGCGCCCCGCCCGTTTCCATCAGGGCCTGGCCGGCGACGCCCAGCAGGGCCTCATCGACCGCCTCCAGCACCTCGGGATTGCGCACGGCGGTCACCAGACGGGCGCCCTGGACCCGAATCGGAAACAGCAGCCGGGCCGCGGCGTTGGCGAAGATGATGCGCCGGGAGGCCGGTTCGTCGGGGTCCCCCTCGATCACCAGAACGGGGTCGGGAAGGCTTTCCACCAGGGTGCGGAACGGTCCCGGCTGTTCAGCCCCCGGCGGCGCGGCGACCGGGGGCGCGGCCGCGGCCTGTCCGGCCGGAGCCGACGGCTCCGCTTCGGCGGTGCGCTGGGGCCACAGGGCCTTCAGGATCGACATGGACGACCTCGATTCGACCGGAGAGGGGCATTATGGTGCATGGCTGCAATGATGCACGGACGTATGGCGCCCTGTTGAACCTTGCGATAGACGAGGTGGGCTGTCTGATTAGGGGACGCGGCGAAATTGTTGGACGCATTTTCGCCGCATCACAGAGACACGACGGTGTTTGGTCTGGTTGCGGGAAACAATACCCATGGTTCGTAAAAGTCTGATCGCCTCCGTGGCGGTCGCCCCGCTTCTGATGTTCGCCGGCGCGGCCTTCGCCGAGACGACCATCACCAACACCCGCACGACCGGGGTGTCTACCGCGACGATCAACAACGGCGCGCCCGACGACATCGCGGTCAACGGCGGCGGCAAGTTCGAGCTGACCGCCGGCGGCCCGGCCATCACCCAGAACAGCAGCAACAACGTCAACAACGCCGGCCAGATCACCACCAAGGCGGTGGACAACGCCGTCGGCATCCTGGTCGACACCAGCGGCGGCGACATCACCGGCAACCTGACCAACTCCGGCGCCATCAGCCATACCGACGACTACACCCCGGTCGACAGCGACAAGGACGGCAACCTCGACGGCGTCTTCGCCGAGGGAACCGGACGGTACGGCATCCGCGTGACCGGCGCCGGGACGATGATCGGCTCGATCGTCAATTCCGGGACGATCACCATCGAGGGCAACGACTCAGCCGGCATCAGCATCGAGAGCGACGTCACCGGAACCCTGCGCAGCTTTGCCCAGATCGCGGTGACCGGCGACAACGCGGTGGGCCTGCGGATCGCCGGCAACATCACCGGCGGCGCGGCCGCCGACCAGCCGCGCGGCGTCTATTCCAGCGGCGCGATCTCGGTGAAGGGCGAGAACGCGGTCGGCATCGACGTGTCCGGCGACATCGGCGACAACGCCAACCCCGCCGCCCTGGTGATCCAGGGCGCGGTCACGGCCACCGGCTATCGCTACACCAACCGGCCGACCTACGCCGAGGACCGGGCCAATCTGGGCGCCGACGACACCCTGCAGGGCGGACCGGCGGTCCGGGTGACCGGAAACGTCTATGGCGGCATCCTGCTGGGCAAGCCCCACATCGACGACACCACCACCACCGACGACGACAATGACGGCATTCTCGACGCCGACGATCCCGATGACGATAACGACGGCATCCCCGACGCCAACGAGGGCATCGCCAGCCTGCAGGTCTATGGCGCGGCCCCGGCACTGCTGATCGGCTCGACCACCCAGGACATCGTCATCGGCAATGTCGCCGACGCCGATGTCGGCGGCTATGGCCTGGTGATCCAGGGCGCGGTGTCCTCGGACGGCCTGCTCGACAACATCTCCTCGACCGCGATCCAGATCGGCGGCTCGCTGGCCAACGGCGATCCCGCCGGTTTCGCCGTCGACCTGAACGGCGGCCTGCGGCTGGACGGCAACGTCACGGCCCGCGCCTACAACGCCCGGGCGCGCGGCATCTTCCTGCGCGACGGCGCCTCGGCGGACGAACTGCGCATTGACGGCGCCCTGATTTCGGTGGCCTCCACCACCTCCGCCCCGCTGCCCGCCGCTGGCGGCGTCGCTGGCGGCGGCGCTGTCCCCGGCGTCGCAGGAGAGGAAACCGCGACCGAGTCCGTCGCCCTGGACATCGAGAGCGGCGCCAGTGTTGGAACCCTGACCATCGGCGGCTTCGTGTCCGCCGGCGCCGTGGGTGAAAACGTCGACGCCATCGCCATTCGCGACAACTCCGGCACCGTCAGCGTGGTCAACGTCACCGGCGTGATCTCGGCGGCCATCTCGCCCAACGACGACGCCGACGACACCGATGACACCGACCTGCTGGCCGGCAACGAGACAATTCTCGGCAAGGCCGTGGCCCTGGACCTGTCGAAGAACACCACCGGCGTCCTGATGACCGTCGATGGCGTCGTCAGCACCGCGACCGACATCTTAGACGCCGACGGCGACGGCGTGCCGGACGCCGATGAGCCGATCATCAAGGGCGCGGTCCTGTTCGGCTCGGGCGACGACACCCTGAACCTGAAGAACGGCACGCTGACCGGCGACATGGTGTTCGGCGACGGCGCCGACGCCCTGAACATTTCCGGCGGGGCCACGGCCACCGGCGGCCTGACCGACAGCGACGGCCAGCTGGCGGTGAACGTCAGCAACGGCCGCCTGACCGCGACCAATGCCGAGACCATCGGCCTGACCAGCCTCGATGTCGGCGCCGCCGGCGAGCTGTATGTGACCGCCGATCCCGAGGCCAACGCCAACACCAGCTTCAACGTCTCCGGAACGGCCAACATCGCCTCCGGCGCGACCATCGGCCTGTCGCTCAACAGCCTGATCGACGGCCCGCAGAGCTATCTGATCGTAAAGGCCGGGACCCTCAACGTCGGGGCGGACCTGGATCTGTCTCCGCTGGAGAACGTCTCCTACTTCTACCGGACGACCCTTTCGACCGACGTGCCGGCCGGCGAACTGCGGCTGGACGTTCGCCGTCAGACGGCGGCGGAAATGGGCCTGAACGACAATCAGGGCGCCGCTCTGGACGCCGTCTACGCCGCGCTCCTGGACACCGACGACACGGCCATCGCCGACTCCTTCCTGGGCGTCAGCAACAAGAAGGACTTCCTCAAGCTCTATGACCAGCTGCTGCCCGACCAGGGCGAGGGTCTGTTCTCGGCGCTGAACACCTCCAGCCAGGCCCTGTTCCGCCTGACCGCGACCCGCCCCGATATGGGCCAGCGCTACGGACCCGACAGCTTCTGGGTGCAGGAAATCAACGTCGGCGTCCTGCGCGACAACGGCGCCAGCCTCGGCTCGGAAACCAAGGCCTTCGGCTTCATCGGCGGCTATGAAAGCATGGACGAGAAGGGCGGCGCCCTGGGCGCGACCCTGTCCTACATGAACGCGGAAGAGAAGGACGACGTCGCCCAGATCGGCGAACAGACCAACGTCTCCCTGCTGGAAGCCGGCGTCTACTGGCGCAAGTCCACCGGCAGCTGGCTGTTCGCGGCCCGCGGCTCGGCCGGCTACGGCTGGTTCGAGGGCGAGCGCCGCTTCATCGACCCCAGCACCGCCACCTATCGTCAGGCCAGCGCCACCTGGGGCGGCTGGACCGGGGCGGCCAACGTCATGGCCGGCTATGAAGCCCGCTTTGGCCGCTTCTATGCGCGGCCGACCCTCAGCCTCGACTACCTGTATCTGTCGGAAGGCGACCGCAGCGAAAGCGGCGACAGCAGCGCCTTCAGCCTGGACGTCGACAGCCGCACCAGCAGCCGCCTGTCGGCGGCGGTCGAGCTGGCGCTGGGCGCCACCTTCGGGCGGGACAACTGGTGGCGGCCCGAGGTTCGCATCGGTTATCGCCAGCATCTGGCCGGCGAGATCGGCGACACCACCGCCCGCTTCGTCGGCGGCGGCGGCTTCACCCTGACCCCGACCCAGGCCGGCGACGGCTCCACCATCGTCGGCATCTCGCTGAAGGCCGGCACCCCGATGAGCTATGTGGCCCTCGAAGGCGACTTCGAAACCACCGACGGCGAGGACCGCTACAACCTGCGCCTCGCCGGCAGGATGATGTTCTAACCCGCAAGGCCGGAACGCGGCGCCCGGCGCGCGCGTTTCGGCCGGCGATGTCCAAGCTCTGGATCAATGCGGTCGGCGTGGCCGCGGCCCTGTGCTCGATGGCCAGCTTCACGCCGCAGATCTTCAAGATGTGGCGGGAGCGGGACGCCTCCAGCCTGTCCCTTGGCATGTTCAGCCTGACCGTCGCGGGCTTCTGCCTGTGGACCACCTATGGCGTCCTGTCGGAGAGCTGGCCGGTGGTGCTGTCGAACGCCGTCTGCCTGGCGCTGTCGGCGGTCATTCTGGGCCTGAAGATCCGCTTCGGCTGAGCCCGGTCCCTCGGCCATTGCGGGCGGAAATGCGAAACTCTTAACCACGCTCCCTAACCGCGTTGAAAGCGCTGGCGGGTGATACTGCGTTCATGGAACACGCCGTCGTCATTCCCAGCCCCCGTCTGCGCATCCTCGGCGGCGAGGTCGATCCCCTGACTCCCGACAGCATGCTGGCGGCGACCGAGGCCTTCGTGGCCGGCGGCGGCACGGCGGTGATCGCCAATCACAACGCCCACAGCCTGGCCCTGCTGCGGCAGTCGGCGGCCATGCGGGCCTTCTTCGACGACGCCGATCTAGTGCAGATCGATTCCCTGCCGATGATCCTCTGGGGCCGGCTGATGGGTCAGCCCGTCGGCCGCGAGCACCGCTCGACCTATCTCGACTGGCGCGAGGCCTTCTGGGCCCGGGCGGCCGAATGCGGCTGGCGGGTGTTTCACGTCGGCGGCGCCCCCGGCGTCGGGGCGAAGGCGCGGGAGGCCATCCTCGCGCGCCATCCGACCCTGACTCTCGCCGAGCACCACGGCTTCTTCAATGTCGAGGGGTTGGAGAACCACGCCGTGCTGCGGCGGATCGCCGAGTTCGGCCCCGACATCATCCTGGTCGGCATGGGCATGCCTCGCCAGGAGGCCTGGATCGCCGCCAACCGTCATCGCATCGGTCGCGGCGTCTTCTTCCCGGTCGGCGCGGCCTTCGACTATGAGGCCGGGGTCCAGCCGCCCGCCCCGCGATGGATGGGCCGGGCCGGGCTGGAATGGCTGTTCCGACTGGTCTCCCAGCCGGGCCGCCTGGCCTGGCGCTATCTGGTCGAGCCCTGGAGCCTGACCCCGGCGATGCTGGCCGATCTGCGCGCCGCCGCCAGGCGTTAGGACGGCCCTACTCCTCGCTTGATTCAGGGCCATGGACGGCCCATCCAGCGGCATGACCACGCCGCAAGACGCCATTCGCGCCCGCCGCCGGATGACCAACAAATTCATCGCCGCCCATCAGGCCGCGCGGCTGCGCCCCTTCATGACGCCCGATGCTCACCTGACCGGCGGCGAGGGCGGCCTGCTGATTGGGGCGGAGGCGATCATCGCCGCCTTCGAGGCCCAGTTCGCCGATCCGGACTTCATCACCTACGAACGGCGCAGCGGCGAGATCACCCTGGATCAGGAGGGGCTGCGGGCGGCCGAGCGCGGCGCCTGGACCGGCCGCTGGCGCGACCAGACCCTGGGCGGCGACTATCTGGCGGTCTGGCGCAAGGTGACCGGCCAGTGGGTGATCGAGCAGGAGCTCTACGTCACCCTGACGCGGGAAGCGGCCTGACCGGGCCCCAGGGGGTCAGGGCCACGAAGCCCGCCGTCATCACCCCCATCACCACCATGCCGCCGGCCACCAGGGCGAACAGGGACCAGGACGGGGCGTTGCTGGCGATCAGCAGCCAGCCGCCGAGGGCGATGAAGGCCAGGCGCGCCGTCCCCGCCAGCAGCGGGCCAAGAATGCGGCCGGCGCCCTGGGAGGCGAAGTACAGGGCCAGGCTCAGCCCGAAGAAGATGAAGGCCGGGCCGGCGAAGCGCAGATAGAGGGCGGCGGCGGCGCGAACCCCGGGATCCTGGGTGAACAGGCTGACCCACAGCTGCGGCGCCAGGGCCAGCACCAGGCCGATGGCCCCGAGACCGGCGGCCGCCATGGCGCCCGCCGTCCAGGCCACGCGCCGTGCCCTGGCCACGTCTCCGGCGCCGATAGCCAGCCCCACCATCGGCAGGGAGGCGACCCCGACGGAAAAGGCGATGGGCACCAGCAGGAACTCCAGGCGAGAGCCGATGCCGTAGCCGGCCAGGGTCTCGACCCCGAACCGGGCGGCGATGGCGGTGATCACCAGGATCGCCCCGACCGTCTGGATCGGCGACAGCAGGGCCGGTCCGCCGACCTTCAGGATGTCGGCGAAATGACCCCACCGCAGGGGCGCGCCGCGCAGCTTCAGCCGGACCCGGGCGCCGGGCGCGCGCAGCATGGCGAACATGATGCTGGCCCCCAGCAGGGCGGCGATGGCCTGGCCCAGCCCGACCCCGACGATGCCCAGCCGCGGCGCGGGGCCCCAGCCGAAGCACAGGGTTCCTCCCAGCACCACCTGCAGCGCCGCCATCGACAGCATCGCCGCCGATGGACCCGCCATGTTCCCCGAGCCCCTCAGCACCGAGGCGAAGATGTTCATCAGCCAGACGAAGGTCGCGGCGGTGAAGACGATGGCGCCATAGGCAGCGGCCTGGGCCAGGGTCTCGCCCCGGCCGCCCAGCAGCCGGAACAGCGCGCCGCCGAAACCGGTCAGCAGAAGGGTGAAGCCCAGGCCCATCGCCAGGCCGATGACCGCCGCATGGCGGGCGAGGGCGTTGGCCCGGTCGTCGTCGCCGGCGCCCAGGGCCCGGCTGATGGCCGAAGAGACGCCCCCGCCCATCGCGCCGGCGCTCATCATCCCCATCAGCATGATCATCGGGAGGACCAGGGCCGCGGCCGCCAGGGCGCTGGCTCCGAGCCGGCCGATATAGGCGGTCTCGGCGATCGAGACGGCGGTCGTGGCGCTCATGCCCAGCAGGTTGGGGGCCGCCAGCCGCGCCAGGGCGCCGGCCACCGGCGCGGTCAACAGCGGGTGACGGGCGGCGACGGCGTCGGGCGCCGCATTGAACACCGGCGTCGCGGACGGCCGCGACGGCAGGGGGGTCGGCTGGCCGGTTGGGATATCGCGGGTGTCCATCGGCCTACCTAATCAGTTTCTTTTAGCTACGGATAGCGGAAATCGTCAGGCCGGCGGCAGGCCTCGCCAGCCCCGTCCCACGGCCCGAACGGCCGCCAGCGCCTCCAGCCGTCGGCCGATCAACGCCGCCCTCGCCTCGCTGACCCCCGCCGCCTCGATGGCGATCGACAGACCCGGAGACAGGTGATCGATGCGGATGTCGGTAATCATCGCCTCCTGCACCGCGAACGGCGCCAGCACCCGCATCAGGATGTCCGGCGCCGCCACGGTCTCGACGACGAAGGTGTGCAGTTTGTCGGGTTCAGATTTGTCTGACTCCGGTTTGTCGTCATCCATGGCCGCCGCTCCCCGCCAGATAGGTGCGGCGCAGCAGCACCCGGCCCGCCTCGTCGAAGGCCGCCAGCCGGACGTCCTGGGCGGCCAGGCCGGCCGATCCGCCCGCCCACATCATCTCCCGGGCCGGCGCGCGCCGCCCTTCCCGCGACGGCCAGGCGCGGGTCAGCCCCTCCTCCAGGGCAAAGAGGTCCTCCAGACTGCCGGCGGCCGAAAGGGTGGCCTCGACGCGGGCGGTCACGTCCAGCAGCCGGGTCCAGGCCAGGGCCTGGGTGAAGCGGCGGGCGGCGAGGCCGGCCGGGGGTTCGGTTCCGGCGCGGGCCGGGTCGGGAGGAGGGGTCAGGGTCATCGTTGGGTCCTTTGGGTGGAGGGGTGAAGGACCGACGGCGCGCAACAAAAAACCCCGCTGCCTGGAAGGGAGCGGGGCTGCGATCTTGCGATCCGTCGGCGGGGGCGACCGTCAGGTCGCTCGCGCGTCTCCCGTCCCTGGCGAGGGGGTTTTGGTAATGGACATCATAATGGTCATGACGCGCGCGCGGATCGCCACGGACTTGGCGGTCCGGGCGGTCAGGGTGCGGGCGTGGGTCAGACCAGAGATCATGTTCATCCGGTGGGAAACGCGATAGCGCTGCGCAAATAGGTCAGCCATCGCCGTTCCGCAAGATGTTCTTCTCACACCCTCGCCCATCGCCGTCATCCCGGCCGCGGCGCGCCGGCGCGCCGGCGCCCGGAAGCGCGGGTGAGCCTCAAAAGGCGACCGTAGTCCGCCCGCCCTCGAACCGCCCTACAAACCCCGCGCCTCGGCCCACGCCCCGACCTACGCTCCGGGCTACGATCGCAAGGCCCCGGTCCACGCAAAAGCCCACGGCGCAAAGGGTTTGCCCCGGCCCGCCGCCGAATCCGGAAGGCGCCGCCTGTATTGTGGGTCGGACGGGCGCGCTACAATGGAGCCCCGCTTCGACAGGCCGCTACCGGACCAGGCTCAGCCGATGGTCCCCCGCCTTGCGCAGGACGATGTCGGCGCGGTCGCGGACCTGGACGATATGCTCCCGCAGGTTGGGCAGGTTGATCCCGGCCCAGACGCCCCGCGCGAAGGTGACGGCCTCCGGCTCGGTCATGCCGCGGAACTGGGCGTAGAAGGAGGTCGGATCATGCTCGGCGTCGCGCCAGAAGCCGAGGAAGCGCCGCAGGAACCAGGCCTCGAGATCGGCCTCATCGGCGTCGAGATAGATCAGGAGATCCAGCGCCCGGGCGGCGGCGTCCCCCTGCGGCGGCGCAAAACCCAGCCCCTCCAGCAACAGGATGTCCGGCTGTTCGACCAGCCGGTCCCGCGCCGGATCGGCGTCGTAGGTCATGTGGTTGTAGCCGGGAAACACCGTCGGTCCGAGGCGGGCCTGGCCGATGGCCGACGCCAGCCGCCCGGCGTCGTAGGACTCCGGATAGCCCTTGCGCAGGCTGAGGCCCAGTTCGGCCAGGCGTGCATTGGGCAGGATAAAGCCGTCGGTCGAAAGGGCCTCGACGCGGTGACGGGCGGAAAGCTGTTCGACCAGGGCCGCGCCCAGCGTGCTCTTGCCCACCGCCACCGACCCGGTCAGCCCGACCACCAGCACCTGGCCGGGCGCAACCCGCCGGGAAAGGCCGGCGGCGAGATCAGCGAGGAGAGCTGCGTCCGACATGCCGCCATCCTGCCGCATGCCACGGCCCGCGCAAGGGGCGGCTGCAAGGTGATGTCAGGAGAGAAAATGGCGCGCCCGGAACGATTCGAACGTCCGACCCTCAGATTCGTAGTCTGATGCTCTATCCAGCTGAGCTACGGGCGCGCACTTCACCGGGGCCCGAAGAAGGGTCCGGCGAGGGCGCGGAACCTAGTCGCGGGCGGCGGGAAAGGCAAGCGGTGTCGCGCGGCTTTTTTTGTCAGCCGTTTCGCCAGCAGCGGACGTCGGTTCCGGGCCAGGGCGAGGCCTCGAAAACCCCCCGGGCGATGGCCCGCGCCAGGGTGTCGGCGGCCAGGGCGCCGATGCGGGCAATCTCCGCCGCCGGGGGCTGGCCCAGCGGACGGCTGGCCGTGGAGATGGCGAAGACGATGTCGCCGTCCTGCGGCGCGTGAGCCGGGCGTATGGCGCGGGCCAGGCCGTCCTGGGCCATGATGGCGACCCGCTTGCACTGGCCCGGATCGAGGGCGACGTTGACCGCCACGCAGGCGATGGTGGTGTTCTGGCGCGGGGCGGGATTGGCCTTGGCCATGTTCCAGTGGTCCGGCGTGGTGGTCAGGCCGGCGGGGCCGAGGCCGCCGAATTCGCCGTCCAGCTCATAGGGAGAGGCCCAGAAGGTGCGGTCGTCGCCGGCGGTGACCGAGCCGATGGAATTGACCGCCGCGATGGCCCCGACGATCAGGCCGTCGGGGGTGGCGACCGAGGCGCTGCCGGTTCCGCCCTTCCACAGACCGGCCATGGCCCCGTATCCGGCGCCCGCCGTGCCCAGGTCGATCTCGAGACCGGCGGGCCCCAGGGCGGCCTCCGCCGCCTCCATGCCCAGCCGGCGATAGGGCGGATCGACGCCCCAGGCCTTGTCGCCGCCGTTGGCCAGGTCGAACAGGATGGCGGCGGGAACGATCGGCGCCGTCGGCACGCCCGGCCGGCTGGAGACGGCGAAGCCGCGACCCCGCGCGCCAAGCCAGGCGGCCACCCCGTCGGCCGCCCCCAGGCCGTACATCGAGCCGCCGGACAGGACCACGGCGTCGACGGTGGCGCCGATCAGGTTCTCCGGGTCGAGGGCGTCGGTCTCCCGCGTGCCGGGCCCTCCGCCGCGCACATCCACGGCGCAGACGCTGCGCTCGTCGGGCAGGATGACGGTCACCCCGGTGCGAACCGCGGGGTCCACGGCCTGACCGACCCGAAGGCCGGGAACGTCGACCAGGCTGTTGCGGCGGCCGGGACGGGGGATGGCGGTCATGCAGCGGAGCTCCTCGCCGGCGAGGGATGCGGCCGGTCCTGGCCTTTATTCGCCAGCACAGGCGTTGTTGTCCATGCGGCGGCCGCTATGGTGGGCCTAACGGCGGGAGGCGGGATTACCGGAAAGTCCCGCCGTCCCGCGTTTTCTTTCTGTGGAACCGCACCCGGCCGGCGACGCTGTCAGGGAGTTCCAGACGGAGTGCCCATGCGTTCGCTGCTTGCCGGCCTGACGGCCCTGTCCCTGATCCTGTCCGGCTGCGCCACGACGCCGCCGCCCGTGGAGTTCACGCCGCCGCAGACGGCGATGATCGCCGCGGCCAATCCCCTGGCCGTGGACGCCGGTCTGGCGGTGCTGAGGCGCGGCGGCAGCGCGGTGGACGCGGCGGTGGCTGTGCAGGCGGTCCTGGGCCTGGTCGAACCGCAGTCCAGCGGCCTCGGCGGCGGGGCCTTCATGGTTTTCTACGACGCCAAGACCCACAAGGTGACCACCTATGACGGGCGCGAGACCGCCCCCGCCGGCGCCGACCCCGGCATGTTCCTCGGCGACGACGGCAAGCCGATGGACTTTGTCCAGGCCATCCTCAGCGGCCGGTCCACGGGCGCGCCCGGGGCCATCGCCATGCTGGCCATGGCCCAGAAGGACCACGGCCGACTGCCGTGGAACGAGCTGTTCGGCGACGCCGAGATGCTGGCCGATGAAGGCTTCACGGTCAGCCCGCGGCTGGCGGGGATGATCGCCTCGCCCTTCCCCCAGGCCAAGGCCCCCGACGCGGTGCGCTATTTCACCAAGCCCGACGGCAGCCGCTACGTCGCCGGCGACACCCTGAAGAACCCGGCCTACGCCGCCAGCCTGCGGACCATCGCCGCCCAGGGACCGGACGGCCTGCTGAAGGGCGAGATCGCCCAGGCCATCGTCAACCGCATCGGCGAGGCGCCCCGCCCCGGGACCCTGAGCATGGCCGATCTGGCCGGCTATCGGCCGCTGCGCAAACCCGCCCTCTGCGCCCCCTATCGCGTCTATGTCGTCTGCACCGCCCAGCCGGCCTCCAGCGGCGTCTCGCTGCTCCAGGCCCTGGCCCTGCTTGAGCGGACCGACATCGCCAGCCGCAGCCCGCACGACCCGGTGGCCTGGATCCAGCTGGCCCAGGCCGAACGGCTGATGTACGCCGACCGGGACCGCTATGTCGGCGATCCGGCCTTCGTCTCGGTGCCGGTCCAGGGCCTGCTCAACCCCGGCTATGTCGCCGGCCGCTCAAAGCTGATCGGCAACCGGATGGGTCCCGAACCCGAGGCGGGCCTGCCGCCGGGCGCCGAGCCCCGCTCCCCCGATTCCACCGTCGAGCCGGGCGGCACCAGCCACATGGTCATCGTCGATGCGGAAGGAAACGTGGTGTCGATGACCACCACGGTCGAGAGCATCTTCGGCTCCGGCCGGATGGCCGCCGGCTTCTTCCTCAACAACCAGCTGACCGACTTCAACTTCAGCCCGCTGGACCCCGACGGCGCCCCGGCGGCTAATGCCGTGGCGGCGGGCAAGCGTCCGCGCTCATCGATGTCGCCGGTCATCGTGCTGGACCGTCAGGGACGCTTCGTGGCGGCCCTGGGCAGCCCCGGCGGCTCGTCGATCCTGTCCTACAATCTCAAGGCCCTGGTCGGGGTGCTGGACTGGAACCTGAGCATGCAGCAGGCGGTCGATCTGCCCAACCTGATTGCCCGGGGCGGGACGGTGGTCGGCGAGGCCGATCGCTTCGGCCCGACGATGGTCCAGGCCCTGGCCGCGCGCGGCCTGACCCTGCGCTCGTCCGGCGGAGAGAATTCCGGCCTGCACGGCGTGATCGTGCGCGACGGCGGCCGGCTGGAAGGCGGGGCCGACTCCCGTCGCGAGGGCGTCGCCCGGATTCCCTGACCGCCCGACAGCGGGCGGGTCAGCCCCGGCCGCCCCCCGCCGACTCGGCCAGCTCGCGCAGGGCGGCGTTGGCGATGGTCAGCTTGGCGAAGGTCCAGCCGCCGCCGGCGCCTTCGATTTCCTCCACCGTGCGGCGCACCGCCCGGCCGGGGCCGGAATGGATGGAAGCCCAGCTGTTGACCGTCTGGCGGGCCTGTTCGGGCGTATCCCCGGCCTGGGCGTTGGCGGCGAAGGTCATCACCGCCCGGGTGACGGCGGTCTGTTCGCCCAGCATGTCCTCGATCAGGCGGCGGACGGCCATCCGCTCATAGTGATCCCCGCCACGTTTCTCGCCCGCCGCGGCCCTGAGCTTGTCGAAGTTGAAGGCCGCGCCGACCTGGTGATAGAGCCGCGCCGCCGCCGCCGCCGGCCAGCCCATGGAGGCGGCGACGTCGATCAGGTCAGCCGAGGTGGTCAGGGGCTGCAGCGAGGCCACGGCCTGGGCCAGGGCCTCGGGGGCGCCGTCGGCGAGGAAGGCCTTGGCCCGACGGGCCACCGCCTTCTGTTCGAACGGCGAGAGGATGGCCGGCGTCACCGCCGCCAGTTCCTGCACCGCCGGCCGGTAGCGGTCGACGAGAGCCTGGACCCCCTCCCCGGTCTTGGCGCGGCGCGCCATCCAGTAGGTCTGGCTGCGGATCAGGTGGGCGATGGCGCGGAACAGAGCCAGCTGACCCTGCGCCGGGGCCTTGCCGTCGAGCGCGGCGACCTGGTCCCACAGGGCGTCGACGCCCAGGACCTGACGCCCGGCCTCGAAGCCGACCACCAGGGCCGCGTCGTCGGCCCCGGCCGAAGCCTTCAGCCGGCTGGCGAAGGTGGGGCCGCAGCGATTGACGATCTGGTTGGATAGCACCGTGGCGATGATCTCCCGCCGCAGCCGGTGGCGGCTCATCTCGTCGTCGTACTTGCGCAGGCCGGCGGGGAAATAGCCCTCCAGGGTGGCGTGGAAGGCCGGATCATCCGGTCCCTTGCCGGCGACCATGTCGCTGAACAGGTCGAGCTTGCCGTAGGCCAGCAGCACCGCCAGCTCCGGCCGGGTCAGGCCCTGGCCGGCCTTGGCCATGTCCTGCAGCGCCAAGGGCTCGGGCAGCCCCTCGACCCTGCGGTCGAGTTTTCCGTCGGCCTCGAGCTCGGCCATGAAGCGGGCGTGGTTGTCGATCTCGCCGACCGCATCCTGCTGCAGCAGGGACAGGGCGAGCGTCTGGTCGTAGTTGTGGGCCAGCACATGCTCGGCGACATCGTCGGTCATCGAGACCAGCAGCTTGTTGCGCTCCGGCCGGGTCAGATTGCCGGCCCGCTCGACCATGCCGGTGAGGATCTTGATGTTGACCTCGTGGTCGGAGCTGTCGACCCCCGCGGAGTTGTCGATGGCGTCGGTGTTGATGCGGCCGCCGTTCCGGGCGAACTCGATACGGCCGGCCTGGGTCAGCCCCAGGTTGGCCCCCTCGCCCACCACCTTGACCCGCAGGTCGGCGCCGTCGATGCGGATGGCGTCATTGGCCTTGTCGCCGGCGTCATGCTGGCTCTCGCGCCCGGCCTTCACATAGGTGCCGATGCCGCCGAGGTAGAGCAGTTCGGCCCGGGACTTGAGGATGGCGGTCATCAGCTCGGCGGGGCTGAGCTTGTCGGCCTTGATGTCGAGGGCGGCCTTGATCTCGGGCGTCAGCGGGATGCTCTTCAGCGACCGGGCGAAGACCCCGCCGCCCTTGCTGATCGCGGCGCGGTCGTAGTCGTCCCAGGAGGACCGCGGCAGGGCGAACATCCGCTCGCGCTCCGCGTAGCTGGTCTTCGGATCCGGATCGGGATCGATGAAGATGTGACGGTGATCGAAGGCGGCGATCAGTCGGGTGTGCCGGGACAGCAGCATGCCGTTGCCGAACACGTCGCCCGACATGTCGCCGACGCCGACGACGGTGAAGGGTTCCTTCTGGATATCCTTGCCCAGCTCGCGGAAGTGGCGCTTGACCGCTTCCCAGGCGCCGCGGGCGGTGATGCCCATGACCTTGTGGTCGTAGCCGGCCGAGCCCCCGGAGGCGAAGGCGTCGCCCAGCCAGAAGCCGTAGGATTCGGCGATGCCGTTGGCGATATCGCTGAAGGTCGCCGTGCCCTTGTCGGCGGCGACGACCAGATAGGGGTCGTCTCCCTCATGGACGATCACCCCGGCGGGACGGATCACCTCATTGTCGGCGTTGATGTTGTCGGTGATGTCCAGCAACCCGGACAGGAAGGTGGTGTAGGCGGCCACGCCGGCGGCCCGGACCTGATCGGGGGCGCCGCCCCGGGGCAGCTGCTTGGGATAGAAGCCGCCCTTGGAGCCGACCGGAACGATCACCGCGTTCTTGACCTGCTGCGCCTTGACCAGACCCAGCACCTCGGTGCGGAAGTCGTCGCGGCGGTCCGACCAGCGCAGACCGCCCCGGGCCACCGGGCCGAACCGCAGGTGCACGCCCTCGACCTGGGGCGACCAGACGAAGATCTCGCGATAGGGCTTGGGATCGGGCAGGTCGTCCAGTTCGCGGCTGGCGATCTTGAAGCTGATGTAGGGCTTGTGGTCCCCCGCTTCGTCCAGCTGGTAGAAGTTGGTGCGCTTGATGGCCATGACCAGCAGCGCCAGCCGGCGAAGGGCGCGGTCGGCGTCGAGGCTTTCCACCGCCTGCAGGGCCTCGACGATCTGGCCCATCACCGCCTCGGCCTGGGACAGGCGGGCGGCGTTGTCGACGGCGATGGCGGTGTCGAACTTGACCCGGAACAGGTCGAGGATCAGCCGGGCGACGCCGGGGTTGTCGGCCAGGGCCTGCTCCTGAACCGACTGGCTGGGATCCAGCCCCGATTGCAGGCGATAGCGGGCCAGGGCTCGCACCAGTGCCGCCTCGCGCCAGGAGACGCCCAGCTCCAGCACCAGGCGGTTGAACCCGTCGCTCTCGGTCTGGCCCAGCCAGACGGCGGTGAACAGCGCCTCGAAAGCGGCCTTGATGTCGGCGAACACCAGATGCTCGCCGGCGCGGTCCTCAAGCAGGAACTCGTGAACCCAGACCGTCTCCGTCCCATCCGACCCGACCGGGGTCAGTTCGAAGGCGTCCTCGATCAGGGCGCGCAGGCCCATATGCTCGAGGATCGGCGTCACATCGGCCAGCGGCACATGCTCGCCGCGGCGATAGAGCTTGAAGCGGAAGCGCATGGCGTTGTCGCCGACCTTGCGGAAGGCGCGGACCCGGAAATCGTCCTCCGGTCCCATGGCGTCGACCTCGCCCAGATCGGCGAGCGCTTCCTCGGCCGGGTAGAAGTCGCGGTAGCCGCCGCTGAACGCCTCGGCCCAGCGGTGCAGCGCCGGGGTGGTCGGCAGGCCCGAGGCGCGGACGGCGGCCTCGAAGCGGTCGCCCCAGGTGCGGGCAGCCTCGGCCACATCCGCCTCAAGCGCCGCCAGATCGGGATCGGCGTGATCGCCGGGCGTGACCCCGATGATGTAGTGGACCCGCGCCAAGGGCGAGTCCGAGAAGCTGGGATAGTAGGCCGAGACCCGGCCGCGGTAGGCGTCGGCGATCAGCCGGCCCGCCCGCTCGCGCAGGCCGCTGTCATAGCGGTCGCGCGGCACAAACAGCAGCACCGAGAAGAAGCGGTCGAAGGGGTCCTTGCGCGCGAACAGCTTCAGCCGCGGCCGGTCGTATAGGTGCAGGATGCCCGTGGCCTGGGTCAGCAGCTCATCCTCGCCCATCTGGAACAGTTCGTCCCGGGGATAGGTCTCGATGATGTTGCGCAGACGCTTTTCGCTGTGACCGCCCGGCAGCACCTTGGCCGCCGCCAGGGCCAGCCGCACCTTGCGACGGATCAGCGGCGCCTCATGGGCCGGGGTCTCATAGGCCTCGGCGGTGAACAGGCCGACGAAACGGACCTCGCCGGAGGGCAGGCCGTCGGCGCCGTAGCGCTTGACCCCGACGTAATCCATGTAGGCCCGGCGGTGGACGCGGGAGCGCAGGTTGGACTTGGCCACCGTCAGGGCGGGGCCGGACTCCAGATGGCGGCGCACCTGGGTCGACAGCACCGCCGGCTCGTTGGCCCGGCGCAGAACCGCGCGGGACTGGTCGCGCAGGACGCCGAGATTGTCCTCCGGCTGGTGCAGCGGGGCCTGGGCGGCGTAACCGCCGTCGTCGGTGCGGGGATATTCGTAGACGCGGCTGCCCAGGAAGACGAAGTGCTCGCCTTCCAGCCAGCGCAGGAAGGTCAGCTGTTCGGCGCGCTCGTCCGGATCGGCGCCGGCCAGCGGCGTCGCCTCGAACTCGTCGATGGTTCGCCGCATCAGGTCCTTCATGGCGGCGAAGTCGTCGACCGCCGCGACGACGTCGGACAGGCTCTCGGCGACCGCGTCGATCAGACCCTGAACCCGGTCCTCGCCGACCGGGTCGAGCTGCACCTGGATCAGGGAGCGGGCCTTGCCGCCGACCTCGACGACCGGATGGAACATCGCCCTGACGGTCAGGCCGGACTCGGTGATCTGGCCCATGATGCTGTCGACCAGGAAGGGACGGTCGTCCTGGACGATTTCCAGAAGATCGCGGCCCAGGTCCTGGCCGTCAGGGTCGGTCCAGCGGTGCAGGCGGATGGCCGGATCACGATCGCTCGCCGAGGCGGCGAACTGCCAGAAGTCGGCGAACATCGCCCCCAGCACCGCGTCCGACACCGGCGGCAGCTCCTCGGCCTGAAGATCGGCGGACAGCTGGTCCAGAAAGGCGACTTCTTCGGGGCCCGGCGGGGTCTTGCGCCCCAGGCTGGCGGCGAAGGCGTCTGCCAGACGCCGGCTCGTGCCTTGAACCGAAAGGTCGCTTTTCGCGCCGCTCATGGGGATTTCCCTGAAATTTTCTTCGTTTTGCCGCTCTGGCCGGTCGATCTAACCGGATTTTCGGGCGCTTTCGCGCAGAATCGACTTGGTCAGCGGAATTTCTTGCGGACGACTGTAACGCCCATGGCCGCGCTCCATAACCCCGCGTGAGGCTTACCGGCGACGACATTTGCTTGTGAAGGTCATGCCCTGGGCGACTGACCTCGTCAGGCTCCGGATACGAGAGCGCCGCCGGAGGGGGGATCCGGCGGCGCGGGTCCCGCGGGGGAGCGGGACGTCGGGGAGTTTCGCCGTCTTCGGGGGGAGAATTGGGCGCTCCGAATGTCCGGGGAACAGGGGGGAGGGGGCCCCGGACAAGACTGTAGATGGGGGGCCGGGCGGCCGGTTCAAGAGGCCGGCGGGTCTGTCTTTTCAGTCGCCTTTTCCTGGACCGCGGCGGCGTGGGCCGGCGAGCTGCGACCATGGTCTCCAGCGGGATCGCCGTCGGCCGAAAGCAGCACGGCGATCCAGTGCGATCCCTTGAACTGGGCGAGGATGATCATCGCCATGACGGTAAGCGGCGTGGACAGGAACATGCCCGGCATGCCCCAGACCAGGCCCCAGAACCCGAGGGCCAGCAGCACCACCACCGGATCGATATTGAGGCTGTCGCCCTGCATCTTCGGCTGCACAACATTGCCGACGATGAACTGGATCACCCACAGCACGAGCAGAAGCACCAGCGCCTGCCACCAGCCGGGAAACTGCACCAGGGCGAACAGCGGGGGAAAGGCGATGCCGATGAAGCCGCCGATGATCGGAATGTAGGAGGCCAGAAAGATCAGGAAGGCCCAGAACAGGGCGTTGTCGAGCCCCAGCAGCAGCATGACCAGCAGCGAGCCGGCGCCGATCATCAGCCCCGTCACCGTCTGCACCCACAGATACTGTTCCACCCCGTCGCGGATGCGGCGGAAGCTCTGCACGGCCTCATCACGGTGATGATTGTGCGGGAACATGGCCACCACCTTGCGGCGGAACCCGCGCTGCGAGGCGATGATGAAGGCCAGATAGATCAGGACGAAGAAGGTGTCGGACAGAACGCCCTGGGCGCTCTGGGCCACGGCGCCGGCGAACTGGCCCGGATTGGCCCGCCGGATCAGCTCCGACAGACTGACCGCCTCGACCCCGATGGCGGCGGCGCCCTGGGCCAGCAGCGCCTCCAGCTTCGGCGCATAGCCGGTCAGCTGATTGGCGAAGGCGACGCCCTGGTCGGCGATGACGATGACGATGCCGATCAGGACCAGAATGGTCAGGATGATGGCCGTCGGCAGGGCCACCGGCTTTGGCAGCCGCGGCCAGCGCTCGCTCAGCGCCCGGGAGAAGCCGTCGATGATCACCGCCAGGAACACCGCCAGGGCCAGCTGGGTCAGCACCTCGCGCAGCAGCCACAGCGCGGCCCCGCAGGCGATCACGGCGAGGATCACCAGGGCGTTTCGGGAGACGCCGTCGGTCGTGGGCTGAGCGGCCATGAAGGCTCCGGAACTGCTGATCGCAGGACTGTCAGATCAGCCGACCGCCGCGTCAACAATCAACCGGTCGCCGGACAGGCCGATTGGCCGCCGTGACGGCTGGCAGAGGGCGCCGCCACGCGCTAAGCCTTGGCCAGACACCATCCCGGGAGAGGCATCCATGGTCCAGACGCAGGACGGCGCCCTGTTCATCGGCAAGGCGGAGGAGCCCCAGACCCTGAGGCTGGACCGGGCCAATCGTCACGGCCTGGTGGCCGGCGCGACCGGCACCGGCAAGACCGTCACCCTGCAGATCCTGGCGCAGGGCTTTTCCGACGCCGGGGTCCCGGTATTCGCCGCCGACGTGAAGGGCGATCTGTCCGGCATCTGCGAGCCGGGCAGCCCCAATGAGAAGATGCTGGCCCGGGCGGCGAAGATGGACCTGGAGCTGCGGCCGGACGCCCCGCCGACGGTGTTCTGGGACCTGTTCGGAGAGCAGGGCCATCCGGTGCGCTCGACGGTGTCGGAGATGGGTCCGCTGCTGCTGTCGCGGATGCTGGAGCTGAACGATGTGCAGGAGGGGGTGCTCAACATCGTCTTCAAGATGGCGGACGACGAGGGCCTGCTGCTGCTGGACCTGAAGGATCTGCAGGCGGCGCTGAAATACGTCGGCGAGAACGAGAAGGAGATCGATCTCAAGTACGGCAACGTCTCGGCGGCGACGATCGGCACCATCCAGCGCGGCCTGCTGACCCTGGAGACCCAGGGGATCACCCACCTGTTCGGCGAGCCGGCGCTGCGGCTCAGCGACCTGATGCGGGTGGACGGGTCCGGGCGCGGGATCGTCTCCATTCTGGCCGCGGACAAGCTGATCCGCAGCCCGCGCCTCTATGCGACCTTCCTGCTGTGGCTGCTGTCCGAACTGTTCGAGGAGATGCCGGAGATCGGCGATCCCGATAAGCCGCGCATGGTGTTCTTCTTCGACGAGGCGCACCTGCTGTTCCGCGACGCGCCGCGCGCCCTGCTGGAAAAGGTCGAGCAGGTGGTGCGCCTGATCCGGTCGAAGGGGGTCGGCGTCTATTTCGTCACCCAGAACCCGGCCGACATTCCCGAGACGGTGCTGGCCCAGCTGGGCAACCGCTTCCAGCACGCCCTGCGGGCCTACACCCCGGCCGAACAGAAGGGCCTGCGCGCCGCCGCCGCCTCCTTCCGGCCCAACCCGGCGTTCGACACCGCCGAGGCGATCCAGAACCTGGGCGTCGGCGAGGCCCTGGTGTCGGTGCTGGACGAAAAGGGCGCCCCGACGATCACCGCCCGGACCCTGATCCGCCCGCCGGCCTCGCGGCTGGGCCCCGCCACCCCCGCCGAGCGCTCGACGATCATGGCCGGCAGTCCGGTCAGGGGGCTCTATGACGTGGTCCAGGATCGGGAGTCGGCCTTCGAGATGTTGAAGGGCCGGGCCGAGACCGCGCAGCGTCAGGCCGAGGCCGCCGCCGCCGAGGCGGAAATCCTCAAAAAGCGCGAGGCGGAGGAAAAGGCCTGGGAGAAGCAGCAGGCACAGCGGGAACGGGAAGCCGCCCGGACGACCCGCGCCCCGTCCCGCTCCGCCCCGAGATCACGCGCCTCCAGCCGCCAGAGCATGGGGGAGGCCTTCGCCAAATCGATGCTGCGCACCGTCGGCAGCCAGCTGGGCCGTGAACTGCTGCGCGGCGTGCTGGGCGGATTGAAGCGCCGCTAGGGCGCGTTCCGATTGGTGGGAACCAGCAATCGGATCAAGGCGCGCGACTGACAAGGACTCTGGCCCGGTATTTCGGCGCGGGTTTGACCCTCAGGCCGCCCGCGTTCGCCGGGCCGGGGTCTTGGACTCGGCGGACTTGGAGGCGGTTCGGGCGCGGACCTTGACCTCGACAGGAGGCTCGCCCGCCGTCCAGACGCCAAGGGTTTCGGCCGGGGCCGGGCGGCCGATGGCGTAGCCCTGCAGCTCGGCGCAGTGCTCGCCGCGCAGGAATTCACGTTGCTCGTCGGTCTCGACGCCTTCGGCGACCACCGGGATGTTCAGGCTGCGGCCAAGGCCCAGGACCGCGCGGACGATGACGGTGGCCCGCTCGTCGCGATGGATGTTCTCGACGAAGCTCTTGTCGACCTTGATCTTGTCGAAGGGGAAGGACTGAAGCGTCGACAGGGACGAGAAGCCGGTGCCGAAGTCGTCCATGGCGATCCGCACGCCGAGGGCCTTGAGGCGACGCAGGTTGTCGAGGGCCCGCTGGTAGTCCTTGAACAGGGCGCTTTCGGTGATCTCCAGCTCCAGGCGGGACGGCGACAGACCGGTCTGGATCAACACCTCGTGGACCAGGGTCGGCAGGGCCGGGTTGTTCAGCTGCAGCGGCGAGAGATTGACCGCGATGCGAAGCGGCTTGTCCCAGGCGGCCGCGTCGGCGCAGGCGCGGCGCAGGACCCACTCGCCGAGCGGCGCGATCAGGCCGCTCTCCTCGGCGACGGGGATGAAGTCGAGCGGCGGGATCATGCCGCGAACCGCGTGTTTCCAGCGAACCAGCGCCTCGAAGCCGCAGACCTCGCCATCGCTGGCGCGGGCCAGGGGCTGATAGTGGACGATCAGGTCTTCGTCGGCGATCGCCTGGCGTAGTTCGCGCGCAAGGCTGCGGCGCTCGCGGATGCTCTCATCCATTTCGCGCTTGAAGAAGCGATAGGCGCCGCGGCCGCTGTCCTTGGCGCGGTACAGGGCCATGTCGGCGTTGGTCAGCAGCGCCTCGGCGGTGCGGCCGTCGTCAGGGTAGAGGGAGACGCCGAGGCTGGCGCCCATGGCCAGGTCCTGGCCCTCGAAGACGGTGGCGCTGTTCAGGGTTTCCAGCAGCTGGCCGGCCAGTTCGGCGGCGGCGCCCGGCTGGTCCTGATCGGTGATCTGGACGACCACGAACTCGTCGCCGCCAAGACGGGCCGCGAAGCTAGGACCGGAGATCGTCGCCTGCAGCCGGCGGGCGGCCTCGACCAGCACCTGGTCGCCGGCCACGTGGCCGTGAAGATCGTTGGCTTCCTTGAAGTGGTCGAGGTCGATGCAGACGACCGACAGGCTTTCGCCCGAGGCCTCGACCCGGTCCAGCGCAGCGGCGAGGCGGCGTTGCAGGGCATGGCGATTGGGAAGGCCGGTCAGGCCGTCGTGCTCGGCGAGATAGCGGATCTTTTCCTCGGCCGAGCGGCGCTCGCGCAGGTCGCGGATGGCCAGCACCGTGAGGCCCGAGGTCTCGACCCGTGCGCCGTCGTCCATCAGGCGGGAGAAGACCTCCACCGGAATGGAGGTCGCCTCGCCCACCGGCTGCAGATGCGCCTCACGGCGCTCGTCAGCAGCCTGAAGCTCGTCATCAAAGGTGAGAATTCCGGACAGCAGCGGCCTGCCGACCAGGTCGGCCAGAGGCGCCCCCGCCAGCTCGCAGAAGGCGGAATTGGCGTCGTTGATCTTGCCGTTCTGGATCACCACGATGCCTTCGTAGGCGGCGTTGGCGAGGGTGCGGATGCGCTCGAGGGCCGAACGGGTGGTCTGGCTTTCGATCAGCATGGCGCCCAGGCCGCCGAGGATGATCAGTCCGGTGATGGAGGCCACCGCAAAGGTCATCACCCCGACGCTCATCAGCTTGGCCGGGACGACGACGCTGGCGTCCGGAACAATGGTGATCGCGCCCATGCCGGTGTAGTGCATGGCCGAGACGCCGAGGGCGAAGATCACGCCCGCCGAGGCCTGCTGCCACAGCCTGCGGCCACGGCCGACCAGCATCAGCGATCCGGTCGCGCCGGCGATCCCGAGGATCACCGAGGCGGCGATGATGGCCGGCTCCCATTCAATGCGCCCCTCGGTGACGAAGGCCGACATGCCGGTGTAGTGCATGGCGCTGATGCCGATGCCGATCAGCAGACCGCCGGCGATCTGGTTGGACCGCTCGTCATCGACAAGGATCGAGGCATAGAAGCCGCCGCCCATGAAGGCGACCGCCACCATCAGGGAAGCGATTGTTCCGGTTGAGGAAAATCCTGTGTTCAGGCCGGGCGTATAGGCCAGCATGGCCAGGAAGTGGGCCGCCCAGACCCCTGAACCGGCGACCAGGGAGGTGAGCAGGAGCCAGGCGCCGCGAACCAGTCCCCGGGCCCCCGTCATCCGGGAGTAGAGTCTGAACGCCGTCAGGCTGGCGCAGAGGCAGACAACTACCGCCAGCATCGACAGCCGAAAATCGTGCTCATGCACGAGCACCGAGAGAACTTTGAACACACCCCACCCCTTGCAACCGAGGATATGCAGGTGAGTATCCGGGCGAGTTACGAAAAAAGCGTTGCGGAACAGGGGTCCGAAACGCTTATTCCCGAAAATGGGTATAGCGGCCGTTCAGGACAGCCGGCGACGGTGTCCGTCAGGCGGCCGTGCGTTTGTTGTCGCCGCCGGACAGGGCCCGAGCGACCGAGACCACCGCGGTGCGGGACTGGGCGTCCTCGATCGCCGTGTAGGCGTGCAGCAGGTCGATGGCCCCGGGGAAGGCCAGCATTGTCAGCAGGGTTTCGTCGGTCGGGAAACCGCCAGGCTCCTCGCCAACCAGGAAGGCCACCGGGCAATCAAGGCGCTTGGCGGCGCGCACGAGCATGGAGGCGGACACGCGATTGGCGCCGCGCTCGTACTTCTGCACCTGCTGAAAGGTAATGCCCAACGCTTCAGCCAGAGCGGTCTGGGTCAGGCCAAGCGTCTTGCGGCGCATGCGCATCCGGGCGCCAACTGCGATATCGATGGGGTCGGGCGCGGAATGCTGAGGACGGGGCAAATTGAAATCTCCGATGTTAACCAGTCCCTCTGGATACGCGGACAAGTCGATAGGTCGATAGAGGTTGCATTACACACAACCTCGCCTCGCGCTTTTCAACCAATGCCGCCTTGGATGCAAGAGACGGCGGCTTTTGGCCGCAGAATTTGACCCCATTTTGTGGGGGGTTTCGACAATTTCGGCCCCCTTTTCTCGTGAAAGATGAGATTTTGCAAGAAGAACGCCTACGGCGCGAGCAAAACCCTTGAGTGAACGGAGATCGATTCGCGTGGGGTCGTCGGTCTCCCACGCGAAATCATAGCGCAACCTGAGCTCATTCAACTTGAACGGAGGTTGCTTTCGAAGCGATGTTGGAATGGTTGAACCGACGACAGGGACTGACTGTCGCGAAGCCGGACTCTTCACGAAGGAAGCCCGGCCGGTGTCATCAAATTTGTGGGGATGGTGGACGTGACAGGGATTGAACCTGTGACCCCCTCGATGTCAACGAGGTGCTCTCCCGCTGAGCTACACGTCCGTACCGGCAGGAAGGCGGGGTCTATACAAAGGCTTTGAGCCGGACGCAACCGGCCTTCTGCACGGGACTCAGGCGGCGGCCATCATCCGGTCCACCTCGGTGACGATTTCCCGCAGATGGATGGGCTTGGAAAGCACCTTGGACCCGGCAGGGGCGCGCTCGCCGGCCGAAAGCGCGACGGCGGCGAAACCGGTGATGAACATGATCCGCAGGCCGGGGTGACGCGCCGCCGCATGCCGGGCGACCTCGATCCCGTCCATGCCCGGCATGACGATATCGGTCAGCAGAAGGTCCCAGTCCTCGTCCAGGCAGCCGGCCGCTTCCTCGCCATCGGCGCAGGCGCGCACATCGTATCCGGCGCGCTCAAGAGCCCTGGACAGGAAGTTGCGCAGGGAATCGTCGTCTTCGGCCAGCAGGATGCGGGGCATTGGGACCTTGGGACCTCGCCAGAAACTGTGTTGCTTAACCCTAGCCCGAGAGACGTAAAGGCCGGGTGAACCTCGCCTTGCCGGCGAATTCACCGATCCTGGCGAAAGGCTTTGACCCAGCGCCGGGTGCGGACGAAATAGAGGCATGACCTTGACCGATCCGGCGCGAACCCCGGCCACGGGCCAGGCCGGAGACCTGTCGGGGGAGCCGGCGTCGGCGCCGTTCAGGATCTGCCGTCCGGCAAGAGGCGCGGCCGCCACGCCCTTGATCTTCGCCTCACCTCATTCGGGTACGATTTATCCCGAGGAGTTGCTGGCCGCCGCGGCCGTCGGCAAGGCCCTGATGCGCCGCTCCGAGGACGCCCTGGTCGACGAACTGATCGCCGCCGCCCCCGCCGCCGGGGTCACGACCCTGACGGCCAGCTTCGCCCGCGCCTACATCGACCTCAATCGCGACGCCTGGGAGCTGGATCCGGCGATGTTCGAGGACGAGCTGCCGCCGCATGTCCATGGCCGCAGCGCCCGGGTGGCCGCCGGTCTGGGCGCCATCGCCAGACTGGCCGGCGAAGGTCAGAAGATCTACGCCCGAAAGCTGACCTTCGATGAGGCGCGGCACAGGATAGAGACAGCGCATCGGCCCTATCATGACGCCCTGGCGGGCTTGATCGCCGAGGCCCGCGCCGCCCATGGCCTGGCGATCCTGATCGACTGGCATTCGATGCCTTCGGCGGCGGCGCGCAGCGTGGTGACGCCGCGACACGGCCGGGGATGCGACATTGTTCTGGGCGACCGCTTTGGCGCCGCCTGCGCCCCCGCCCTGACACGGATGATCGAGAAGGCGCTGGAGGGTCTCGATTTTCAGGTGGTTCGCAACATGCCCTACGCCGGCGGCTACACCACCGAGTTCTATGGCAGGCCGGCGCAGCAGGTTCACGCCCTGCAGATCGAGATCGACCGGGGTCTCTATCTGAATGAGACGACCCTGGAAGCGACCGAAGGTCTTGAGCGGCTCAAGTCCATGGCGGCGAGCCTGACGGCGGCCCTGACTGAAGGCTGGAAAGCCCTGCTCTAGGACCTGTCGGGAAGCGGCGCGTCCCGGGCCCGGATCGGCCCGGACCATCGCGCA
>JAHBYC010000035.1 GCA_019636175.1 Caulobacter sp. | reverse complement strand
GGGATGATGACGTTGCCCAGGCTCTTGGACATCTTCTCCCCGGCCATGTCGAGGAAGCCGTTGTGCATCCAGTAGCGGGCGAACTCGGCGCCGTCGTGGGCGCAACGCGCCTGGGCCAGCTCGTTCTCATGGTGGGGAAACACCAGGTCGATGCCGCCGCCGTGAATGTCGATGGGCAGGCCCAGCACCCGCTCGATCATCGTCGAGCATTCGCTGTGCCAGCCGGGCCGCCCCTCGCCCCAGGGGGAGGGCCAGCGCGGCTCATGCGGCTTTGACGGCTTCCACAGCACGAAGTCGGCCGGATGGCGCTTGTAGGGGGCGACCTCGACCCGGGCTCCGGCAATCATGTCGTCCAGCGACCGGCCCGACAGCATGCCGTAGTCGCTGGCCGCCTGGGTGTCGAACAGCACATGGCCCTCGGCCTCATAGGCGCCGCCCTTGGCGATCAGCCCGGCGATGTCGTCGACCATGGCCTGGATGTAGTCGGTCGCCCGCGGCTGATGGGTCGGGCGCAGGGCGCCCAGGGCGTCCATGTCCTCCAGATAGGCGGCAAGGTAGCGTTCGGTGATCACCCCGATCTCGACGCCCTCATCGGCGGCCTTCTGGTTGATCTTGTCATCGACGTCGGTGACGTTCCGCGCATAGACCACATGGTCCTCGCCATAGAGGTGGCGCAGCAGGCGAAACAGCACGTCGAAGGCCACCACCGGCCGGGCGTTGCCGATGTGGGCGAAACCATAGACCGTCGGCCCGCAGACATACATCGTCACCCGCTCCGGATCGCGCGGAACGAAGAGCCGCTTTTCGCGGGTCAGGGTGTCATGAAGCTTCAGGGTCATGGTCTGCTTTGGAAACTGACGTCACGTAACAACTTGCCGGGTCGGCGGGCCGTCCCATATAGCTGTGGTCACCGGTGGAGGCCACGCCTCTACCGCGATGTGGATGGGGTGGCACGCGTCATTCCGGGGTGATCGTCTCCCCGGCGCAACTCAGCCCCGGGAAACTCACGCAAATGGACGCCATGACCGAGCGAACCCTGGCCGCGACCGGCCTTGATCTTGAACCCGTGAAGCGTCCGAGCCGCGAAGAGGCGATGGAAGCGGTGCGCACCCTGATCGCCTGGGCCGGCGATGATCCGCGCCGTGAAGGCGTGATCGACACGCCCAAGCGGGTGGTGGACGCCTATGGCGAATGGTTCGAGGGCTACACCGCCGATCCCGGCAAGGAACTGTCGCGCATCTTCGAGGACGTGCAGGGCTACGACGACATCGTCTTCCTCAAGGACATCGAGGTCGAGAGCCACTGCGAGCACCACATGGCCCCGTTCCTCGGCAAGGCCTATGTCGCCTACATGCCGACCAATCGCGTTGTCGGCATTTCCAAGCTGGCCCGGGTCGTCGAAATCTTCGCCAAGCGCCTGCAGACCCAGGAAACCATGACCCAGCAGATCGCCGACGCGATCTGTGACAGCCTGAAGCCGGCGGGCGTGGCCATCCTGATCGACGCCGAGCACCAGTGCATGACCACCCGCGGCGTTCACCACCGCGACGTCTCGACCATAACCACCCAGTTCCGCGGCGTCTTCAAGACCGACACCAACCTGCGGGACCGCTTCCTCAGCTTTGTCGAGATGGCCAAGCGGTAGAGGTTGGGTCCAGCGCTCCCTCTCCTGCATGGGGAGGGAGGAGGACTAGATGTTTCCGACAGCCCCCGACACCGAAAGCCTTGAACGCGGCGGCCTCATCGCGCCGCGTTTCGACGCCAATGGCCTGATCGCCGCCATCGCCCAGCACGCCGACACCGGCGAGGTGCTGATGCTGGCCTGGATGAACGCCCAGGCCCTCCGTCTGACTCTCGACACCGGCGAGGCCCACTACTTCAGCCGGTCCCGCAACGCCCTGTGGAAGAAGGGCGAAACCAGCGGCCAGGTGCAGACCATCGTCGAGATCCGCCTCGACTGCGACCAGGACGCGGTCCTGCTCAAGGTCCGCCCCCAAGGCGACGGCGGCGCCTGCCACGTCGGCTTCAGGTCGTGCTTCTATCGCGTCGTGATCAACGGCCAGCTCGTCGAGGATAGTTCCTCCCCCGGCGCATAGCGACGAGGGAGGGGGACCACGCGCAGCGTGGTGGAGGGGGCGGCGCCGGTGGACGGTGACTGCTCACGTTCTGGCGCCGTAAACGCCTCCCCGACATATCCATGCTTCCGGAGGGGCCGGCGCCGCCCCCTCCACCCCCGCCTGTCGGCGGCGGTCCCCCTCCCCCAGCCTTCGGCAGGAGGAGGATCAGCTCAGCGTCGTCACCCCGCCGCCCTCGGCCGGCTTCACGCTAAAGGTTCCCACCGAACCGACTGTGTATTCCGTCGCCTGGATCGTGCTCACCGCCACCATGTCGGCGGTGGCCTTGTCGCGGGTCAGGGTCAGCTTGACGAAGCCCTTGGCCGCGGAGTCGGCGAACTTGATCTCGCTGTTGCGGGCGATCAGGGCCTCTCTCACCGGCAGGCCGGGCAGCAGGTCGGAAAAGCCGGGGCTGGTGATGCCCGTCGTCCCGAACTCGGCCGCCACCAGTTTGCCGGCGTCGTCATGCAGCTCGTTGGCCCAGAAGCTGTGGCTGTCGCCCGACAGCACGATGGCCCGCGCCCCGGCGGCCTTGAAGGCGTCATAGACCCGCTCGCGGGCGGCCGGATAACCGTCCCACTGGTCCATGTTGAGCGGGATCGGCGTCGCCGACATCGCCGAGGACATCGCCACCCGCTTGGCGACATAGGGCGGCAGGCTGGTCATCAGCTGGCCCCAGGCCGCCTCGCCCATCTGCTTGCGCAGGTCGGGGGCGAAGGTGCGGGCCATGACGATCTGGTTGCCGATCACCTGCCAGGCCTCGCCCTCATCGACCGAGCGCTTCACCTCGCCGGCGAACCAGGCCTCCTGTTTGGGGCCCATCAGGGTCCGCGAAGGATCGTTCAGCTTCTTCAGGAAGCCCGGAATATCCGGCTGGCCGTCCGGTCCCATCAGGTCGGTTTCCAGCTCCAGCTGCTTGCCGCGCGCGGTCAGCCGCGTCTCGGTCATGATCAGGCTGGCCATGTCGCCGAAGCGGAAGCTGCGGTTGATGGCCTCGGGCATGGCGCCGGCCGGCTCGCGGATCGGCATCCATTCGAAATAGGCCTTCAGGGCCACGGCCTTGCGCGCCGCCCAGTCGCCTTCGCCGGCTTCGGGGTTGTGGTTCTCGGCCCCGTCCTTCCAGCTGTCGTTGGCTGTCTCATGGTCATCCCAGACCACGATCCAGGGCGCCCGGGCATGGGCCGCCTGCAGCTGCGGATCGGCCTTGTAGCAGGCGTGGCGGCGGCGATAGTCGTCGAGGCTGACGATCTCGTGGGGCGGATCCAGCTTGCGGCTCGCCGCGGTCGGGGAGTCGGCGCCGTACTGGCCGGCTGCCGATCCGTATTCATAGATGTAGTCGCCCAGGTGCAGGACCGCGTCGACCCGGTCCATCGCCGCGATGGCCCCGTAGGCGTTGAAATAGCCCTGGATGAACAGGGCGCAGCTGGCCACGGCCAGCACCACATCCTCGACCTTGCCGTCCGGCAGGGTGCGGGTCCGTCCCACCGGTGAGCGCGCCTCGCCGAACTGGAACTGGTAGAAATAGTCCGCGCCGGGTTTCAGCCCGTCCACATCGACCTTGACCGTCCAGTCGCGCTCGGCGGCGGCGGCGACCTTCACCGTCCGGATCTGGCCCGCGCCCTCGAGGGCGGCGGTCGTTCCGATGCGAAGCTCGCCCTGGATCTGTCCGCTGTGTCCGGTCGGCGGGGTGACCCGGGTCCAGAGGATAACCCGGTCCTGCAGCGGATCGCCCGAGGCGACCCCGTGGCCGAAGGTGACGGCCGCATGACCCTCGTGGGCCTGGGCGACGCCGCCCGTTCCGGCCGTCGCGGCGCCGAGCCCCAGCCCGGCCAATAGACGGCGTCTATCGATTTTCATGGAATTCCCCCTTGGACGGCGACGGCGGTTTCTTGTCTGATGGCCGCTTCTGACACCCATCCGACTACAGGAGTATGACGCATGTCCAGTGAGGACCTCCACGTTCCGCGGGAAAAGCTCAAGCCCAAGACCCTCAACATGCATTACGCGATCGCGTCCCTGATCGAGGAGCTGGAAGCGGTCGACTGGTATCGCCAGCGCGCCGACGACTGCGACGACGAGGAACTGCGCAAGATCCTGCTTCACAACGCCCATGAGGAGATCGAGCACGCGGCCATGGCCCTCGAATGGATTCGCCGCGCCGACAAGGAGTTCGACGACCAGCTGAAGGAATATCTCTTCACCGAAGGCTCGATCACCGGCAAGGAAGAAGAGGCCACCGGCAAGAGCTGACGCCGTCGCCCCTTCCCCGCGGGACAGCGGCGGGGAAGGGGTTCGGCATTGCGCCGGAAACCTCAGGCGACCCCCAGGTGTTACAGGTCACGGGCTTGTATTCACAAAAGGGCGCGCCGGGTGATGCTGGGTATTCTCAATCTTGTTCGCAGGACGATCGAGGGATCGGTCGTCGCAATCCTTCTGATCGGCGTCATCGCCGTCTTCCGTCTTTCCGAAACCATCAACGCGCTGTTCGCCGATCACAGCCTCGCCTCGCTTGTGTTCTTGCTGGTTCTGGCGATTGTCCTGGCTGATCTGATCGGCAAGTTCGTCGGCGTGGTCAGCGCCACCTTCCCCGACATCATCCCCAAGCTCGATGACGAGCACCTCGAGCGCGCCACCCTGATCGAGCGGCTGCGCCCGGGCCAGACCCTGGCCCTGATGTCCGGCGCCTACGCGGCCCGGCTGGCCATGTTCCTGGTCATCTTCGCCCTGCTGGGCCTCAGCTATGCCTGGGCGCCGCCGGGGGTGCAGGACACCCTCGTGGGCCGGCTGGGCCCGTGGCGGGCGGTGGAGCTGTTCCTCCGCGAGGGCGTCGCCGGCTCGGTCAGCTATTTCCTCTTCTTCCTGGGACCGGAAAACCTAAAGCCGATCACCGGCGCCATCACCGCCGAACCGCTCGCCCCCGCGACCCTCAGCGGCGACATCTTCCTGGTCGGCATCCGGGTCTATGGTCTGGCCTTCGTGCTGTCGGTGCTGCGGACCCTGGTGACTCCCATCACCTACGCCCGGGCCCGCCGCCGCGCCAACAAGCTGAAGACCGCGGCGGTCTCTCCCGCTGAGATCCTCGCCGAACCCGCCCGGGCCTGACCGTCGCCAGGCCCGGAGCGAGGCCGTCTCCTAGAACTTCCAGCCGATGCTGGCCCCGAACATCCGCGGCGGGCCGGCGATGAAGGTCGGCAGGCCCAGGCTGTCGCCGGTGTTGCCCGCGTCGATGATGTAGCTCTCATCGAGCAGGTTGGTGACGAACAGCTCGAAGGTCACGCCCGTGCCGGCCGGGCTGAAGGAGCCCCGCAGGTTCAGCAGGCCATAGGCCCCCTGCTTTTCGTCCTGGATATTGTCGGCCACGAAGGCCGCCGGCGGCTGCTGGAACACCGACCGGTCGTTGTTGTCATCGAAGAAGACTTCCGACTGCCAGGTGTAGCTGGGGCGGATGTCGAAGGTCCCGCCGATGGCGTCGAACTTCCAGGAGGCGCCCAGCGACAGCGAATGGTCCGGCGACAGCCGGAACTGGTTGCCGTCATAGGCCCCGCCGTCGAACCGGGCGTGGCTGTAGGCGTAGGTGGCGTAGAGGTCCAGCCCCGCCATCGCCCGCCATTCCAGCTGCCCCTCGAACCCGTAGGCCTTGGCGGCGCCGGCGTTGCTGATGGTGAACACCACGCCCTGCTGGATGACGGTCTGGAAGTTCTTGTAGTCGTAGTAGTAGATCGCCCCGTCGAGGCGCAGGCGACCGCCCAGCAGGGCGGACTTGGCGCCGACCTCGTAGCTGTCGACGGTCTCGGCGTCGACCGCGTCGAACCGGGGCGCGCCGCCGGGAGTCAGCGGGGCGCCGGTGGCCAGGATCTCCGGCCGGCGGCCGCGGGCGTAGCTGGCGTAGAGGTTCAGGTCGTCGGTCGCCTCGTAGCGGGCGACCAGCCGCCAGGTGTAGCTGGCGTCGTCATGGCTCATCACCGTGCGATCGCCGTTGTTGGCGGTCGGCTGGAAGGTCAGGCCGAAGTTGGGCAGGAAGGCCTCGGGGATCGCCTGCACGGTCGGGCTTTGCAGGGCGCCGAGGATGGCGTTGGCCTGGGCCACGGCCACCGGGTCGCCGCCGGCGGCCAGCTGGGCCGCGCCGATGGCCCCGCCCAGAACGCTGCGACCGCCGATGGTGAAGGAGCGGAAGCCGGTGTCCTTGCTGTCGGTGGTGTAGCGGAGGCCGGCCGAGACCTCGAAGCGGTCGGTGATGGCGAAGGTCCCGTCGACGAAGACGTCCCAGGCGGTCAGGTCGCTGGTCGTCTGGACAGCCTCGACGTGGTCGGGCCGCAGATTGGCGGCGATGGCCTGGGCCTGGGGTCCGGTCAGCAGCAGGTTGCCGTTGCTGACGCTGGCGACCACCCCCTGCATCAGGGCGCCGGTAAAGGCGGTGTTGCCGAAATAGGCCAGCGGCGCCGGGGTGTCCGCCGCCAGGCCCGAGCCCGCCGCGGAGGCGTTCAGCTGTCCCGCCAGATCGGCCAGACCAACCCGCTCGTCGAACTGCAGCGGAATGAACTGCTCGCTCTTGTTCTTGAACCAGGAGGCGCCGGCGAAGCCCTTGAAACGGCCGCCGCCGTCATAGTTGAGGCGCAGCTCCTGGCTCCATTGCTTGTCCTGGGCGTCATTGAGCCCGGTCAGCAGCGGCAGCGACAGGCCGTCGGCGTCGAAGGATTCCTGGCTGTCGAATTGGCGCCAGGCGGTGATGCTGCTGAGGGTGAAGGCGTCGCTCATCTCCCAGGTGGTCAGCAGGGTCGCGCCCTTGATCGTCCGGTCGACGCCGAGCGGACCGCCGATGAAGCCCGCGGGCTCGGTCAGGGCCGCGCCGTCGCGCACGCCCGTCCCGCCCAGAACCTGCCCGGTGTTGGGGTCGGTCGCCTTGTAGCGCAGGGACTTGAAGGCGGTGCCGGCGGCCTCGTCCTTCTGCCAGTTGACCAGCAGCTGGCTGCGGAAGCTGTCGGTGGGCTCGAAAGTGGCGCCCAGGCGAAGGGCGCGGGAATCGGTCGACTGGAAGTCGTCGCCGCCCAGCAGGTTTTCGACATAGCCGTCGCGCTGCCGCAGGCTGCCGGCCAGCCGGACGGCGAAGCTGTCGCCAATCGGCGCGTTGACCATGCCCTCGAGGTTGCGGAAGTTGTAGTTGCCGGCGCCGGCCTTGAAGGCCGCGTCGAAGTCGCCGGTCCGGGCCTTGGCCTGGATGACGTTGACCGCGCCGATCAGGGCGCCGCGCCCATACAGGGTCGACTGCGGCCCCTTGGCGATCTCCACCCGCTCCAGGTCGAACAGCTCGACGTAGGAACCCTGGGCCTTGGAGATCGACACGCCGTCCTGGAACACCGAGACCCGGGCTTCGGAGAAGCTGTCAGTGGAATCGGAGGTGATGCCGCGCATCACGAAGCCCGGATTGTTCGGTGACTGGTCCTGCACCTCGAAACCGGGGGTAAACAGGGCGAGGTCGGCGAAGTCGGCGACCCCCAGCGACTCCAGCCGCTGGCCGCTGTAGGCGGTCAGGGACATCGGCACGTCGACGGCCGCCTGCTCCCGCTTCTGGGCGGTGACGATGACCTCCTCGACGGTCTGGGCCCCGCCGGCATCCTGGGCGTGGGCCGCGTTGGCGAGCAGGGCGGAAAAGCCCGCTGCGGCGAGCAGCAGGCGGCGGAATGACGGCGTCATGTTCGTATCCCCTCGAACGTGAACAGTGATAACCTGCCGCTAGGGCCTGGCTGTGACGTTGTCACGACGAATTCGCCGGATCGGGAAAATAAAAGGGGTTGCGGCGAATCCGGCCGATGATTTCCGCCCTCCCGGACCCGGATTTCGCCGCCGCTCCGCGCGCGGACGGTTGCACTCGCGGCGCGGTCGTCCGATGGACGGGGCATCGCCCTTCGGCGGCCGGAGTTCCTTTCAAGGCATGGATGATCCCATCGACGATCTGACCGGGTTTGATCCGGACCTGTTCGACAGTGAAGACGGCGACGACGCCGGGCTCGCGGCCCCCGATCTGCGCCAGGTCGAGCTCGCCGCCGGGGAGGCCGGAGGCCGGCTGGACAAGACCCTCGCCGACCGCCTGCCGCTGCTCTCGCGCGGCCGGGTCCAGGCCCTGCTGGCCGCCGGCCAGATCACCCTCGATGGCCGGCCGGTCTCCGACGCCTCATCAAAGGCCGCGCCCGGTCTCTACGAGGTGCGGGTGCCGGCCCCGACGTCCGCGACGCCTCTGGCCGAAGACATCCCCCTCGACGTCCTGTTCGAGGACCAGCATCTGATCGTCGTCAACAAGCCGGCCGGCATGGCGGCCCATCCGGCGCCGGGAACCCCCGGCGGCACCCTGGTGAACGCCCTGCTGCACCACTGCGGCGACAGCCTCTCGGGCATCGGCGGGGTGCTGCGGCCCGGCATCGTCCACCGGCTGGACAAGGAGACCACCGGGGTGATGGTGGCGGCCAAGTCCGATGCGGCGCACAATGGCCTGTCGGCCCTGTTCTCCCGCCACGACATCGACCGCGCCTACATCGCCTTCGTGCGCGGCGGTCCGCGGCCCCTCAAGGGAACCATCGAGGGCCGCATCGGCCGCAGTCATCACGACCGCAAGAAGATGGCCATTCTCCGCACCGGCGGCCGCGAGGCCATCACCCACTACGAGGTCCAGGACGTCTACGGCCCGGACGACCGGCCGATGGCGGCCAAGGTCCTCTGCCGGCTGGAAACCGGCCGCACCCACCAGATCCGGGTGCATCTGTCGAGCAAGGGCCACGCCTGCCTTGGCGACCCGGTCTACGGCTCCAGCGCCCCGGCCACGGCGGTGCGCCAGGCCATCGCCGAGGCCGGACTGCGGCGCCAGGCCCTGCATGCGGCGGTGCTGGGCTTCGTGCATCCGGTGACCGGGGAGGCTCTGCGCTTCAAAACCCCGTTGCCCGACGACCTGCTGGCGCTGGAGGCGGCTCTGGCCGGCCTGTGACCCGCCCCGTTTGCCCGGGGGCTTCGTGCATCTTTTCTAACAACCCACCCAGGGCTTTTCGATACCCGAGCGCCACGGTCAGGATTACAAATTGCTCATGGCCTTCAAGAGGCCTGATTGGGTTCCTATGTAGGAACCTCAACAGGGGGCGGGCGGTTCATGCCTGATGAGGGTGAACCCCGAGCGCCTGCCAAGAAGGGGTAGAAAATGGCAAATGCAATTTCGGTGATGTCGCCCGACGGCGGCCTGTCCCGATACCTGAGCGAGATTCGCAAGTTTCCGATGCTGGCCCGGGACGAGGAGTTCATGCTGGCCAAGCGCTGGAAAGAGCATGAGGACCCCGAGGCCGCGCACCGCATGGTCACCAGCCACCTGCGCCTGGTGGCCAAGATCGCCATGGGCTACCGCGGCTACGGCCTGCCGATCGGCGAGGTGATCAGCGAGGGCAACGTCGGCCTGATGCAGGCGGTCAAGAAGTTCGAGCCCGACAAGGGCTTCCGCCTGGCCACCTACGCCATGTGGTGGATCCGCGCCTCGATCCAGGAATACATCCTGCGCAGCTGGTCGCTGGTGAAGATGGGCACCACCGCCGCCCAGAAGAAGCTGTTCTTCAACCTGCGCAAGGCCAAGAGCCAGATCAGCGCCTTCGAGGAAGGCGACCTGCTGCCCGAACACGTCTCCTCCATCGCCACCAAGCTGGGGGTGAACGAGGACGAGGTGGTGTCGATGAACCGCCGCCTGTCGGGCCCCGACGCCTCGCTGAACGCCCCGATGCGGGTCGACGGCGACGCCGAATGGCAGGACTGGCTGTCGGACGACGCCCAGGTCAGCCAGGAGTCGGAACTCGCCGAGAGCGAGGAACAGTCCCTGCGCATGGGCCTGCTTGAAGAGGCGATGGCGGAACTGTCGGACCGCGAGCGTCACATCATGACCGAGCGCCGCCTGCGCGACGATCCCACCACACTCGAGGAACTGGCCGCCCAGTACGGTGTCAGCCGCGAGCGGGTTCGCCAGATCGAGGTCCGGGCGTTCGAAAAGCTGCAGAAGGCCATGCAGGCCGCCGCCCGCGAACGCAATCTGGTCAACGACTGACCATAGAGGCCGGCGACGCCGTCATGCGTCGCCGGTCATCCGCGCCCAGACCGTCTCGCCTCAGGCCGCCTCGGCGACCTCGCCCTTGGGCAGGAATTCGACCAGCCGGGCCACCGCCGGCTCGAGCTTGCCGCGGTCCAGGCTGTCGCCCACCGCGCGGTTCAGCGCCACCGAGGCTTCCATCAGCTTCATGTCGCCGACGGCGACGGCGGCCTTCTGCAGGTCGGCGGCCTGGGCCAGCAGGGCCCGGCGGGCCTGGCTCCAGTCGGTCTCCACCGCCTCCATCGCCGACCGCACGATCTTCAGCGCTTGCAGGATGCGTTCCTGATCCGGCGTCTTGCGGGCGTCGGATCGGCGCTTGCGCGGGCCGGCGTAGTCGCCGCTGTTGAACCGGCGCCGGTCGGGTCCGACATATTGCACCGCCTCGACCCAGTCGCGCGGCTTCAGCGCCACCGCTTCCAGCCGGCGCGTCAGGTCCTTGACGTTGAAGGGCTTGCGCAGGAACTCGTGCACGCCGGCGTCGCGGGCGCCGAGGATGGCCTGGGCGGTGGCCACCCCGGTGACCATGATGATCGGAACCTTGCGGCAGGGCAGGTCGCTGCGCCGCAGCGCCCTCGCCAAACGGGCGCCGTCCAGGCCGGGACCGGAATGTTCCAGGAAGATGATCTGCGGATCGACCGCCTGGGCCGCCTGCATCGCGCGGCTGTCGGTGGCCGCGGCCCAGACCTGGCAGGTGACCAGGCTGCGCATCAGTTCCTGCAGCAGCTTCACCGAGGCCGGCTGGGAATCGACGATCAGCACCCGCTGCAGATGGGGGGCCATGCGCTGCAAGATCTTGGGATCAGCGTTGAACACGGTAGGCGGCGGCTCCGGACGGGCGGTCTGTCCGGCTATCCGTGACATGCCGTGGGTAAAGATCAGATTGAGGATGCCGCCCCTTCGATCGGCCCCCGCCGCAAATAATTCCATTTGTCGCGCAAAGGCCTTAGTCAGGACCTTGAGGATCGCCGGAGTCTCCATGATCAAAGCCGCCGCCCCGATGACTGTCCTGCTCGCCGCCCTGATGGCGCTGAGCCTGGCCGCCTGCAGCCCCAAGACGGTCAACGACCGTCCGCCCGAAACCGGCGATGTCGCCGTCGCCCGGGTCGATGGCGAAACCATCTGGGCCTCGGACGTCAAGCGCGAGGCGGTGGCCCAGGGCCTGATCGGCGAGGGCGAGCCGCTGGATATCCAGTCGGACCTGTTCCGTCAGGTGCTCGACGAGGTGGTCGATCGCGAACTGCTGGCCGCCGAGGCCATCAAGCGCGGACTGGACAAGGATCCGGTGGTGCAGCGTCGTCTGGCGGCGGCGCGCAAGCGGGTGCTGGGCGACACCCTGGTGGCCGGCGTGGTCGAAAAGGGCGTGACCGAGGACAACATCCAGACCCTCTACCGCGAGCAGCAGAAGCTCTCGGCCACCTCCGAGGAATACAAGGCGCGGCAGATTGTCGTCGCCACCCGGCCCGCGGCCGATGACGTCAAAAAGCTGTTGGCCGCCGGCGCCTCCTTCGACGCCCTGGCCATGGAGCGGTCCACCGACAGCGCCACCCGCTTCAGCGGCGGCGACTTTGGCGGCTATTTCACCCTCGATGTCATGTCGCCGCCCTATCAGGCCGCGCTGAAGGACGCCAAGCAGGGCGAACTGGTCGGGCCCTTCGCTGTCGAAGGCGGCTGGGCCGTGGTGCGGGTCGAGGACAAGCGCCCCGAGGAGCCGATCACCATCGAGGCGGCGCGTCCGCAGATCGTTCGCTTCCTGACCTACGGCCAGGTGCGCGACCTCCTCGAAAAGCTGCGCGGCGGGGCCAAGATCGAAACCCTGCTCGGCAAGGGCCAGCCGGTGCCGGGCGCGCCCAGCGAGCCGGCCAACGCCCCGCCGACGCCGCCGGAAGCCCCCGCCCTGGAGGGCGCCGCGCCGGCCGCGCCGCAGAAGTCCGCGGCCGCACCCCAGAAATCCGCTCCCGCGCCCGAGAAGAAATGACCCGCAAGCCCGCCAAGACCCCGCCCTCCAAAACCGCGTCAGCCAAGGACCTGCCCGCCAAGGCGCTGGAGGCGGCCGCCAAGCCGGCCGAGATGGTCGGCCACGCCGTGGAACGGGCGCTGGACCCGCTGACCTCGGTGCTCAAGCGCGCGGCCCTGACCCGCGCCCAGAAGCAGGGCGCCCAGTTCGATCCGGCGCCTGCCCCGACCCCGGCCCCGGCCGCCGATGCGGCGCCGGGCAAGCCCGGGCTGGCCGTCTCGCCCCTCGCCGTGCCCTTCCCGAAGATCGCCCCCGTCGCCGGCGTCGAGATCGCCACCGCCCGGGCGGGTTTCTACAAGCATGATCGCGACGACCTGCTGGTCATGACCTTCGCCGAGGGGACCAGCGCCGCCGGGGTCTTCACCCGCCATGGCGTCGGCTCGGCGCCGGTTGACTGGTGCAAGCGCCAGCTGGGCGTCTCCAAGGGCCTCGATGTCCGCGCCCTGGTGGTCAACGCCGGCTGCGCCAACAGCTTCACCGGCAAGCCCGGCGCCGATGCGGTTCGCCGGGTCGCCACCGCCGTCGGCAAGCGCTTCGACTGCCGTCAGCGCGACGTGATGATGGCCTCGACCGGGGTCATCGGCGTCCTGCTCGACGACGCCCGGATCACCAGTCGCCTGGCCGATATCGAAAGCCGCCTGACGCCGGACGGCTGGGACGCCGCGGCCCGCGCCATCATGACCACCGACACCTTCGCCAAGGGCGCCGAGGCGACGGCCACCATCGACGGGGTCAAGGTGCGGATCGCCGGCATCGCCAAGGGCTCGGGGATGATCGCCCCCGACATGGCGACCATGCTGGCCTTCGTGGCCACCGACGCCAACATCGCCCCGACCGCCCTGCAGACCCTGGCCAGCCTCTACACCCGCACCACCTTCAACGCCGTCACCGTCGACGGCGACCGTTCGACCAACGACACCCTGCTGCTGTTCGCCACCGGCCAGTCGGAGGCCCCGCGCATCCACCGCGCCGGCGACAAGCGCCTGGCCGACTTCCGGGAAAAGCTGGAAGGCGTCCTGCTCGACCTGGCCCTGCAGCTGGTGCGTGACGGGGAGGGGGCGACCAAGTTCGTCAAGATCACCGTCACCGGCGCCGAGAGCCACGCCTCGGCCCGCAAGATCGCCCGCACCGTCGCCGAAAGCCCGCTGGTCAAGACCGCCTTCGCCGGCGAGGACGCCAATTGGGGCCGCATCGTCATGGCCGTCGGTCGCGCCGACGAGCCGGTCAACCGCGACCGCATGAGCGTCACCTTCGGCAAACTGGTCGCCGCCCAGGACGGCATGGTCGCCGCCAACTACTCCGAGGCGAAGATGAGCGCCTACATGAAGAAACAGGAGCTCGAGGTCGGCATCGACGTCGGCGTCGGCCGCGGCCACGCGGTCATCTGGACCTGCGACCTGACCAAGCAGTATGTGGCGATCAACGGGGATTACCGGAGCTAGGTTCGGTAACGCGAACCCTTCTCCCGCTCGCCGGGAGAAGGTGGCGGCGCAGCCGCCGGATGAGGGCAGCGCCGGCCTGTCCCATCCGTCCACGTTCCGGCGCTGACGACATCTTCCAGAACCGGCGCCGCCCTCATCCGACCTCCCTCCGGGAGGCCACCTTCTCCCGGCAAGCGGGAGAAGGATTCAAGAAGGCGGCCTCACTCCCCCGTCATCCCGGCCGTAGCGCAAAGCGCGGAAAGCCGGGACCCAGGGCCACACTCGCCGCTGGCTGCGGCTGCGAGGTCCGCGCTCTGTCCCCTCTGGGTCCCGGATCGCCCTGCGGGCGTCCGGGATGACGGTTCAGGAAGCGAGCCCGCCCCTTACGCCCCGGATCAGTTCACCGCCGCGTGGATCGCCTTCAACGTCTTCAGCAACGCCGCCGCCCCGTCCAGCGGCAAACAGCTGAGCGGGTCGCACAGGGCCTTGTCCGGCTCGGGGTGGAATTCCAGGAAAACGCCGTCCGCGCCGGACGCCACCGCCGCCTTGGCGATCACCGACACCCCGTCGCGGCGACCGCCGGTCGAGGCGCCGCCGGTGCGCGGGTCGGCGCCGGGCAGCTGCACGGCGTGGGTGGCGTCGATGGTCACCGGCGCGCCCAGCTTCTGCATCTCGGCGACGCCCAGCATGTCGACGATCAGGTTGTTGTATCCAAAGGAGTTTCCGCGCTCACAGAGGATCGTCATCTCCGCGCCGCCGGTGGCCTCCTTGATCTTGTCGAGGATGTTCTTGCAGTCCCAGGGGGCCAGGAACTGCCCCTTCTTGACGTGCAGCAGCCCTCCGGCGGCCTGCGTCGCCCGCGCGGCGGCCACCACCAGATCGGTCTGGCGGCACAGGAAGGCCGGGATCTGCACCAGGTCGGCCACGGCGGCCACCGGCTCGCACTCCTCGGGGGTATGGATATCGGTGGCGATCGGCACGTCCACCTGGCGCTTGACCTCCGCCAGGATGGCCAGCCCCTTCTCCAGCCCCGGCCCGCGATAGCTCTTCAGCGACGAACGGTTGGCCTTGTCGTAGCTGGCCTTGAACACATAGGGCAGGCCCAGGTCGGCGCAGACCGCCTTCAGGGTGCGGGCCGTGGTCAGGGCCAGATCCAGGTCCTCGATGACGTTGAGGCCGGCGATGACAACCATCGGGGCGCCGCCGCCGAAGGTGATGTTCCAGCGGTCGAGGGTCAGCTGAGGCATGAGGGCTCCTGTCGTCGAATGTCAGCCGTTCCATAACCAGACGCGGCGCGAATGTCGCCATCTTGATCGGCTGGCGCCTGGTCTGAGGGGCTGCTAGTTCGGGGCCATGTCCGACCCCGCCGCTCCCAAACCCATGCTCCTGGTCGCCGCCGCCGCCCTGGTCGACGCCGATGGCCGGGTGCTGATCTGCCAGCGGCCGAAGGGCAAGCAGCTCGCGGGCCTGTGGGAATTTCCCGGCGGCAAGGTCGAGGCGGGCGAAACCCCCGAGGCCTGCCTGATCCGGGAGTTGAAGGAAGAGCTCGACATCGACGTCAAGGCCGCCTGCCTGGCGCCCTTCGTTTTCGCCAGTCACGGTTATGAGTCCTTTCACCTCCTCATGCCACTCTATCTGCTGAGACGCTGGGACGGTGTGGTCACGGCGCGGGAGCACGAGGCGCTGGCGTGGGTCAAACCTGCCAAACTCAGCGACTATCCCATGCCGCCGGCGGACGCGCCGCTGGTGGCCTGGCTCTGCGACGTCATCTGACCCGCTTCCTCCGCGACGAGAGCGGCGCCACGGCCATTGAATACGGCCTGATCGTCAGCCTGATCTTCCTGGTCATCGTCACCGCCGTCACCACCTTCGGCAACAAGACCACCGGCATCATGCAAACCGTCTCCGACGCCATCGCCGCGGCCATCGCCGGCTAGACCCAACCCTTCCCCCGCTTTCCCGGCGAAGGCCGGGACCCAGATTCAGCCGCTCTGCCAACCAGATTGTCCTGAACAACGGGCGCTCCGCCACGCCGGCCAGCGTAGGCTTGCCCAACCCCTCTCCAGCCTACATTCCCCGCCGCCCGACCCACGCGGCGCCTACGCCGTGACCTGCGTTCACAGCGCCTCGACCCACGCCCAAGTCACAACAATTCAAGGGCTTATGCAGGGGCGTCGTGGTACAATGGCCCCGCTTCGTTGACGCCGGCTTCAGCCCGTAGGCTTCTCGCCCGCGCTCCGCTCGGTGGTCTTCAGGGCGTCCGCCAGCCGGGCCTTGGCGCTGCCGGGCTTCAGCGGCTTCTGCTGGCTTTCGTGCGGCGACCAGCCGGTCATGGTGATGATGTCGAAACTGGCGATGACCTTGCCGTCCGGCTGGCCGAAGCGTTGCTGATAGAGCTCCAGCGCGTGGAACAGCACCTTGCGGCCGAGCGGCTTGCGCGACCGCTCCAGCAGCACATTGGTCTCGCCCATCGCCCGCAGGTCGCGCAGCAGGCTGAAGGGATGGGCGTAGCGCACTGTCACCCGGTCGACGTCGCTGACCGGCAGGGCGAAACCCGCCCGGTGTAGCAGGCCGCCGCCATCAAAGCCGTCGGCGAAGGGCGAGATGCGCAGGGCGGCGCCGCCCCCCAGATGGGCCTCGGCCTCCAGCAGGCACTGGCGCAGCTCGGTCAGGGTCGACCCGCCGAGAAACGCCCCGATGAACAGGCCGTCCGCCTTCAGGGCCCGGCGGATCTGCACCAGGGCGCCGACCAGATCGTTGGTCCAGTGCAGCACCAGGGCCGAGACGACCAGATCGAGGCTGCCCGGCCTGAACGGCAGTCTTTCCTCATCGGCGACCAGGCGGGCGCCGCCCCGGCCCTGCAGCATGGCCCCGGAGAGGTCGGTCTCGATCAGGAAGTCGATCTTGTCGGCGGCGTCGCTGCCTTTCAGGGCCTTGGCGAAGGCGCCGGTCCGGGCGCCCAGGTCGACGGCGGTGGGAAAGCGTCGCATGATCGCTTCCAGCCGCAGAACGATATCGGCGGCGGCGCGGCTCTTGAGAAACCCGGCCTCCTCAAAGCCGCCGGCGGCGCGGTCCAGGCGCCGGCGGTGCAGGGCGCGGTCGAACAGGACGGGCGGAGTGGTCATGGCGGCTGAAGAGCATTCGGCGGGAAGGCGGTGGAGGCCCGGACCGCAACTTATCGCATTCGGCCGCCGGGCGCTCGACCTCATTCTGCCGCCGACGGCCTTCGACGGCGAGGCGGCCCTGTCGCCGGGTCTCGGAGCCGAGACCTGGGGCCGCATCACCTTCATCGACGACCCGGTCTGCGACGGCTGCGGCCTTCCCGCCGAGTACGCCATGGCCGCAAGATGCCCCGCCTGCGAGGCCCGGCCCCATGTCTTCTCCAGGGCCCGCGCCGCCTGCCTCTACGACGAGTACAGCCGCGATGCGATCCTCAAGCTCAAGCATGGCGACCGGGTCGATATCGCGCCGCTGTTCGCTCGATGGCTGTCGCGGGCGGCCGGCGATGTGATCGCCGGGGCCGAGGTCATCGTCCCGGTGCCGCTGCACCGCTGGCGGCTGCTGTCGCGGCGCTACAACCAGTCGGCCGAGGTTGCCCGGCGGCTGGCCGCCGACACCGGCCTTGCCTACCTGCCCGACACCCTGACCCGGCCAAAGGCCACCGCCAGCCAGGGCGGACGTTCGGCCTCGGGGCGGCGACGGAACGTGGCCGGCGCCTTCGCCGTTCCGCCCTCGCGCCGCGCCCGCATCGAGGGCCGCCGCGTCCTGCTGGTCGACGACGTCCTGACCACCGGCGCCACCGCCGACGCCTGCGCCCGCACCCTGAAGGCGGCGGGGGCGGCGGATGTGTCGCTGGCGGTGATCGCGAGGGTTAAACAGAGCGCCGCCGGCCCTACATAAAGCCCCGAAAACCCCCTATGGAGGGCCCATGGCCAAGATCGAAATCTATACCCGTCCCTTCTGCGGCTACTGCGCCCGCGCCATCAGCACCCTGACCGACAAGGGCGTCGACTTCGAGGAGATCGAAGCCGGGATGGACCCCAAGCTGCGCCAGGAAATGATGGACCGCTCGGGCCGCTCGACCTTCCCGCAGATCTTCATCGACGGAAAGCATATCGGCGGCTGCGACGACATGCTGGCCCTCGACCGGGCCGGCGAGCTGGACGCGCTGATCGGCGCATGACCTTCCGCGTCGGCCTGGTTCAGACCCGCACCCCCGCCAGCCAGGAGGCGGCGCTGGCGCATGTCGCGCCTCTGGTGCGAGAGGCGGCGGCGGGCGGCGCCCGGCTGGTCGTGACGCCCGAGGGAACCAACCTGCTGCAGAAGCAGCGCGACCTGATGCTGCCCCTGCTGAAGTCGCAGGAAGAGGACCCGGTGGTGCTGGGCCTTCGCGCCCTGGCCATCGAGCTGGGTCTGTGGATCGCCATCGGCTCGGCCCTGGTCCTGCGGGAGGACGGCAAGGCGGTCAATCGCCAGCTGCTGATCGCGTCCGACGGCGCCATCGTCGCCGGCTACGACAAGCTGCATATGTTCGATGTCGACCTGCCCACCGGCGAGACGGCGCGGGAGTCCGAACTCTACGCCCCCGGCGACCGCGCCGTGGCGGCGACGACGCCCTTTGGCCAGCTGGGCCTGACCATCTGCTACGACATGCGGTTCCCGGCGGTCTATCGCGCCCTGGCGACCAGCGGGGTCAAGGTGATCACGGTTCCGGCCGCCTTCACCCGGCCGACCGGCGAGGCCCACTGGGACATCCTGCTGCGGGCGCGGGCCATCGAGACTGGCAGCTTCATTCTCGCCGCCGCCCAGGGCGGCTTCCACGAGGATGGTCGCGGCACCTGGGGTCACAGCCTGGCCGTCGGGCCCTGGGGCGAGGTGCTGGGCCGGCTGGATCACGATGAGCCCGGCGTCCTGCTGGTCGATGTCGATCCGGCCCTGGCCGACAAGGCCCGCGCGGCGATTCCGGCGCTGAAGAACGCCCGCGCCTTCACCGGGCCCGACCAGTGATCAAATACGCCCTGACCTGTGACGCCGGCCATGATTTCGAGGGCTGGTTCGGCGCTTCCGGCGACTATGACGACCAGGCCGCCCGGGGGCTGCTGCAATGTCCCGCCTGCGGTTCGACCGCGGTCAGGAAACAGATCATGGCGCCCGCCGTGGCCGGGACCAAGGCCCAGCGCGGCGAGATGACCCCGCGCATGCGCGAGATGATGATGCAGGCCCTGGGCGCGGTCCGGTCCCATGTGGAAGAGAATTTCGACTACGTCGGAGACGCCTTCGCCCGGGAGGCGCGGGCGATCCATGAAGGCACCAGCGAGGAACGCGGCATCTACGGCGAGGCGACCGCCGCCGAGGTCAAGGCGCTGGTGGAGGATGGGGTGCAGGTGGCCCCCATGCCGCCCGCACCCCTGAAGAAGGAAGACATGAACTAGGCCGTAGGAGGGTGGCCCGTCCGGTTTCGCCTGTTTCCTTCGACGCCGGTAACCATGACCCAGCCGCGTGGCGGGCGGCGTGACGGCGGTCACGCAACTGCGTCATTCGGGCGCGGGTCGTCCCGGGTGGGTCAGGCCGAGCGGGTCACCGTCATCATGTAGTTGATGTCGCTGTCGGAGGAGCGATCCCAGCGTCCGCTGAGCGGGCTGTAGCTGACCCCGAACGGGCCTTCGATCTCGAAGGGGTGGCCGTCCAGGAAGCCGCGCAGTTCCTCGGGTTTGAGGAACTTGTTCCAGTCATGCGTCCCCGCCGGCAGCCAGCGCAGCACATATTCGGCGCCGATCTTGGCCAGGGCCAGGGCCTTGAGCGTCCGGTTCAGGGTGGCGACGATCATCACGCCGTCGGGGCTGAGCATCCGGGCGCAGGTGCGCAGGAACTCTCCCGGATCGGCGACATGCTCGATGACCTCCATGTTGAGAATCACATCGAACGGCCCCGCGCCCTCGGCCTCCAGCTGCTCCGCCGTTCCGGCCCGGAAGTCGATGTCCAGCCCCTGTTCGGCGGCGTGGGTCGAGGCGGTGGCGATGTTGCGCGGCGAGGCGTCGACCGCCGTCACCGTAAAGCCCAGCCGGCGCATCGGCTCGCTGAGCAGGCCGCCGCCGCAGCCGATGTCCAGCAGCTTCAGGCCCTCGAAGGGCTTGCGGGCGGCGCCGTCGCGATTGAAGCGCCCCAGCGCCTCGTCGCGGATGAAGGCCAGACGAACGGGATTGAACCTGTGCAGCGGCGCGAACTTGCCCTTGGGGTCCCACCATTCGGCGGCGATGCGGGAAAACCGCTCGACGTCCTCGGGGTCGATGCTGTGCGTCAGAGACGGGGACGGAGACGGAGTCTGGGGGGCGGTGGCGCTGTCCATGGGCCAATATCTAGTCCGCCCGGGCAAACTTGTCCCGCCTGCACGCCGAATTCACGCCTCGCGCATTGCGGCGCCGCGTTCCCGCCGCTAGAAGGCGGCTCCTTGCGCATGACCGGCGAAACACCGAGGCTGCGGGGTATTATTTGTCTGTTGGGGGAGCTGTCGCGCCCGTGTCACGGCTGGTCATGAAGTTCGGCGGCACCTCGGTGGCCGATCTGGAGCGCATCCGACGGGTCGCGCGGCTGGTGGCGGCCGAGGCGGCGACCGGAAAACCCGTCGCCGTGGTGGTCTCGGCGATGGCCGGCAAGACCAACGAACTGGTGGCCTGGACCGACGGGGCAGGGGCCGCCGCGCCCGGCCTGCCGCCTTCGGACGACGAATATGACGTCGTGGTCGCCAGCGGCGAACAGGTCACCGCCGGGCTTCTGGCCATGACCCTTCGCAACATGGGTCTGCGCGCCCGCTCCTGGATGGGCTGGCAGATTCCGATCATCGCCGACGACGCCCACGGACGCGCCCGTATCGAGGACATCCCGGGCGAGGCGCTCGGCGCGGCCATGGACGGCGGCGAGATCGCCGTCATCGCCGGCTTCCAGGGCGTGACCCGCGATGGTCGCATCGCCACCCTGGGACGCGGCGGGTCCGACACCAGCGCCGTGGCCATCGCCGCCGCCCTCGGCGGGGCCTGCGACATCTACACCGACGTGGACGGCGTCTACACCACCGACCCGCGCATCGAGAGCAAGGCCCGCCGCCTGGCGAAGATTTCCTACGAGGAAATGCTGGAAATGGCCTCGCTGGGGGCCAAGGTGCTGCAGACGCGGTCTGTCGAAATGGCCATGGCCCACCGGGTCAAGGTCCGGGTGCTGTCGAGTTTTGTCGAGCCGGGTGAGGCCCCCGACCAGGGCACCCTGCTGTGCGACGAGGAGGATATCGTGGAAAAACGCATCGTGAGCGGCGTGGCCTACAGCCGCGACGAGGCCAAGGTCACCCTGTTCGGCCTGCCCGACCATCCGGGGGTGTCCTCGCGCATTTTCAGCGCCCTGGCCGACGCCAACGTCAATGTCGACATGATCGTCCAGGCCCACGCCCGCACGGCCGACACGGCCAACATGGAATTCACCGTCGGCAAGCGCGACGCCGCCCGGGCCATGCAGGTGGTCGGCGACCTGAAGGGGGATCTGGGTTTCGAGGGCACGGCCCTGGACGAGGACGTCGCCAAGGTGTCGGTGATCGGGGTCGGCATGCGCAGCCACGCGGGCGTCGCCAAGACGATGTTCCAGGCCCTGGCCGAGAAGGGCGTCAACATCCAGGTCATCTCGACCTCGGAGATCAAGATCAGCGTCCTGATCGAAAGCGCCTACACCGAACTGGCCGTCCGCGCCCTGCACGCCGCCTATGGTCTGGACCAGCTGTAGCAGCGGCTATTGGTGTCGAATTACCTGCGGCGGCTGTCTCCAGTCCGAAAAGTTGCAGGAAATCAGCCGGTCCGTCGCGTTTCGATCGACCGGCAGCAGGTTAATCACCAGACCCCGTGCGCTGGTCGCCGTCTGATAGCGTCCGGCAAACGCATAGGCTTCAACGGGGGCGTTGGCTGCGACCCGGCAGGCCTGCTCCGCGGCGTCAAAGTCCTCCGCCCCGAGCATTGCGAGCTTCGCGTTGGTTGTCGAGCAACCGGCCGCCGTGAGGGACAAGAGAATGGCCATCCGGCGAACGAGATATCTGGTCACGGTAGAGACTCCCGGTTGCGGCGCTCATTGTGGAAAGGCCCCGAAGAAGAGCAAGACTAACCGTCGCAATCCCGGGAGGGTCTCGGTCGGCCGATGGCCCGCGTCGCGCGTGGTGGTGGCCAACCTGCAACAGTGTCAAAACCACCGTTCCGTGGGCTTGACGGGATTCACGCCTCGGCCTACCCAAGGCGCATCACCCGGCCCTTGGGCCATTTCCGCGAGTTCCTCGACCGTGAAAGCCGTTTTCACCACCTGCCAATCGCTCGTGCCGTCCGCCGTTGGCGGTCGCATGACCGCCTGTGCTCGCGAGGAGTTCGCCTGAGACTTCAGACCTTCTGAAACCTCAACCGCCCCCTCCCGAGCCCGACGCTCCGGAGGGGTTTTTTGTATCCGCTTCCAGCGTCGGGCCCGGGCCACAAGACCCGAGAGACCGACATGACCCATCTGACTTCACAGACCTTCTCCAGCCGCCTCAGTCCGCCCGATTTTTCCGGCTGGGCCAGCGAGGCGCGCGCCCTGCTGCTCCTGTCAGGCCCGCTGATCATCACCCAGCTGGCGCAGATGGCCATTCTGGCCACCGACGTCATCCTGCTGGGCCGCTTGAGCTCCTCGGCTCTGGCGGCGGCGGCGATCGGCAACACCGTCTACTACTTCTGCTGGCTGATCGGCGGGGGGCCGACCTCGGCGGTGGCGCCGATCATCGCCCAGATGCTGGGCCGGTTTCCCGGGCGCATGGACGGGCCGCGATCGGTGGCGCGCATGGGCCTCTGGGTGGCCATGGCCCTGCCCCTGCCGCTGATCCCGATCCTGCTGTCGACCAGCTGGATCCTCGGGCATCTGGGGCAGGAGCCGCAGCTTGCACGGGACGCCGGCCGGTTCACCGCCATGCTGTGCTTTGGCCTGCCCTTCACCTTCGGCTTCCAGGTGCTGCGCAACTTCGCCACCGCCCTGGAGCGGCCGAGGGCGGCGCTCTATGTCATGGTCATGGCCATCGCCTTCAACGGGCTGCTGGCCTGGGCCCTGATCTTCGGCCACTTCGGCCTGCCGCGCCTGGGCATCGTCGGGGCGGGGATCGCCACCAGTTCCTCGGCGGTCTTCAGCTTTCTGGCCATGCTGGCGGTGATCGCCCTGGATCCGGCCCTGCGCCGGGTGAAGCTGTTCATGGATTTCGGCCGGCCAGACTGGCCCGAGTTCATCGAGCTGTTTCGCCTGGGCGTGCCGATCGGGGTGACCATGCTGTTCGAGGCCATGCTGTTCAACAGTATGACCCTGGTGGCCGGGACCTTCGGGGCCGAGACCCTTGCGGCGCACCAGGTGGCCCTGAACTTCGCCTCGGTGACCTTCATGGTGCCGCTCGGCATCGCCATGGCGGCCACGGTCCGCGTCGGCCTGTTCGCCGGGGCGGAGGATCGTGACGGCACACGCCGGGCCGGCTTTGTGGCCATGAGCGTGTCGGCCGCGATTGTCGTGCTGTTCGGGGTCGTCATGGCGCTCGGCGGCGAGACCGTCGCCCGGCTCTACATCTCGGGCCGGACGCCATCGGACTTGCAGGTCATCGCCTTCGCGGCGCTGTTCCTGAAGGTGGCGGCGGCGTTTCAGCTGTTCGACGCCCTGCAGGTCGTCGGGGCCCTGTCCCTTCGCGGCCTGAAGGACGCCCGCTGGCCGATGATCCTGGCCGGCGGGGCCTACTGGCTGGCGGGCGCGCCGGTCTGCGTGCTGCTGGCCGTCGGTCTGAAGATGGGCGGCCTCGGTATCTGGATCGGCCTGGCTTTCGGCCTGGGGGTGGCGGCGGCGGCGATGTGCCTCCGCTTCCACCTGCTGACGCGTCAGCCTTCCCGGGCGGCGTAGTTCGGCGGGCGTTTTTCCAGGAAGGCCCTCACGCCTTCCTGGAAATCCCCGTCGCTGCTGGCCAGGATCTGGTTTCGGTCCTCCATGGCGATGACCGCTTCCAGCCCGCCGGCGTCGATTGCGTGATTGAGCGCCTCCTTGGTCAGGCGCAGACCGAGGGGCGTGGCGTGCAGCATGTCCCTGACAAAGCCCTCGGCGACCGGATCCAGCTGGTCGGCCTCGACGATCTGGCTGACCAGCCCCAGCTCCCGCGCCCGGTCGGCGGTGATGAAGCGGCCGGTCAGCATGTATTCCGCCGCCACCGAACTGCCGACCATCCGCGGCAGGAAATAGCTGACCCCGATATCGCAGGCAGAAAGGCCGATGCGGATGAAGGCGGCGTTCATCCGCAGGCGGGGGGTGGCGATGCGCACGTCGCTGGCCAGGGCCAGGGCGAAACCGCCGCCCGCCGCCGCGCCGTCGATGCAGGCGATGATCGGCTGCGGACAGCGCCGCATGGCGATGACAATCTCGCTGATCTTTCGCTGGGCGGTCAGGCCCGCGCCGATCGAGCGGTCGGTATTGCCGCCGCTGCGCTCCTTGAGGTCCAGCCCGGCGCAGAAGGCCGCGCCGGCGCCGCGCAGGACCACGACCCGCACGTCGCGCCGCCAGTAGAGGCCGACAAAGAAGTCGCGAAGCTCCTCCACCATCTGGCGGTTGAGGGCGTTCAGGCTATCGGGCCGGTTCATGGTCACCCAGGCCGTCTCGCCCTCGGTGCGGATCAGCAGGTGCTCATAGGCGGTTTGCTGGCTCATCGGGTCTGTCCTCCATCGACCGGGATCACGGCGCCGTGCACGAAGCTGGCCCGGTCGCCGAGCAGGAAGGCAGCCATCGCGCCGATCTCCTCGGGCTTGCCGAACCGCTGCAGCGGCACCTCGCGGCGGATCCAGCGGTTCCAGTTGTCGGCGCGGGGGCCGTTGGATCGGTCCTCCCAGTCCCCGCCCGGAAAGATGATGTTGCCCGGCGCGATGACATTGACCCGAACGCCCTTGCGGCCGGCGATGACGGCCAGCTCCTTGGCCATGTGGTTCATCGCCGCCTTGGCCGTGCCATAGGTCATGGGCGTGCCGAGGGCGGCCAGGCCGGCGATCGAGCTGATGAACAGGATCGACCCCGCGCCGCGCGGTTCCATCAGCCGGTATGCGCCCCGCGCCAGCCGCCAGGCGGACCCCAGGTTCTGGGACAGGCCCGCGTCCCAGGTCTCGTCATCGACCTCGGCGCCGGGCGGGCAGGGATGCAGGCCGACATTGGCCACGGCGCCGTGGATGGGGCCGAGCGCCGCCTCGCAGCCGGCCAGCGCCTTCTCGATGGTGGCGGTGTCACGCAGGTCTCCGGCCATCGACCAAAGCCGGTCGGCTCCGAACTGGTCTGCCAGCCGGGCGCGGGTCGCCTCCAGCGCCTCGGCGCCGCGCGCCGTGATCGCCACCCTGGCGCCTTCGGCCAGGCAGGCCTCGACGATGCCCAGACCGATGCCCCGACTGGCGCCGGCGACGAAGATGGTCCTGTCCTTCAGACCCAGATCCATGGCGGTGCTCCCTTGTTGTTCAAGGGACAGTGGAGACCCGGCCCTAGGGTCAGGCAAGGTGCGCCCTTCAACACGGCCGCCAGCGGCCGCGTGGCTGGAGGCGCTAGAGTTTGAGCAACGCCCGCAGGCCGTAGGCGACCGCCGCGGTGGCGGCCGAGCCGCCCAGCGCCAGCGCTACGAACCACATCAGCCGCCTGGGCCAGGGCGGAAGGCGGTCTTCCCGCCCCGGCGGTCCCTCAATGATATCCGGCATCGGCCGCGACCTTGCCCCGGAAGATCCAGTAGACCCAGGCGGTGTAGCCGAGGATCACCGGCAGCAGGATCACCACCCCGACCAGCATGAAGCCCAGGGCGCCGGCCTCGTTGGCCGCCTGGCGGAAGCTGACGTCATAGGGGACGATGTTGGGAAAGAAGCTGGCGGCCAGGCCGATGTAGCCGGACAGGAAGACCAGCAGGGCGCCGATGAAGGGGGCGTGGTGTGATCGCTTCCACAGGCCCCAGGCGGCCAGGCACAGGCCGGCCAGACCCAGCAGTGGGATCGGCAGGTGCGGCAGGAAGACCGCCGGATCGAACCCTTCGCCGGTGAAGCCCCAGCGCTGGGCCACCCTGGGATGGACGATCAGGGTGGCGAGACTGACGGCGCCGAGCAACAGGGCCGTGGCCCCGCCGGCGATCAGGCTCCAGCGGCGGGCGTCGTCGTGGAGCTGATGTTCGGACCGCCAGGCGACCCAGGTCGCCCCAAGCAAAGCGTAGCCAGCCACCAGACCAACCGCGACCAGCAGGCTGTAGGGGGTCAGCCAGTCGAACGGGCCGCCGGCGAAGGCGCCGTCCCGCACGGCGATGCCCTGGATGAAGCCGCCCAGCACCAGGCCCTGGGCCAGGGTCGCGACCAGAGAGCCTGTCGCGAAGGCCGCCGTCCACAGGGCCTTGCCGCGCTTGCGCCCATGCAGGCGGAACTCGAAGGCCACCCCGCGCAGGATCAGGGCCAGCAGCATCAGCATCAGCGGCAGATAGAGGGCCGGACCGACGATGGCGTAGGCCATGGGGAAGGCGGCGAACAGGCCGCCGCCGCCGAGCACCAGCCAGGTCTCGTTGCCGTCCCAGTAGGGGGCGATGGAATTCATCATCGCATCGCGCTCGGCCGGGCTGCGGGCGAAGGGAAACAGAATGCCGACGCCCAGGTCGAACCCGTCGAGCAGGACGTACATCAGGACCGAAACAGCGATCAGGCCGGCCCAGATGAGGGGAAGATCGAGGGTCATGACCGGGCCTCCGCATCCGGGGTCGCGCCGTCATCGCCCGGCTCGCCGGACGCCGCCGCCATGGGCGTGCCCGGAGCCCGATCCTCGGGCGTGGGAGCCGTTTCCTCGGTCGCTGGCCCACGGGCCATCAGTCGCAGGATGTAGAGGGCGCCGCCGCTGAAGACGATGGCGTAGACGATCATGAACCCCAGCAGGGAGGCGGAAATCTGGCCCGCGCCGACCGGGGAGACCGCGTCCCGTGTTCGCAGGACCCCGGTGATCACCCAGGGCTGGCGGCCGGCCTCGGCGACGATCCATCCGGCGATGACCGCGACAAAGCCCATCGGCGCCATAAGCACACTGGCTCGCAGGAACCAGCGGCTGGCTTCGGGTCCGCCTCTCAGGCAGCGGATGACGCCCCAGACGCCCAGGCCGATCATGGCCAGGCCGAGGCCGACCATGATCCGGAATGACCAGTAGACCAGACCAACAACCGGCCAGTCCTCACGCGGCCAGTCCTCCAGTCCCTGGATGACCGTGGTCTTCGGGACGCCCTGGATCAGGTTGCCGACGCCGGGAATGGCGATCTCGGCGTGGGTTTTGGCCGCCTCCCGGTCGGGCAGGCCGACCAGGCTCTGGGCCTGATCGGAACGCGTCTTCCAATAGGCCTCGATGGCGGCCAGCTTCAGCGGCTGGTGGACGCGCACCATCTCGCCCGAGGCATGTCCGATGACCAGTTGCAGCGGCGCGACGATGGCGAACATGCCGATGGCCATCCGCAGCGCCATGCGACTTTCCGGTTGGTGAGGGTCGCGCAGCAGGACGAAGGCGCTGGCCCCGCCGACCGCGAGGGCGGTTGTCAGGAAGGCCGCCAGGGCCATATGCGCCAGGCGAGTGGGGAAGGTGGGGTTGAACACCACGGCCCACCAGTCGGTGGCCAGCAGGCTGCCGTCGGGCTGGATGGCGAAGCCGGCGGGCGCCTGCATCCAGCTGTTGGCCGAGATGATCCAGAAGGCCGAGATCAGGGTGCCCAGGGCCACCAGAACCGTGGCGGTGAAGTGCAGGCCGGGCCCGACCTTCTTCCAGCCGAACAGCATGATCCCCAGGAAGCTGGCCTCCAGGAAGAAGGCGGTCAGCACCTCGAAGGCCAGCAGGGGCCCGATCACCGGGGCCGAGGCGGAGGCGAAGATGCTCCAGTTGGTGCCCAGCTGGTAGCTCATCACCACCCCGGAGACGACGCCCATGCCGAAGCTGAGGGCGAAGATCTTGACCCAGAAGAGGTAGAGATTGCGGAAGACCTCGCGCCGGGTCGTCAGCCACAGCCCTTCCAGCACCGCCAGCAGGCTGGCCAGCCCGATGGAGAAGCTCGGAAAGATGATGTGGAAGGCGATGGTGAAGGCGAACTGCAGTCTCGCCAGAACCATCGCGTCAAGGTCGATCACAGCTCAGTCCCTTGTCGTCCGGAAAGTCCAGATTGCGCGGGCGCAGCCAACGCCTTCAGGATCGGCGCCGCAAGGTCAGCGGGGGCGACATTCCGTCGCACGCCTTGCGCCACAAGGGATTTCAGGCGGCGTTGGCTGCGAACTGCAGACCCGCCAGCTTGGCGTAGAGACCACCGCGCTCGACCAGCTCGGCATGGCTACCTTCCTCGACCACCCGGCCATCCTCCATCACCAGAATGCGGTCGGCCCGCAGCACCGTGGCCAGGCGGTGGGCGATCACCAGGGTGGTGCGGCCTTCCATGGCCTCGTCGAGGGCCTTCTGGACCAGGCGCTCGCTTTCAGCGTCCAGGGCGCTGGTCGCTTCGTCGAGCAGCAGGATCGGCGCCTCGCGGACCAGGGCCCGGGCGATGGCCAGCCGTTGCTTCTGGCCGCCCGACAGGGTCTTGGCGCGCTCGCCGACCGGGCTGTCATAGCCTTCGGGCAGAGCGGAGATGAAGCTGTCGGCCTCGGCCTGGACGGCGGCGGCGGTGATGGCGGCCTCATCGGCCTCCTCGCGACCGAAGCGGATATTGTCGCGCGCCGAACCGGAGAACAGCGCCGCGTCCTGGGCGACCAGGGCCATGCGCGAGCGCACCGCGCCGGGGTCGGCCTTGCGCAGATCGACGCCGTCGAGCCGGATGGCGCCGCTCTGCGGGTCATAGAAGCGCAGAAGCAGGCGGAAGACGGTGCTCTTGCCGGCGCCCGAGGGGCCGACGAGGGCCACCGTCTCGCCGGGCTTCACCGTCAGGCTGAGACCCTTTAGGGCGGCGAGATCGGGGCGGCCCGGATAGGCGAAGGTCACGTCGTCGAAGACCACCTCGCCCCGGGCGGGGCTGGGCAGCACGACCGGCAGGGCCGGGGGGGCGATATTGGGGCTGGAGGCCAGCAGTTCGCTGATCCGCTGCATGGCGCCGGAGGCTTTCTGGACGTCGCCCCAGACCTCGCCCAGCATGCCCACCGAGCTGGCGGCCATCACCGAGAGAAACACGAATTGCAGCAGGGTGCCTCCGGTCATGTCCCCGGCCAGAACCGACCGGGCGCCGACCCACAGCACGATGGTGACGCCGCCGAAGATCAGACCCATCACCAGCAGGGTCATGGTGGCGCGGGCCTTGACCCGGGCCATGGAGCGGCCGAACGCCAGCTCGACCGCCTGACCGAAGCGGTCGCCGGCATAGCGTTCGCGGCCGAAGGCCTGGACGGTCTCGAGCGCGTCGAGGCTCTCGCCGGCATAGGCCACGGCGTCGGCGAAGCGGTCCTGTGCCTCGGTGGAGAGTTTGCGGACCCGGCGGCCGAAGATGAACATCGGCGCGATCACCACCGGCGCCAGCAGCATTACGAACAGGGTCAGGGTCAGGCTGACGTGGGCCAGAAGGATTGTGGCGCCGATCAGCGAGAACAGGTTGCGCAGGGCGATCGAGGCCGAGGAGCCGACCAGGGTCTCGATCAGGGTGATGTCGGTGGTCATCCGCGACAGCACCTCGCCGGTGCGGGTCTTCAGGAAGAAGGCCGGGTCCAGGGTCAGGATGTGGCGATAGAGGGCCTTGCGCACATCGGCCACCACCCGCTCGCCCAGCCGGCTGATGAAATAGAATCGGAAGGCGGTGCTGACGGCCAGGACCAGCGCTACGCCGCCCAGGGCCAGGAACACCTGGTTGAGATTGCCGCCTGTCCCCGACAGGAAGCCCTGGTCGACAACGGCCTTGGCCGCCGCCGTGATCCCCAGGGTCGCGCTGACCGAGATGATCAGAAAGAAGAAGGCGCCGGCGGCGTAGGGCCAGTGGGCGCGGATGAAGGGAAACAGGGTGACCAGGTTGCGCACGTCGCGGGACTTGGGCCTGCGGGCGGCGTCTTCATGGATAGAGGTCACCAGGGCGGCGCCCGCTCCGGGCCGTCCGTCGAGGGTGGCCTGATCGACTTCTGTATTGCTCATCACATTTCCCTGGCCGGGGAGATTGCCCCCGACGCTTGCCTTGTCGCGCCGCCTTCTGTATAGCCGCGCGTCTCCGGGGGCGACCCCGCACCCAACTCAATTACCGAACATTAAGTCGGTTGGACCGCCCGATGAAACAAGACACCCATCCCGACTATCACTTCATCACCGTGGTGATGACCGATGGCACCAGCTACCAGACCCGTTCGACGATGGGTAAAGAGGGCGCGACCCTGAACCTGGACATCGATCCGACCACCCACCCGGCCTGGACCGGCGGCAACCAGCAGCTGCTGGACCGCGGCGGCCGCGTCAGCCGCTTCAACGCCAAGTTCGGCGCCTTCACCGGCAAGAAGTAGGCGACGGCGCTTCGGCGCACGGACAGAATCAAGCCGGCCCGCATCTTCGCGAGCCGGCTTTTTTCGTTTGGGGATCGCCGCGTTCACCTTTCGAAGCGGCGAGCATTATACCGCGACGGCCCACAGAGGCGGAAGAAGGCCGTCGTCGGTCAAAAGCCGGCAAAGCGCCGGAATTGTTGGCTTTTGCGTAGTCTGGGGCGTCTGAATCGTGGGTCCCGGCGTAGGCACCGCGTAGGTCAGGGCGTGGCAAATGTTGGTCACATGTGGCCGGTCGCGCGCCAGAGCCTGTCACGGCCGCCGTGGCGGTCCGGGATGATGTTCGGGCAGATGGGCGGGACGCTCGCCAGGGCAGGAATTCTACCCGGGTCGATCAGCCCGGGCCGCGAGGGCG
>JAHBYC010000034.1 GCA_019636175.1 Caulobacter sp. | reverse complement strand
GCCTGGATGCGGATGGCCTGTTCCTTGTTGGTCGCCTTGTCCTTGGCGGTCACATGGACGATGCCGTTGGCGTCGATGTCGAAGGTGACCTCGATCTGCGGAATGCCGCGCGGCGCCGGCGGGATGCCGGCCAGGTCGAACTGGCCCAGCAGCTTGTTGTCGGCCGCCATCGGACGCTCGCCCTGGAAGACCCGGATCGTCACGGCCGACTGGTTGTCGTCGGCGGTCGAGAAGGTCTGGCTCTTCTTGGTCGGGATGGTGGTGTTGCGCTCGATCAGCGGGGTGAACACACCGCCCAGGGTCTCGATGCCGAGGGTCAGCGGGGTCACGTCGAGCAGCAGCACGTCCTTGACGTCGCCTTGCAGAACGCCGGCCTGGACGGCGGCGCCGAGGGCGACGACTTCATCCGGGTTGACGCCCTTGTGGGGCTCGCGGCCAAAGAACTCCTTCACCGCCTCGACGACCTTGGGCATGCGGGTCATGCCGCCGACCAGGACCACCTCGTCGATGTCGGTCTTCTTCAGACCGGCGTCCTTGAGGGCCTGTTCGCAGGGCGCGATGGTGCGGGCGACCAGGTCCTCGACCAGGGCCTCCAGCTTGGCGCGCGACAGCTTGATGTTGAGGTGCAGCGGGCCCGACGCGTTCATGCTGATGAACGGCAGGTTGACCTCGTACTGGGTGACGCTGGACAGCTCCTTCTTGGCCTTTTCGGCCTCTTCCTTCAGGCGCTGCAGGGCAAGCTTGTCCTTGCGCAGGTCGGTGCCGGTTTCCTTCTTGAACTCGTCGGCCAGGTAGTCGACCAGACGCATGTCGAAGTCCTCGCCGCCGAGGAAGGTGTCGCCGTTGGTCGACTTCACCTCGAACACGCCATCGCCGATTTCCAGGATGGAGACGTCGAAGGTGCCGCCGCCGAGGTCATAGACGGCGATCTTCTTGCCGTCGTTCTTCTCCAGGCCATAGGCCAGGGCCGCCGCGGTCGGCTCGTTGATGATGCGCAGGACTTCCAGACCGGCGATCTTGCCGGCGTCCTTGGTCGCCTGACGCTGGGCGTCGTTGAAGTAGGCCGGAACGGTGATGACCGCCTTGGTCACCGTCTCGCCCAGATGGGCCTCGGCCGCTTCCTTCATCTTGCTGAGGATGAAGGCCGAAACTTCCTGGGGCGAATAGTCCTTGCCGTGGGCGCGCACCCAGGCGTCGCCGGTCGGGCCCTTGACGATCTCGTAGGGCACCATGTCCTTGTCCTTGGCCACCACCTGGTCGGTGAACTGGCGGCCGATCAGGCGCTTGATGGCGAACAGGGTGTTGGAAGGGTTGGTGACGGCCTGGCGCTTGGCCGGCTGGCCCACCAGCCGCTCGCCGTCGTCCATGATGCCGACCACCGAGGGGGTGGTGCGGGCGCCTTCGGCGTTCTCGATCACCTTGGGCGACTTGCCGTCCATGATGGCGACGCACGAGTTGGTCGTGCCCAGGTCAATGCCGATGATCTTGCTCATCTTGCGGTCTTTCGCTCCTGTTTGGCGGACGGAACACATAAGGGGCCTGGTGCTTCAGCACCCCGTGTCTTCCTGTTCCGTCCCCTCTAGAGTTGGGGCCTCGCGGCCGGTTCAAGGTCGACGTCGCTTCCGTTTGGGGAAAGCGCCGTTTCGAGTCGGAATATGGGAAGCACCCTGCGTCCCGCAAGGGCAAAACCCTATTTGCGGTGGGGGTTTGCCCGTGACAGGAAGAGAAGTCCAGCGATGAGCGCGCCGCCCGGCTTTCGCCTGATCCCCGGCATCCTCGACCTCGCCGCCCAGCAGTCGCTGACCGGCGAGGTTCTGGCCGCCATGGAGGCCGCGCCGCCCCTGCATCATCAAACGCCGGGCGGGCGCCGCATGAGCGTGGCGATGACCAGCCTGGGGCCGCTGGGCTGGATTTCCGACGCCGCCGGCTATCGCTACGTCGAGCGCCATCCCGCGACCGGCAAGGCCTGGCCGGCCATCCCGCCGGTCCTGCTGGACCTGTGGTCGCGTCTGGCCGACCCGGCGGTTCCGCCCGATGCCTGCCTGGTCAATCTCTATCGCGGCGAGGCCAGGATGGGCCTTCATCAGGACCGTGACGAGGCCGACATGGCCTTTCCGGTGCTGTCCCTGTCCCTGGGCGACACCGCCATCTTCCGCATCGGCGGAACGACGCGCGGCGGCCGCACGGCCTCGGTGCGCCTGGCCTCCGGCGACGCCTGTCTGCTGGCCGGCGAGGCCAGGCTGGCCTTTCACGGCGTCGACCGGATCCTGCCCGGCTCGTCGAGCCTCATCCCCGGCGGCGGACGGATCAATCTGACGCTTCGGCGCGCCCGTCCCGCCTGACGACTTTGTCCCGTGACATTCTGGCGCTAGGTTGCGGAAAATCGATACTCCGGGAGGCGCCAAGATGTTGACCCTGACCCGTCCTGAGGGCTCCGAGCCCGAGGACTTCCATGTTTCGCGTCGCATGCTGGGCGGCCTGTTCTTCGCCGGCTACGCTGCCGCCGCGGTCTCGGCCAGCGCCGAGCCGATCCACACCGACAGCGCGGGCCTGATCGAAGGGGTCGTGCAGATCCCCTCCTTCGACCGCGACATTCCCGGCTACATCGCCCGCCCCGACGCCCGCGGCCGCTTCCCGGTGGTGCTGGTGATCTCAGAGGTGTTCGGCATCCACGAATATATCCGCGACACCTGCCGCCGCCTGGCCAAGCTGGGCTATGTCGCCCTGGCCCCGGACTTCTTCGTGCGGCACGGCAATCCCGCCCCGGTGGTCGATTTTGGCGAAATCCGCCGGATCGTCGGCTCGACCACCGACGCCGAGACCAAGGGCGACGTCAACGCCGCCATCGACTGGATCAATCACCAGAAGTTCGCCGATCCCAAGAAGAAGGTCATCACCGGCTTCTGCTGGGGCGGGGCGGTGGTCTGGCTGTCCTGCGAGCGGACCCGGGAATTCCGCTGCGGCGTGGCCTGGTACGGCCGTCTGGCGCGGCCGGCCGAGGGGCAGTTCCTCAGCGAGCCGGACCGGGAATGGCCGCTGGACCTGGCCGGGGTTCTAAAATGTCCGGTGCTGGGTCTCTACGGCGGCAAGGACCAGGGCATCACCCCCGAGAGCATCGAGGAGATGCGGGAAATCCTGGTCCGCACCAAAAAGGTCGGCAGCGACATCATCGTCTATCCGGACTCCCAGCACGGCTTCCACGCCGACTATCGCGCGACCTATGACCCGGTCGCCGCCGCCGACGGCTGGAACCGCATGCTGGCCTACTTCGCCGCCTACGGCGTGCCGCCCAAAGCCTACCGACCGAGATAGCGGTCAGCGGCGGATGTCGTTCAGCACCTGAACGGCAAAGTCGACGTCCGCCTCTGTGTTGCGGAAGCTGGGCGTCAGCCGGACATGGCGGGTCAGATAGGGCGCGGCGGAGGCGATCACCTTCGCCGCCCGCAGCCGCCGCACCACCCCGTCCGCCGACAGTCCGGGCACGTCGAAGCTGACGATGCCGGCGCTCAGGGTCGGATCGATCGGCGTGCGCAGGGCGATGTGCGGCATCTGCGACAGCGCCAGCTTCAGCCGGCTGGCCAGCTGGCGGGTGCGGGCGGCGATCGCGGCCTTGCCGACCATGTTGTGAAACTGGAAGGCCTCGGTCAGGGCCCAGACATGCTCGAAGGCCTTGAAGCCGCCAGGGGTCATCCGCGCCCCGGTATTGGGGCCGGGGTCATAGTTGCCCAGCCAGGCGCTGTAGGCGCCCGGCGCCAGGAAGCTGGGGATGGTCGGTGAGAACCGGCTGAGGGCCCCGGGCCGGAAGAAGATCACGCCGGTGCCGCGCGGTCCGAACAGCCATTTGTGACAGCCGGCGGCCAGGACATCGCAGCCCAGCGTCTCCATCGTCTCGTCCTCGACGCCGAACCCGTGCACCCCGTCGACGCACAGCAGCACCTTCCTGTGCGGCTCACGGCCGGCGTTGACCGCGCGCAGGGCCCGGGCGATCGCCCCGATCGGCATCTTCAGCCCGGTCGAGCTGTGCACCCAGGTCAGGGCCAGAACCCTCGTGCGCTCGGTGATCGCGCCCATCAGTCGCCCGACGATCTGCGGGATGCTGGCCTCCCGGGCCTGATCGAACAGGCTGATCCGGCGAACCGTGGCGCCGTTGCGCTGGGCGGCCAGGCGCAGGGACTCATGGGTGACGTAGTAGTCGTGGGTGGTGGTGAGGACCTCCTCGCCGTAGCCGATGATCAGGCCGTTGTAGATCAGGCCAATGCTGCTGGTGGTGCTTTCGGTCAGGGCCACCGCCTCCGGGTCGGCGCCGAAATACTGTCCGGCCGCCCGCCGGGCCGCGTTCTGCAACGGCCGCTGGTTGGCTTCCAGATAGAGGACCGGATTGGCGTCCAGCGCCTCGCGATGGCGGGTGATGGCGTTGCGCACGATCCGCGGATTGGAGGCGAACAGCATCGCCGACAGGTTCACCCAGCTCCAGTCCAGCGCCCATTGCGAACGCACCCAGTCCCAGTTGGGGGCCTTCGGCTCCGCGACCGGCTCGGGGGCCGGCTCCGCGACTGGCTCGGGGGCCCGGTTCGCGTCGGGACCGGCAAAATCAGGGTCGCTTTCCGGCGGTCCCTCGCCGGGGCCGGACGGCGTCTCCTGGGCGGCGGCGGCTCCCGCCGAGGCCAGCCCCAGCCCGGCGCCGGCCAGCAGGCTTCGCCGGCTCAACCCCGGCCCGATCATCTTGTTTCCGGACATCACCCCTCCTGCCCCGTCCGCCATTAACCTATTCAGGATCGGACCGAAGGATCACGCGGGTTCGTCCGAGGCGGGAGCGCCATGGGAGCCCTTCCATTCCGCCGCGTCAAAGGGCCATTGTCGCCTTCAGGGAGTCCCAGACATGAGCGCCATCACCATTCCGGAAGAGATCGCCACCAAGGCCATCGACCCCAAAGCCTACGCCGACGACAGCGTCCATGAGGCGTTCCGCTGGCTGCGGGCCAACAATCCCCTCGGCAAGGTCGAGCTGGAAGGGCTCTATCCCTTCTGGATGGTCACCCGCCACGCCGACATCCTGGAGATCAGCCGGCAGAACGACCTGTTCCATTCCGGCGACATGCCCACCACCTTCACCACCATCGAGGGGGACGAGGCGGTGCGCAAAATGACCGGCGGCAGTCCCCACCTGGTGCGCAGCCTGGTGCAGATGGACGCCCCCGATCACCCCAAGTACCGGGTGATGACCCAGGCCTGGTTCCTGCCCCAGAACATCCGCAAGCTCGAGGAGCGCATTCGCCAGATCGCCCGCGAACACGTCGACCGGATGGCGGCGCTGGGCGGGGAATGCGATTTCGTCAATGAGATCGCCCTCTACTATCCGCTGCGGGTGATCATGGAGATCCTCGGCGTCCCGCCCGAGGACGAGCCACGCATGCTGCGCCTGACCCAGGAACTGTTCGGGGCCCAGGACCCCGAGATGAACCGCCAGCGCCAGGAAATGATGGGCACGCCCGAGGCCATGGAAGCGCTGCAGGCGGTGATCGCCGACTTCTACATGTACTTCAAGGGCATCACCGACGACCGCAAGGCCCGCCCCGCCGAGGACCTGGCCACGGTCATCGCCAACGGCCAGATCGACGGCGCGCCGCTCAACGACCTCGAGGCGATGAGCTACTACATCATCGTCGCCACCGCCGGCCATGACACCACCTCCTCCTCCACCGCCGGCGCGGTCTGGGGCCTGGCGGCCAATCCCGAGGAGTTCGCCAAGGTCAAGGCCGACCCCTCCCTGATCCCCGGCCTTGTCGATGAGGCCATCCGCTGGATGACCCCGGTCAAGCACTTCATGCGCTCGGCCACCGAGGATACCGAGGTCGGCGGCCGCAAAATCGCCAAGGGCGACTGGCTGTGGCTGGCCTATCCGTCCGGCAACCGCGACGAGGCGGTCTTCGAGGACCCCGACGCCTTCCGCGTCGACCGCAAGAGCGGCAAGCACCTGGCCTTCGGCTATGGCGCCCACCTGTGTCTCGGCCAGCATCTGGCCAAGATGGAGATGCGCATCCTGTTCGAGGAACTGCTGCCCCGTCTGGAGTCCCTGGAGCTGGCGGGCGAGCCCCGGCTGGCCCAGGCCAACTTCGTCAGCGGGCCCAAGTCCCTGCCGATCCGCTACAGGATCAGCTGACGCAAAAACGGCCCCCGGATCGCTCCGGAGGCCGCTTCTGTTGGTCTGGTCATCTGCGGCGACCCGAAAGGGTCGCGGCGAATGATTCCTAGTTCGGCTTGGCTTGTTCGGCGGTGTCGGACACCGCGTCGCCGGCGGCCGAAACGTCTTCCCCGGCGCCCTTGATGGTGTTGCAGGCGGCGGTGGACATGGCGGCGGCCAGAACGGCCAGAATAACGAGCTTGCGCATGGGGAGTTCTCCTCGTGTGCGTCCCGAATTCGGGGTCGGGACGTTGCCAGACATCAACGCCGATCGCCCTCGCCGGTTCCCGCGGACGGCGGCCTGTCCGACGGTCAGGGATGGGCTTCCGGCGTCGGGAAGCTGAGGGTCACCGTCAGGCCGCCTTCGGGGTTCACCGCCATTTCAGTGCGACCCCGCAGCTGGCGGGCGAAGGCGTTCATCAGGGTCCGGCCAACGCCCTTGGCCTCCAGCGCCTCGAGGGGCGGTCGCTCGCCGCCGCCGGAATCGGAAATGCTTAGCACGGCGTCCGGATCGCCGACCCGGAACTCCACGGTCAGGGCGCCGCCCCGCGCCGCCAGGCCGTGCTTCTGGGCGTTGGTGATGGCCTCGACGGCGAACAGCGCCAGCGGCGCCAGCTTGTCCGGGTCGATCATCAGGGAGTCGGCCTGAACCTCCACCCGCACCGCGCCGCTGGCCGTCTCCGACATCATCAGCTGGGCGGTCAGCTCCTCGAGGAAGGCCCGCAGGTCGGCGTTGCGCAGGTCCGCGCCCTGGTAGAGGGCGCGGTAGATCAGCGCCAGGGCGGTGATCCTCTGGCGCGTGTCGTTGATCGCCTGCCGCGCGCCCGGGTCGGTCAGGGCCCGCTCCTGCATCGACAGCAGGGAAGAGATGACCTGCAGGTTGTTCTTCACCCGATGATGGATCTCGCGCAGCAGATCATCCTTCAGGGCCAGGGATTCGGTCAGGGAGGCGTCCCGCGCGACGATGGCGCCGGCCATCTCGTCGAGGGTCTCGGCCAGTTGACGGATTTCCGGCGGGGCGGTCTCGGCCTGCAGCGGCCGCACCGAGAACCGTCCGCGGGCGTAGATGCCGGCGATCCGCTGCAGGTAGCCGATCCATTGCAGGACGGCGCGGTCGGCGGCGTAGAAGACCGCCATCAGGGCAAGGCTGAAGGCCAGCAGCGGAAAGACAATGCCGGACAGGGGATCGAGCCAGGCGCTGGACCAGATGCCCCGCGCCGGCGCCGACAGCACCACATAGACGTCGTCCCCGACCAGCGGCGCGATGGAATAGTCCCGGTCGCCGCCCTTGGGCGCCCGCGAGGTGACCAGCACCCCGTTCGGTCCCCGCGACCGCTCCAGCCAGTCGACGGGAATAGGCGGAAAGGCGTCTGCCCGGGTCACGGTGAGCACCGCGCCCTGGGCGTTGACCAGGGCCACCTCGGCGTTTTTCGGCAGGCCCCGGCCCTCGGTCTGCGGCCTCAGGCTGGCCAGCGGAATGACCGCGGTCAGCACCCCGTCCGCCGCCGATCCGGCGCGCACCGAGGTCAGCACCACCGGCTCATTGGCATAGGCCACGCCCGGCCGCGTCGTCAGGGTCTGCTTCTCGCCGTTGAACAGGTCGCGGAACCAGGGGCGGTCGCGCCTCTGCGGGTCGGCCGGCACGCTGTCGGCGTAGCAGGCGACCCGGCCCTGGGCGTCGAAGCGGATCAGGTTGGCGTAGCCGGGAATGCGCTGGATGACGTTGGACAGCCGCTGGGCGCAGTCGATGCCGATGACGCCCGGCGCCAGGGTTTCCAGCAGGATGTTGGCCGCTTCGAACCGCGCCCGGGCGTTGGTCGCGGTCAGCTTCGCCGCGCTTTGCAGGGCGGCGCGCTGGGTAATCGCCTCGTTACGGAATGAAAGGCCGGACTGGATCGCGCCAAGGATCAGCACCGGCGCCAGGGCGACCGCCAAGGTCGCCGCGAGGCGGGCGCGGATGGTCCGTTCGGGTCTGGTCCCGGCTTCGGGGTCGGAGCCGGCGCCGCCCCGCCTGCCCCTCAGCAGGCGTCTCACCGCGCGGCGCTCAGTCTCTCCGCCTCGGACAGGATGTTGCCCATGGCCTCATCGGCCGGCCGGCCGTCCCGGCCATAGGCGCCGGCCTCGAGAATGCCCTGCACGGCCTTGCGGGCCCGGCTGACCCGGCTCTTCACCGTGCCGACGGCGCAGCCGCAGATCTCGGCCGCTTCCTCATAGGCGAAGCCGCCGGCCCCGACGAGGATCAGCGCCTCGCGCTGTTCGGCGGGCAGCACGGCCATGGCCTGACGCAGTTCGTCCAGGGCCACAGGCGATTCCGGATCATCGACCGCCACCAGGGTCCGCTCGGCGGCTTCCTGGTCCAGCTGGGTCGAGCGCCAGGAGCGGCGCTTGTCGGAATAGAATTGGTTGCGCAGGATCATGAAGGTCCAGGCCTTCATGTTGGTCCCAAGCTGGAAGCTGGCCCGGGCGTCCCAGGCCTTGATCAGCGCGTCCTGGGCCAGGTCGTCGGCCTGGGTCGCGTTGCCGGTCAGCGTGCGGGCGAAAGCGCGCAGGTGAGGGATCAAGGTCACCAGATCTTTCTGGAAGACATTGTCGCGGGCGGCCCCGGTCAGGGTGCTCAGGTCTTCGGAGGCGCTCAAGATCAGCGCTCCCCGCCGGACGAATTGTCGGCGCGACGCAGGATTTCGAGAAACTCGTCCGGCACCGGCTCGTTGACCACCTCGTCGAACATCTGGCGAAGTTTCACGCCGATGGCGCGCTGGCGCAGCCGCGCCTCGTCCGAATTTTCGACAGGCGGAAGGGGTCTTGTAGGCTGTTGATCAATCATGTGGTCGACGCCCTTGGGCGAATTTTCCCCGTCGCTCGTGGATTTGTCGCGCATAAACGCCGCCGCCCCCTTCAAAGTTCCACAACCTCGAACCGTCCGTCTTCAGGACATTCTGATCCATCGCTCAAACGCATGGAACCCGGTTGCGTTCCGCACGTTGTCGTCCCAGGTTCGTTGTACGCGCGGCTTGAGACGCGTGGCGCAACGCGCCCCGACATTAACGAAGACCTTTGAGACGGAGGGGTCATGAGTCTTCTCGCCCGACTGGCGCCGCATCTTCCCTATGTTCGCCGCTACGCCCGCGCCCTGACCGGCAGTCAGACGTCCGGCGATCACTATGTCCGGGTCACCCTGGAAGCCCTGGCGGCCGGTGACCTGGCGCTGCACGAACAGCTGTCGCCTCGTGTGGCGCTCTATCATGTCTTCCACGCCATCTGGGGCACCTCCGGCGCCCAGCTCGAGGACCGGGCCGGCGGCGAGGATATCGGCAACCAGCCGGCGGAACGGCTGATGCGCATCGCGCCCCGCTCGCGGCAGGCGTTCCTGCTGACCGCCCTGGAAGGCTTCACCCCGACCGAGGCGGCCCAGATCCTGGATGTCGCCTATCCCGAGGTCGAGCGGCTCATCGCCCAGGCGCAGAGCGATATCGACGCGGAGCTGGCCACCGACGTCCTGATCATCGAGGACGAACCGGTCATTGCCGCCGATATCGAGGCCCTGGTCCGGGAACTGGGTCACAACGTCACCGACATCGCCGCCACCCGCACCGAGGCCCTGGAGGCCTTCAAGCGCCAGTCGCCGGGCCTGGTCCTGGCCGATATCCAGCTGGCGGACGGCTCCTCGGGCATCGACGCGGTCAAGGACATCCTGGGCCAGATGAATGTGCCGGTGATCTTCATCACCGCCTTCCCCGAACGCCTGCTGACCGGCGAGCGTCCCGAACCGACCTTCCTGATCACCAAGCCCTTCCAGCCCGAAACGGTGAAGGCGGCGATCGGTCAGGCGCTGTTCTTCCATCCCGGCCGACAGAAGGCCGCGGCCTGAGGCAGTCCGCCCCGCCGGCTGGGCGGGGCCAGGAATCGGAACGGGGCCGTCCTTCCGGGCGGCCCCGTTTTCGTTGTCTAGAGCATGTCAGGGCGAAGTGTAAGTGGTTCGCCCGCCCGGACATGCTCTAAATGTTTGATTATAGACCCTTTTGATCAGGTTTTGATGCGTACACCTAAACCTGAAAGGGTCTAGTTCGCGGTGTTGGCGGCGACTGGCGCCGGGGTGTGTTCGGTGCGGGCCAGGTCGTCGGCCTTGAAGCCCCAGGCGGCCAGCAGCACGATGGCGGCCAGGATTGTCGAAAACAGCAGAACCCAGAAGACGGGCCGGCCCTTGTCGCCCTGGCGCGCCTCGGTCGCCTCAACTTCGATATGGTCGCCTTCACGGTCGTGGATGACTCGCGCCATGCCGTCTCTCCTTCTGTTTGGATGTGCCGGCCTTCCCGGCGGTGTCTCCGGGAAAACGCCGCGGGCGCGGGCGATGTTCCCCGAAAACGCCCCGAAAGCGCTCCCGAAGACGCCTTTGGAAACGGGGCCTGGCGGGGGCTGAAAAATATTTCGATTTGCCGGGAACGGAATCGAGCGGAGCGCCGTTTATCGATTGCGGAGGCGGCGACGCCCCCCCCGACTTGAGGCTGACCAAAATCAGCCAGCCGCCTCCGCAACTGATTTTCTGATACGGTGACAATATGAAGGGCGGACCTTTCCCCTGGGTCCGCCCTTCCTTCTGTCTGGCGCCCCGTCTGGCGCCCTGTCTCGCCGCGTCAGGCGGCGGGTGACAGCCGCAAGGTCACGTCGGTTCGCCGCCGCAGGGGGTCCACCGCCCCGGTCTCGGTCACCGCGCCCGATTCCCCGGCCGCCGTCACCCGCGCGTCGACGACGCCCAGATCCCGCAGCGTCCTGGTCACCGCGGTCGCCCGCTGCTCCGAAAGCTTCAGATTGGCCGCCGGGTCGCCGACGGGATCGGCCAAGCCCATGACATCGACGCTGTCCACGCGGCATCCGGCGGCCTGGTCCGCGGCGCCCTTGAGCACCGCCCTGGCGTCGGGGCTGATCAGCGCCGAACCGGTCTTGAAATAGATGGCGACACTGATGTCCGCGCAGGGCGTGAAGCGGGCGGTCTCGACCCGCTTGGGCATCAGGCTGCAGGCGCCCAGGCCCGTCAGGCCGGCGGCCAGCGTCACCGTCATCAACAGCTGTCTCATCATCATGAGGTCCCCGATTTGCGGCCGGCGTCGGCCGCTGAATGTCGCCGCCTAAAGGCGCGGCTGCCCGTTTTCCCAGAAATAGGCCCCCCTCGCGGGGTCGAAGTAGTAGTAGCGACCGCTCTTCTGATCGAGATACTGGCGGCGGTTGATCCCCGAAGGCGCCGGCCGGCCGGCCGGTGGTGACAGCATGGTCTCGCCGGGTGGCGGCGGAGGCGGCGGCGGGACATGCGCACAGGCCGCGAGGCCCGACAGCAAGAGCAGCAGCAGCGGCAGACCTGGCTTCAAGCGGCGGATTCCTTCCGGGCATGGCGCGGGGACCGGCCTTCCGGCCGACCTGTCTGGTTGCGATAACGTCGGTAGGATATCAAAGGTTCCATCTATGGAACTCGCTTGGGAACCTGCGGGAACCTCACGGCGCGCCTGTCGTTGAAGAGGCGACTTTTCACTGGGAGACCGCCATGAAACCGCTGTTTCGCAAACGCGAGGCCCAGCCCCGCAAGGACCACGTCAAGGGTCCGACCGAAGCGGATCTGGCCGCCGCCTATCAGCGGGGCCGCAAGGATGAACGCGCCCGCCACCGCCGCTCGCCGCTGATCGCCGTCGCCGTGGTCGCCGTGGCCCTGGTGGGCGGCGCCTCTCTGGTTCTTGCCGCGCGCGAGGGCTCGTTCCGCGAGGGCGGGGCGGTGATGGACGCCGGCGTCGGCGTCGCCGCCCGCGAGACCGTGCCGACCCTGAAGCGCGGCGCCGTCAAGGCCGGCCAGGAACTGCGCAAGGTGCAGGACAATCTGTCGTCCGACACCCCGGGCTGACGCGGGTGACGGGGGCGGACAACATCGGGCGACCGGACATCCGGCGCATCCAGGTCATCGCCAATCCGGCGTCCGGAAGCGTCGGGCCCAATGTGCGACGGGAAGTCGAGGCCATCCTGGCCCGGCACGACGTGGAGGCGGTGATCCACACCACCGAAGACAGTCGGCTTGAAGACCTGCTGGCCGCCGCCGTCGCGGCCAAACCGGACCTGCTGGTGATCATCGCCGGCGACGGCACGGCCCGCGCCGCCGGCGAGGCGGCCGGACCGAACGGGCCGCTGGTGGCGCCCCTGCCGGGCGGCACGATGAACATGCTCCCCGGCGCCCTCTACGGGACCCGGGACTGGAAGACCGCGCTGGAGGATATCCTCACCGACGGCGAGGTGCGGCCCATCTCGGGCGGCATGGTCGACCGGCACGCCTTCTATGTCGCCGCCATTCTGGGATCGCCCGCCCTCTGGGCGCGGGCGCGGGAGGCGGTGCGTCTCGGCCGCGTGTGGCTGGCGGTGCAGCGCGCCAGGCGGGCCTTCAACCAGGCCTTCCGGGGCCGGCTTCGCTTCACCCTGGACGGCGAGCGCCGGGAAAAGTCCGAAGCCCTGTCCTTCATCTGTCCGCTGGTGTCCCAGGGCGTGGACAACGACATCGCCGGACTTGAGGCGGCGGCCCTGGACCCGACCAGCGCCCTCGATGTGTTCCGGCTGGCCCTGGCCGCCGCGGCCGGCCATTGGCGGCTCGATCCGTCGGTCCATGTCACCATCTGCCGCCAGGCCTACTGCTGGGCCGGGGGCAGGATCCCCGCCATTCTTGACGGCGAGCCGGTCTCGCTGGACCGCACCGCCCTGGTCCGCTTCCGGCCCAACGCCTTCCGGGCCCTGGTTCCGGCCGAACGGACAGAGCCGTGACCCTCAGACTGTTTCACGCCTCCGACATTCATTTCGGCGGGGAGAACGAGGGCGCGGTGGCCGGCGCCGCCCGCTGGCTGGCGGAAAACCGGGTCGATCTGGCCATCGTCAGCGGCGACCTGACCCGCGAGGGCCAGCCCCGCGAGTTCGCCGAGGCCCGCGCCTGGCTGGACAGCCTGCCGGCGCCGGTCGTGGTCACCGCCGGCAACCATGATGTGCCCTATTTCAACATCCCCTATCGTCTGTTCATGCCCTGGAAGCGGTTCAACCGCTGGGCCGGCGATCTGCGCGCGCCGCCGCCCGTCGAGGGCTTGAACTACGCCGGGGTCAACACCGCCCGCGGCGTCCAGCCCCGCGCCAACTGGTCGAAGGGCCAGATCAGCCGCCATCAGGTGAAACAGGCGATCGGCCGGATCGGCGAGGGGCCGGCCTCGGCCCTGAAACTGATCACCTGCCATCATCCGCTGATCGAGGTGGTCGGCGGCCCGATCACCGGCAAGGTCTGGGGCGGGCACGCCGCCGCCAGGGCCTTCGCCGAGGCCGGGGCCGATCTCGTCCTGACCGGCCACGTCCACACCCCGTTCGTCGAGCCCTACCCCTACGGCGACGGCCGCACCCATGCGGTGGGGGCCGGCACCCTGTCGATCCGCGAGCGCGGCGTGCCCCCCAGCTTCAATGTCATCGAGGCCCAGGACGACGCCATCACCATCATCGCCCAGGTCTGGGACGGGGTCCGCTATTCGCCCTATCGCACCTGGCAGGTCGAGCGACGGGTCAGTCCGTAAGGGCCCGCATCAGGGCGGCCATCTCGACCTCGCCCCGCGCCTCAAGCGCCTCGATGACGCCGGCCCGCGCCGCCGCCGGCTTGGTCTGGGCCAGCTTCCAGACCCCTTCCAGACGCGTGACCTCGACCTCGAAGGCGACGATGCCGGCCAGCATCGCCTCGAAGCGACCGGGCGACATCTTGTGACGGGTCCAGGCCGGCTTGGGGGCCAGCGCCGCCTCGAAGCGGGCGGACAGATCATCGAGCAGCCGGGCAGCCTCCTCGGCCGCCAGGATCCGCACCGGCCCTTCCATCTCCGCCGACAGATAGTTCCAGGTCGGCACCTGATCGTCCTGGCCGTACCAGTCGGGGCTGACATAGGCCGACGGTCCCGTGGCCACGGCCAGCACCGTCTCGCCCCCGCGCAGAACCCGGCTGATGGCGTTGGACCGCGACAGATGGAACCGCAGCCGCCGCCCTTCCAGCAGGACCGGCGCATGGGCCGCCAGCGGCCGGCCCTCGCCGACGGCGCAGATCAGCGCCAGCGGATGGTCGGCGACCAGGCCGCCCAGCGCCGCCTCATCGACCTGTCGCAGCGGTGGCGAGGGGTGCACTACGGCGTCCGGTACTTGTCGAACCAGGCGATGATGGCGCCGGCCTTGGCCCCCGACTGCGAGGGCCGGGCGGCGATGCCGCCGTGGCTGGCGCCGGGAACGATGACAAAGGCGCTGGGCACGTTCCGCAGTTGCAGGGCCTGATAGTATTGCGCCGCCTCGCTGACCGGGGTGCGGTAGTCGTTCTCGCCAACCACCACCAGGGTCGGGGTCTTCACACTGCCGACCAGGCTCAGCGGTGACCGGGCCCAGTAGGACGGCTGGTCCTCCCACGGCATCTTGGCGAACCAGTAGCCGGCGGCGACCAGGGGGATGTCGCTGGTCAGGGCCTCGCTGGTCCAGTTGATCACCGGCTTCTGGGTGGCGGCGGCGCGGAAGCGATCGGTCTTGCCGATGATCCAGGCGGTCAGCACCCCGCCGCCCGATCCGCCCGTGACGAACAGGTTGCGGTCGTCGACGTGGCCGGTGGCGATGGCGGCGTCCACCGCGCTGATCAGGTCGTCGTAGTCGGGGCCGGGATAGTTCTTGTCGATCAGGTTGGCGAAGTCCTCGCCATAGGAGGTCGAGCCGCGGGGGTTGGTGTAGAGGACGATGTAGCCGGCCGCCGCATACAGCTGCATGTCGGTGGCGAAGGTCGGGCCATAGCTGGTGTTCGGGCCGCCATGGATCTCCAGGATCATCGGATATTTCTTCGCCGGGTCGAAGTTCGGCGGATAGACCATCCAGGCCGGCACCGGCCTGCCGTCGATGGACGACTTGACCGTCAGGGCCTCGACCCGCCCCAGGGTCCGGGCGCCCAGCAGGCTGTCGTTCAGATGGGTCGCCTGCAGCGTCTTGCCGCCGCGCCGGATGAACAGGTCGGCCGGACGCGAGGTCGTCGCCCCGGTCCAGGCGATGGTCCCGTCGGCGGCGTCGAAGCCTCCGCCGCTGTAGGGCCGGTCAAGGCCTCCGCCGCCAAGCTCGGCGGGCAGCACCGAAATCCGGCCGGAGAGGTCGGCCGTGGCCAGCCGGGTGACCCCCTCGTCGACATACTGGATGGTCAGGCTCCTGCCGTCCGCCGCCCAGCGGACGTCGTCGATCGACCGGTCCAGATCGACCGCCAGCCGGCGCGGGTTGGAGCCGTCGGCGCTGGCCACATAGAGGTGGTTGTCCTGATAGGCCCGCCGGTGATCGTCGAAGCCGAGATAGGCGATCAGCTTGCCGTCCGGCGACAGGGCCGGGGCGAAGTCGGGGCCGACCCGGTCGGTCAGCCGCTTTATGGCCCCGGTGGCCACGGTCAGTTGATAGAGATCGACCAGGGCGGGATCGCGCTCCCATCCCGTCTCGCGGGCGCTGGAAAAGACGATGCCGGCGCCGTCGGGGGTCCAGCTCAGGGGCCCCTGGTTGTCGAAGGCGCCGCTGGTCAGCTGGCGGGGCGGGCCGCCGTCGGCGGAGACCAGATAGATCTGGCTGGCGCCGGTCCGCAGGAAGCCTTCGGAGTCGGTCTTGTAGCGCAGGCCGGTGATGACCTTCAGCGGCTCGGCCCAGGTCGCGCCCTCCGGCTTGGCGGCCGGGGTTCCACTGGTCAGCTTCAGGCCGTCGGCCCCGGTGAACATCAGAAAGGCGATGCTGGTCCCGTCGGGCGACCAGGCGATGGAGTCCGGCCCTTCCGGCAGGGTGGCGATGCGGGCTGTGGCCCCGCTGTCCATCCAGCGCACGAACAGCTGAGCGCCGCCCTCGGACGTCGAGATATAGGCCAGGCGCTTGCCGTCCGGCGACCAGCGCGGCGACATGGCCGAGCCGGGCCCGGCGATCAGGGGCTGCTGGGCGCCGGTGGCCGCGTCGACAATCCAGATCGAGCGGCGGGCACGGTCCGAATTGATGTCGTTGCTGACCCGGACATAGACCACCTGCCTGCCGCCCGGCCGCACCTGCGGGTCGCTGGCCTGCTGCAGGCCGAACAGGTCGCCGGCGGTGAAGGTGCGCTGGCTCTGTGGCGGCGTCGGGGCATCCTGCGCACCGGCGATCAACGGGGTCAGGGTCAGGCAGGCGGTCGCCGCCAGAACTACGGACAGTCTCTTCATCTCAAACGCTCCCCGATCGGCCTGCTATTTCAGGCCCAGCACATCCTGCATGTCATAAAGTCCCGGCGGCTGGCCGGCGGCCCATACCGCGGCGGCGATGGCCCCCCTGGCGAACAGGCCCCGGTCGCTGGCGCTGTGCGACAGGGTCAGGACCTCCTCGTCGCCGGCGAAGATCACCTGATGCTCGCCGATGATCCCGCCGCCGCGCACCACTGAAAATCCGATCTCTCCGGCCTTGCGCGGTCCGGTCATGCCCTCGCGCGGCGCGGCGCGAACCTCCGACAGCCCGGCGCCCCGGCCCCTCGCGGCCGCCTCGCCCAGCATCAGGGCCGTCCCGGACGGCGCATCGACCTTGCGGCGGTGATGGGCCTCGAAGACCTCGATGTCGAAATCGGCCGGCAGAGAGCGGGCCGCCCGCTCGACCAGCCCCAGCAGCATGTTGACCCCCAGGCTGTAGTTGCCCGACAGGACCACCGGAATCCGCTGCGCCGCCTGCTGGATGCGTCGCGACTGGTCCTGCGACAGGCCGGTGGAGCCGATGACCAGGGCGACCCCGCCGCGACCGGCCGCGGCCTCGGCCAGGGCGACGGAGGCCTCGGGCACGGTGAAGTCGATCACCACATCCGCCATGGCCAGCGCTTCGCCCTGGCTGACCAGCCCCGAACCGTCCGCATCGGGACGATCAAAGCGCGCGGCGACCACTACATCATCACGGCCCTCGGCGGTGCGCTCCACCGCCTGACCCATGCGGCCCAGCGCCCCGGCGATGGCGATACGGACGGGGTGGGCGGTCACGGGCGGCTCCTCAAACGACGGCGGGGAACAAAGCACAAGCGGGCGGGAAATCAATGCAAGTTAGTTCCTCCTCCGGTGCGGAGCGACGGGGGAGGGGGACCGCGCGCGAGTTCGCGCGGGGTGGAGGGGGCAGCGCCGGCTGCGGTGGAAAGACGCGTTCTGGCGCCGATCTGGCGGCCGCATTCATGGTCAGGCTCCCCGCCGGCGCCGCCCCCTCCACCACCGGCCCCAAGTCGGGCCGGCGGTCCCCCTCCCCCGCCACTTCGTGCCGGGGGAGGAATTGACGGACGCGCCGTCCGCCGCCGAAACTCCACGCCAACGAAATCAGGGAAACGCCTCATGCCCCAGCTCAGCGCCAACGGAATCAGCATCGAGTACGACGAGCGGGGCTCGGGCGAGCCGCTGCTGCTGATCATGGGGCTCGGCGCCCAGATGACCCGCTGGCCGGAAGCCTTCTGCGACCAGCTGGCCGACCGCGGCTTTCGGGTCATCCGCTTCGACAACCGCGATGTCGGCCTGACCAGCAAGATGGACGAGGCGGGCCTGCCGGACATGGCCGCCGTCTTCACCGCCTTCGCCGCCGGACAGCCCACCCCGGCGGCCTACACCCTGCGTGAGATGGCGCAGGACGCGGCGGGGGTGCTTGAGGCGCTGGGCATCGACAAGGCCCACATCGTCGGCGCCTCGATGGGCGGGATGATCGCCCAGCTGGTCGCCGCCGACCACGCCGATCGGGTGCTGTCCCTGACCTCGATCATGTCGACTACCGGGAACCGGGAACTGCCCTCCGGCACGCCCGAAGCCATGGCCGCGCTCAGCACCCCGGCCCCCAATCCCAACGACGACCTCGAAGGTTTCCTGGCCGCCGGTCTCAAGACCGCGCGCATCATCGGCTCGCCGGGTCACATCGACGAGGCCGCCCTGCGCGAGCGGATGACCGGCGATCTGGGTCGGTCCTACTATCCGGCCGGCTTCATGCGGCAGTATGCGGCGGTGCTGGCCTCGCCGGACCGCCGGCCCAAGCTCAGGGCCCTGAAGGTTCCGACCATGGTCATCCATGGCGAGGTCGACCCCCTGGTGCCCCTGGCCGGCGGCAAGGACACCGCCGAAAACATTCCCGGCGCCGAGCTGGTGGTCATTCCGGGGATGGGCCATGACGTGCCGGCGGTCTTTTACACGCCGATCATCGACGCCATCGTCAAGGTCGCCGAGCGGGCCACGGCCTGATGGCCGTTGGCAAGCACCGCAATCTCGGCCTGGGTCTCTTCGCGATCTTGCTGATTGTTCTTGTCGGGGTCGCCCTTTGGCGGGGCGCGACCGTTCCCGATCCGAAGAGCTGCGTGACCGGGGTTGGTCACCCGTTGGTCAAGGGCGAGTCCTATCCCGGTGAGAGCCGGGACATCGCCAGGCGATGCAGGCCCGGCCGGTCAGCCAGATAGAGACCGGGACCGTCCATGCCGCCAGGTTCTGACGCTCACAAACCCTTGTAGGCCGTTGCCGGTTGTTCCAACTGGCCCGGATGAGTAGGTTGCGCGCCTTTCCCCGCGATGACGGGCGTTATTTCGCGCCCGACGACCCCGAAGGCCCCCATGAACGAGTCCGAGAAGAAGTCCTTCACCGATAAAGAGGCGCTGGACTTCCACCAGTTTCCGACCCCGGGGAAAATCGCCATCGCGGCGACCAAGCCGATGGCCACCCAGCGCGACCTCAGCCTGGCCTATTCGCCCGGCGTTGCGGTGCCGGTCCTGGCCATCGCCGAGAAGCCGGAGCTGGCCTACGACTACACCTCCAAGGGCAACCTTGTGGCGGTGGTGTCCAACGGCACGGCCATCCTCGGCCTCGGCAATCTCGGGGCCCTGGCCTCCAAGCCGGTGATGGAAGGCAAGGGAGTGCTGTTCAAGCGCTTCGCCGACGTCGACGCCATCGACATCGAGGTCTCCACCGAGGACCCCGACGAGATCATCACCGTGGTCAAGAACATCGGGGTGACCTTCGGCGGCATCAATCTGGAAGACATCAAGAGCCCCGACTGTTTCCGCATCGAGACCGAGCTGCAGGAACTGCTGGACATCCCGGTGTTCCACGACGACCAGCACGGCACGGCGATCATCACCGCCGCCGGCCTGATCAACGCCTGCAAGATCTCCGGGCGCGACCTCAAGGACGTCAAGGTGGTGCTCAACGGCCCCGGCGCCGCCGGCATCGCCACCCTGGAGCTGATCAAGGCGATGGGCGTCACCGCCTCCAACGTCATCGCCGTGGACCGCAAGGGCGTGCTCTATCGCGGCCGCACCGAGGACATGAACCAGTGGAAGAGCGCCCACGCGGTCGACACCCCGCACCGGACGCTGGCCGAGGCGATGAAGGGCGCGGACGTTTTCATCGGCCTTTCGGCCAAGGGCGCGGTGACCAAGGAGATGGTGGCCAGCATGGCGGCCAATCCGCTGATCTTCGCCATGGCCAATCCCGATCCGGAGATCACCCCTGAAGAGGTGGCCGAGGTGCGCGGCGACGCCATCGTCGGCACCGGCCGCAGCGACTATGTCAACCAGGTCAACAACGTCCTGGGCTTCCCCTACATCTTCCGCGGCGCCCTCGATGTGCGGGCCCGGCGGGTGAACATGGAGATGAAGATCGCCTGCGCCCAGGCCCTGGCCCAGCTGGCGCAGGAGGACGTGCCCGACGAGGTCGCCGCCGCCTACCACGGCCGCCAGCTGAAGTTCGGCCCCGACTACATCATCCCCACGCCCTTCGACCCGCGCCTGATGTGGTACATCCCGCCCTTCGTCGCCCAGGCGGCGATGGACACCGGCGTGGCGCGCCGGCCGATCGAGGACATGGACGCCTACCGCGCCACCCTGGCCCGGCGGCTCGATCCCACCGCCGGCTTCCTGCAGAAGGTCGCGGGCGGGGTGCGGGCCCGGGCCCCCAAGCGCATCGTCTTCGCCGAGGGCGAGGAGCCGAGCGTCATCCGCGCCGCCTACGCCTTCGAACAGCAGGGCCTGGGCAAGGCCATCCTCTGCGGCCGCGAGCAGCTGGTGCAGGAAAACATGCGGCTGGTCGGGCTCGACCCGGCCGAGGTCAAGCTGGAGATCGTCAACGCCCGCCTCAGCGACCGCAATCCCGACTACGTCGACTTCCTCTACAAGCGGCTGCAGCGCGAGGGCTATCTGAAGCGGGACGTGCAGCGGCTGATCAACCAGGACCGCAACAGCTTCGCCGCCTCGATGCTGGCCCATGGCGAGGCCGACGGCATGGTCACCGGCGTGACCCGCAGCTTCGACCAGGTGCTGGAAGAGGTGACCCGGGTGATCGATCCCGCACCGGGCGGCCGGGTGATGGGCATGTCGATCCTGCTGGCCAAGGGCCGCACCCTGTTCATCGCCGACACCAACGTTACCGAAATGCCCGACGCCGAGGACCTGGTGGAGATCGCCTGCGAAGCCGCCCGCTCCGTCGCGGCCCTGGGCTACACCCCGCGCGTGGCCTTCATGAGCTATTCCAGCTTCGGCAACCCGATGGGCGAGCGCTCCGAGAAGGTGCGCGAGGCGGTGGCCATGCTCGACGAGATGGACGTCGACTTCGAATATGAGGGCGACATGCCGCCCGAACTGGCCCTGGAGCCGGAACGGCGGACCAACTACCCCTTCATGCGCCTGACCGGCCCGGCCAATGTGCTGGTCATGCCGGCGATCCATTCGGCCTCGATCTCCACCAAGTTGGTGCAGAGCCTGGGCAGCGCCACGGTGATCGGCCCGGTCCTTCTGGGCCTGTCGAAGTCGGTGCAGATCTGCCCGCTCAGCGCCTCGGTCTCCCGAATCCTCAATATGGCGGTCATGGCGGCTTACGAGCAGCCGGCGACGCAGGAAGGCTGAGGGCTATGGCTTCATGAGCAGGCTTATCCAGCGCCAGGCGTAGCCGCGAACCGTCGTCACGGTTCCAACGCCCGTGACGCGCAATAGACAGGGCGCCGCTGTGCTCCCTTCCCCCTGGAGGGGGGAAGGGTCGGGGATGGGGGTGGAGGTCTTTCGGCTGGCGGTTCCTCGGAATCGGCCCGCCGCGGACACCGCCTTCCTGTCCCTCTTCAAGGCCCGATGCGTACTCGCAAACGGCCAGCCCGGCTTGCCCGCCGCCACCCCCATCCCCAGCCCTTCCCCCCTCCAGGGGGAAGGGGGTTTGATTGCGTTGGACACCACCCCATGCCCTCTCCCCAATCGCCGGTGCTCGGCATCGATTTCGGCACCACCAACACCGTCGTCTCCATCACCACCGGGGACGGCGACGCCCGGCTGATCAGCTTCGACAACAACGACGAGGCCCTGGTCGCCTTCCGCTCGGCGCTCAGCTTCCACACCCCCTTCGACGATCCCGCCGGCCGGGTGGTCGAGGCCGGTCCCTGGGCCATCGAGGCCTATCTGGAAGAGCCGCTGGAGACCCGCTTCATCCAGTCGTTCAAGTCCTACGCCGCCAGCCCGCTGTTCACCGACACCGAAATCCTGCGCAAGCGCTTCGCCTTCGAGGACCTGCTGTCGGCCTTTCTGCTCAAGGTGCGGGACCACGCCGGCGCCGAACTGGAAACCCTGCCCGAGCGGGTGATCGTCGGTCGGCCGGTCAACTTCGCCGGCCTGCGCCCCGATCCCGCCCTGGCCCTGACCCGCTATCAGGAAGCCTTCAGTCGCCTGGGCTTCCGCGACATCCGCTACGCCTATGAACCGGTCGCGGCGGCCTTCTTCTTCGCCCGGCAACTGACGCGGGACGCCACCGTCCTGGTCGCCGACTTCGGCGGCGGCACCAGCGACTTCTCCCTGGTCCGCTTCGAGCGGGCGGGCGGCAAGATCCGCTCCCACGGCCTGGCCAACAGCGGTGTCGGGGTCGCCGGCGACGCCTTCGACTACCGCATCATCGACCACCTGGTCTCGCCGCGCCTGGGCAAGAACTCCAGCTACCGGGCCTTCGACAACGTCCTGCCGGTCCCCAACCGCTACTTCACCGCCTTCGCCCGCTGGGAACAGCTGGCCATCCTGCGGGCCAGCCGCGACATGCGCGACATCCGCGGCCTGGTCCGCACCGCCCTGGAGCCGGACAAGATCGCCGCCCTGGTCGAGATGCTGGACGACAACCACGGCTACCGCCTCTACCAGTCGGTCTCCCGCCTGAAGGAGGCCCTGTCGCGGGACGAGGCGGCGACCTTCCTGTTCGAGGCCGGGTCGATCCGCATGGAGCAGACCGTGAAGCGCTCGGACTTCGACGACTGGATCGCGCCGGAACTGGCGGCCATCGAGGGCGCGGTCGGGGAGGCCCTGACCCGGGCGGGTCTCGACGAGGCCGGCGTCGACCGGGTGTTCCTCACCGGCGGCTCATCCTTCGTCCCCGCCGTGCGCCGCATCTTCGAGCGCCGTTTCGGGGCCGCGAAGCTGGAAAGCGGCGCCGAATTGGTCTCCATCGCCACCGGCCTGTCGCTGATCGGGCTGGAGGACGATCTCGATCTCTGGAGCCAGCGGGCCTGAAAGCCTCGCCGGGAGCCGACAATCAGGTCCAGGATGAATGCATTGAGCGCGCTGGTCTGAATGTTTCGCCTCTGGGCGCCCTTCTCCCCTTGCGGGAGATACTCACTCGGCGCAGCCGACGGATGAGGGGTCGCACCGGCCTGCAATACAGCCCGGCCCGACCGCTTCATCACAGCTCAAGGAACGATCGACCCCTCATCCGGCGCTTCGCGCCACCTTCTCCCACAAGGGGAGAAGGAAGACCTGAGGCGAACCCGGTGAAATCAGCCCCCTAGCTCCGCCACCTCAGCGTCACCGGCTTCACCGGGTTGGCGAAGGCCCGGCCTGCCGCGCGGCTGGCGGACCATTCCTTCTTCAGCTGCTGGTACCACTTGGCCTGGGTGTCGGCGTCGTCGATCCACAGCAGCGACGGATCGTACTTCAGCCCTTCGTTCTGCAGGTTCACCATCGCCGCGTCCTGCCGCAGGAAGGCCCGGGCCCCCGCCGCCACGAACGGGCGCAGGAACAGGAAGGCCGGGTGGTCGGACCAGACGATCTGGGTGATGCGGGTGGCGGTCTCGTGGATCGGCGTCAGGCAGGTCAGAGACAGCACCTGGCGGGCGCCGATGGTGATGTGCTCCCAGCGCAGGCCGGGCAGGCGGAAGGTGATCTCGGTCAGGGGCTCGCCGCCCAGGATGGCGTAGGCTCTCGAGTTCTTCGACGGCTCGTGGCGGATCATCGAGAACCCCGCCTCGCGCGGCTCGAACTTCTTGGCCTTGTCGTGCTGGCTGCCGGAAGACCGCCACCACCACTGTTGATGCACATAGGGGCCGTGGGCCGGGTCCATCAGCCCGACAACGGCATGGTCGATGTGACTGTCGAACACCATCCGGTCGACGATCTTCGGCCCGCCGCCGACGACCCCGGGAAACCGCGGCGGGGGCTCGGGCGGCTCGCCGTCGAACCTCGGGTCCGACGCCATCCAGACGAACACCATCCCCTGGCTTTCCGCCACCGGATAGCGCCGCACCCGGATGCGGGAGACGTCCATCTCCTGGCCCGCCGTCATCGAGGGGATGGCGGTGCAGCCGCCGTCCTGGCCGAACCGCCAGCCGTGATAGGGGCATTCGACGCTCGGGCGACCATCGGCCTCGGCGACGATCCGGCCGGCCGACAGCGGCGCTGCGCGATGCGGGCAGACGTCGCGCAGGGCGAACAGACCCCCCTTGCGGTCACGGCCGATCAGCACCGGCTCGCCCAGCAGTTCATGGCGGGCCATGGCCCCCGGCTTCACGTCGCCGGCCAGGGCGGCGAAATACCAGATGTCGCGCAGAAAGCCGGTCCCGAAGCGGTTGGCCGCCGGACCGCCTTCGCGGGGTTTGGTTTTGGGAGCGTCGCCATCAGCCATGCCGCTTCATAGCGCCGCGCCGCCTCCCGGCAAAGCGACCAGCGCCAGGTTTGATCCACCGCAAGGACATGGACCTGTGGCGCAGGCGGTTTATGGTCGCTGCCAGATTGCTGCTGGAGGAACAGACCCCATGATCCGTCTTCGTTCGGTGCTTCGTCTCCTGCCGGTGGCCCTGCTGGCCGCCGCCCTCGCCGGTTGCGGCGTCAACACCATCCCCACCCGCGATGAACAGGTGAAGGCCGCCTGGGCCAATGTGCAGAACCAGTATCAACGCCGGGCCGACCTGATCCCCAATCTCGTGGCCACGGTGAAGGGCTATGCGGCCCAGGAAAAAGAGGTGCTGACCGCCGTGACCGAGGCCCGCGCCAGCGCCACCCAGGTCCAGGTCGACGCCTCGACCATCACCGACCCCGCCAAGTTCGCCCAGTATCAGGCCTCGCAGGACAGGCTGTCGGGGGTGCTGGGCCGGCTGATGATGATCCAGGAAGCCTATCCGGAACTGAAGTCCAACCAGAACTTCCTGGCCCTGCAGAGCCAGCTGGAGGGCACCGAGAACCGCATCACCGTGGCCCGCAACGACTACAACGAGGCGGTGCGGCTCTATAACACCTCCCTGCGCACCTTCCCGACGGTGATCTGGGCCAAGACCCTCTATGGCGGCCAGAAGCCGGCCCAGCCCTTCACCGCCGCCGCCACGGCCCAGACCGCCCCCACCGTCAGCTTCGACGCCCCGGCCCCCGCTCCCGCCCCGGCGACCGCGCCGTAATGGCGATGGCGGACATGACCGTCACTCTCTCAAAGCCCTTCCCCCTGGAGGGGGGAAGGGTTGGGATGGGGGTGGCGGCGGTTCAGCTGGCGCGGTGTTTGACGGTCTGGCTCAAGACCCGCCTTGGCCCGGATTCCCGTTCCCATCCCCTGACACCGCGCCCGGCGGCCAAGACCTCCACCCCCATCCCCGGCCCTTCCCCCCTCCAGGGGGAAGGGTGGCGCATGGCGACCCTGGCCGCGTTCTCGCTCGTCTTCTGCCTCCTGGCACCGCCGGCCTTCGCCGCGCCGAAGTTTCCGGCCCTGACCGGCCGGGTGGTCGACAACGCCCATCTCCTGTCGCCGGCGACCCAGGCCGACCTGACCCGCAAGCTGGAGGCGCTCGAGACCCAGAGCGGCCATCAGCTGGTCGTCGTCACCGTGCCCGACCTGCAGGGCCTCGAGATCGAGGACTACGGCTACCGGCTCGGCCGGGCCTGGGGCATAGGCGATGAAAAGGCCGACGACGGCGTCCTGCTGATCGTCGCCCCCAACCAGCGCAAGGTGCGGATCGAGGTCGGCTACGGGCTGGAGGGCGTTCTCACCGACGCCCTCTCCAGCGTGATCCTGCAGACGGCCGTCCTGCCGAAGTTCCGCGACGGCGACATGGAAGGCGGGGTGGTCGCCGGGACCGACGCCCTGATCCAGCAGCTGTCCCTGCCCGAAGACCAGGCCCGGGCGGCGGTCGACAAGGCGGCCTCGGCGTCCAGGGATGACGGCGATTTTCCGATCCCGGTCTTCGTCATCCTGTTCATCATCGTCTTCGTCCTTCTGCGCATGCTGGGCGGGCGGCGGCGCGGCGGCTGTCTCGGCTCGGCGGTGCCCTGGATCATCGCCAGCAACGCCAGCAACTGGGGCGGCGGCGGGGGCGGCTGGTCCGGCGGCGGTGGCGGCGGATTCTCTGGCGGCGGCGGCTCCTTCGGGGGCGGCGGCTCATCGGGAGGCTGGTAGATGCGGATGACGCAAGACGACCAGGACCGCATCGCCGCGGCCGTGGCCCGGGCCGAACAGACAACGGCCGGCGAGATCTACTGCGTGCTGGCGCCCCGCGCCTCGGACTATCGCGAGGTTCCCCTGGCCTGGGCGGCGGGCCTGTCGCTGGGCCTGCCGGTCCTGGCCCTGCTGGGCGGCTTTCAGCCCCAGGCCCTGGTCGGGCTGTTCGGCGGCTGGAGCGTCGGCCATGCGGCGGCCCAGGGACAGACCATCTTCAACGCCCTGGCCGTCTATGTCGCCCTGCAGGCGGCGATCTTCCTGGTCTCGGTGCTGCTGATCTCCCTGCCGCCGGTGCGGCGCTTCATGACCCCTTCCGGGCTGAAGGCGGCGCGGGTGCGACAGGCGGCCCTGGACCAGTTCCTCAGCCACGGCCTGCAGCTGACCCGCGAGCGCACCGGGGTGCTGATCTTCGCCTCCCTGGCCGAGCGCCGGGCCGAGGTGATCGCCGATGAGGGCATCTACGCCGCTGCCCCCAATGCGGTCTGGGCCGAGGTGGTGGCCCTGCTGACGGCGGGCCTGCGACGCGGCGACGTCGCCGGCGGCTATGTCGCGGCGATCGAGCGGGCCGGACAGATCCTGGCCGAACATGTCCCGCCCCGCGCCGACAATCCCAACGAACTGTCCGACCGCCTGGTCGTGCTGGGCGGGGAAGGCTAGGGGTCTTCGCCAGCCAATAGGGCGTTGAGTTGCCCCCACCCCTCCGCCTTCCCGGCGAAGGCCGGGACCCAGATTCAGCTTCGGACTTGGCCAATTCTTCCTGAAAGACGGGCGCTCAGGCGGCTGGGTCCCGGCTTTGGCTTCGCCGCCCTTCGGGTCGCCGGGAAGGCGGGAATGGGGAGAGTCGGGAATCAAGACCCCCCGCAACAACGCAGAACTCTAAGCCGCGCCGCGTTCCCGCTTGCGCACGAACATGGTGGCGTCGGCCTCGGCCAGCACCGTTTCGGGCTCGACCCCGGGGGCGATCTCGCGCACCCCGGCGCTGATGTGCAGCGGCACCGACCAGTCGCCGCACTGCACCGGCTCGGCCTCGATGACGCGAACCAGGCTCTCGGCCTTGCCGCGCGCGGTCTCCAGATCAGCCTGCACCAGGATCACCGCGAACTCGTCCCCGCCCAGACGGCCGACAATGTCGCTGTCGCGGACATTGTTCACCAGGCGCTCGGCGACGGTCCTCAGCGCCTGGTCGCCGGCGGCGTGGCCGAAACGGTCGTTGACGCTCTTGAAGCCGTCCAGGTCCAGATAGACCAGGCTGGCCGAGGCGCCGTAGCGGGCGGCGAAGGTCGAGATGCGGCCCAGCTCGCGCATGAAGGCCCGGCGGTTCAGCACCGGCGTCAGGACGTCGCGGTCGGCCAGGCCCGACATTTCCGACAGCTGGCCCTTCAGGCGGGTGACCTCGCCGCGCAGGTCGTCGATTTCGCCCAGCAGGGTCTTCAGGGCGTTCTGCACCGACGGGGTCAGCTCCGCCTCGGTCAGGCCCAGGAACCCGGCCTGGTCGGCGGACGGGGTCTGGGCGGTCGCCTTGGCCCCGGCCGCGGTCAGGGCGCGGCGCCGGATCGCTGAAAACGCCTCCGCTCTCGCACCCGTGATTTTCATCGCAGAATCACCTGTCCGCCCAACCCCGTTCGAATCTGACGCATTGAATGCGGCGCCACAAGCCACAGGCCCGGGGCGCCTCGAAAGGCCGCCGCGAAAAGCGAAAAAACCGGCGCAAATCGCCGCCCCGGGGCGTTTGCGGCGCCACAAGCGCATACACTTCCGCCAGACCTGCCTCTATAGTCCGCCCCTTTCCGGGCCCCGGCCCAGTCATCCACCCTGGGAAAGCCAGACACCATGACCGCAGCGGCGCCGGTGGCGATTATCATGGGCAGCCGCTCGGACTGGCCCACCATGAAGGGCGCGGCCGACAGCCTCGATGCGCTGGGCGTGGCCTATGAGGCCCGGGTGGTCTCGGCCCACCGCACCCCCGACCGGCTCTACAGCTTCGCCCGGGGCGCCCGGGCCGCCGGCTACAAGGTGATCATCGCCGGCGCCGGCGGCGCGGCTCATCTGCCCGGCATGACCGCGGCCATGACCGAACTGCCCGTCCTGGGCGTGCCGGTGGAATCGAAGCTGCAGAACGGCCTCGATTCCCTGCTGTCCATCGTCCAGATGCCCGGCGGCGTTCCCGTCGCCACCCTGGCGGTCGGCTCGGCCGGGGCGAAGAACGCCGGCCTTCTGGCCGCCCAGATCCTGGCCCTGTCCGATCCGGCCCTGGCCGAAAGACTGACCGCCTGGCGGGCGCGCCAGACCGACGCCGTGGCCGAGACGGTGGAAGACTGATGTCGCAAGCGGGTTTGCCGCCTCTGGCGCCGGGGTCGACGGTCGGCATTCTGGGCGGGGGCCAGCTTGGCCGCATGCTGGCCCTGGCCGCGGCCCGGCTGGGCCTGGATGTCGTGATCCTGACCCCCGACGAGGACAGCCCCGCCTCGCGCGTCGTCAAACAGACCGTCGTCGGCGACTATGACGACCCCGCCGCCCTGGCCGAATTCGCCCGGGCCAGCGACGCCATCACCTATGAGTTCGAGAATGTCCCGGCCGCCGCCGTCGAGGCGCTGATCGGCCTGGGCGCCCGCGTCGCGCCGGGACCAAAGGCCTTGGCCGCCGCCCAGGATCGGGTGGCCGAAAAGCAGTTCCTGGCCTCGGTCGGCGTCCCCACCGTGGACTTCGCCCCGATCGATGCGGCGCAGGATATTCCCGAGGCCTGCCGGATGCTCGGCCATCCGGCCCTGCTGAAGACCCGCCGCGAGGGCTATGACGGCAAGGGCCAGATCTGGATCGAGAAACAGGCCGACGAGGCCGGCGCCCTGGCGGCCATCGGCGACAAGCCGGCCATCCTCGAGGCCCGCGCCCGCTTCACCCGCGAGCTGTCGGTGATCGCCGCCCGCGGCGCCGACGGCGAGATCGCCATCTATCCGCTGGGCGAAAACCATCACGAGGGCGGCGTCCTGCGCCGCACCACCGCCCCGGCCCAGGCCGACAAGGCCACCCTCGAACAGGCCGAACGCATCGCCGCCCAGATCATGTCCGGGCTCGACTATGTCGGGGTCATCGGGGTGGAGCTGTTCCAGCTTGAGGATGGCCAGCTGCTGGTCAACGAAATCGCGCCCCGGGTTCACAACACCGGCCATTGGACCCAGGACGGCTGCGCGGTGGACCAGTTCGAACAGCATATCCGCGCCATCGTGGGATGGCCCCTTGGCTCGACCCAGCCCCTGGCCCGGGTGGAGATGGTCAATCTGCTGGGCGACGAGGCCGCCGGCTGGGCCAGACTGGCCGCCGACCCGGACGCCCGGGTCCACCTCTACGGCAAGCGCGAAATGGTCCCCGGCCGCAAGATGGGCCACGTCAACCGCATGCGCGGGCCGGTCTAGCCTGCGACCGTGAAAGCCAGGATCGGGCCGGTCCAGCGCTCGCCGTCGCCCTGATGGCAGACCAGATTACGCCCGCCCGCCGCCTCGATGGCCTTGGGCCAGAAGGCCCTGGCCGGGGCGTTGCGTTCGGCGATGGCGATTTCCCACTGGCCCGGATGCAGGGCGAAGATTTGTTTGAGGGCCGCCGAGCCCGCGCCGGCGCCGCGAAATTTCCGGGCGATGAAGAACTCGCCCATGTGGCGGTCGTTGCGGGCGCCGCGGTGGCTGTCGCGATTGATTAGGGCGAAGCCGGCCCGCTTGCCGTCCACCTCGATCAACAGGGGCCAGTGGCCGTCCTCGCGCCAATAGGGATCGAGCGGATAGGGGGCGAAGCGGCCCGCCTCGTCGACATCGAAGCGGTCGGAGCCCGGCGCCTCGAACTGCGAGAAGTCGTAGGTGTAGAACTGCATCAGCCCCTCGATCAGGGGCCGATCCTCCGGCGCCGCGGGCCGAACGGCGACGGTCACGCCCGGCCGTAGCGGATCTTGGCCAGGGCGCCGGCGATGTCGCGGGCCAGGTCGGCGGGCTTGATCCCCGCCTTCCACTTCTCGAAGTCCATGACGTTCTGGATGCGGGCGTCGAGATAGCTCAGCGCCGCCTCCCGTCCCGAGGCCAGATCGATGGCCTGGGCCGAGATCAGGATGCCCGAGAGGATCGCCCGCTTGGAATAGTGGTTCTCGTCGGTGGCGGTGTCGCCGGCCCAGCGCCACAGTCTGTCGGCGCTTTCCCAGACCAGCCGCAGGGCCAGGGGCAGGTTGAGCGGCAGGGCCAGGAACCCGGCCCAGCGGCGCAGGGCCTCGCGGTCGGCGCTGGCCGCCTCCAGCCGCGCCTCGACGGCGGCGCGGATGCGCTGGCGAATCTTCAGGGCCGCCGGATCGGGCAGGGCGGCCAGGGCGGCGGCGTCATGGCGGCGCGACAGCAGGGCGGCCAGGTCGCGCGGTCCGTGCGGCAGCAGCAGGTCGGCATCTCCCCGGTTCAGCCCCGCCTTGCGGGCCGCGGCCAGGGTCATCGGCCGGGTCCAGCCCATGCCCGGCGCCAGGGTCAGGGCGTGGTCGAGGATCGCCTGTTCGGTCTGGTCGGCCCAGTCGGGACCGGCGGTGGAGGTCGCGCTCATGGCCCCATCCTATACCGCCCCGGCGAGGGCCGCGACGGGATTTGCCGCGCGGGCCGCGAAACCGGCGTGGCGGCCCCGGCGCATCGGGGCGCCAAACAGTTGATCTGACTCAACGAATGGCCGCGCGCCCGGTGGACAAGGGGGTTTACCTCTGCTATCCCGCCCGCCTCGCTCCGTCAGGGTTCCTTGCCGGAGGAAACCGATATTTGTTTTCGACCGCCCTGCCGCGCAGGCGT
>JAHBYC010000033.1 GCA_019636175.1 Caulobacter sp. | reverse complement strand
GGCGAACCGCGTACACTTCGCCGTGACATGCTCTAGATGGATATGGCCCCGGCCGCCGGAGCGGTTCCGGCGGCCCTGATGAAGAAGCGATCCGCCGCCGGGCTGGCCGCCCAGCGGGCGAACAGTTTGGATTCATGCTCGGCCTGGAAGTCGCCTCGCGTGACCACCAGGGCGATGGGCCCATCCGGGGTCTGCCGGCTCCAGCGATCCGCCAGCCGCGCCCGGCCGGTGCGTTGCAGGCGGTTGGCGTTCTTTTCCTCCCGCGTCGCCACCACTCCGCCGAAGACCTGATCCATCTTCAGGCCCAGTTCCCGGGGGTTGATATCGGTCGCGACGACGACCTCGGCCCCGCGTCGATCGGGCCAGGCCTCGGCGGCGCGTTCCATGGCCGCCGCCAGATCGGCGTCGCAGGCGATGACCAGCGGCGGGGGCTCCATCAGATTGCATCCGGCCAGGCCGGGCGTTGCTGAAAGAAGGAGTCCGGAGACGAGCAGGGTTCGACGGTTCATCGACTGACCTTAGCGCGGCCGTCGGCGCTGACGAGGGGGAATCCGCATTGACCCGGGAGCCCGCCTCCCGTATATCGCCGCGCTTCCGATTATCCGGCCCGCGGGCGCTGACGCCCCGGACCTGTCCGTCTCTCAAGGTTACAGAACACCATGGCCAACAACCCCGGCGCCAAGAAAGCGATCCGCAAGATTGCCAAGCGCACCGAAGTCAACACCGCCCGCCGCTCGCGCGTCCGCACCTTCCTGCGGAAGTTCGACGAGGCCGTGAGCTCGGGCGACGCCGCCGCCGCCGCCGCCGCCTTCATCGTCGCCCAGTCGGAGCTGATGCGGGCCGTGTCGAAGGGCGTGGTTCACAAGAATACCGGTGCGCGCAAGGTCTCGCGCCTCCACGCTCAGCTGAAGAAGCTGTCGGCCGCCTGATTTTCGGGCGCCTACCCTAACGTTCTGATTTTACGACGTTTTCAAAGCCGTCCGGGACTCCGTCCTGGGCGGCTTTTGTGCGTGTCCTGATCACGGTCCCGCGACGAATGAACTCAGTGCCCGGAGATAGGAATTGCGTTTTCCCTTGCCACGCGAGGGGGTCTCGCGAGTCAACAGAAATATCCGGGTCCGGCGCCAAATTTCCTGTTTGACCCTCCCAAACCGAGGGCTCTAAGGTTCGTTTCTCAGCGCTTTTCGCCCGGCGTTTTCGGGCTCACCGGCGACAGCGGCGGATACCCCGTATCCGGCGTTCGGGGAAGAATTGCGCCTGAGATCAACCGGGACTTCGTCGTGGGGGCGGGCGTCCTGATGTCCTGGGCCGAACAAGAAAAACCATGGTGGGCTATGATGAATACGGGTGGGCAGAGCATGACCTCTTCAGCGCCGGCGATATCGGTCTGGGGCAAGGCCTGCCTGGCGCTGCGCCGCGAACTGGGCGAGGCTGACTTCGGGTCATGGCTGGCCCAGGCCGCCCTGCGTGAAGGCCCTGACGGCGATCTGGTGCTCGTCACCCCCACGGGCGTCGCCCGCGACTGGATCCGTCGCAACGCCTGGCGCCGGATCTCCGAACTCTGGGCCGCCAACGATCCGGACGGCCGTCGTCTGGATCTGAAATCGCGCATGGAGTTCGAGGCCGGGGGCGGACGTCCCGCCGCCAGCGCCGGCCAGGCCGCCGGACAGGTCATTGAAACCGCCGAGCCGGTGTCTTCGGACATTCCGATGATCTCGCCGCCGACCGCCGGGCCGGCCGCCCGTCCGCAGCGCAACGCCGGACTGCAGGAACGCTTCACCTTCGACAGCTTCGTGCCGGGTCCGTCCAACGAGTTCGCCCATGCGGTGGCCAAGCGCGTCGCCAGCTGGGCCGACGGCCACTTCAACCCGGTGGTGTTCCACGGCCCCTACGGCTTTGGCAAAACCCACCTGCTGAACGCCATGGCCTGGGAGGCCATGCGCAACGCGCCGGACAAGAAGGTCATCTACCTGACCGCTGAGCGGTTCCTGTCGACCTTCGTGCGGGCGGTGATGGATCGCCAGACGGCGGCCTTCAAGGAAGACCTACGGGCCGCCGATCTGCTGCTGATCGACGATGTGCATTTCATCGGCGGCAAGCAGTCGTCGCAGGAAGAGCTGTTCCACACCCTGACCGCCCTGATGGAGGATGGTCGCCGGGTGGTTTTCTCGGCCGATCGCCCGCCGTCGGGCCTGACCGAGGTCGACGCCCGGCTGCGCAGCCATCTGTCGGCCGGTCTGGTCTGTGGCCTGGAGCCGGCGGACGGCTCCCTGCGCCTGGGCATCCTCGAGCGCAAGCTGGACACCCTCGGTCGCCAGGCCGGCTTCCAGGGCGTGGCCCGGCCCGAGGTTCTGCAGTTTCTGTCCGACCGCTTCACCGACAGCGTGCGGGAGCTGGAAGGCGCCCTCAACACCCTGATCGCCCGGGCGGGAGAGGATGTCCGCACCCTGAGCCTCGACGAGGCCCAGAATATCCTGCGGCCCCATCTTCGCGGGGCGGAGAAGCGGGTCACGGTCGACGACATCCAGAAGGCGGTGGCCGAGCACTACAGCCTGCGTCAGGCCGATCTGCTGAGCGAGCGCCGCAACCGCGCCATCGCCCGGCCGCGCCAGGCGGCGATGTGGCTGGCCAAGCAGCTGACCACCCGCTCCCTGCCCGATATCGGCCGTCGCTTCGGCGGACGGGATCACACCACGGTCATTCACGCGGTGCGCCGGATCGACGAGCTGAAGGCCGCCGATCCGGTTCTGACCCGCGACCTGGAAACCCTGGTCCGCAAGCTGCGAGGCTGATCCAGGCGGACGGCGGCCGTGAGGGCCGCCGCCGGTTGCCAGCCGGGACGGCCCCTGTAGTCTGGCGATCCGGACTGTCCAGGAGGCCTCCCCATGATCCGCCGCAGCTTTCTCACTGGCGTCGCCGCCCTGGCCGGCGGGGCCGTGAGCGCCGGCCCGACCCTGGCCCAGACCGCCGCGCCCGGCGTTGTCCGCCTGATCATGACCACCGGCGAGGGACCGCTGGTTCTGGAGCTGTATGGCGACAAGGCGCCGATCACCGTCGCCAACTTCCTGCGCTATGTCGACGCGGGCCTCTATAATCGCGGCGAGATCTATCGCGCCTCCCAGGCGCCCGGCGCGCCGGAGATCGGCCTGGTCCAGGGCGGCGCCCGCCCCGGAAAGCTGTTTCCGCCCATCGCCCATGAAAGCACCGCCGTGACCGGTCTGAGCCATGTGGACGGGACCCTGTCGATGGCCCGCGGCGCGATCGGCACCGCGACCAGCGATTTCTTCATCATCTGCGGCGGGGCCCCCTATCTCGACGCGCGGCCAGACGGCGCGGGCGACGGGGCCGGCTATGCGGCCTTCGGTCAGGTGGTCGAGGGGATGGAAATCGTTCGCCGCATTCTGGAAATGCCCAAGAAGCAGGAGGCCGACAATCCGGTCATGCGCGGCCAGATGCTGGCCAGCCCGGTGCCGATCGTCACGACCGTCAGGGCCTGAAATCTTTTTTGGCGACAACGTCGGGTGAGGCCGCGCCCCGCCGTCCTTGGACGATGAACCGCCGGGCGACGGCGACAGGAGACAGACCATGCGTGTGATGATGATCGTCAAGGCCTCGGCCGAGTCCGAGGCCGGGGTGATGCCGACGACCGAAATGATCGAGACCATGGGCGCCTACAACAACCAGTTGATCGCCGCCGGCGTGCTGCTGGACGGCGCCGGCCTGCACCCCAGCAGCAAGGGGGCCAGGCTGCACTACCGTGACGGCAAGCCGGTGGTCACCGACGGCCCCTTTACCGAGACCCGCGAGCTGATCGCCGGCTACTGGATTCTCGAGGTCAAGGACTGGGACGAGGCGCTGGACTGGCTGAGCAAGGCGCCGCGCCCCGATTTCGGCACGGAGGACGCCGAGGGGCTGATCGAACTGCGCCGCTTCTTCGAGCCGGAGGACTTCGCCGATGTGGCGCCGCCGGAAATCGTCGAACAGGAGCGGGCCTGGCGGGACGAACAGCTGCAGAAGGCGCCCAAGGCCTGAGGCCTGGAACAGGGCGATGTGATCCGGTGGCCGGTTCCCGCCAATCGGAACGCGCTCTAGACCCTTTCAGGTTTTGATGTACGCATCAAAACCTGATCAAAAGGGTGTAAAATCAAATATTTAGATCATGTTCGGGCGGTCGAACCGCGTACACTTCGCCCTGACATGCTCTACCCGCCCCGGGCCACGAACCAGCCGTTCCTGAAGCCTTCGTCGGCCTTGCCATAGAGGAAGGGGCCGCCGTCCGGGGTGCGCACCGAGCCGCCGGCCGCCTCCAGCACCGCCTGGGCGGCGGCGATGTCCCATTCGCTGGTCGGACCGTGGCGCGGATAGATGTCGGCGGTCCCCTCGGCGATGCGGCAGAGCTTGACCGAGCTGTCCAGGGCCAGGGTGGTGTCGAAATGATAGCTCTCGGCCAGCTTGCGCAGGGCCTCTTCCTTCATGGTGTGGCTGACCAGGGCCACCGAGGCGCCCTCCGGCCAGGCCCGGACGCGGCAGTCCTGCGCCGCGCCGCCCGCCGTGCGCTTGAGCGCCCCGGCGGGACCGGTGAACCAGGTCTCGTTGCTGGCGGGGGCGCAGACCGCGCCGGCCGCGGGGCGGCGGTCCTGGATCAGGCCGATGTTGACCGTCCAGCTGGGGTCGCCGCGCACGAAGGCCTTGGTGCCGTCGACCGGATCGACCAGGAAGAAGCGGGGGCCGATGGCGTCCGGCGTGCCGAATTCAGAGGCGTGCTCCTCGGCGACGATCGGTACGCCGGGGAAATGTTCGGCGAGGCGGCGGGTGATCAGCCGTTCGCCCTGACGGTCGGCCTCGGTCACCGGGCTGTTGTCGGCCTTGGCGTCGACGGCGAGGCCGGTGCGCCACAGGGGCAGGATCAGCCGTCCGGCCTCCTCGACGATATCGGCCAGGATGGCGCCGATCTCCCCGGCGTCCTTCAGATGGCTCATGCGGACTCTCCCCCCTCGTCACTCTCGACGACCTCCAGCCGGACCACCCCCGCATCCAGGGCCTGTTTGCCTGCCTGCTCGAAGTCCACCGTCACCCGTCGTCCCACGCAGGACTGAACCTGCCCCAGCCCCCAGTCCGGCCGATCCGGATGACGCACCAGGGCGCCAGGCTCCAGAAAGAGGTCATTGAAGGCCATGGCCCCGGGTCTAGAGCAGGGCGCGACGGGATGGAAACAAATCGCCCTGCTGCGGAGTGTTTTTTTTGTCGCGCGCTCCGATGACCGGCGCCCAGGCGCCGGGGCGCGGGACAGTGCGGCTCAGGCCAGGGGAGAACCCGGATTCGCCGCGCCGTCGCGCAGGTAGTCGGCCATGCCCTGGACCAGGGCGTCGAACACCAGCCGCATGCGACGGGAGCCCTTGAGGTCCTCATGCATGACGATCCAGGTCTCCAGCCCGAAGCGGAAGGCGTTCTCCAGAACCGGCACGAGATCAGGCGTCCGGCGGGCCAGGGCGACCTGGCAGACGCCGAAGCCCACCCCGGCGCGGATCGCCGCCAGCATCGCCGCGTCATTGTCGGTGCGAAAGGTGAAGTTCTCGCGCCGCACATCGACGCCCTGGTTCCGCAAGACCTCGATGAAGGGCGTTTCCCGCTCGAAGCCGACGAAAGGCAGGGTCCGGATCGCCTCCAGGCTGGCCGGCATGCCGTATCGCTCGATCAGCCGGCGATGGCCGTGAAGCCCGAGGGGGATTTCGCCGATCCGCCGGGCCAGCAGGGCCTCCTGCCGCGGCGGGGCCATGCGCACGGCGATGTCGGCCTCGCGGCGCAGCAGGTCTTCGTTGCGATTGCTGACCCCCAGCTCGATGACCAGGCCAGGGTGCGCCTGCTGCATCCTGGCGATGATGTCGGGAAGGACCTCGACGGCGATGATCTCGCTGGCGGTGACGCGGACCGTGCCGGTCTCGGCCGCCGCCTCGGCGCTGGCGGTGCGGTTGAAGGCGTCCGCCGCCGCCGCCATGGCCCGCGCGTGGTCGCCCAGCTGCAGGGCGGTCGAGGTGGGGGTGAGGCCGGCGGGCGAGCGGGTGAACAGGGCGGCGCCGAGGGCCGCTTCCAGATCCTCGATCCGGCGGCGGACGGTCGGCTGGGCCATCTGCAGGCGCCGCGCGGCGCCTGACAGGCTGCCGGTCTCCAACACCGCCAGAAAGGCGCGCTGGCCTTCCCAGTCGGTCGGCGATGTCGGGCGCTGGCTCATCATTTTTATACTAGCCGACTGTCAGCCATCGCCAATTCTTTTCGAGTGGGGCGTGGCTCATCCTGTGGCCATCAGACATGGAGACAGCGACATGACCCCTTCCCGCATCGCCCTGGTTCTGGGCGCCACCGGCGGCGTCGGCGGCGAGACCGCCCAGGCCCTCGCCAACGACGGCTGGACCATCCGCGTCCTGGCCCGCGACCCGGCCAAGGGCGCCGCGGCCCGCCCCGGCTTCGACTGGCGTCACGGCGACGCCATGGACGCCGCCGCCGTCACCCGCGCCGCCGAGGGCGCCCGGCTGATCGTTCATGCGGTCAATCCGCCGGGCTATCGCGGCTGGGCCCGGAAGGTCCTGCCGATGATCGACAGCTCGATCACCGCGGCCCGGGCCAGCGGGGCCCGCATCCTGCTGCCGGGCACGATCTACAACTTCGGCCCCGACGCCTTCCCCCTGCTGGGCGAGGAGTCGCCACAGCATCCGGCGACCCGCAAGGGGGCCATCCGGGTGCAACTGGAAGCCAGGCTGGAGGCCGCCGCCGCCGAGGGCGTGCGGTCGCTGGTGCTGCGGGCCGGCGACTATTTCGGACCCCGACCCGGCAACGGCTGGTTTTCCGGGGCCATGGTCTCTCCGGGCCAGCCGGTCCGGGAAATCCGCTATCCCGGCAAGGCGGGTGTCGGTCACGCCTGGGCCTATCTGCCCGACGTCGCCCGCACCTTCGCCCGGCTGGCGGCGCGGGAGGCGGAGCTGGGCCCCTTCGCCCGCTTTCACTTCGCCGGCCACTGGGATCATGACGGCCGCCAGATGATCGAGGCGATCCGCCGGGCGATGGGCGACCCCGATATCCGGGTCTCCGGCCTGCCCTGGTCGCTGCTGCCGCTGATGGCGCCGTTCAACGAGACCATGCGGGAGCTGATCGAGATGAAGGGTTTCTGGCGCGCGCCCGCGGCCCTGGACAACGCCCGGCTGGTCCACTTCCTCGGCGAGGAGCCGCACACCCCGCTGAACCGGGCCGTTCGCGACAGCATGGCGGCGCTGGGATGTCTTGAGCGGGTCGCCGAGGCGGCGTGACAGCCTGTGGGTCCGGGCCCTTTCGTCAGGTCCGGCGGAGGGGCGCGGAGCGTTGGCGCGAGGGCCAAATCAGCACTAGACTCGCGCCATGACCGAGATCGCCGATTCCGCCGCCGAAGCCTCCGCTGAAACCGCCGAGGCGGTCCTGAACGCCGATCCTGTCGATCTGGCGGCCCAGCTGGCGGCGCGGCTGTGCCACGACTTCATCAGCCCGGCCAGCGCCATCGTCTCGGGGCTGGACCTGCTGGAGGACCCCACCGCCCAGGACATGCGCGACGACGCCATGGTCCTGATCTCCCAGAGCGCCCGCAAGCTGGCCGACCTGCTGGCCTTCTGCCGCGCCGCCTTCGGTTCGGCCTCGACGACAGAGGTGTTCGACGCCCGTGACCTGGAGACCCTGGCGGGCGGGGTGTTCGGCCATATGAAGGCGGCCCTGACCTGGGAGGTCGGGCCCAGCTCGATCAACAAGCCCGCCGCCCGAACCCTGCTCAACCTGGCCCAGATCGCCGGAACCGCCCTGCCAACCGGGGGAACGGTGACGGTCAAGGCGGTCGAGGCCGGCGGGCGCATCGCCATCAGCGTCGAGGGCGCCGGACCGCGCGTGCGGCTGAAGCCCGAGGTGGCCGGCGGCCTGCTGGGAAAGCCCAAGGGCGAGGCCATGGGCGGGGCCTGGATCCAGGCCTTCTACGTCCACAGTCTGGTGACCCAGGCGGGCGGTCGAGTGGCCGTGGAGGCTGGCGACGAAGGCCTGACCCTGGCGGCCTGGGTCCCGGCCTGAATTCACCCACGACAATTCTTAACGGCCCTCACCTTCCCTTAACCGACGCGGCTCAAAACAGGCCTTCGGGGAATGGAGCGTTCGCGTCGTGAAGACCTGCCTTGTCGTCGATGACAGCCGGGTGATCCGCAAGGTGGCCCGCCGCATCCTGGAGGACCTCGGCTTCGAGATCGCCGAGGCCGCCGACGGGATGGAGGCGCTCGCCTGGTGCCGCGCGGCCATGCCCGACGCCATCCTGCTCGACTGGAACATGCCGGTGATGAATGGCGTCGACTTCCTGCGCCAGCTTCGGGCCGATCCGGGCGGCGATGCGCCGAAGGTGGTCTTCTGTTCGGTGGAGACCGAGCCGGCGCGCATCCGCGACGCCCTCGACGCCGGCGCCTGCGAATACATCATGAAGCCCTTCGACGGCGACATCATCGAGGCGAAGTTCGCCGAGGTGGGGCTGGTATGAGCCCACAGGACGTCGAATTGTTCGCCGCCCTGGCCCGGGCGCGCGCGGGTCTGAGGATCGATCCGGCCAAGACCTATCTGATCGAGAGCCGGCTGGCGCCCCTGGCCCGGCGCGAGGGCTATCCGGGCATCGCCGAGCTGGCCGCGGCCCTGAGGTCACAGCGCGAGGAAAAGCTGATCTGGGCGGTCGTCGAGACGCTGGCCCGGGGCGAATCGGCCTTCTTCCGGGATCGCCTTCCCTTCGAGACCTTCCGCAAGGAACTGCTGCCGACCCTGGCCCGTCTGCGCGGCGCCGAGCCGATCCGGGTGTGGAGCTGCGCCTGCTCCACCGGACAGGAGGCCTACAGCCTGGCGATGATCGCCGAGGCCGCCGAGGGGCTGCCGCCCGGGGCGCGGGTGGAAATCTATGGCTCGGACATCTCCGAGCGGGCGCTGGAAAAGGCCCAGGCCGGTCTCTACACCCAGTTCGAGGTCCAGCGCGGCCTGCCGATCCGCCAGCTGCTCACCCATTTCGAAAAGGTCGAGGACAACTGGCGCCTGACCCCGCGCATCCGCCAGAGGGTGCGTTGGCGGAGGGTCAATCTGATCTCGGACCTGGCGGTCATGGGCCGCTTCGACGTCATCTTCTGCCGCAATGTGCTGAGCGGCATGGACGCGCCCTATCGCCGCCGCGTGCTGGAGAGCCTGGCCGCCCTGCTGCCTTCCGACGGCCTGTTGATCCTTGGGGCCCGGGAAACAGCGGAGGCCATCACCGAGGCGTTCCGGCCGGTCACCGGCCGCCCCGGGCTCTATGTAAAGAACCCCGCCTTCCGCGCCGCCGCCTGAGGCTGGACGGACGTCTCGCTTCCTGCGCAACCTCGCCCGACAAAGCGGGAGGATTGCCCATGCGTGGCGTGATGATGGGTCTGGCGGCCTCGGTGCTGCTGCTGGCGGGCGTGGGGGCCTCGGCGCAGGAGGCCGGCGTCGATGAAATTGTGGTCACCGGAACGCGGATTTCAGACTACGACGCCAACTCCACGCCCCACGTGGTTCTGGTCAAGCGGGCCGACAATCTCATCATTCTGGTCAATGTGGTCTGCGACACCCGCGACGCCAGCCAGCGCCGGGACGAGCTTCGGGCCACCCTGAAGGCCCTGATCCGGGCGGCGGAGAAGGATCCGGCCATTGATCTGGGCGTCGGCGAGGAAGTGGTCGGCCGCTTCGACGAGAGCATGATCGACAGCCTCATCGGCCCGATGAGCAAGCCTGACACCAGCGCCGCGCGACTGCTGATCAAGACCAGGGTGACGGCCACGGACACCCTCGATTCCGCGACCGGCCGGATCAATGCCTTCATCAAGAAGACCCCGAAGGTGGGACGCACCGAGGTGCTGGCCATCGGCGACTGGAACCTGACTCTGATCCGCCCCGAACAGTATCGCGGCGAGGTCATCGACCTGGTGGCCAAGGACGCCCTGGCGTCGGCCAAGGCGTTCGGGGACGATTACGGCGTGACGGTCCAGGGCCTGCAGCTGCCGATCAGCTGGTACCAGTCGGGCCCGCTCGATCTGGCCCTCTACATTCCCTACCGGCTTGAGGTGACGCGTAAATAGGGCGCTAGACCCTTTCAGGTTTTGATGACCGCATCAAAACCTGATCAAAAGGGTCTAGAATCAAACATTTAGAGCATGTCCGGGCGGGCGAACCGCGTACACTTCGCCCTGACATGCTCTAGCCCCGCCTATTTCGCGCCGTTGAACAGCTTTTGCAGGAACAGGGTCTCCGCCTCGCGCTGGGCGTCGATGTTCTGCTTCTTGCGGAAGCCGTGGCCTTCGTCGCCGGCCAGCATGTACCAGACCTCGCCGCCCTGGCCGCGCACCGCCGAAACGATCTGCTCGGCTTCGGTCCAGGGGACGCGGGGGTCATTGCGGCCCTGGATGACGAACAGCGGCTTCTTCATCCGCGAGGTCAGGTTCAGAGGCGAGATTTCGTCGAACACCGCCTTCATCTTCGGGTCCCGCTCGTCGCCGTACTCGGCCCGCCGCAGGTCGCGGCGATAGCCCTCGGTGTTCTGCAGGAAGGTGCTGAAGTTGGAGATGCCGACGATGTCGATGGCCCCGGCCAGACGGTCCGAATAGGCGGCCAGGGAGGCCAGCACCATGAAGCCGCCGTAGCTGCCGCCGTAGACAACCACCCGGTCCTTGTCGAGATCGGGCTGGGTGGCGATCCAGTCGAGCAGGGCGCCGATGTCCTTGACGCTGTTCTGCCGCAGCGGTCCGTTGTCCAGCTGGATGTAGCTCTTGCCGTAGCCATCGGACCCGCGAACGTTGGGGGCGATGGTCACGGCCCCCAGTTCCGCCGCCCAGTATTGCCGGCGGGTGTTGAAGCCGGGTCGGTCCTGACCCTCGGGGCCGCCGTGGATGTCGATGATCACCGGCGCCTTGCCGTCGATTTTCGCCGGCCTGTAGACCCAGGCCGGGACGGCCAGACCGTCGAACGACCTGAAGCTGACCAGCTCCGGTTCACGCAGGGCGGCGAGATCCAGGCCGCCGGCCTCGCTCGAGGTCCAGCGGGTCAGCTTGCCGTCGGCCGGATCGAAGCTCCAGACATCGGCCGGGGAGGTGGCCGCGTTGAGGCCGATGGCCAGCCGCTTGCCGTCCGGAGAGAACTTCAGGGCGGTCAGCACCCCGACCGGCAGATCCGGTTGCGGAACCGCCTGTTTCGTGCGCCAGCCCTGCACCACCACCTGGCTGCGTCCGCCCTCGTTGACGCTGTAGGCCAAGAGGGCGCCGTCGTCGGAGAGATCGAAGCTCTCGACGTCCCATTTGAGATCGGGAGGCGAGACCGGCGCGATCTTGCCGCTGGCCAGGTCGATGGCCACCAGCCGCTTGAAATCGCCGCCCTGGTCGCTGAGCAGCAGCAGGGACTTGCCATCCGGGGTGAACTGGCCGCCGTCGTAGGAGACGGGCGTCTTCGACGGATTGATCTCGGTGACCTTGCCGCTGGCGATGTCGAGCAGCCAGTATTTGCTTGATACGGCGGAGAAATAGCGCCCCAGCAACAGGGTCTTGCCGTCCGGCGAGAAGGCGATGGGGGCGGTGGCGCCGGTCCCTTCATAGACGGTGCGGCGGCTGGCCGGATCGCCGACCGTCATCACCACCACATCATAGTCCGGATCGCCCTTGCCCACGCGGGCCCAGGCCAGGGTCCCGCCGTCCCTGGAAAAGACCATCGACTGGTTGCGCGTGCCCGGCTCGGTGAAGGGGGCTTCGGGACCGGTCAGGCCGGCCGCATAGCCCTGGAAATATTCGTCGCCCCCGGTGTCCTTGCGGAAAATGAAGCGGTCGCTGGACCCCGGCACGGCCTCGGCGCCGGCGACAGGTTCATCGAAGAAGGTCAGTTGCTCGCGGGCGGCGCCGGGACCCGCCACCCGGTGCAGCTGGCTGGTCTGGCCGAACCGGGTCGAGATCAGCATGGCGTCGTTGCCGAGCCAGGACTGGAAGCCGGCGGACCGGGCGTTCTGGTAGCGCCTCAGGGCCTCGCGGACCGCCGCCGGAGTCTGGGGAACATTCTCGAGAGTCAGGGTTCCGACAACGCGCCGGTCGACCGCGGGCTCGGCGGCGAGCGCCGCCATCGGACCGGCCAGCAGGGCGCCGACGGCGCAGGAAAGCAGAATACCGCGACGGATCATCTTCGATTGCCCCTGGAAGGAATGTGGCCTCAGGCCGGATCATACTCGCTGACCAGATGGCCGGGCGCCACCTCGTTCAGCCTGGGAACATAGACCGGCGCCGCCGGGTCATCGCTCAGTTTCGACGGCAGGAAGCGCAGGGCGGCCCTGGGGTCGAGCGGCGAGGGCGGCTCGCCCGTCAGCCGGATGCGATGGCGGCTGCGTTCCACCGCGGGATCGGGGATCGGCGCCGCCGAGAGCAGGGCCTGGGTATAGGGGTGCCGGGGATCGGCGTAGAGCTGTTCCCGCGAGGCCAGCTCCATGACCCGGCCAAGATACAGCACCATGACCCGGTGGCTGATCTCGCGGACCACGGCCAGGTCATGGCTGATGAACATCATTGCCATGCCCATCTCCTTCTGCAGGGAGATCAGCAGATCGATGATCTGGGCGCGGATGGAGACGTCCAGCGCACTGACCGCCTCGTCGCAGATGACCAGTTTCGGCCGCAGGATCATGGCCCGGGCGATGCCGACCCGCTGGTTCTGGCCGCCGCTGAGTTCGTGCGGATAGCGATTGATCAGATCGGGCGACAGCCCCGCCCGGCGCATCATCGCCGCGGCCTCCGCCTCCCGCTCGCGCCGGCCCAGTTCGGGGCGGAACACCTTCAGCGGTTCGGCGATGGAGTCGCCGATGGTGGCGCGGGGGTCGAGGCTGGCCAGAGGATCCTGGAAGACGATCTGCAGGTCCTTGCGCGCCTTGCGCATGGCCTCCTCGTCGGCACGGGTGATGTCACGGCCCATGACGGTGATCGCCCCGCCCAGGTCGCTGCCGCCCTTGGGCAACAGCCTCAGGACCGCGCGGCACAGGGTGGACTTGCCACAGCCGCTCTCGCCGACGACGCCCAGGGTCTCGCCCTGGCGAATGGAAAAGTCGACGCCGTCCACCGCCCGCAGCATCACCTTGCGGCCCAGCAGGCCCTGGCGAATGGGGAACCACACCTTCACGTCCTCGCCCCGCACCACCACCGGGGCGTCGGCCGCCACCGGCTCGAGGGTGGGCCGGCCGCCGCGATCCTCGCGGTCAAGGCGCGGAATCGCCTCCAGCAGGCTGCGGGTGTAGGCGGTCTGGGGGTTGGCGAAGATGTCGGCCGCCGCCCCCTCCTCGACATAGGCCCCGTCCTTCATCACGCAGACCCGGTCGGCCAGCCGGGCGATCACCCCCATGTCGTGGGTGATCAGCACCAGGGCGGTGTTGGTCTCGCGCTGCAGCTCGGCCATCAGGTCGAGGATTTCGGCCTGGACGGTGACGTCCAGCGCCGTGGTCGGTTCGTCGGCGATCAACAGGCTGGGCTCGCAGGCCATGGCCCCGGCGATCATCACCCGCTGGCGCATGCCGCCGCTGAGCTCGTGCGGATACTGGTTCATGCGCCGGGCGGCGTCGGGAATGCGCACCTTTTCCAGCCACTCCAGGGCCCGGGCCCGGGCCTCCTGGTCCGACAGGCCAAGATGCAGGCGCAGGGGCTCGGCAATCTGCTCGCCGATCTTCACATGGGGCGTCAGGGCGGTCAGCGGGTCCTGGAAGATCATCGTCATCTTCGAGCCGCGAATGGCGTTCAAAGCCCTGGGCCGGAGGCCCATCAGCGACTGGCCGTTGAAGCTGGCCGAACCCGAGGCCCTGCCGTTCTGGGCCAGCAGTCCCATGACAGCCATGAAAGTCTGGCTCTTGCCCGAGCCGCTCTCGCCCACCACCCCCAGGCATTCGCCGGGGCGAACATCGAGGGAGACGCCGCGAACCGCGTGAACCACGCCGTCCGGCGTGTCGAAATCGATTTTCAGGTCGCGGATCGAAAGCACCGGAGCGGAAGAACTGGACAAGGGACAAGGCTCCGGAAGCGAAAAAAACGCCATGATAGCCATCGCAGGCTGACGCGCAAATGAACGGGTCCGGGACAGGGTCGAAGCATCGTGCGGCGGACAGAAACGCAGGCCCGCCCGCGACAATCTTGCACATTCCGAGGGCGGTTCATGACTTCGATTTTAGGGTCGCGTGAAGAGATTCTGCGCTAGTCTGAATCGTCACATTCCGGAGACGTCGCGTCATGCGGCCTTTCAATATCCAGCCTGTTGCAACCCCGCCCCAAGGCGAGATGACACCGGTTGTCCGGCAGATACTCGCCGCCGCGCCCTGGGCGCTGGTGGCGATCTTCGCCCTGGCGTTGCTGATCCGCTGATCTGCTGACCCGGTCGGCAAACCCTCCGGCGCGCCCGGACCGCGCCGAAATCTGTTGACATAACGTTGGCCCGCCAATTGCAGTTCGCCGTTCCAGCGACGGGAACTGGGGTATTTTGGCATGGACAGGCCTTTCTGGCAGCGTGAACAGCAGCGGCAGGAGCGTCGGATTCCTCGGGCCATGACCCGGGTGATCGTCGTCGGCAATGAGAAGGGCGGGGCCGGGAAGTCGACGCTGGCGGCGCTGATCGCCACGGCCATGATGTATCGCGGCTCCCGGGTGGCGGTGATCGACGCGGACCTGCGCCAGCAGTCCCTGAGCCGCTTCCTGGCCAACCGCCGCCGCTGGTTGCCGGCCGCCGGCGTCGATGCGCCGGTGCCGATGGAATTCAAGCTGGCCGACGACACCGCCGCCCTGGCCATGGGCGATCCGGCCCGGGCTGTCGCCTGTTTCGAGGAGGCGATCGGCATGGCCATGGTCGAGTCCGACCTGGTCGTGGTCGACACCCCGGGATCCGACACCCCGGTGTCGCGCTGCGCCCATCTGCAGGCGGACCTGGTCGTCACCCCGATGAACGACAGCTTTGTCGATTTCGACGTGCTGGGCCTGATCGATCCCCTGACCCTCGAGCTGGTCCGGCCCAGCCTCTACACCCGGGTCATCCAGGAGGCGCGGGCCATGCGTGAGGCCCACGGCCGTGATCTTGAATGGGTGGTGCTGCGCAACCGGACAATCGGCGTCGAGGTCCACAACCGCGAGCGCCTGAGCCATGGCCTGGAGTCCCTGGCCCGGCAGGCCAACTTCCGGATCGGCCCGTCGCTGCGCGAACGCGTCGCCTACCGCGAGATGTTCCCCTTCGGCCTGACCATCGCCGACCTGTCGCCCGGGGTCCGTCCGTCCGACATCAGCGCGCCGCGCCAGGCCGCGCGCGAGGAATTGCGCGACCTGCTGACCGGTCTGCGGCTGATTCCGCGGTCGGCCCCGGCGTCCGGCGACACCGCCGGCGAGGCCGCCGCCGTGGTCGCCCCGCTGGCCTAGCCGCCGCGCCGCTGATAAGGCTCGCGCCGAACAGCAAGGGGCCCCACATAGTCGCCATGGCCAAGTCCCCCACCGCGCGCCAGGACCTGCCGTTCCGGTCGCCCTATCGGCACGGCTTTGTCCGTGTGGCGGGATGCGTTCCCCTGACCGCCGTCGCCGACCCGGCGCGCAACGTCGACGAGACTCTCGCCCTGGTGGCCCGCGGGCATGATCAGGGCGTCGCCCTGATGCTGTTTCCGGAACTTGGCCTGTCGGCCTACAGCAGCGAGGACCTGTTTCATCAGGAGGCCCTGCTCGACGCGGTCGAGGCCGGGATCGCCCGGCTGGCGGCCGAGACCCGCGACCTGGCCCCGGCCTTCGTGGTCGGTGCGCCCCTGCGGCTGGGCGTCAGCCTCTACAATACGGCGGTGGTGATCCAGGGCGGGACGATCCTCGGGATCGTGCCAAAGAGCTATCTGCCCAACTATCGAGAATATTATGAGCGGCGCTGGTTCTCGCCCGGCCTGGGGGTCAGCGGCGCGACCGTGACCCTGGCCGGGCAGACGGTCCCGTTCGGCGTCGACCAGATCTTCGATATCCGCCTGTTCGGCGAGGTCGCGGCCACCTTCGGGGTCGAGGTCTGCGAGGACCTGTGGACGCCGGAGCCGCCGTCGACCGCCGCGGCCCTGGCCGGGGCCGAGATCCTGCTCAATCTGTCGGCCAGCAACATCGTCATCGGCAAGTCGGCCGATCGCCACCTGCTGTGCGCCTCCCAGTCGCTGCGCTGTCAGGCCGCCTATGTCTACACCGCCGCCGGCCCCGGAGAATCGACGACCGACAACGCCTGGGACGGCCAGACGATGATCTTCGAGCTGGGCGATTCCCTGGCCGAGAGCGAACGGTTTCCGACCAGCTCCGGCCTGACCTTCGCCGATATCGACGTTCCGAGGCTGCGCCAGGAACGGCGGCGAACCGTCACCTTCGGGGACACGGTGGCGGCGCGGCCCCGGCCGTCGTTCCGCCGCGCCGGCTTCGACCTGTCCGTCCTCGCCGGCCCTATGGACCTGGCCCGTCCGCTGGAGCGGTTTCCCTTCGTGCCCAGCGACACCGCCCGCCTCGCCGAGCAATGCCATGAGGCCTACAACATCCAGGTTCAGGGTCTGGCCCAGCGGCTGAAGGCCGCGCGCCTCGACAAGCTGGTGATCGGCGTCTCCGGCGGCCTCGACTCCACCCAGGCCCTGCTGGTCGCGGCCAAGGTGATGGACAGCCTGGGTCTGCCGCGAACCCATGTCCTGGCCTGGACCCTGCCCGGCTTCGCCACCTCGGAGGGCACCCGGACAAACGCCTGGCGATTGATGACCGCCCTTGGGGTGACCGCCGCCGAACTGGACATCCGTCCGGCGGCGCGACAGATGCTGACCGACCTCGGTCACCCCGCCGGCCGGGGCGAGGCGGTGCACGACGTCACCTTCGAGAATGTCCAGGCCGGGCTGCGCACCGACTACCTGTTCCGCCTCGCCAACCAGCACCGGGCCCTGGTGGTCGGCACCGGCGATCTGTCGGAACTGGCGCTGGGCTGGTGCACCTACGGCGTTGGCGACCATATGAGCCACTACAATCCCAACGCCTCGGTATCCAAGACCCTGATCCAGCATCTGATCCGTTTCGTCGCGGGGTCGGGCGAGGTGGACGCCGCGACCGGCGACGTGCTTCGCGACGTCCTGGCCACGGAAATTTCTCCCGAACTGGTGCCGGCAAGCCACAGCGGCGAGACCCAGTCGACGGAGGCCTTTGTCGGCCCCTACGCCCTGCAGGATTTCAATCTTCACTACCTTGCACGCTTCGGTTTCGCACCGTCGCGGATCGCCTATCTGGCGCTGGAGGCCTGGGGGGCTGAAAGCCGGCGGACGTGGCCGCCCCAGATTCCGGAAAAGGACCGGCAAACCTATGATCTGCCAGCGATTAAGCGCTGGCTGCGGCTGTTCCTGACGCGATTTTTCGCCAATCAGTTCAAGCGCTCGGCGGTTCCGAACGGTCCGAAAATCTCCTCCGGCGGCGCGCTCTCGCCGCGTGGCGACTGGCGGATGCCCTCGGACGCCAGCGTTGAGGCCTGGCTGGCCGAACTGGACGCCAACACCCCGGATGAGGCCTGATCTCGCCTGGCGGGCGAACGCGCGCTTCCATAAGGGAAGGCTGGAAAAACACTGTCGCCTGGCGTAAGGTCGGTTCCATCGCGTATGGCGTATGCGCCTTGTTGTCGATCAGGCGATTTTTTCGGGAACCGTTGGCTCCCGAAGGCGTTTGGCAGACAGCCGCGGTTTCGAGGGGTGTTCAGTCGGGCAGGGGGCGAGTGATCGTCAACCCGCTGGATGGAAGACCCGCCGGAATCGTGCGGTGACCATGACCATGCCGGGCGATGACGCGTTGGCTAATAAGAGCGAGGGGCTCACCTTGAACAAGAAAGCATTGTTGCTGAGCGGCGTGCTCGGCGCCTTGGCGCTGGCGCCTCAGGCGATGGCCCAGGAAAGCGGCTGGTACGGGGCATTCGACCTCGGCTACCACACCCCCGAGGGCTGGGACGCCGGTTCGTCCGGTCTGGCGACCGACGGCAAGCCGTACCAGTACAACTTCCAGCAGGAAGACAACCTCGCGGCCTTTGCCCGCCTCGGCTACCAGGTCACGCCGCACTGGCGCGTGGAACTGGAAGGCGGCGTGCGCACCGGCGATCTGGACAGCGTCCGCGGCAACCCGGCTCGTCCGAACCCGACCGCCGTCTGCAACCTGTCGACCACCGTCACCGCGGTCATCACCGCGCCGAACGGCTGTCAGGGCCCGGACGGTTCGTTCGAATCCTACACCCTGATGGGGAACGTCATTTATGACTTCTTCCCCGACGCCTCGTTCCGCCCGTTCGTCGGCGCCGGCATCGGCGTGAACTACCTGAAGGCGGAAGTCTCGGGCAAGTTCAACTCGCTGGTCCCGGGCGGCGGCTTCGGCATGCATGACAACGACACCGCCTTTGCCTGGCAACTGCTCGGCGGCGTGGCGTTCGACATCACCGACCGTCTGACCGGCGACATCACCTACCGTTACCTGGACGGCAATGACGCCGTGCTGCATTCGACCAGCACGGGCAGCGCCCAGCCGGGCGATTGGCAGGCGCCCTACCAGGACCAGTCGCTGACCTTCGGTCTGCGCTACAGCTTCGCCCCGGCCGCGGCCCCGCCGCCGCCGCCGCCGGTTGAGCCGCCTCCGCCGCCGCCGCCGCCGCCGCCTCCCCCGCCGCCGCCTCCGCCGCCTCCGGCGTATGAAGCGCGCGAGTTCATCGTCTACTTCCCGTTCGATCAATCGATCCTGACGCCGGAAGCCCAGACGGTGGTTTCGGAAGCGGCCCAGTACGCCAACGCCGGCAACGCCACCCGCATCGTGGTCGTCGGTCACGCCGACACCTCCGGTTCGGCCCAGTACAACGTCGGCCTGTCGCAGCGCCGCTCCAAGGCCGTCGCTGACGCCCTGGTCGGCATGGGCGTCAACAGTTCGACCCTCGCGGTCGACTGGAAGGGTGAATCCGAGCCCGCCGTCGCCACCGGCGACGGGGTGAAGGAACCCCTGAACCGCCGCTCGACGATCTCGATCAACTTCTGATCCTGATCCCAAGCGACAACGCTTAAGCGAGGGCCCCGGAGGAAACTCCGGGGCCCTTTGCTATGGGCGCCATTGCTGTTGGGACATGGGCGTGGGACGGCGGTCCACGCGGCGCCGCGCCGACGACCCCAGCCGCGCCACGCCTTGCCGGCGCCCGCTGCGACGCCGGTTCAGGGTTCACTTGTCTAAATCTAGGGAGACCGGTCGCCGCCGCGATGGCGGCGATCCGGGTTTCAGGCGGCCATGCCGGCCGTTTTCAGCAGCCCGCGAACCTGATCGGCGGCCTGCGGCGAGCGGGTGATGGTTTCCCGCAGTTCCGGGGTGCGGATCAACTTCATGACCTCTGACCGGGCGCGGTCGGCGGCCGGGCCGAGGGGAGCGGCCTCGCCCATGGCCAGGCGCAGCAGAAGATCAAGCCGATGGACGATCGGCGCCTGGGCCCTGGCCAACAGGGCGACAAGTTTCGCGTCGGCCTCGATCTGGCCGCCCAGCTCGCCGAGCTTGCCCTGGATCGACAGCCGATCCTCGTCGGGCAGGCCGACGCGGGCGATGGCCTTCTGCAGTCCCGCCAGGGTCGCCAGCCGGGCCGGCGGGGTCTCCGACCCGTAGCGCATTTCCTTCTCGAACTTCAGGGCCGAAATATTGGCCGACAGCCAGCGGCCGGCCTGGCGTTTGTTGCCGGCTCCGGTGACGTTCTCGACCAGATGGATCAGGGCCTCGACATCCTCCCGCGCGGTCCGGTCGCGACCCAGCAGGGCCTCGACGAAATCGCTGGCCACCAGCATGGCCGAACGGGTCGAGAAGGCGGCGAAGATGTCATCCAGCTGCAGAATCCGGCCGTTGGACGCCGTCAGGGCCATGGCCAGGGCCCGGAGATAGGCGATCTCCGCCTCCGGATCGCCACCCTTGAGCCGCCTGGGACCGACCAGTTCGCGAAGCACCCGGCCAGCCAGGGCGGCGCGAACGGTCTCGAAGTCCTTCTCGAGCCAGCCGGCCAGCCTCGTCGCCGATTGCGGCAGGGCCGGCATCACCCGCGCCACGCCGGGCTCAATCTGGATCAGGGCCTCGACCGATCGGGCGTCGGCCAGGCGTGTGATCGCCGCCAAAGTGTCGCCAAGGTCCAGGTCCGCGCCGAGCAGGTCATTGAGGCCGGCCTTGCCGCCGAGTATCTCGGCCAGCGGTTGTTCGATGGCGGCCAGGGCGGCGGCGCGGGCCGCGGGCTCGACGGGCGCCTGGTCGGCCAGATCCAGCAGGCGATCGATCTTCTCGCTCCAGCCGGCCGAACCGGCCAGATAGCCGGCGACGCCGGCGCCGAGCAGATAGCCCCGCTCCGGCTCGTTCCAAAGCCGCTCGACCGCGCTGGCGTAGCGCTCCTTGTTCAGGTCGGGGAAGGCGCCGCGGCGGTGATCCTTCATCAGCCGCTGGATGGTCCGGTCGATCAGCGACTGGAAGGTGCGGATGATCTCATGCACCCCGACGCCGCGCGCCTGGGCCTCGGGAACAGCCACTTTCTGCACGGCGTGCTGCAGCTCGACCCCGGACGCCTCCAGCTTCTCCACCAGATCGGGGCGATGGAGGAGCTCGAACGGGGTGCTGCGATTGCGCATCAACCATCCGTCCAGCAGCCGACCAATGCGGTCTCGGGCATGGATGGTGTAGAGATCCTGCGGGCTGACGCAGAGGGGATCGCGCCGCTCTGGAAGGTCCTTCGACTTCTTCCGCTCGGGCGCGCCCTTGTTGAGAATGGTGACCGACCGGAACTCCCGGGTCTCGGGATCGAGGACTTCCTTGGTCACCCGAACGGCCGCCACCGCGCCACTGGACAGCAGTTCCTCCGCCGTCTCGACGACCCGGACGCGGTCCTCGTTGGCCAGATCGAGGACCCAGCCGGACCCCGGCTGTCGCCGAACGAAGAGCTCGTAGTGAATCTGGTTGCGGTCCATGGGAGCCCCGGCGCTGAACCCCCAGCCTAGCGGCGACGCCTTAAGAGCCGGTTTAGGCTGTTGCCGAAGCGGTTTGGCCGCGATCTCGCCCCAATGCGGCGCCGATTGGCGCCATGGAGCCCCGCCATGCGTTGCGCTGGGCCGCAGGGGCGTTACCTTCCGATGCGAACCGACATGACCCGCACGGCGCGCCGCGCGAAGGCAAAGGACGATATGGCGAACATCACCCTCGTGGACGACGACGAAAACATCGTCGCCTCTGTCTCCCTGGCTCTCGAAAGCCACGGCCATTCGGTCAAGGCCTACTACGACGGCGCGACGGGCCTTGAGGCTCTGCAGAACGATCCGCCGGACCTGGCCATCCTCGATGTGAAGATGCCGCGGATGGACGGCATGGAGCTTCTGCGCCGCCTGCGCCAGACCTCCGAGGTGCCGGTCATCATGCTGACCAGCAAGGATGACGAGATCGACGAGATTCTCGGCTTCAACCTCGGCGCCGACGACTACATGCACAAGCCCTTCAGCCAGCGGCTGCTGCTGGAGCGGGTCAAGGCGGTGTTGCGCCGCGCGGCCCCGGAAGAGGGCAATGGATCGGCAGAGGCCCAGGCGGCCGCCAGCGCCAAGATGATGCGCCGGGGCAAGCTGACGCTGGATCCGGAACGGCACGAAAGCCTGTGGGACGGCCGTCAGGTGCGGCTGACCGTGACCGAGTTCCTGCTCCTGCAGTCGCTGGCCCAGCGGCCCGGCTTCGTGAAGAGCCGCGACAACCTGATGGACGCCGCCTACGACGACCAGGTCTATGTCGACGACCGCACCATCGACAGCCACATCAAGCGGATGCGCAAGAAGTTCCGCCAGGTCGACCCGGAGTTCGACGCGATCGAGACCCTGTATGGCGTCGGCTACAGATACCGCGAGTCCTGAGCCAAGGGTCAGTCGCTGGCGCTTCTGGTCGCGCGGCTCGCGGCTGGGACGGCTGATCGTCGGCCTGAACCTGGTCGGCCTGGTCATCTTGTTGACCGGGGCCATGGTGCTCAACGAGATCCGTCGCGGGCTCGTCGAGGCGCGTCTCGACACCCTGACCCTGCAGGGCGAACTGATCGCCAACATCATGGCCCAGGGGGCCACGGTGGGCGAGCCCGCGCCCTATCTGCAGCAGGATCGCGCGGTGCAGATCCTCGATTTCGTCAAGGTGCCGCGGGCCCAGCGGGTGCGGCTGTTCGACACCCAGGGCCGGTTGCTGGCCGACAGCTATGTGATCGACGACCGCGTGGAGTGGAAGGTGCTGCCGCCGGCCCACAAGCGCGGCGACGAGACCCCGACCGCCCGGTTGCAGGACACCGACGCCAAGCCGGCGGCGCTGGAGAAGGCGCACAAGGCCCTGGCCGACGAGTGGCGGGCGGCGATGATGGGCGAGGAGGTCAAGGGCACGCGCATCGCCGAGAATGGCGAACGGGTGGTCTCGGTCTCGATCCCGGTGCAGCGGGTGCGGGCGGTGCTGGGGGTGCTGACCCTGGAGGCCGCCGATGTCGACCAGATCATATCCGCCCAGCGGCGGGCCATGATTCCCTTCGCCCTGATCGCCGTCGCCGTCACCCTGCTGTCCTCGGTGCTGCTCTATGCCCTGATCGCCCGGCCGATGCTGCGGCTGGCCGAGGCCGCCGACCGGGTGCGGCTGTCGCGGGCCCGGGCTATCTCCCTGCCCGATCTGGCGCGGCGACAGGACGAGATCGGCGATCTGTCGCGGTCGCTGGAAGAGATGACCGACGCCCAGTCGCAGAGGATGGACGCGATCGAACGGTTCGCCGCTGATGTGGCTCACGAGATCCGCAATCCCCTGACCTCGATCCGTTCGGCGGTGGAAACCCTGGAAATCGTGCCCGAAGGTCCCGGCCGGCTGAAGCTGCTGGGCATCCTCAAGCAGGACGTCGGGCGGCTGGACCGGTTGATCGGCGACATTTCCAACGCCTCGCGTCTGGACGCCGAGCTGTCGCGGGAATCCTTCCGGCGGGTGGATCTGGTCCGGCTCCTGACCGACATCCTGTCTATCTATGACGCCGCCCGCAAACCCGGCGAGCCGAAGGTGACGCTGATCCATGACGGCGAGCCGACCATCGCGCCGGGACAGGAGGGTCCGCTGGGCCAGGTGTTCCGCAACCTGATCGACAACGCCCGCAGCTTCAGCCCGCCCGACGGCGAGGTCCGCGTCAGCCTCGTGCGGCAACGGGGCCGGGTGATCGTCTCCGTCGAGGACGACGGCCCGGGCATTCCGCCGGAAAATCTCGAGACGGTGTTCGAGCGCTTCTACACCTCACGGCCCAAGGGCGCGGCCTTCGGCGGCAATTCCGGTCTTGGCCTGTCGATCGCCCGCCAGATCATCGAGGCCCACGGCGGGGTCATTCGCGCCATGAACCGCAAGGACGACACGGACGGCGCCGTCATCGGCGCCCGCTTCGAGGTCAGCCTGCCCGAAGCGCGGCCATGACCGCCCATGCCGGGTTGATCGCGGTCCCCGTCGGCGGCCTCTGGCGCGGCGCCCTGATCGAAGGCCCTTCCGGCAGCGGCAAGAGCGACCTGGCCCTGAGGTGCCTGGGCGAGGGCGCCAGGCTTGTGGCTGACGACCGGGTGGTGCTATGGCGCGACCAGGGCCGCCTCTATGGCCGGGCGCCCGACCGCCTTTGCGGGCTGCTGGAGGTGCGCGGCCTCGGCATCACCCGGACCACGCCCCTGGCCTTCTGTGCGGTCGATCTGGTGATCGCCTGCGTTTCCGGGCCCGAGGCGGTCGAGCGCCTGCCCGAGGGCGAAACCGTCGAACGGGCGGGGCAGGCCCTGCCGCTCTATCGCCTGTGGCCCTTTGAACCCTCCGCGCCCCTGAAACTGGTGCGACTTATTGAACGGGTTGGACAGCGCCGCTGAGGAGCGTATCAAGGCGGTCCCGCCAGAACGGTCCCGAAGGACCGGGCGGGACAGGGGATGACAGTGAGAATGCGGGCATGATCGGCCTGGTGATCGTCACGCACGGACGACTGGCGGAGGAGTTTGTCTTCGCCATGGAGCATGTGGTCGGCCCGCAGCAGCAGGTCGAGACCATCTGCATCGGTCCGGACGATGACATGGAAAAGCGGCGCAAGGACATCCTGGCCGCCTGCGCCCGCGTCGATACCGGCAAGGGCGTCATCCTGCTGACCGACATGTTCGGCGGCACGCCGTCCAACCTCGCCATCAGCGTCATGGAACAGACCCGGGCCGAGGTCATCGCCGGTCTCAACCTGCCGATGCTGATCAAGCTGGCCAGCCTGCGCACGCGCGAGCCGCTGGAGGCCTGTGTGCACCACGCCCAGGACGCCGGCCGCAAATACATCGCCGTGGCCTCCTACATGCTCGCGACGGAAAAGTGAGCGCCAGAGCCACCGTCCCCATCGTCAACAAGCGCGGCCTGCACGCCCGCGCCTCGGCCAAGTTCGTCAAGTTGGCCTCCAGCTTCGACGCCGAAATCCAGGTCGGCCGCGACGGTCAGTCGGTCGACGCCCGGTCGATCATGGGCCTGATGATGCTGGGCGCCGGCATCGGCGCGACGGTGGACATCATCGCCGAGGGCCCGGATGCGGAGACCGCCCTGGCCGCGCTTTGCGAACTGATCGCCAATCGCTTCGAGGAAGAGGAATAGGCCGGGCGCCTGGCTGAGCCGCGCCGTCCTCCGCGCTAGACCCGAATATCGAGCAGCGAACCCGGGCGGAGGATCTTCTTCGGCGGGTCCCCGTCCACAGGCGTGGTCTGCAATGGCCGGACGGCGACCTCGGCGCGGGCGACGGGGGCGGGAGGCGCCGCCGCGACCGGGCGGGCGGCGACCGGCGCCGGCGTGGCCGGGCTGTTACCGACGGGCGGAGTCCGGCCCATGGCGGCGTCAAAGAAGGCGCGCTGGGCGGCGCTGCGAGCCGGCGTCGAGGCCGGCGTCTGAACAGGACTCCAGGGCGTGGGACGGATTTCGACCATGGCCGGAGCCTTGGCGGTTTATGGTTAACGAGGCGTTAACGCGCGCCGGCCAGCAGGGCCCTGGCGCTGTCCGCATCGAGGGGGCCGCTGTGTTTGTCGAGAATGCGCCCGTCCGAGCCGACGAGATAGGTTTCCGGCACGCCGGTGACGCCGAACTCCAGTCCGGCCCGGCCGTCACGGTCGATCAGGCGGCGGGCGAAGGGGTCCCCGAGCCGGGTCAGAAAGCCCTGGGCCGACACCGGCGCGTCCTTGTAGGCGACGCCGACGATGGTCACGCCCTCGGCCTTCAGGGCCAACAGGGTGGGCTGCTCGATCTCGCAGGGCGCGCACCAGCTGGCGAAGAAGTTGATCAGATAGGGACCGGTCCCTCCCGCCACCGGCTCGGGCCGACCGCTGTCCATTTCCGGCAGGCTCACCGCGGGAACGGGTTTGCCGACAAGGGCCCGGGGCTGGACGTTGGGGTCCCGCCACAGGGCGTGGCCAAGGAACAGCAGGCCGAGCAGGGCCAGGGCGCCCAGGGGCAGAAGGGCGGCCAGACGCCGAACGCCGACCCTCCCTGGCCTGGCCGGCGCGGCCGGACCGTCCTGCGGCGCGGTCACGACCAGTCGTCCTCGAGGCCGCGTGCCCGCGCCGCCTGGCGGGCGCGACGGGCGGCCAGCAGGCTGTCGACGATCATCCAGCCCAGCACCAGGCCGGTGATGGCGAAGGCGGGCCACAGGTAGGGGGCGTAGATTCCGGCGTCGAGGTCCAGCATGTCAGTCCTCCGCGTCCCTCAGCGCCGCCGCCCGCAGACGCCGCCGCCGCACCTCGGTACGGATCCGCGTCAGCCACAGGGCGCCGAACAGACCCATATAGGCCAGGCCCATCAGGATCAGGGGGGTCATGTAGACGGCCGGAAGACCGTCGCCCTTGTCGGCGCCGAATGTCGAGGAGCCCTGGTGCAGGCTGTTCCACCAATAGACCGAGAAGTGGATGATCGGCAGATTGACCAGGCCCACCAGGGCCAGGATGGCGCCGGCGCGGGCGGCCCGGGCCTCGTCATCGATCGAGGCGCGCAGGGCGATATAGGCCAGCCACAGCAGAAACAGCACCAGCACCGAGGTCATGCGGCCGTCCCATTCCCACCAGGTTCCCCAGGTCGGCCGGCCCCAGAAGGATCCGGTGATCAGGGCCAGGGCGGTGAAGCCGGCGCCCAGCGGGGCGCAGGCGCGGGCGGCGAGGTCGGCCAGGGCCTGGCGGAAGACCAGGTTGAGCAGGCTGGCGACCCCCAGGCAAAGGTAGGCGAACATCGCCACCCAAGCCGCCGGCACATGGATGAACAGGATGCGGATCGCATCGCCCTGCTGGTAGTCCTCGGGGGCGGTAAACCCCAGCCACAGGCCCCAAAGCATGGCGACCGCCGTCGCCGCCCCGAGCACGGGGGCGGCGATCCGCGAGAAGACCATGAAGGCCCGGGGATTGGTCAGGAAGGAGACCATGGCCGCCGTCTAAAGCGCCTTGGCCCTTATCGCCAGAGGATTCCGCCGCCGCGGGACGCGGCGGCGGCGAGAGCGACTATTCGTCGCCGTCGTCCTCCATCCGCATGCCGCCGGGCGGGCCGCCGTCGGGTCCGCCGCGATGCATCATCTTCATGCCGTGGCCGCGATGACCGCCCATCCGCCCCATATGGAGGGCGTCGAAGGCCTTCTGCTGGCTGGGGCTGAGGGCGGCGTAGAAGGTCTTGATGGCGGCGGCGCGCTTTTCGAAGGCGGCCTGGTGGCGGGCCATCATCTTCGCCTGCATGTCGAGGCGTTCCGGCGTGGTCATCATCTTCGGCGGGGTCGACGGCTTGCCGTCCGCGCCGGGTTTGAATTCCATCTTCATGTGGTCCATCTGCGGCTTGGTGGCGGCGAGGAAGGCCTGCAGGGCAGGCTCCTGGTCCGGGCGCAGTTGCAGGACGTCGCGCAGATGCCGGGCGCGCATTTCCGGATCGCGCCGGCCTTCCCAGCGCATGCCGCCGCCCGGGCCGCCGCGCTGGATGACCACCTTGCGCTCGACCTTGACGTCCTGGCCGGGCTTGGCGGGCGGGTCGGCGGCCAGGGCCGCGCCGGCGCCGGTGAGGATGATGGCGGCGCCGGCCATCAGGCCGGCGATTCTCAGAGTGGTCTTCATGATCGGGTGTCTCCCTGTATCGCTATGAGGGCCATCATGACCCGGCCCTGTGGCGTGGGAATGTCCGGAAACAGGGGTTTTGTTGCGGCTCTGTAGCTTTCAGCCAACGGCGTTACGGCAGGCCGCGGCCATGGCGAGGGGCGAAAGGGCCGCCGCCGCCGCCGTCCAGCCCATCAACAGCAACAGCCCGGAGGCGCCGCCCGCGCCCAGCTGGCTGGCGTAGAGGGCGGCGCCGCCGAAGATCACCGGCGGGGCGAACAGGGGCATGACGATGGCCGCCACCAGCAGACCGCCGCGCCGCGCCCCCAGGGCCAGGGCCGCGCCGATGCCGCCGACGAAGGAAAAGGCGAGGCCCCCGACCAGGGCGCAGGTGAAGATCAGCGGCGAAAGGCTGATCGGGGCGCCGAGCATCACCGCCGCGAACGGGGCGAACAGGGCCAGCGGCGCGCCGGTGGTGATCCATTGGGCCAGGCACTTGATGGCGCAGACCAGCTCCAGCGGAAGGGGTCCGGTCATCAAGAGGTCAATGCCGCCGTCCTCGAAGTCGCGCTCGAACAGTCGCTCCAGCGACAGCAGCGACGCCAGGGCCAGAGCCATCCAGGCCACCCCGGGGGCCACGGCAGCCAGGCGGTCGGTGTCGGAGCCGCCGGCCAGGGGCAGCAGCAGGGTGATGGCCGCATAGAAGGCCAGCGCCGGCAGCGGTCCGCCGCCCCGGCCCCACCCCAGCGCCAGCTCGCGCGAGAACAGCACGCCCGCCGCCCTCATGCGCCGATCTCCAGGCCCGCGGCGGCGATCGGCAGGGGGTCGTGCACCGCCGCCACGATCAGGCCGCCGCCGGCCAGATGGGCCGCCATCATCTCGGCCAGCAGGGCGCGGCGGGCGGCGTCCAGCGGGGCCATCGGCTCGTCCAGCAGCCACAGGGGCCGGGGGGCGGCGATCAGCCGGGCCAGGGCCAGACGCCGGCGCTGCCCGGCCGACAGCCGTCGCACCTCCAGATCGAGCAGGGGGGTCAGGGACAGCCGGTCGATGGCCGCCGCCACCCCGTCGGCGTCGCCGCCCAGCCAGGCGGCCTGGAATTCCAGCTCTTCGCGCGCCGTGCGACTGCCCTTCAGGCCGTCGGCGTGGCCCAGCAGATGCACCGCCTCGTGGCGGGCGATCTCGGCCTCGGCCACCCCTTCAAAGACGATCTCGCCCGCCACCGGCCGCAACAGGCCGGCGATGGCCCGCAGCAGGCTGGTCTTGCCCGAACCGTTGGCCCCGGTCAGGGCCAGGGCGGCGCCGGCCTCAAGCCGGAAGGCCAGGTCGCGGAACAGCCGCCGCTCGCCCCGCCTGATCGACAGGCCGCGAATCTCCAGCGCGGTGATCATTCGACGTTTCCCGCGCAAATCCCCATGGCGAGCACATGGACGTTTGCCGCGACCGGGAGTATGCAGCGGCCGGTCGACCTTCCATCTTCGCATGGGAGTGTACGCGGCGCCGGTTGGGACCCTGTGTGTCCCTTCCCGCTGGCGCGCGATCCCGGGAGCGGTTTTCGGGCGGCCTCGAACAGGAAAGGTACTCCCCCAAATGGCGTCGATTGACACCTTGCAAACCCGCCGCACCCTCAAGGTCGGCGGCAAGACCTACGTCTACTACAGCCTGCCCGCCGCGGAAGAGGCGGGTCTGACCGATATCTCGCGTCTGCCCGTCACGCTCAAGGTGCTGCTGGAAAACCTGCTGCGCAATGAGGATGGCGGCGAAACCAACGCCGAGGACTTCAAGGCCATGGCGGCCTGGGTCGTCAACAAGGGCGCGGTGCAGCACGAAGTCGCCTTCCGCCCCGCGCGGGTGCTGATGCAGGACTTCACCGGCGTTCCGGCCGTTGTCGACCTGGCGGCGATGCGCGACGCCATGAACGCCCTGGGCGGCGATCCCACCAAGATCAACCCGCTGGTGCCGGTCGATCTGGTCATCGACCACTCGGTGATGGTCGACCACTTCGGCACGCCCAAGAGCTTCGCCGAGAACGTCGCCAAGGAGTACGAGCGCAACCTCGAGCGCTACAACTTCCTGCGCTGGGGCAGCTCGGCCTTCAACAACTTCCGCGTCGTGCCCCCCGGCACCGGCATCTGCCACCAGGTGAACCTGGAATACCTGGCCCAGACCGTCTGGACCGCGGTCGACCCGAACGTCTCCGAGGGCGAGGTCGCCTATCCGGACACCGTCGTCGGCACCGACAGCCACACCACCATGGTCAACGGCCTGGCCGTCCTGGGCTGGGGCGTCGGCGGCATCGAGGCCGAGGCGGCCATGCTGGGCCAGGCCATCCCGATGCTGATCCCCGAAGTGATCGGCTTCCGCCTGACCGGCGCCATGCCGGAAGGCGCCACGGCCACCGACCTGGTGCTCACCGTGACCCAGATGCTGCGCAAGAAGGGCGTGGTCGGCAAGTTCGTCGAGTTCTTCGGCAGCGCCCTGGCCAACCTGACCATCGAGGACCAGGCGACCATCGCCAACATGGCCCCCGAGTACGGCGCCACCTGCGGCTTCTTCCCGATCAGCCAGGCGACCATCGACTATCTGCGCGCCACCGGCCGCGACCCGGCCCGTGTCAATCTGGTCGAGGCCTATGCCAAGGCCCAGGGCCTGTGGTTCGAGCCGGGCTCCGAGGAGCCGGTGTTCACCGACGTGCTTGAGCTGGACCTGGCGGACGTCAAGCCGTCGCTGGCCGGTCCCAAGCGCCCGCAGGACAAGGTGCTGCTGTCCGACGCCGCCGTCGCCTTCGAGGAAGCCCTCAAGGGCGAGTTCGGCAAGGCCGAGAGCGCCGACCTCCGCGCCCCGGTCAAGGGCGAGAAGTTCGACATCGGCAACGGCGACGTGGTCATCGCGGCCATCACCAGCTGCACCAACACCTCCAACCCCTCGGTGCTGATCGCCGCCGGCCTGCTGGCCAAGAACGCCGCCGCCAAGGGCCTGAAGGTCAAGCCGTGGGTCAAGACCTCGCTGGCTCCCGGGTCGCAGGTGGTCACCGACTACCTGGCCAAGGCCGGCCTGCAGAAGCACCTCGACGCGCTCGGCTTCAACCTCGTCGGCTACGGCTGCACCACCTGCATCGGCAACTCCGGCCCGCTCGCCGAACCGATCAGCAAGGCGATCAACGAGAACGGCCTCGTCGCCGCCGCCGTCATCTCCGGCAACCGCAACTTCGAAGGGCGCGTGAACCCCGAGGTCAAGGCGAACTACCTGATGTCGCCCCCGTTGGTCGTGGCATTCGCCATCGCGGGCACCATCGACATCGATCTACAGAACGATCCTGTGGGCCAAACCCCGGACGGCATGAACGTCTACCTTCGCGACATCTGGCCGAGCCAAACCGAGATCGCCGAAGTCGTCGCCGAGAACGTGCGCGCCGAGATGTTCGCCAAGTCCTACCGCGACGTGTTCAAGGGAGACGAAAAATGGAACGCCATCGCCGTCCCGGAGGGCGACCGCTACGCCTGGGACGACGCTTCGACGTACATCAAGCAGGCGCCCTACTTCGACGGCATGCCCCGTCATGCGCCCGAGAGCGTCTCGGACCCCGAGGGCCTGGCCGTGCTGGCGATCCTGGGCGACAGCGTCACCACCGACCACATCTCGCCCGCCGGCTCGATCAAGGCCAAGTCCCCGGCTGGCGCGTATCTGACCGAGCGGGGCGTGCGGCCGCAACTGTTCAACTCTTACGGCTCGCGCCGGGGCAACCACGAAGTCATGGTGCGCGGCACGTTCGCCAACGTCCGATTGCGCAAC
>JAHBYC010000032.1 GCA_019636175.1 Caulobacter sp. | reverse complement strand
AAGCCCGGCACCCGGGCCCCGGCGCCGGTGCCGCGGATCACCACCTGGCGCATCATCTGGTTCATGTAGGGCAGGGCCGGACTGCCGATGACCGGCTGGCGCCCGCGCTTTTCGAGATTGTGGTCATACAGCACCTTGCCGGCGGCGGTGCGGATGCGGCTGATGCCCCAGGCCCTGGCCTTGAAGCCGCCGTTGGAGAAGGGGGCGTAGGCCTGGGCCATTTCCAGCGGACTGACCTCGACCGCGCCCAGGGCCATCGAGGGGTCGAGCTGGATCTTCGAGGTGATGCCCAGGCGCCGGGCGGTCGCCGCGACATTGGCGGTGCCGACCTCATTGGCCAGCCGGGCGGCGACGGTGTTGATCGACTGGGCCAGCGCCGTCTCCAGGGTCATCGCGCCCTGGAAGCGGCCGTTGTAGTTGCGCGGCTCCCAATTGCCGATCTTCAGCGGCTCGTCGACCACCATGACATTAGGGTTTCGCCCCTGTTCCATGGCGGTGAGATAGACAAAGGGCTTGAAGGCCGAGCCGGCCTGTCTCCGGGCCACCGAGGCGCGGTCGAACTGGCTCTCGGCGTAGTTGGCCCCGCCGACATAGGCCCGCACCCGCCCCTCGCCGTCGAGGGCGACCAGGGCCCCCTGCTCGACGCCGGCGGCCTTGTTCCTGGCCACCCCGGCCCGCAGCGCCTGCTCGGCGGCGGCCTGGATCGGCAGATCGAGGGTGGTCTCGACGATCAGGTCCTCGGTCGGCTCGCCCACCAGAGCGCGGACCTGGGCGTCCATCCAGTCGGTGAAATACTGCGCCCGCTGGTTGGCCAGAACGGCGGAGACCCGGACCGGGGTCTTGATCGCCTGCTGGCGCTCTTCCTCGGTGATGGCCTTGGTGCGCACCATCTCGCTGAGCACGATATCGGCGCGGCGGGCGGCCCGCTCGCTGGCCGAGACCGGGCTGTAGCGGGACGGGCCCTTCATCATCCCGGCCAGCAGGGCCGCCTCGCCCAGGGTGAGTTTGGCGGCCGGCTTGTTGAAATAGCGCTGCGAGGCCGCCTCGATGCCGTAGGCGCCGGCCCCGAAATAGACCCGGTTCAGATAGAGGGCGAGGATCTCCTTCTTGGAGAACTTGACCTCCAGCCACACCGCCAGGATCAGCTCCTGCACCTTGCGCCGCCAGTTCTGGTCCAGGGTCAGAAACAGGTTGCGGGCCAGCTGCTGGGTGATGGTTGAGCCGCCGGCGACGACATGGCCGGCCTTGAGATTGGCCACGCCCGCCCGGGCGATGCCGATAGGGTCGAACCCGGGATGCCAGTAGAAGCGCCGGTCCTCGATGGCGAGGAAGGCCTTGGGCACATAGTCGGGCAGCTTGTCGAGGTCGACCGGCGGCGCATACTGGCTACCGCGCACGGCGATCAGGGCGCCGGAACGGTCGAGGTAGGAGATCGACGGCTGGCGCGTCACCTCATTGAGCTTGGAGACGTCCGGCAGGTCGATGGCGAACACCGCCAGGAAGGCGACCAGGAAGATCAGGCTCCAGACGCCGACCACCATGCCCCAGTAGAGGATCGCCTGCAGGGGCGTGCGCCTGACGCCGGGTCCGCCCGCCTGTGGGTTGGCCATGATTTCGACTTGCCTGCTCTGAACTGTCTTGCGGCCGCTTCTTAACCCGACGGGCGCGGCCGCTCCATCATGATAGACAGAGTATGAAGACGGCGTTTTGACGGCCCCGATGTCCGCGAGCCGTGCAGACGCCGCCCGTCCGCTATCGATCGCTTCATCAAGCGCCCCGCGCGGCCGCCGGTTCCAGGGTCCGGATGGCGCGGAGACCCGTTCATTCACCGGTCAGGTTGGCTCTGGTCAGATGGCCCCATCGGCAACGATCACCGTCAGGGAGGACGGATCATGAGCACGATGGATTATGCGGAATCAGCCAGGAAGCCCCGCCGGCGCGGAGCGCTGATCATCATGTCCCTGGCCTGCCTGGTGTTTGTCGGCTCGGTGGTCATCCGCCCGGCCCAGCAGGAAGAGACCCACCCCCTGCAGGCGGCGATCGATCCGGTGGTCGAGGCGGTGCAGGCCGCGCCCATCGAAGAGGGCCCCGCCGAAACCGCGGTCGCCGCCGCCCAGGGCGCGGCCCAGGGCGCCGCCGACGCGGCGCAGGAGGCCTCGCCCATCGACTGGGCGATGATCGGTTCGGCCCTGACCTTCATCTTCACCGGCCTTGGGGCCATTTCCGGTCTGATCTTCGGCTGGCGCAATGACCGACGGCGGGAACGGCTGGCCGAACTGCGCGAGCATGAGCTGAGGCTGGAAATCGCCCGGCTGCGCGATCAGGTCGCGGCCTGAAGCCGGGCGGCCGCCGCAGCGGCCACGGCCAGACTGTGGGAGGCGTCGCCGCCGGACTCGAGGGTCCAGGCGGCCGACAGCCCCGCATGGGCGAGGGTCCATCCCAGCACCTCCGGGAGCGGCAGATCGGCCTTTCCCGCGATAACCCGCGCCATGTGGTCCAGTCGGGCCGGGTCCCGGGCAAGGTCGGTCAGCGGATTGCGCAGGATGTTGGCGTAGTCGTAGCCCCGGGGCCCGAACAGGCCCTTGGGGTCGATCGCCCGCCAGCCCCGCGCCGGATCATGCAGGACATTGCCGTGGTGGATGTCGCCGTGCAGGACGCGCGGGTCGCGGTTCTCGGTCAGAAGGCGGTCGGCCTGTCGCCAGGCGGCGGCCAGGACGGAATGATCGGCCGCCCGTCGGGTCAGGGCGGCGAACCAGGGACGCAGCGGCCGGGCCTGGGGCGGCGGGGACTGGGGCGGCGGGCCGGACCGGGCGGCATGCAGGGCCGCGACCACCTCGCAGAGAATGACGCAGGCGGCCTCGTCGTCAGCCAAGGCGCGGCCCGCCATGGCGGCCAGATCGATGTCGCCGGCCAGACGTTCGAGCAGCACGGCTTCCTTGTCGATCCGCAGCACCCGGGCGGCGGCGCGCCCGTCGAACCAGGCCAGGATCTCGCCGCCGGTGCGTTCCTCCTCCTCGAAGGGCAGCTTGAGCATGGCGGCGGTCTCTCCGCTGCGCACCGGTTGCAACCAGCTGGAGGGGGTGCGGAACGGCGGGCCATCAGCGGCCAGCTTCCAGGCGGACAGGCGGTCGGTCAGACCGCCCGGTGTATTGAGGTTGGCGAAGGCGGCGGCGTCGGGGAAGGCCACGGCCTGAAAGCCGGCCTCGTCCTGCACGGTCCGGACGGGCGGGTGGTCGCGGGCGAGGATGGCGCGCAAGGGCGCGATCAGGCTGGTGGGCCAGAGCGCGCTCAACGGATGACGGCCGTCGGACGCCAGGGCATAGGCGGGTCCGCCGGCCGCGACCAGGCGCGCGACAAGATCGGTTGGCGGGGAAGCGAGGTCGCAGGGACTGGTCGCCAGCCAGGCCGCCCCCTGCAATCGGGCCCATTCGAGGCCGGCGAGGACGCCGCTGAGCGGGCCGTCCGGCATGCCTTCCCCATCTTCGAGGACCGGCAGGTCTCGGGCCGTGGCCAGCCGCGCGGCCTGGCTCTCCGCCGTCGCATTGACGGCCAGGAAATCGCAGTCCGACAGGCTCGCCAGGGCCGCGTCCAGAAGCGGCCGTCCATTGACGATCACGGCGGCCTTCTCCCAGCCCATGCGACGTGAGCGGCCGCCGGCGAGCACAAGGCCGACAATAGCGGGAGGGGGAGATGCGGGGATCATGTCTGGTCGGCCGCATAGTCAGGCCGGGCGGGACAAGTCGCAACAGGGTCGCGGGTTGAGCCTAGTGGGCGCCCAGCTCGAGGGTCTCGAACTGCGAATGGCTCTGGCGGGACTGGGCGCCGGGCACGGGCAGCAGCATCGCGATGGCGATGGCGAGCACGGCGGCGGCGATGAAGAGGGCCTTGACGGCCATGACGACTGTTCCCGTATCGAGGACGCCACAATAGCGCCTTGTCCCTTAACGCTACGCAAACATCGCGGTTCCGGATGCTGAACAGGTGAACAAAGAAAGGGGCGCCGAAGGAATTCCGGCGCCCCGATCAGGTAAATCAAGGTTTCCAGCGACTTTGGGGTCGCTGATTCAGGCCCTTATTCAAACACTTCGAAGAGGCCGGCCGCGCCAGCCATATCCGCCAGGCGGATATGGCCACTCAAGGACATGGGCGCCGTTCTCCGGCCTCTCGGGGTTTACTCGAACACCTCGAAGAGGCCGGCGGCGCCCATCCCGCCGCCGATACACATGGTGACGACCGCATGCTTGGCCTTGCGGCGGCGGCCTTCCATCAGCACATGGCCGACGCAGCGGGCGCCGGTCATGCCGAAGGGGTGGCCGATGGCGATGGAACCGCCGTTGACGTTGTACTTTTCCGGGTCGATGCCGAGGGTGTCGCGGCTGTAGAGGCACTGCGACGCAAAGGCTTCGTTCAGTTCCCACAGGTCGATGTCATCGACCTTCATGCCGTGGCGGGCCAGCAGGCGCGGCACGGCGTAGATCGGACCGATGCCCATTTCGTCCGGCTCGCAACCGGCGACGGCGAAGCCCTTGAAGCGGCCCATCGGCTTGAGGCCCCGGCGCTCGGCTTCCTTGGCTTCCATCACCACCACCGCGGCGGCGCCGTCCGACAGCTGGCTGGCGTTGCCGGCGGTGACGAAGTTGCCCTCGCCCATCACCGGCTTCAGCGAGGCCAGGCCCTCCAGGGTGGTGTCGGGACGATTGCATTCATCCTTGTCGACCACATAGTCGACGATGCTCTCTTCCTTGGTCTCCTTGTTGACGACCTTCATCTTGGTCGCCATCGGCACGATCTCGTCGTTGAACAGGCCGGCGGCCTGGGCCGCGGCGATCCGCTGCTGGCTGCGCAGGGCGTATTCGTCCTGGTAGTCGCGGGCGACGTTGTATCGCTTGGCCACGATGTCGGCGGTGTTGATCATCGCCATCCACAGGGCCGGCTTGATCTCCATCAGCTTCTCTTCGGTGATGTGGAAGCGGTTCATGTGACCGCCGCCCTGCACCAGGGAGATGGATTCCACCCCGCCGCCGACGGCGACATCGGCGCCCTCGTTGATCACATAGTGGGCGGCCGAGGCGATGGCCTGCAGGCCCGATGAGCAGAAACGGTTGATGGTGGTGCCGCTGGTGGTCACCGGCAGGCCGGCCCAGATGGCGGCGTTGCGGGCGACGTTCATGCCGGTGGCGCCTTCAGGGCCGCCGCAGCCGAGGATCACGTCCTCGACCTCGGCGCCTTCCAGGCCGGCGCGGGCGACCGCATGCTGGATGACATGGCCGGCCATGGCCGCGCCGTGAGTGTTGTTGAAGCCGCCGCGGTTGGACTTGGCCAGACCGGTGCGGGCGTAGGAGACGATGACGGCGTCGCGCATGGAGGTTCCTTGGGTGGGTTCAAACAGTGGTTTGAAATGTCGGGCGCGACCCTAGGGGAAGCCGGACGCTGGGGAAAGATCACGCGAACGTAAAGCGGCTTGCGGTCGCCGCATGGCCCAAGACAGGCGATTGACGCCCGGGCCCGGGACCCGCACCCTTCCGGGCATGAAACGCATCGCGCTCGTCGTCTCCCTGCTGCTGTCCGCCGCCGCGCCAGCCCTGGCCGAGGATCCGCCGGAAGGCGGGGCCTGGGCGCCCTGTTCTGTTTCGGAGATCACCGCCTATCGCGACCGGCTGACGATCAGCTGCGCGGCTCCGGCCGGCAAGGGCGTCGACGGTGCGGCGGACATGCCCAGGCAGTTTTCCGTCGAGACCCGCGACGCCCTGGCGGACAACCTGTTGCGGCTGGCTCTTGAGGCGCGGGAACACGGCCGGCCGCTGGTGGTGCTGTATGTGAAGTCCGCCGCCGCCAACCCCGAGGGCTGCGACGCCGAGACCTGCCGCAGGGCGGCGGCGGTGACGCTGAAATAGGGCGTTGGCCGGCGCCTGCCCCAAGGGCGCCGCTTGACGCGCGCGTCATCGCGGCGGACGATCCCTGAACAACGATAAGTCAGGGAAGAGACCAATGGCCGATCACAGGTTCGATCTGGTGCTGCGCGGCGGCACGGTGGTGGACGGGACCGGCGCGGCGCCCTTCCAGGCCGATGTCGGGATCAAGGACGGCCTGATCGCGGCGGTGGGGCCGGACCTGGCCCCCGGCGCCGAGGAAATCGACGCCGCCGGCCGGCTGGTGACCCCGGGCTTTGTCGATATCCACACCCACTATGACGGCCAGGCGACCTGGGACAATCGCCTCAATCCCTCCAGCGGCCACGGGGTGACGACCATCGTCATGGGCAACTGCGGCGTCGGTTTCGCCCCCTGCCGGCCGCAGGACCACGACCGGCTGGTGCGGCTGATGGAAGGGGTCGAGGACATCCCCTTTCCGGTGCTGACCGAGGGCCTGCCGTGGAACTGGGAGAGCTTTCCCGACTATCTCGACGCCCTCGACAAGCGCCGGTTCGATATCGACCTGGCCGCCCAGCTGCCCCACGCGGCCCTGCGGGTCTTCGTCATGGGCGAGCGCGGGGCCAACCGCGAACCGGCCACGGCGGAGGACATCGAACAGATGGCGGCCATCGCCAAGGCGGCGATGGAGGCCGGGGCCATCGGCTTTTCGACCAGCCGCACCCTCAACCACCGCACCAGCGACGGCCAGCCGACCCCGACCCTGAACGCCGGCGAGGATGAGCTGACCGGCATCGCCATGGGCATGAAGGCGGCCGGGCGCGGGGTGCTGCAGCTGGTCAGCGACTTCGCCCCCGACCCGGCGGAGGAGGTGGCGATGTTCCGCCGCCTGGCCGAGAAGAGCGGCCGCCCCTTGAGCTTCACCCTGGCCCAGAGCGCCAAGGCGCCGCAGCTGTGGAAGATGCTGCTGGGCGCGGTCGAGGAGGCGGTCGACGCGGGCGTGCCGATGAAGGCCCAGGTCTGCGGCCGGCCGGTGGGGGTGCTGTTCGGACTGGAGCTGACCCTCAACCCGTTCAGCCAGAACGAGACCTACCGGGAGATCGCCCACCTGCCGCTGGCGGAGCGGGCGGCGGCGATGGCCGATCCGGCTTTCCGCGCCCGGCTGCTGAACGAGAGCGGGGCGGCCAGGGGGCCGTTCGGCGGCAGCATGCTGCAGGCCTGGGACAACATGTATCTGCTGGGCGACCAGCCCGACTACGAACAGCCGACCAGCCAGACCGTCCAGGCCCTGGCGGCCGGGCGCGGGATCTGGCCCGAGGAGCTGGCCATCGACCACATGCTGAGCAATGGCGGCAAGGGCATGCTCTACCACCCCTTCCTCAACTACGCCGAGGGCAGCCTGGAGCCCAGCTACGCCATGCTGGGGCACCGCGACACGGTGCCGGGCCTGTCGGACGGCGGGGCCCATGTCGGGATGATCTGCGACGGCAGCTTTCCCACCACCATGCTGACCCACTGGACCCGCGACCGCACCCGGGGGGCGAAGTTCGCCATCGAGCAGGTGGTGAAGATGCAGACCCGCGACACGGCCGAGGCGGTCGGCCTGCTGGATCGCGGCCTGATCGAGCCGGGCCTGAGGGCCGATCTCAACGTCATCGACTATGACGCCCTGACCCTGCACGCCCCGGCGGTCGCCTATGACCTGCCGGCCGGCGGGCGGCGCCTGGTGCAGAAGGCCGACGGCTATGTGGCGACCCTCGTCGCCGGCCAGGTCACCTATCGCAACGGCGAGCCGACCGGCGCCCTGCCCGGCCGGCTGGTGCGCGGCGCGAGAAGCGCGCCGATGGCGATGGCGGCTGAGTAGGCCGGCCCCGAAGGGTCAGACCATCGCGGTCTGCGGCCGCATCTGGTCGCTGATGGCCCTTGCGGCGGCGCGGGGATCGGCGACGGCGGTGATCGGACGGCCGACGACCAGATGGCTGGCGCCGTCGCCCAGCGCCTCGGCCGGGGTCGCCGCCCGGGCCTGGTCGTCCATCGCCGCCCCGGCTGGCCGCACGCCCGGGGTGACCACCAGGAAGTCCGGACCGCCGATGCGCCGGGCCAGGGCCGCCTCGTGCGGGCTGGCCACCACGCCGTCGACGCCGGCGTCGACCGCCTGGCGCACCCGCCGCTCGATCAGGGCCTCAACCCCCATGCCGTAGCCGATCCGCGCCAGGTCCTGGCCGCTGAGACTGGTCAGGACGGTGACGCCGAGAATCTTCGCCGACCGCTCTCCGGCCCGGCCGCGCACCGCCGCCTCCATCACCTGGGGCTCGGCATGGACGGTCAGCAGGTCGCAGGCCCCGCTGGCGACGATGGCCGCCGTCGCCTTTTCAACCGTCGCCCCGATGTCGTGCAGTTTCCAGTCGAGGAAGACGTTGCGTCCCCGGGCCTTGAGGTCGCGGGCCATCTCCATGCCGCCGCTGGCCAGCAGCTGCAGGCCGACCTTGTAGAAGGTCACGCTGTCGCCCAGGGTCTCGACCATGGCCTCGGCGTCGGCGCGGGTCGGCAGGTCGAGGGCGACGATCAGGCGGGGATCAGCGGACATGGCATGTCTCCGGCGCGGGAGATCCCCCGCGCGACAAATCGGATTTTGGGCTAAGCAGGTTCAATGAGCGCCACAGACTTCGCCGTCAACTTCTTCGTCGCCCTGTTCGCCCTGATCGACCCGATCGGCAACGTTCCCGTCTTCGCGGCGGCGACGGCCGGCGCCCTGGCCTCCGGGCGGCGGATGGTGGCGCTGTTCATCTGCGCCTTCGCCTTCCTGTTCCTGACCTTCTTCTACTTCACCGGGATCACCCTGCTGGAGTTCTTCGGCATCTCCCTGCCGGCCTTCCGCATCGCCGGGGGCGTGATCCTGTTCCTGCTGGGCCTCGACATGGCCCGCGACGATTTCACCGGAAAGTTCGCCGACGCCGCCGAGGCCGGAGAGGTGGAGGGCGCCGCCGCCTACGCCCGTCGCCGGTTCGAGCGGCTGGTGGTGCCCTTCGCCATGCCCCTGCTGATCGGGCCGGGCGCCATCTCCACCGTGGTCATCTACGCCAGCAAGGCCAAGAAGCTCGGCCCGGCGGGGGATCTGGTCGGGGTTCTGGTGCTGCTGGGGGTGTCGCTGGCGACGATGATCTGTTTCTGGCTGACCCCGCTGATCAGCCGGGCGCTGGGCCGCATCGGCATGACCATCATCGTGCGGGTGCTGGGTCTGATCGTCTGCGCCATGGCGGTGCAGTTCGTCATTTCAGGGGTGGCGGAAACCACCCGCAACCTGGTGCAGCCGGCAGCCGCCTCGCCCTACGTCAGCAAATAGGCCGGGTCAGAAAGCCAATGCCGTGACGGCCGCGCCCGCCGCAAAAGCGATCGCGGCGAAGCACAGCAGGGTCACCCGCACCCAGCGGTTCTCTACCCCTTCCAGAGCGTTCAGCAGGCCGCCGGTCGAGCCGGTGCGAAGGCGGACGGGCAGGATCGTCCCGCCAAGGCGGTCGGCCTTCCGCGGTCCCGAAACCGCGGTGACCACAGCCAGAAGCAGGGCGCCGAGCGCGAAGACAACAAGGCAGGCGGTCAACAGGGTCATCAGCGCAGCTCCCTGTGCGGGCGGTTCTCAGGCCCGGGTGTTACGGAAGCGGCCGCCCTGGCTGGCCAGCAGGGCCAGCAGCCATTCGTCGGGCAACAGCTTGGCCAGGACGGCGATGGCCTTGTTGGGGGCGCCCGGCACGCAGACCGGCCGGTTGGCCTCGGCCGCCTCATAGCCGTTGGCGGCGACCTCGTCGGCGCCCAGCCACAGCCAGCCGGGCGTCGAGCGGGTCACCAGGTCGCGGGTGCCGTTGACGTCATGAAACTCGCTGTAGGTGAAGCCGGGGCAGAGGGCGCTGACATGCACCCCGGTGTTTTCCGTCTCCAGATGCAGGCTCTGGGAAAACCGCACCATATAGCTCTTCGAGGCGGCGTAGAGGGTGTGGCCGGCGGCGCCGGGCATCAGTCCGGCCAGGGAGGCGACATTGACGATGCGCCCGAACTTCCGCTCGACCATGCCGGCGACCACCCGATGGGCCAGTTCCGACGGGGCGGTGACCATCACCTGGATGAAATCCTTCTGATCGCCCCAGTCGGTCTCGGCATAGAGGCCCGTCAGGCCGTAGCCTGCGTTGTTGACCAGGGCGTCGACGTGGCGGCCGTGGGCGGTCAACTCGCCGAGGATGGCGTCGGGGGCGGCCGGATCGGCCAGGTCGGCGGCAATGGTCAGGGTCTCGACCCCGGCGCGCAGGGAGATGTCGTCGGCCAGGGCGGTCAGCTTGTCGGCCCGCCGCGCGGTGAGGGCCACGTCATAGCCGTGGGCGGCGTAGACGCGGGCGAAGGCGGCGCCGATGCCGGCGGAGGCGCCGGTGATCAGGGCGAGGCGACGGGCCATGCGGCGAGGTGTCCTCAATCGAAATCGTCAGGCGCTGAAACTGGCCTGCGCCGGGCTCAAGTGCAATCGCCCCCATCAAGCCGCCCGGGACCCGTCAGGCCGCCGGCGCCGGCTCGCGCAGCAGGTCGGCCACCGAAATTCCTGCAAGCCGCTCGGAGGCGGCGGCGTCGGCGGCGCGGATGGCGGCGCTGACCGCATCGGGAATCCGCTCGCCCACGGGACAGCCCTTCACCCCCGCCGGAGCCACGCCCAGATGGGTGCAGCCATCGACGGCCCGCAACACCTCGTCCAGGGTGATGGCCGCCGGCGGCCGGGTCAGCCAGGCGCCGCCGCCGGCGCCCATGCGGGTGGCGATCAGGCCGGCGCGGGCCAGCATCGCGGTGACCCGCCGCACCACCACCGGATTGGTCGGCATCGAGGCCGCCAGCTCGGCGCTGGAAATCGCCCGCGCCGGGGCGTCCGCGCCCTTGTGGGCGAGGTAGGCCAGGGCGTGGGCCGCAACGGGGAATTTCTGACTGTCGGACATTGCTGTTGACTGAAAGGTAGGCGCCCCCGGCCGGTTCGCAATGGAAATCGGCCGGGGACCGGAATCCGCTGGGCGATTGAAGCGCTTCCTGAAAGGGTGTATCGCGCCCGCCGCGCCCCAATGTTGGGCTCCGAGAGGCCGGGACCCGGCCACTGGATTCTGATTGCATGGCCTCTGAGCCCATCGAACCGGCCTCCGCAGCCGCCCCGTCCGCTTCCGCAGACCTCCAGCCCCCGGCCGCCGCGCCGCCGGGTCAGGCGACCGATGGCCATGGCCATGGCGGCTTCTGGGCCCTGGCCCTGGGCGCCATCGGCGTGGTGTTCGGCGACATCGGCACCAGCCCGCTCTATGCGATGCGCGAGGCCCTGGCTCATTCCCGCAGCGGCGGCACGAGCGAACTGGCCGTGCTGGGGGTGGTGTCGCTGGTCATCTGGGCCCTGATCCTGGTGGTGACCCTGAAATACGTCGTCCTGCTGATGCGGGCCGACAACAAGGGCGAAGGCGGCACCCTGGCCCTGATGGCCCTGGCCCGCAAAACCCTGGCCAAGCCCAACGGCAAGCGGTCGGCGACCGTCTTCTTCCTCGGCGTCATCGGCGCCGCCCTGTTCTACGGCGACGGCATCATCACCCCGGCGGTGTCGGTGCTGTCGGCGGTCGAGGGTCTGAAGGACGGGCCGGGCCTGAACGGCCAGCTGGATCACCTGATCCTGCCGATCTCGGCCGGAATTCTCATCGCCCTGTTCCTGGTGCAGTCGCGCGGCACCCACCGGGTGGCCGCCTTCTTCGGACCGATCACCGCCGCCTGGTTCCTGGTGCTGGGCGGCCTTGGCCTCTACCACCTGGCCGACGACCTCTCGATCTTCCGCGCCATCAGCCCGCACTACGGCGTGCTGTTCCTGTTCCAGAACGGGTTTCTCGGCTTCGTCATCCTGGGTAGCGTCTTCCTGGCCGTGACCGGGGCCGAGGCGCTGTATTCGGACATGGGCCATTTCGGCAAGGCGCCGATCCGCGCCGGCTGGCTGGGCCTGGTCTTCCCCTGCCTAGTGCTCAACTACCTGGGCCAGGGCGCCCTGATCCTGCACACGCCTGACGCCCGGCTGAACCCCTTCTTCGACATGATTCCCCAGGCGGTCTACTGGCCGATCCTGATCCTGGCCATGGTCGCCACCATCATCGCCAGCCAGGCGGTGATCACCGGGGCCTTCTCGGTGACGCAGCAGGCGGTGCAGCTGGGCCTGCTGCCGCGCATCGACATCCGCCGCACCTCCGAGACCCAGGCCGGCCAGATCTATGTGCCGCAGGTCAACACCATGCTGTTGATCGGGGTTCTGGTGCTGCTGTTCAGCTTCAAGACTTCGTCCAACCTCGCCGCGGCCTACGGCATCGCCGTCACCGGCTCGATGTTCATCGACAGCCTGCTGGCCTTCGTCATCATCCGCTTCCTGTGGAAATGGAGCTGGGCGGCGACCCTGGCGGTGCTGGTCCCGCTGCTGGCGCTGGACCTGACCTTCATCTCCTCGAACCTGCTGAAGATTCCCCAGGGCGCCTGGATGCCGCTGGTGTTCGGGGCGGTGCTGGTGATCATCATGTGGACCTGGACCCGGGGCGCCCAGATCCTCACCGAAAAGACCCGCCGCGACTCCGTCCCGCTCAGCGACCTGATCGGCATTCTCGAGGCCCGCGCCCCGCACCGCGCGCCCGGCACGGCCATCTTCCTGACCAGCGATCCGGACATGACCCCGGTGGCCCTGATGCACAACCTCAAGCACAACAAGGTGCTGCACGAGAAGAACATCATCGCCACGGTGCGCACCGCCGAGACCCCCCGCGTGGCCCAGGTCGACCGGGTGAAGATCGAAAAGGTCAATGAGGACTTCAAGAAGCTGATCATCACCTACGGCTTCATGGAATCGCCCAATGTGCCCAAGGCCCTGGCCCTGTGCCGCAAGCAGGGCCTGAAGTTCGACATCATGACCACCAGCGTCTTCCTGGGCCGGCGGTCGATCGTGCCGAGCGCCCACAGCGGCATGCCCCTTTGGCAGGACAAGCTCTTCATTTTCCTGATGAAGAACGCCGCCAATCCCACCGACTTCTTCAAGATCCCGCCCGGCCGGGTGGTCGAGCTTGGCGCCCAGGTGACGGTGTGATCCAGGCGCTGTCCATCGCCGGCGACGTGTTCTGGATCTTCGCCCTCGGCATCATGGCCTCGATGTCCTGGGCCGCCTGGAAGCGGATTCCGGCCGGGACCTCGGCGCCGGTGGTCTGGCGCGGCGAGACGGTGGTGCTGCGGGCGCCGAAGCTGGCGGCCCTGTGGCTGCTGGTGGCCGTGGGCTTTCTGCTGGGCGGCTGGTTCAAGATCGAAAGCCGCAGCCTGGACCTGACCCTGTCCGGCGCGGTGGTGCTGCTGGGGGTGCGCGTCACCCTGGCCCCGCTGATGGCGGTTCTGCACATGACCCAGGTCCGCAAGGCCCTGGAGACCCTGGACCGCGAAGGGGCGCTGTAGGGGGCGCCTCTCCACCGTTTGCGGGTCGTCGGTCGGAGGCCGGCGCCGCCCTCATCCGACCCCGCGTCGCGGGGCCACCTTCTCCCGGCAGGCAGGAGAAGGAACTCCGTATGCTCAGGCCGGCTTGACCATCGGTAGGCTGGTGGTGGCCGGACGGCCCATGGCCAGCAGGGCGTTGGCCACGGCCGGGGCGATCACCGGGGTGCCCGGTTCGCCGACGCCGCTGGGGGCGTTGTTGGACGGCACGATCCAGGTCTCCACCGTCGGCGCCTCGCTGTTGCGCAGCACGCGATAGGTGTCGAAGTTGCTCTCCTGCACCGCCCCGTCCTTGAGGGTGATCTGGCCGTAGAGGGCGGCCGAGAGGCCGTAGCAGACCCCGCCCTCCATCTGGGCGGCGATCTGGTCGGGGGAAACGGCGATGCCGCAGTCGACGGCGACCACCACCCGCCCGACCTTGGGCTCGCCCCCGGGGCCGATCTTGACCTCGGCGATCTCGGCGACGACCGAGCCGAAGCTCTCATGCACCGCCACCCCGCGGGTATAGCCCTCGGCCACCGTCGGACCGGCCTTTTCCAGCGCCAGGTCGAGCGCCGCCAGGTGCCGCTTGGCGTCGGCCTTCTGATAGAGGGCGCGGCGATAGTCGACCGGGTCCTTGCCGGCCTTGAGGGCCAGCTGGTCGATGGTGTGCTCCATGACAAAGGCGGTGTGGGTCGCCCCCACCGAGCGCCACCACAGCACCGGCACCCCGGCGTCGGGCAGGGCGACCTGGCCGTCGACGGCGGGGGTGGCCTTCAGATAGGGCGAGCCCAGCGCCCCTTCCACGGCGGTTTCATCCAGCTTGGGCGTGCCCATCGGCGAGCCCTTCATGATCGACTGGGTGACGATGCGGTGGCGCCAGCTGGCCGGGAAACCGTCCTTGTCCAGCCGGATCTTGACGTCGTGGTGCACCATCGGCCGGAACAGGCCGGCGCGCATATCGTCCTCGCGGGTCCAGACCAGCTTCACCGGCGTGCCCTTGCCGACCTTCTTGGCGATGTGGACGCACTCGACCACATAGTCGGACTGGAAGTTGGCGCGGCGCCCGAAGCTGCCGCCGGCGAACAGCGTCTCGATCTGCACCGCGCCGGGCAGGTTGCCGACGATCTTGGCGGTGTTGAGCTGGTCGACGGTGGGGATCTGCGATCCGAAGGTCAGCCGGGCGTTGTTGCCGTTGACCCGCGCCACGCAGTTCATCGGCTCCATCGCCGCATGGGCCAGATAGGGGAAGTCGTAGGTCGCCTCGAACAGCGCGCCGTCGGTCACCGAGGCCATGTCGCCATGGGTCTCGAACGGGGTCCATTTGACGTCTTCACCACCCTTGCCGGCGGCGATGTCCTTGTATTGCGCCAGCATGACGTCGGAGCCGCGTTTCTCGGCCTTGTCCTCGTTCCACTCGACGGTCAGGGCGTCGCGACCCTGACGGGCGGCCCAGGTCGATTTGGCGACCACGGCGACGCCGGTGGGAATCTTGAACACATTGACCACGCCCGGAACCTTGCGGGCGGCGGCGTCATCGAAGCTCTTCACCTTGCCGCCGAAGCGCGGGGCGTGGGCGACCATGGCGACCAGCAGGCCCTCTTCCTGGACATCCTGGGTGAAGCGGGCCGTGCCGTTGGACTTCGCCACACTGTCCTTGCGCCGCACCCGGGGGGTGCCGATCAGGGTGAAGTCCTTGGGGTCCTTCAGCTTCGGCGATTCCGGCGGGGTGACCTTCGCCGCGTCGGCCAGCAGTTCGCCGAAGCCGGCGCTCTTGCCCGAGGCCGCATGGCTGACCAGGCCGTCCTTGACGGTGATCCCCTCGGCCCCGACCTGCCATTTGTTGGCGGCGGCCTGGACGAACATCGCCCGCGCCCCGGCCCCGGCCTTGCGCAGCTGGTCCCAGCTGTTGGCGATGGCGGTGGACCCGCCGGTGCCCTGAACCCCCATGCCGAGGTTGGCGTAGAGCTTGGCGTTGGCCGGCGCCTGTTCGACCCGGACCCGGGCCCAGTCGGCGTCGAGCTCCTCCGCGACAATGGCCGCCAGGCCGGCGTGGTTGCCCTGGCCGAACTCGATGTGTTTCGAGATCACCGTCACCGCGCCGTCGGGATCGATCCTGATGAAGGGGCCGAAGGCGCCGGGCTTGACCGGGCTGCCGGCGCTCATCACGTCTTCCATCGAGCAGCCGACCAGCAGGGCGCCGCCGGCGGCGACGCTGGTGACCAGCATTTCGCGGCGGGTGGCCCCGGCCTTGACGGCGCCGTCAACGGTCCGGCCCACGGCCTGGACGGCGGAGGCGGCCAGATTGCGGATATGTCGGGTCATGGCGCTCTCCTCTAGCCGGCCGTCGGCAGGGCTTTGGCGATGCCCGCCGCTTCCTTGATGGCGGCGCGGATCCGCTGATAGGTCCCGCAGCGGCAGATGTTCCCGCTCATCGCCGCATCGATGTCCTCGTCGGTGGGCGCGCTGTTCTCGGCCAGCAGGGCCGCGGCGCTCATGATCTGGCCCGACTGGCAATAGCCGCACTGCGGCACGTCCAGCTTGGCCCAGGCCTGTTGCGCGGGGTGATTGCCGCCAAGGCCCTCGATGGTGGTGACCTTGGCCCCCACGGCGGCGCTGACCGGCAGGGAGCAGGAGCGCACCGGCTGGCCGTTGAGGTGCACGGTGCAGGCCCCGCACTGGGCGATGCCGCAACCAAATTTCGTGCCGGTGAGACCGATCTCGTCCCGCAGGACCCACATCAGCGGCGTGTCCTCGCCGGCCTCCACGGTCACGGTCTTGCCGTTGACATCCAGACTGACAGCCATTGGGCCCTCCTCCAAAGCTCAGTGGGAACAGAGGTATCTTAACGCTGTTCACCGGTAAGGGCGCCAGCGAAAAATTCTGCGGTTCCCGCCCGGCCCCGCCCGGGGCCGGGCGCGCGACCGTCGCGGCGGGCCTTGCAATCGGAGGCGGGGCGGCGGGATAAGCGGGCCATGTCCCTGTTGCTGAATCCCGGCGAGACCCTGGTCGCCGCCACCCACAATCCCGGCAAGGCGCGCGAACTGGCCGCCCTGCTGGACGGCCGCTTCACCGTGCTGACCGCGGCCGAGCTGAACATTCCCGAGCCGGACGAGACCGAGAGCACCTTTGTCGGCAACGCCGTGCTCAAGGCCTGCCATGCGGCCCAGGCTTCCGGCCGCATCGCCCTGGCCGACGACAGCGGCCTGTCGGTGACGGCCCTTGATGGCGCGCCCGGCATCTTCTCGGCCCGCTGGGGCGGACCCGGCAAGGATTTCGACCTCGCCATGGCCAAGGTCGCCGAGCGGCTGGAGGAGATCGGCGCCGACGATCGCCACGCCTGGTTCACCTGCGCCCTGGCCGTGGCCTGGCCGGACGGCCCGGCGGTGGTGGTCGAGGGCCGGGTCGACGGATCGTTGGTGTTTCCCGGCCGGGGAAACCTCGGCTTCGGCTATGACCCGATCTTCGTGCCGGAAGGCGGCGATCAGACCTTCGGCGAGATGGCGCCGGAGGCCAAGGACGCCATCAGCCACCGCACCCGGGCCTTCGAAAAGCTCAAGGCCGCGCTGTTTTGAGCCTGGAGCGGCCGGAGGCGGCGCCGCTGGGGGTCTATATCCACTGGCCCTACTGCGCCCGCATCTGTCCCTACTGCGACTTCAACGTGGTGCGCGACCGCGGCCGGACCGGGGAGCAGGCGCGGCTGGCCCAGGCCATCCTCGCCGATCTGGAGGCGCAGCGGGCCCTGACCGGGCCCCGGCGACTGGTGTCAATCTTCCTCGGCGGCGGCACCCCCTCCCTCATGGATCCGGAGGCGGCGGCGGCGATGATCGCGGCGGCCCGGCGGCTGTGGACCGCCGACGAGGACCTCGAGATCAGCCTGGAGGCCAATCCCACCGACGCCGAGACCGGCCGTTTCGCCGGCTTCGCCCAGGCGGGGGTCAACCGCCTGTCGCTGGGGGTCCAGGCCCTGGACGACGCGGCCCTGACATTCCTCGGCCGCAACCACGACGCCGCCTCCGCCCGGCGGGCCGCGGAAACGGCCGCGCGGCTGTTTCCGCGCCTGTCGCTGGACCTCATCTACGCCCGGCCCGGCCAGACCCCGGCGGCCTGGGCGGCGGAGCTGGAAACCGCCATCGCCTGGGGCGCCGGCCACATCTCGCCCTATCAGCTGACCATCGAGGCCGGCACCGCCTTTGACCGCGCCGTGCGGCGGGGGTCCTTCACGCCGCCCGACGAGACCCTGGGCGCGGCCCTCTACGAGACCACCCAGGCGGTGCTCGAGGCCCGCGGCTTCGAGGCCTATGAGGTTTCCAACCACGCCCGGGGCGAGGCGGCCCGCTCGCGGCACAATCTCGTCTACTGGCGCGGTCAGGACTATGTCGGGGCCGGGCCGGGGGCCCATGGCCGACTGACCCTGGCGGGCCAGCGCACCGCCACGGTCGCCGGGCGCGGGATCGAGGCCTATATCGCCGCCGTCGAGCGGACCGGCCTGGGCTTTGCCGAGCGCGAGGCCCTGACCGGGGCGGACGCCGCCGAGGAGCGGCTGCTGATGGGCCTGCGCATCGACGAGGGGGTGTCGTTCGCCTCCATGGCGCCGCTGGGACTGGCCCCTGACACCCCGCTGGTGCGCCGACTGGTCGAAGACGGGCTGCTGGTCGACGACCCGGCGCGGCTGCGCGCGACCCGGGCCGGCCGGCTGGTGCTGGACTGGCTGACGACACGGCTGGCGACCGACGCGGTCTAGGGCGGGACGAAAGGCGTCTTGAGCCGCCGCCCGCCCCGTTGTATCCCCGGCCCGACAACGCAAACCCGGGACAGATCATGGCTTCCGAAGACTACCACCGCGGCGAGATGGACATCCAGGAACAGGTCGCCACCTACAAGGCCGTCATGGGCTTGACGAAATGGGGCTCCCTGGCCGTCGCCACCGCGGTTCTCGCCGCCACCCTGTGGTTCTGCACCCCGGCGGGCTTCTTCGGCGGGCTGATCCCGTCCCTGGCCGTGCTGGTCATCGGCATCCTGGTGCTGCGCGACAAGAAGGACGGCGGCCACTAGGTCTGGCCTTCGGGGCCCCTCGGTCCCGTCCTGATGAAGATTGACGCCGGCGCGCCCTTGCGGGGCCGCCGGCGTTGTCATGTCCGGCCCACGGGCGGTCTACCGCAGTGCGGCATAATTTTTCGCGGTGCGGTATCGGTGGGCTCGACAAGGGGCAAGATTCTCCCCTAAACAGGGCTCAAAGGCGTATACGACGCCAAGGGTTCGGGGGAGTTGACCGGCATGGCGGTAATTGCGGTGACCAAGGAACGTCGCGCGGGCGAGACCCGCGTCGCCGCAACCCCGGAGTCGGTGAAGAAGCTGATCGCGGCGGGCTGGAGCGTCGTCGTCGAGGCCGGCGCCGGAACCGGCTCGGCCTGTCTCGACGCCGACTATGAAGCCGCCGGGGCCACCGTCGAAAAGACCCTCAAGGGCGCCCTGGCCAAGGCCGACCTGCTGTTCAAGGTCCGCGCCCCCGAGGCCGAGGAGATCGCCGGCCTGAAGAGCGGCGCCATGCTGGCCGCCACCCTCAACCCCTATCAGGACAAGGCCACCCTCGAGGCCCTGGCCAAGGCCGGGGTCTCCGCCTTCGCCATGGAATTCGTGCCGCGCATCACCCGCGCCCAGGTGATGGATGTGCTGTCGTCGCAGGCCAATCTGGCCGGCTATCGCGCGGTGATCGAGGGGGCCGAGGCCTTCGGCAAGGCCCTGCCGATGATGATGACCGCCGCCGGCACCGTCGCCGCCGCCAAGGTGTTCATCATGGGGGTCGGTGTCGCGGGGCTGCAGGCCATCGCCACGGCCCGCCGTCTGGGCGCGGTGGTCACCGCCACCGACGTGCGCCCGGCGACCAAGGAGCAGGTCGAGAGCCTGGGCGCCAAGTTCCTCGCCGTCGAGGACGAGGAGTTCAGGAACGCCCAGACCGCCGGCGGCTACGCCAAGGAGATGAGCGCCGAATACCAGGCCAAGCAGGCGGAGCTGGTCAGCGGCCACATCGCCAAGCAGGACATCGTCATCACCACCGCCCTGATCCCCGGCCGGCCCGCGCCGCGCCTGGTCAGCGCCGCCCAGGTCGCCTCGATGAAGCCCGGCAGCGTGCTGGTCGACATCGCCGTCGAACAGGGCGGCAATGTCGAGGGGGTGAAGCTGGGCGAGATCGTCACCACGGCCAACGGGGCCAAGATCGTCGGCTTCGCCAACCTGCCCGGCCGCATCGCCACCGACGCCAGCGCCCTCTACGCCCGCAACCTTCTGGCCTTCGCCGGCCTGCTGCTCGACAAGGACGGGGCGCTGAACCCCGACTATGAGGACGAGATTCTGAAAGCCGCCCTGGTCACCAAAGGCGGCGCCGTCGTCCATCCCCAGCTGGTCGGATAGACCCGCGCCGTTTTTCTGAGGAGCCATCGATGGAAGTCGATCCGACCATCTTCCGCCTGGCGATCTTCGTCCTGGCCATCTTCGTCGGCTATTACGTGGTCTGGAGCGTCACCCCGGCCCTGCATACGCCGTTGATGGCGGTGACCAACGCCATCTCCTCGGTGATCATCGTCGGCGCCCTGATCGCCGCGGCCGCCCACCCGGCGGCGGGCCAGGCGATGACCGGCTCGGTGTGGATCTCGAAGGGCGCCGGCGCCGTGGCCGCGGGCCTCGCCGCCGTCAATATCTTCGGGGGCTTCCTGGTCACCCAGCGGATGCTGGCCATGTACAAGAAGAAGGACAAGGCGGGGTGAGCTCGCAGCTGGCGGTCCTTCTTCTCGGATATGCCTGCGGGCTCGGCGGCGTCGCCGGGATCGCGGCCTATATCTGGGTGGTGCTGAAGCGCCGCCGCTGGCTCAACAGCGCCGGCCTGCTGCTGACCGCGCTGGGGCTGATGCAGTTCTCGCTGCTGATCCATCAGAACCTCGGCATGGCCGGCCTGATCCAGGCGGCCATGGCCGTGGCCCTGCTTCTGGCCGCCGTGGCCGTGCAGATCGTCGCCGCCGTCCGGGCCCGCTCGCCTTGGGACGGGACCGAGCGCAGGGGCGGGGACGAATGACCCTCTCGCCGCTCGAACTGGTCGGGATCATCTGCCTGGTCATCGGTCTCAATATCGGCTGTTTCTATGGGCTCGACGCCATGACCCGGAATCTGGCCGAGCCGCGCCGGCCGCTGGCCCTGGGCGGCGGAATTCTGGCCTTCCTCCTGGCTGCGGCTGTCGATACCGCCATCGCCCTGCGGGCGGATCACCAGGCGGCGAACTTCGCCTTTCTGGGCCTGCTCCCCTCGCTGGCCATGATGCGGGCCGCCAACCGGTCCTCGCCACGCGGCCTGCAGTTCGGCCTGCTCGGTCTGGCGCTGGTCTCCGCGGCCGTGATTGTCGCCATCCTGCTGAAGAGTCTGGCCCAGGGGCCGCAGAACGGCTGGACCTGGGCCCTGATGGCGCTGTTCATCGCCCTGCCCCTGGCTTTCGCCGGCATGACCCTGCAGCGCATCCTCGGAAAGGGAGGCGCGGCGTGAACGGCTCACCCTGGTTCGGCGTCCTGGCCATCGGCGGCGGCGTCGCCGGCCTCCTGCTTCTGTTCATCCTGGCCGGCAAGGCCGACAGCCTGCGCCGGCGTGTCACCGAGCGGTCCCGCATACCCATTCTGATCGGCCTCTTCCTCGCCGGGCTCGTCGCCAGCGCGCTCGTCCTGCGGTTCGGGGAGAGCGATACGGTCTTCCTGCAGCTCATGCTGGCCATCGTCCTGCTCGACCTCGCGCCGACCCAGCGACCGCTCTGGGTCGGGGGCGCCCTCTGGCTCAATGCGACCGTGCTGCTGGCCGCCACCTGTTGGGACTGGATCATTCGCGGCCACAGCGTCGACGGCTGGCTCTACACCGCCATGGCCTCCGCCCTGTGCGTCGGTTCGGCCTGGCTTTCTGGCAAGGCCCTCTACCACTTCTTCCGGCCCCGCGCCGCCAAGCCTTCACCGCCCACCGAGACGGAAACTCCCGCATGACCGCCAACCTTGCCGCCATCGCCTATATCGTCTCGGGCGTCCTGTTCATCCTGGCCCTGCGGGGCCTCTCCAGCCCGGTGACCAGCCAGGCGGGCAACCGCAACGGCATGATCGGCATGGCCATCGCCGTTGGCACCACCCTGGTGGTGCTGTGGACCGAGAAACTGCTCGACCCGGTGACCATCGGCCTGATCCTGGCCGGGGTGGTGGTCGGCGGCGGCATCGGAGCGATCATCGCCCGCCGCGTGGCCATGACCGCCATGCCCCAGCTGGTCGCCGCCTTCCACAGCCTGGTCGGCATGGCCGCCTGTCTGGTGGCCGTGGCCGCCATCTACGCGCCCGAGGCCTACGGCATCGGCGATGCGACCCACATCCACGCCCAGTCGCTGATCGAGCTGGGCGTCGGCCTGGCCATCGGGGCCATCACCTTCACCGGCTCGGTCATCGCCTTCGCCAAGCTCAACGGCAACATGAGCGGGGCGCCGATCCTGCTGCCGGCCCGCCACCTGATCAACATCGCGCTCGGCCTCGCCATCGTCGGCCTGGTGGTCTTCCTGGTGATGACCGGCGGCCAGGCCAAATGGGCCTTCTGGGCCATCTTTGGCCTGTCGCTGCTGATCGGCGTCACCCTGATCATCCCGATCGGCGGCGCCGACATGCCGGTCGTCGTCTCGATGCTCAACAGCTATTCCGGCTGGGCGGCGGCGGCGCTCGGCTTCACCCTCGAGAACGTCACCCTGATCATCACCGGCGCCCTGGTCGGCTCCTCGGGCGCCATCCTCAGTTACATCATGTGCAAGGGGATGAACCGCAGCTTCATCTCGGTGATCCTCGGCGGCTTCGGGGCCGATGACAGCGCCGCGGCCGCCGGCGGCGGCAAGGTCGAGACCCGTCCGGTGAAACAGGGCAGCGCCGACGACGCCGCCTTCATCATGAAGAACGCCAGCAAGGTGATCATCGTCCCCGGCTACGGCATGGCCGTCTCCCAGGCCCAGCACGCCCTGCGCGAGATGGGCGACAAGCTGAAGGAGGAGGGCGTCGAGGTGAAATACGCCATCCACCCCGTCGCCGGCCGCATGCCCGGCCACATGAACGTGCTGCTGGCCGAAGCGAATGTTCCCTATGACGAGGTCTTCGAGCTGGAGGACATCAACAGCGAGTTCTCCACCGCCGACGTGGCCTTCGTCATCGGGGCCAACGACGTCACCAACCCGGCCGCCAAGACCGACCCGACCAGCGCCATCTACGGCATGCCGATCCTCGACGTCGAAAAGGCCCGCACCGTGCTGTTCGTCAAACGCGGCATGTCCTCGGGCTACGCCGGGGTCGAGAACGAGCTCTTCTTCCGCGACAACACCATGATGCTGTTCGGCGACGCCAAGAAGATGGTCGAGGGCATCCTCAAGGGACTGTAGGCGGGGATGACGCGCAAGCCGCTACCGTCCTGGCTGCGCCTTGGCCTCCTGGCCCTGCTGGTCGGGGCGATCTTCTATGGCTCGGCGGTGGCCTATCTGTTCGTCAACCAGCGCCGCTATCTCTACTATCCCGACCCCAGGCCGCAGGTGATCGATCCCGACGACCCGGCCATCCAGGCCGTCACTCTGAAGACTCCTGACGGCGAGACCCTGGTCGCCTGGTATCTGCCGCCGTCGGACCCGGATCAGCCGGTGATGCTGTTCTTCAACGGCAATGGAAACGGCCTGGCCACTCAGGAAGGCCGCTGGCGGCGCATCGCCGAGCACGGGGCCGGCTTCTTCGCCGTCGGCTATCGCGGCTACAGCGGCTCGACCGGCAAGCCGACCGAGACCGGCCTGCGCATCGACGCCGAAACCGCCTGGCGCTGGCTGGCCGCGCGCTATCCCGCCGACCGCATCGTCATCCACGGCTTCAGTCTGGGCACCGGCCTGGCGATCAAGGTGGCGGCCGAGCATCCGGCCCGGGCGCTGATCCTCGAGGCGCCCTACGCCAGCGTCGTCGAACTGGCCGAAAAGCAGGTGAGCTGGGCGCCGGTCGGTCTGCTGATGCAGGACCGCTACGAGTCGCGGCGCTGGGCCGGCAGGGTGACCATGCCGGTGCTGATCGCCCACGGCGACCGGGACGGGGTCATTCCGATCAGCCAGGGCCGGACGCTGTTTGGCCTGATCGCCTCGCGCCACAAGCGCTTTCTGCCCATGCGCGGTTCGGACCACGCCACCCTGGTGCGTGATGGTCTCTATGATCAGGTCTGGCCGTTCCTGGCGCAGATGGCCCCGTGACGCCGGGGACTCAGGCCGCCGAGGGCTGGGCCTGACGTTCCAGCAAGGCCACCAGAGCTTCCGGGGTGCGGGCCTGGCGCAGCTGGGCGCGCAGATCGGCCTGACGCATCAGGCGCGAGACCCGTGCCAGGGCCCGCAGATGGTCCGACCCGGCCTGCGGCGGGGCCAGCAGGGCGAACAGCAGATCAACAGGCTGGCCGTCGACGGCCTCGTAGGCGATCGGGGATTCCAGACGCACGAAGACGCCGCGAATCTGGTCCAGGCCCTCGATACGGGCATGGGGCACGGCGACGCCGTGACCGACGCCGGTCGAGCCAGCGGCTTCCCGCTCCAGCAGGGCTTCCAGCACCTGGGCCTGGTCGAGGCCGAGGGTGCGTTCAGCCACGTCGGCGATCACCGAAAAAACCTGACGCTTGGTCCCGCCGCTCGCCCGGGGGACGACAGCGCGCGGATCAAGAAAATCACCGATGTTCATGTCACTCGAATAAGCAGGGGTGAAACCAGGGGGAAGAGACAGACGACGGGCCCGGAGGTCCTTACCCCCTGGCGCCCGAACCATTCGCAGCGCGGGTGCGCTCCGGATCGATCCAGCCGATATTGCCGTCGGCCCGGCGATAGACGACGGACAAACCGCCGTGCGCGGCGTTCCTAAACACAATTGTTTGCGATTCCGTCAAGTCCAGTTCCATGACCGCCCCCGAAACGGTCAAAGTTTTCACATCAGTGTCATTTTCGGCAATGATCATCGCCGCCGGCGGGCCATCCTGGACCTCGTCATCCAGCCAGTCGTCCCCGTCGTCGGCCAGATCGGGCGAGCGCAAGGTGGTGTAGATGGCGTTTTCGGCCTGTTTGGCGGTTGCCGCCGGGCTGTGGTCCTTCAGGCGGCGCTTGTAGCGGCGCACCCGGGTCTCGATCTTCTGCAGGGCGTCGCTGAAGGCGGCATGGGCGTCGCCGCCCTGGCCGCTGCTCTGCAGCTTCTGGCCCGAATGCAGGTTGACCAGGCAGTCCACCCGGAAGGCGTGCCCCTGGCGGCTGACGGTGACATCCGCCTCCCCGCCACGGTCGAAATATTTTCCGATGCCTGATGAAAGTTCGTCGGTGATGCGGTCCCGAAGGGCGGCCCCGACGTCGACGTGTTTGCCGGCGACTTGGATTTGCATTCGCCTACAACGCGCCGCCGGGCGATTGGTGTCAAGCAACCGACAGTCCCCTCTCCGGTTTGTGAAATCAGAGGGTCGCGGCGCCGGATCGAGCGGCGAAGAGGGCCTGGAGAGAGCCGATAATCCGCTGTGCGACCAGCAGCGCCGCATGGCCGCCAAGCACCAGCAGAGCGACGCTCGCCACGGCGATTGCCAGGGCGATCAGGGCCAGGAGGCCATCCCGCTGGATCATCGCCAGCCCGAACAGGGCGATGGCCGCGGCGGGCGCCAGATTGCCCAGCGGGATCGGCAGGATCAGCACCACCGACAGCAGGAAACAGACAAGGCCGATCAGCCGGTCCCCGACCGGACCGAACAGAAATCCCAGCCTTGGCCGGGAAAAGGTCTCCAGCCTCAGCAGCCAGGGGTGCAGCCGTCGATACGCCCGGGCCATGTCGGCCCGGCGAAGGGCCCGGCGGGTGACGAACCGGGGCAGCCAGGGCGCCTGGACGCCGACGGCCATCTGCGGCGACAGCAGCACCAGCGGGGTCCCCAGGACGGTCGAGGCGCCGGGAGGCATGGGCAGCCAGTTGGGCGCGGCGAACACGAACAGCAGCGCTCCGAAGGCGCGTTCGCCCAGCCGCTCGACGATCTCGCCGACCGTCACCGCCGGCGCGGCGTCGTCGGCGATGTCGCCGATCACCTGCGACAGGGACCGGACGTCGTCCTCGATGGAAAACTGTGCTGGCATCGGGCCTCCGGCGGGCTAACGCGCCAGACGGCGATTTGGCCCCGGACGGCGTCCTCATCCCCACCTGATCGGCGGAGTTCCGGGTCGGCCCGAGCCGCCGGGACGGGAGATGTCAGACGTTGGCGCGCAGGCGTCGGCGACGCTCGACCGAGGAGGGGATCTTCATCGCCTCGCGATATTTGGCCACGGTGCGCCGGGCGATATCGACCCCGGCTTCCTTGAGGATCTCGACGATGGTGTCGTCGGAATGGACCTCGGAATCGCTGCGTTCGGTGTCGATCAGCTGGCGGATGCGATGGCGCACGCTCTCGGCCGAATGGGCCTCGCCGCCCTCGCTGTTGCTGATCGCGGAGGTGAAGAAGAACTTCAGCTCGAAGAGGCCGCGCGGGGTGGCGATGTATTTGTTGCTGGTCACCCGGCTGACGGTGGATTCATGCATGCCGATGGCGTCGGCCACCGTCTTCAGGTTCAGCGGCCGCAGGTGCTGCACCCCGAAGGCGAGGAAGCCGTCCTGCTGGCGGACGATCTCGCTGGCGACCTTGAGGATGGTGCGCGCCCGCTGGTCCAGGCTGCGGACCAGCCAGCCGGCGCTGGCCATGCAATCGGACAGGAAGGCCTTGTCGGCCTCGGTGCGGGCGCCGCCGGAAACCCGGGCGTGGTAGCGCTGGTCGATCAGCACCCGGGGCAGGGTGTCGCTGTTCAGCTCCACATGCCACAGGCCGCCTGGTCCCTCGCGGACATAGACGTCGGGCGACACCGCGTGGGTCGGCTCGCCGCCGAAGGCCGCGCCCGGACGGGGCGTCAGCGCCTTCAGCTCGCCGATCATGTCGCGCAGATCCTCGTCGTCGACGCCGCAGGCCTTCTTCAGGCCCGCCATGTCGCGACGGGCCAGCAGGTCGAGGTTGCCGAGCAGGGCCTCCATCGCCGGATCCAGCCGGTCGCGGTCGCGCAGTTGCAGAGACAGGCACTCGCGCACGTCCCGCGCCATGACGCCGGTGGGCTCGAAGCCCTGCAGCACCGTCAGCACCCCCTCGACGAAGGCCAGGCCACAGCCCAGCCGCTCGGCGATCTCGGCCAGGTCGGCGCGCAGATAGCCGCCGTCGTCGACCGCGTCGATCAGCACCGCCGCCACCGCCCGTTCGGCGTCGCCCAGGCCGGCGACGGCCAGCTGGTCGTGCAGATGTTCGCCAAGGGTCTGTTCGCGGGTCAGCCGGCCCTCGAAATCGTCCTCGCTCTCGAAACCGCCGCCCTTGCCGGCCCGGGACCAGTCGACTTGGCCGCCGGCGTCCTGCGCCGCCTCGCCGCTGTCGCGTTCGCCGGGGCTGGCGTCTTCCTGGGCGGCGTCCATGTCGGCGGCCGCGGCGCCGTCGGGCATTTCGTCCGAGGCCGCCTCGCTGCGGTCGACCTTGGGGGCGTCCTCGTCCCGCTCGGGCTCGGCCGCATCACGCTGCAGCAGGGGATTGCGTTCCAGCTCGGCCTCGACGAAGGCCTCAAGCTCGATGTTCGACAGCTGCAGCAGCTTGATGGCCTGCTGCAGTTGGGGCGTGATGACCAGCCCCTGTCCCTGCCTAAGCTCAAGTCTCGGACCGAGCGACAAATCCAGCCCCTCCCAAGGGTGCGATGAACAGGCCGGCACCATCGGACGGGGGTGGTTAACAGGGCGCTTAAAAGCGGCGCCCTTCTTGCAAAGAGCCGGGTTCGGGCCGGTCAGTCGCCGCGCTTGGCCGCCTTGACCTGGGTGACGATCTCGTCCGGCAGGGAATAGGGCAGGGGCTTAACGAACCGGCCGCGCGGGTCCATCAGATAGACCACCGTCGAGTGATCCATCCGGTAGTCCTCGCCCTCGCCCGACTTGCGGGCCACCGCCTTGTAGACCTTCACCGCCGCGTCGACCTGGTCCTGCGTCCCTGTCAGCCCCAGCGTGCCGGCCGGCGCCCCGTTGGCCTCAAGCCAGTCGGAAATCACCGCCGGCCGGTCGCGGGCCGGATCGACCGAGATGAAGACGATCTCCACGTCCTTGCCCTTGGTTCCCAGCTGGTCCTTGGCCCGGATCAGGTTCTGCAGGGTCCCTGGACAGATGTCGGGACAGTAGGTGTAGCCGAAAAAGACCATGCTCCAGTGGCCCTTCAGGGCCGCCTCGGTGGCCGGTCGGCCGGTCTGGTCGACCAGGCTGAACGGGCCGCCGACCGCCGACGGCTGCTCCTTCGGGCGCAGCATGCCGCTGCTGACGACGAGGGCCGCGGTGATGACCAGGCCCAGGGCCACGGCGGCCCAGAGGATCAGGCGGGTGCGGTTCTGCGGCAATTGGGGCCTCCGGTCGGGCTGGCGTCGAAACGGGTTCCGGGCGATGGTTCAGGCGCGATGACCCCGTCCACGTCCCCTTCGCCGCCGGACGCCGCCGTGCGGCGCGAGTTCGATAGGCCGCCGGAGGCGCCCGCGCAAGCGGCGCCCTCGATGTGGCGGCTGAGCGGCTCGCGGCGCGCGCGTCTGCGGGTTCGCACCCTGGTCAATGTGCGCTGGATGGCGGTGGGGGGACAGCTGGCCACGGTGACCCTGGTGGCGGGAATTCTGCGGCTGCCCCTGCCGCTCGGGCCCTGCCTGGCGTTGATCGCCATGCTGGCTTTTGTGAATCTTCTGATCTCCCTGGGGGTCGCCGGACAGCAACGGCAGGTTTCCGACCTTGAGGCCACAGGTCAGCTGACGTTCGACATCCTGCAGCTGTCGATGCTGCTGTACCTGACCGGCGGCGTCATCAATCCCTTCTCACTGCTGATCATCGCCCCGGTGGTGCTTGCGGCGGCGACCCTGCCCTTGCGCCATGTGATCGGTCTGGCCCTGCTGGCGGCGGCCTGCACCCTGCTGTTGTCCATACACTTCCTGCCGTTGCCCTCGCCGGACCCGACGCCCGATCCCCTTCCGGTGGTCAATCGCTTCGGCATTGTCGTCTCACGGGTTCTCGGCATCGCCTTCTGCGCCGGTTATGCCTGGCAGGCGGCCAGCGAGGCGGCGCGGATGGAGCTGGCGCTGGACACCACCAATGCGGTTCTGGCGCGGGAACAGCGGCTGTCGTCCCTGGGCGCCCTGGCGGCGGCGGCGGCGCATGAGCTGGGCACCCCCCTGGCCACCATCTCGATCGTCGCCCGGGAGATGGCCAGGACCGCGCCCGAAGGTCAGACTCGCGAGGACGCCGAACTGCTGGTCAGCCAGGCCGTCCGTTGCCGGGATATCCTTCGTCAGCTGACCGCCGACCCCGATGCAGTTGACGATGTTCACGGCAATTTGAGCCTGAACCAGCTGGTCGAGGAGGCCGTCACCCCGCACGCCCGCGATTCTGACGTGCGGGTCGAGGCGGTGATCAGCGGATCCGGCGGCGCTCGGGCGCCGATGCTGCGGCGCCTGCCCGAGGTGCTGCACGCCCTGACATCCTTTGTCGAAAACGCGGTGGATTTCGCCGCCGCCGAAGTGCTGGTGGCCGCCCGTTTCGACAGCGAGACCATCACCCTCGAGGTGCGCGACGACGGGCCCGGCTTCGCGCCCGAGGTTCTTGCCAGGCTGGGCGAGCCCTATGTGACCAGCCGTCCGGGTGCGGAAGGTTCGCGCAGCGGACATATCGGCATGGGCCTGGGCTTTTTCATCGCCAAGACTCTGATGGAGCGCACCGGAGCCGTGGTGACATTCGGCAACGACAGGCGGGGCGGGGCGGCGGTGACCATCAGCTGGCCACGCGCCGCCCTGGAAGTCAGAGCTCCGGGGGCAGCATGAGCGGAACCCCAAGCGCCGCAAACACTTGCGGGCGGAAAAAATGCACTCTTTGGGCGAATGACGCTCGCCTGTCGGGGCGGTTCGGCATATGTCTGGTCCGTCAAAACGGCCACTGGAGCCAACCAGACCGATGACCGATGCATCTGACACCATCGCGGCCCTCGCTGATCGCAGCCTGCTCGTTCTCGATGACGATGCGCCTCTGAGGACGCGGCTGGGCCGTGCGCTGGAGCAACGCGGCTTCGAGGTGACCCTGGCCAGCGGCGTCGCCGAGGCGGTCGGGGCGATTCGCCAGAGCCCGCCGGCCTTCGCGGTGATCGATCTCAAGCTGGAGGACGGTTCCGGCCTGAAGGCGGTCGAGGCGATGCGCGAGGCCAGGCCCGAGGCGCGGGTGGTCATGCTGACCGGCTATGGCAACATCGCCACCGCCGTGGCGGCGGTGAAGGCCGGCGCCATCGACTATCTGGCCAAGCCGGCCGACGCCGATGATGTGGTCCGGGCGCTGCTGGCCCAGGCGGGCGAGATTCCCTCACCCCCCGAAAAGCCGATGAGCGCCGACCGGGTGCGCTGGGAGCATATCCAGCGGGTTTATGAGCTTTGCAACCACAACGTCTCGGAAACCGCCCGCCGGCTGTCGATGCATCGCCGCACCCTGCAGCGCATCCTTGCCAAGCGGGCGCCGAAGTAGCGGTCTTCAAGGAGGGACGCTCGCCGTGCGTCCCTTCCTTCTTGGGAAGGCCGCGCAGCGGTCAGGGTGCGGAAGTCGGATGCCATCCACCCAAAGCCCGCTGACTTCCGATTCCGAAACCCGCCGCCGTCGGAGGGTGAGGCCGACCTCCCCATCTTGAGAGGCCTCGCCTCGCTGTCCCTCTCCATAGGGCGGAGGGAGGGCTCAGGTTCAGCGTCCCAAGGCCCGCATCGCCGCCAACCGCCCGAAGGCCAGGGTCAGCGCCTTGCGCCTTGCCGCCGCAAGCGGCGTCGGGGGCGGATCCCGCACCACGGCCCCGCCGAAGCTGTCGGCGACGATCAGCCCCGGCTCGTCCGGCAACAGGGTCTGCGGAAACTCTGGCCCGACCGCAAAATAGAAGGCGTCGCACCAGGGCAGGTATTCTCCCCACTTGCGATCGACCAGATAGTCCTCCGGGCTGGACTTGACCTCGACGATGACGATCTCGCCCTTCGGTCCCAGGGCCATCAGGTCGGCGCGCCGTCCATTGGGCAGCCCCACCTCCGCCAGCGGCGCGAAACCCATGCTGACCAGCAACCGCGAGGTCCCGCGGGTGACCGCCAGGGTCGTCTCCGGCCGGCTGATGCTGACAAGGGTAAGAACAGCCTCCATAGCCGCCATTTAGGTTCCGGTTTTGTTCGGGGTCAAGACCGTGGGGGGAAAGACTGACCGTGCCGCCGCGCGCGACGACGGGCCCGGCTCCCGGCCAAGTCCCTCACCGCTACGGGCGTCCCCGGCGATCCGGGGCTGCTCGCCCGTCAGGATCAGACGCCCTTGCCGGACGGCCTCCTGTATCCGGTCAATGGCGAGATACTGCGGTCCGAAGGGTCGGCACCTCTGGCGCCAGTCCATGAGCGCCAGTTCGATATCATCCAGCTTGCGGCGAGCGTCGCTCCGGGAAACGCCGGGATAGTTGACCTTGACCATAGTCTCGAGAGGCATCGCTGTAGCCGGCCCAGTCAAGAACAAATAAAGAACAATCCACCGGCGGCGCGAGGGCTGTGGACAAATGGCGCGGCCTCAGGCCGGCGGCTGCCGCGGCATCTCCAGGCGGCCGATGTTGTAGCCCAGATCCCGGATGCGGCCGAGGGCGGCGGCCTTGGCGGCGGGGGCCATGATCGCCTTGCGCGACATCAGCCAGACATAGTTGCCGCCCGGGGTGGCCATGATCGCCCAGCTCTGGTCGCCGGCGGTGTCGAGGATCCAGTATTCCTGGCTGATCACCCCGAAGAACTTCGCCTTGAACTTGGCGTTGCCGGAGCCCGGGACGATGGCGCCCTCGGCCTTCCACACCTTGCTGTCGCCGGAGGGGGAGCCCTTGCGGCAGGTCTGGGTCATCAGATAGCGGCCGCCCCTGGCCGGCGAGAACTGGCTGGTCGGCGCCTGGCAGTCCTTCTGGTTGCTGTTGGGCGTGCGGGCCACCTCGTACCAGGTTCCGCTGTAGAAGCTGGTCGAGATCGGATGGGCGGGCTGGGGCGCGTCGGCGGCGGCCGGAAGCGCCAGAACCAGGACCAGCGCGCCGGGGAGGGCGAGAAGGGTCTTCATCGCCGGATTGATATTCAGTTTGCGAGGAAAATGCAAAAACGCCCCGCCGTTGCAGGCGGGGCGCTTGAGGTGTTCAGACCGGAGGGCCGGGCCTATTCAGCGGCGATGCTGACCGGCTTGGCGCCTTCCTTGAAGTTGATGGTCTGCAGGTAGCGGATGCCTTCCTCGGCGATGTCGTCGCCGACCATCCGGTCGCCCTCGCTCTTCAGT
>JAHBYC010000031.1 GCA_019636175.1 Caulobacter sp. | reverse complement strand
GGAGACGGTCCTGCCGGAAGTATCCGTCCGAAGACGGACTTATCGGGCCCGGCGCCCCTATTCGGTCTTGCTCCAGGCGGGGCTTGCCATGCCGGACCTGTTACCAGGCCCGCGGTGGGCTCTTACCCCACCCTTTCACCCTTACCCTCACCGGAGTGAGGGCGGTTTGCTTTCTGTGGCGCTATCCCTGGGGTCGCCCCCGGCGGGCGTTACCCGCCGCCTTGTCACCGTGGAGCCCGGACTTTCCTCGACGCTTGCGCGCCGCGACCGCCCGGCCATCTGATCCGCGCGGAGGAATGGGGCGTCGCGGGCGGCCGGTCAAGCCTTGTCGTGAGGACCGGCGGGCGGCGCGCCGGCCGGCGGGGCCCTACTCAGCCTCGACGCCGCGCCGGGCCAGTTCCGCCTTCAGCTTGCGGACGTCGGGGGCCATCAGAAAGCCGAACGACACCGCGCCGTCCTTGGTGTGCACCGCATGGTGAAACCGGTGCGCCTGAATGAGCCGCTTCCAGTAGGCGCTTCTGGGCCGGGGCATGGCGAACCGCTTGTGGACCAGGCCATCGTGGAACAGGAAATAGATGGCCCCGTAGGTGGTGATGCCCAGCCCGACCGGCAGCAGCCACGGCGTTCCATGGACGCCTAGGTAGATGGCCACAATGGCCGGGGCGGCGAAGACCACGGCGAACAGGTCGTTCAGCTCGAACGGGCCGGTGCGCGGCTCATGGTGCGAGCGATGCCACACCCAGCCCCAGCCGTGCATGACATAGCGATGCATCACCCAGGCGAAACCTTCCATGAAGACGACGGAACCCAGGTAGAGCGCGATGGAAACCAGAAGCTGGATCATGCCTGACGCCTGACGAGGCGGGTTGTGATGTGCGCCGCCATCAGGCCGGCGATCCCGACACCCAGCAGCACGATCCAGGCAGGATACAACGTTGTCCAGTCGGCGTCGCGCCAAAGCAGCGCGTGATAGGCGTCGATGGCCCAGGCGTGGGGTGTGAACCAGCCAAGCGTCTGCAGCCAGGGCGGCATCAAGAAGCGCGGCACCATGCTGCCGCCGACGGCCGCCAGCACCAGGATCAGGAAGGTGGAGACCATCTGCGCCTGATCGCGGGTGCGCGACAGCGACACCACCCCCAGGGCCAGGCCGCCGGCGCAGGCCGCCGCCGCGACGCTGGTCACAAGCCAGGGGACAAGGTTGGCTCGGACCGGAATGTCATAGACGACCTGGGCGACCAGGAAGATGGCGCCGGCCTGCAGCACGCCCTGCAGCACCAGGAACAGAAACTTGCCGTTGACCACCGGCGTCATGCCGGCGGCGCCCGCCAGCAGACGATCGGAGACTCCCGCCTGCCGCTCCTCGATCAGGGTCATGGCCGCATGCATGGCCGAGAACAGCGCGAACAGGATGGTCACCGCCCCGGCGTAGTAGACGATGGTGCCCCGCCCCTTCTTGGCCCCGGAAATCTGCTCGACGGTGAACATCCGCGCCGGCTGCGGCGCGGGCCTGCCGGCCTCGGCGGCCTCGCGAACCGACTTCACAATCGCCCGGGATCGCGCCTGTTGCTCGGACGAGAGGGGCGCCAGGACCGGCCCGGTGATCTCCAGGGTCTTGGCCAGCATGACATCGGGAAGATGCTCGTTCATCGCCGCCTGGATGCGTCCCTGGGTGATCGGCGAGGCCATTGCCCGGGTCGGGTCGGTGACGATCAGGAAGGGCGTTCCCCGGGTGCCGGGATCGGTCAGGATGACGAGGCCGGCGTCGGCCTTGCCGGCGCGAACCTGTCGCCGGACCGTGCGGTCGCTGGCCGGCTCCGCCCGGCTGGCGCGCAGCTGGTTGTCGGCCAGCAGCGCCTCGACCAGCCGATGGGAGGCGGGGGTCTGGGCCTGGTCGGCGATGGCCAGGCGCAGGCGGATGTCCTCGCCCGAGGCCCCCGCGAACACGGTGGCGAAGATGACAAACACCAGGGGCGGCAACAGAAAAGTCATGGCCAGCGCGCCGCGGTCGCGCAGCATCGCCAGGAACATCACCCTGAACATGGCCAGCATCATGCGGTGGGGTGCCAGTCAGCGACGAGGGTGAAGAGGTTCTGCAGCGAGGGTTGCCGCACGCGGATCTCGCGCGGGTTCAGGCCCGCCTTGCGAAGGGCGGTGTCGAGCCTGGCGGCGGCGCCATAGCCGCCGGCGTCCAGCATGGACCAGAGATTGGTCTTGCCGCGCCGCTCCAGCCCCGCGCCCGACAGGACGATCTCGTCGCCGCTGTCCGGGTCCTCGCCCAGCTGCACCAGGATTTCCATTTCATCGCCGAAGGCCTGGGTGATCAGAAAGCGCGGATCGCCTTCCATCACCTTGCGCCCCTCGCGCATGAAGCCGACGCGATCGGCCAGGGCGCCGGCCTGGTCGAGGTCATGGGTCACGATCAGGACCGACACGCCGGTGTCGCGCAGGTCGCGGATCACCCCGTCGAGGGCTTCGCGCGCATCGCTGTCCACCCCCACGGTCGGCTCGTCGAGGATCAGCAGGCGGGGTTCATGCAGGATGGCGCAGGCGATGTTCACCCGCCGCTGATAGCCGCCGGACAGGTGGCGGATCGGAACATGCTCCCGCTCGACCACCCGGGTCAGCCGGCTGGCGCGGTTGACCGCGTCCTTCAAGGCCTGACCCTTGACCCCGGCCAGCCGGCCGAAAGTCTCCAGGTTCTCCCGCACCGTCATATGGCGATAGAGGGCGATGTCCTGCGGCACCAGCCCCAGCGCGGCGCGGCAGATCGGCGTGGTGCAGGGATCCTTGCCGTCCAGGGCCACCTCGCCGCCGGTCAGTTTCAGCCGCCCGCAGATGGCGTGGATCAAGGTGGTCTTGCCGGCGCCGTTCGGGCCCAGCAGGGCGTAGATTTCACCGGGCTTCAGGGCCAGGTCGATGCCGCGCAGAACCTTGCGCGAGCCATAGGAATGCTCGGCGTTCCAGACGTTGAGGATCGGCCGGTTGTCGATCACGCGGCGACCTTCCGGTCCCGGAACAGACCATGGGCGAACCGCCAGGCGCTCTCTCCGCCCCCGGCCTCGGCCAACGCGGCCTCGGCCGCGGCAAGATAGCCTTCCATCGTGCGTCGCGCGCCCTCGATGCCCAGGCTTGTAATCAGCGTCGGCATGCCCGCGTCCTTGCCCAGGTCCTTGCCTTCCGGCGCGCCGGCGCCGGCCAGGGCCTCCGCGTCGATCAGATCATCGCGGATCTGGAAGGCCAGGCCGATGCGCCGGGCGAATTCGCCGATGGCCGTCAGCCGCGCATCCTCCACCCCGGCCACCAGCGCGCCCGCCTGGGCGGCGGCAACCAGCAGGACGCCAGTCTTCTGGTGATTGAGCAGGTCGATCTCGTCGTTGCTCAGGGCGCCGCCCCGCCGTCCCAGGTCCCGCGCCTGGCCGGCGGTCAGGCCGCGAAAGCCAACCGCCTCCGACAGCCGGGCCGACAGCCGGTTTCGCAGGTCGGTGGACAGGCCGCTGTCCTCGGCGATCACGCCGAAAGCGCGGTTCAACAGACCGACGGCGGCGAGAATGGCGGTCGCCTCGTCGAAAGCCCTGTGGGTGGTCGCCCGGCCTCGGCGCAGGCCGGCGTCGTCCATCGACGGCAGGTCATCGAGGATCAGCGAGGCGGCATGCACCATCTCGCAGGCGCAGGCGACATCCAGCGCCGCCCCGTCGACCGCGCCGAAATCCCGCGCCGTCAGCAGGGTCAGGATCGGCCGGAAGCGCTTTCCGGGGGCCAGCAGGGCGTAGCGAACCGCGCCGGTCAGGCCCTCCGGCCCCTGGCACTCCGCTGGAACAAGCTGCGCGAGTCGGCGCTCGACCGCGGCTCTGGTCTGTTCCACCGACTGAAGGAAGGCCGCATCGTCCATGCGCTACCCCGAACCGCCCCCGAAGCGGGCCCCGCTCATTTGACGGTCTGGGCCGGTAGCGTCAACCGGGACGGACCCGGATCGGCCCGGATCAGGCTCTCGCCTCGCCCCATTCGTTCCAGCCCAGAAGGCGCGGCGTGCTGGGCAGGTACATGGTCTCGATGTCGGCCAGATTGAGCCCGGCGGCGGTCAGGGTCGCGCCCACGGGCCGGGTCAGATGGCATCCCCCCGCCAGCCGCTTCCACACCGGTTCGATGCGCCGCTGCCATTTGGCGACCTCGGGGTCGGGCGCCAGGCCATGTTCGCAGAACAGGAACCGCCCGCCCGGCTTGAGCACCCGCCGCGCCTCCGCCAGGGCGGCGGCCGGCGACTGCACGGTGCAAAGGGTGAAGGTGCAGACCACGCAGTCGAAGCTGTGGTCCTCGAAGGGCAAGGCCTCGGCCGTCCCCGCCTGGATATCGACCTTCAGGCCATCGGGACGCGGCGCCGCCTCGGCCCGGGCCCGCAGTTCGTCGGACGGATCGACCCCGGAGACGCTGGTCACCTTAGAGGCGTCATAGTAGGCCAGGTTCATCCCCCCGCCGATCCCCAACTCCAGAACCTTGCCCGCCGCGCGGGGCACCACCTTGCGCCGCTGATAGGCGATCGGCTTGGCCGCGCAGGCGCAACCGATCAGGCGGGGCATGATGTGGCGGTCATAGAAGCTGGTCATTTGCGGGACGCCTCCAGGTGGGACTGCATCAGGGCCGCCAGCCTGTCGGTCGACAGGGTCCAGGCTCCGGGAATGGCGCCCTCCGCTCCGAGGGCCTGACCTATGGCGGCGCCGCGAGGAGCCCGGCCCTCGAAATAGCGCCAGGCCACCAGGCGATGGGCGGCGGCAGGATTTTGCCAGACATGGAAGGTTTCCACATCAGACCACGCCACCGTGAAGCTCTTGCCGAAGAGGCCGGTGTAGGTGAAGCCGCTCGCGGTAAGGTCAAGCCGGCTGGGCCGAACCAGTTGGTAGCCCGCGACCAGAACACACAGCCCGAAGAACCCCACGGCGCCCCAGGCGATCAACAGGTCGGACGCGGTCTGGTCTGGCCGGGACACGAGAAGAACGCCGATGGCGACGAAGATCAGGCCGATCACCAGAATCAGGGCCAGCTTGCCGCGCGATCCGTAGATAGTCCGATCGGTGCTCATGGCCGGGATGATTGTCGGACTAACGGCGCGCCCGCAACCATTTCGCCACCGCCCAGGCATGGCTTTCGTGGCGCAGAGTGACGACGGCCGCCGTCGGCTCGACCCAGACCAGGGTGTGATCGTCCTCGATCTTCAGGGCCGCGTCCTCGCCGGCGAGCCGCACCTGATAGACGCCGCCCTCGTTCTCGACCGGCTCGCCGTCACTCTTGAGGAACAGCTGGCTGGCGCGCAGCACCAGCTCCCTGGGCTCGATCACCAGTCCGGTCTCCTCGCCGAACTCGCGGACCACCGCCTGATGCTCGGTTTCCTCCCCGTCGACCGCGCCGCCGGGAAGATCGTGGTAGGACCGTCCGCCGGTCCGCTCGACCAGCACCAGGGCGATCAGGCCGTCCCTCTCGCAGATGCCGAAGGCGGCGGGCCGGAACCGATAGGCCAGCTCCGGATCACGGACGCCGAACTCCAGCATCAGTCGGCGCCCAGCATGGCTTCCCAGGGATCGGCCTTGCCGGCCTCGACATCGGCCACGCTGACCGCCGGCCAGCCGACCTTCGTCGTCGCGCTCTCGCGCCAGGCCAGCACGGTCAGGTCGCGTAGTTCGCTGGCGCCGGCCGCGACCCGGACAGTGGCGAAGACCTGGCCGCGCGGGTCCTTGTCTTTGAAGCCGCCGTCCTTCCACAGGGCATAGAGCGGCTCGACCTGCGTCTGGGTGGTGGTCAGATAGCCGATCACCCGCTTCTCGATCGGGCAGCCGCAGTCCTCGAACGGACGCATCGCCTCCCTGGCGCCGGTCTGGGTCACCGATCCCGCGACGAAAGCGCCCTCGAAGGGGCCGTGGATCCGGTCGGTGGTGTAGCCCTTGGGATTGGGATAGTCGCCCCAGCCATTGTAGTGGACGGTGGCGTGCAGGGGCTGGGAGCCATCGCCGACATAGTGGGCGAACTCGCCGAGGTCCCGCAGGATCAGTTGCTCGCGCCGCAGCCGGTCAGCCTTGTACCAGCGTTTGCGATGGCCGACCGACCGCTTCTCGGCGGCGGCGGTCACCCGCCAGTAGCCGAAGTCCTTCACCAGCTGCTGATAGCCGTCGATGATTGAATACTGCAGATATCCGGCCTGCCAGCTGTTGGTCCCGGCCGCCTGCAGCGCCTTCTCGTAGTCGGCGCGGGTCGGCTGCAGATCGGTCAGCAGCGGTCCGCCCAGAATGCGGCCGTCGTCGCCCAGATCGAGGAAATGAGCCGGGTCGCGATCAGTGTCATGGATCTTGCCGGCTCCCTTCCATCGGTCCGGTTCCCGGGCCAGCTCGCCGATGGCGCGGACCGCCTCCTTGCCTTGCAGGAAGGCCGGCAGCTCCGCCGGCAGGGACTCGACCGCCAGCATGCCGATCAGGCGGTGGCCGGTGTTGCCCCAGGCCATCGCCTGGGTGACCACCAGCCCGCCGACGGCGAGGGCGCAGAGGGAGGGGATGAGGCGCTTGAAAGTCATGGGGGATGTCACAGCCAGGTGGTGATGGTGTCGAGCGGCTTTCTATGCCGGGCGAAGCGCGGTGTCGCGGCGTTCTTGGCGGGATAGCCCGCGACCACGATCAGATAGGGCTTTTCCGTCGCCGGCCGGTCGCAGATCTCGTTGAGAAATCCCATCGGCGCCGGCGTGTGGGTCAGGGTGGCCAGGCCGGCCTGATGCAGCGAGGCGATCAACAGGCCGGTGGCGATGCCGACCGATTCGTTGAAGTAGTAGGCCTTGCGATCCTCTCCCGGCAGGGCGCCGGCCCGGCGCTGGGCGAAGACGACGATCAGCCAGGGCGCGATCTCCAGGAAGGGCTTGTCCGGATCAGTGCCCAGCGGCGCCAGGGCCTCGAGCCAGGCCTCGCCCGCCTTGCCGGCGTAGAAGGCCTTTTCCTCCGCCTCGGCGGCGACGCGGATGCGCTGCTTGACCTCCGCGCCGCCAACCACGGCGAAATGCCAGGGCTGCAGATTGGCGCCGCTGGGCGCGCTGGCGGCGGTCCGCAGGCAGGTTTCGATCAAGGCCCGGGGGACGGGACGATCGGAGAAGTCTCGCACCGTGCGCCGCGCCGCCATCACCTCGCGAAAGGCCTCGGCCCGCGCCGCCATCTCGCCGGGCTCAAATTCCGTCCAGGGAAGGGGGTCGAGGACAAACGCCCTTGGGTCGTCCTGGCTCATGCAATTCCTATCGCGGTCTCGACGCGGGCTATCCATGCGGTGACGGCGGGAAAATCCGACAGATCAAAGCCGCCCTCGTGCGCCACGCGGGTGTAGGCGACCAGGGCGATATCCGCCAGCGTCGCGTGCTGGCCGACCAGAAAGCCGCCGTCCTCCAGCGCCATCTCCATCCGGGCCAGGGCGCCCTTGCCGCGCTCGACGATCTTTGGATCAAGCTCGCTGGCCGGCTTGCCCAGATAGGCCATCTGGAACCGCGCCACGGCGACATAGGGCTCGTGGCTGTACTGCTCCCAGAACAGCCATTCCAGCACCTTGGCGCGCAGGTAGGGGTCCTCGGGCATCAGCCGCGAGCCTTCAGCAAGATAGAGGATAATCGCGTTCGACTGGGCCAGGGCGCGACCATCCTCGAGCACAACCATAGGAACCTGGCCGGCGGGATTCCGCATCAGAAAATCTGTCGTGCGACTCATGCCCTTGAGAATGTCGGTCTCAACCCAGCGATACGGCAATTGCAGGTGTTCCGCCGTCCATTTCACCTTGAGGCAATTGCCCGAGATGCTGTCGCCATAGATGGTGATGCTCATCAAAGCTCTCCCTGTAACAATTGTTGCGGTTGCCAGGCTGCGCGGCCGTCGGTAGGGAACGGCCTCGTTACGTCGAGAAACAACAGGGGGGAACGCCCATGAAGCGGACCTCGGCATGCCTCGCCGCGCTGGTCATCGGACTGGTCGCAACCCAGTCTCTGGCCCAACCTTCCCGTCACGGCCGGACTCCCGCTGGCGCCGATCCCATCGGCGACCTGATTGAACAATCGCTGCTGACCGGGGCCCAGGCGCCCGGCTTTGGCGAGATGGCGCCGATACCCGACGATAGCGTCCAGAGCGAGGCGATCGACGAAAACGCCGACGCCGACTGGACCATGAAGGTCACCCTCTACCACTCCGGCGGCGGCGGCGCGGGCGCCCGCGATTCGCTTGGTTGCCCGGTGGTGGCGATGCGCACGGCGGCGGTGGATCCCGCTGTGGCGCCGCGCCGGTCGATCCTGTTCATTCCGGCCACCGTCGGCCTGAAGATGCCCGACGGCTCGTCCCACGACGGTTACTGGTACGCCTCCGACACCGGCGGCGCCATCAAGGGCGCCATCATCGACCTGTTCACTGGCCATGGCCGCAAGTCGATGCAGCCGCTGATGAAGATCAACACCCGCAATGTCGCGGTGATCAAGGCCGGCGCCTTTACCGGCTGCCCGAAGGCCGGCAGCCGGGTGGCCGCGCGCTAGGTCCGGCGCAGACCGGGCCGACCCGGCCAGAAGGCGGGTCAGATGCCTCCGCCCACATTCGTCGGGCTCACATTGGCCCGGGCGACGTGGATGCCGCATTCGGTCTTGTCCTGACCGGCCCAGCGTCCGGCGCGGACATCTTGCCCCGGTTCGACCGGGCTGGTGCAGGGCCAGCAGCCGATCGACGGGAAGCCCTGGGCGACCAGGGGATGGGCCGGCAGGTCGTGCTCGGCGACATAGGCGTCCAGCTCGGCCTTGCCCCAGTTGGCCAGCGGATTGAACTTGATCTGGCTGTCGGCCTGCTCGACCACGGCCAGCCGCAGCCGGTCGCCGCCGTGGAACCGCTTGCGCCCGGTCAGCCAGGCCTCGAAGCCTTCCAGCGCGAGATCAAGCGGAATGACCTTGCGGATGTTGCAGCAGGCGTCGGTGTCGGTCTTCCACAGGTTGGCGTCTGGGTCGGTGACGGCCAGGTCCTGAAAGCGCGGCCGCAGGTCGCGCACATCGGTCAGGCCCAGACGCTGGGTCAGCTGCTTGCGGTAGTCGAGAGTCTGGCCAAACAGCATTCCGGTGTCGAGGAACAGCACCGGAATGTCGCGCTTCACCTGGGCGGCCAGGTGCAGCAGCACCGCCGATTCCGCCCCGAAGGACGAGACCAGGGCCAGGCGGTCGCCATGGGCGGCGACAGCCGCCTCGATGATGGTGGTCGGGTGGGCGTCACGCAGCTCCGCGTCCAGGAACGCGGCAGTTGTCGGGCGCTCGAGTTGGTCGAAGGCCATCAGCCTCTCTCCTCGAAAGCCGGCGGGCGGTGGTCCGCCGCGCGCTGGTACACATGCCGGTAACGGCCGGCGGCCCGGGCCCAGTTTTCAGCGGTCGCGCCGTCGGCCGGCGCGAAAGCGTCGATGCCGCAGCGGACCATGAACAGCGCCTGCTCGCGCAGGACATCGCCGACCGCCCTCACCTCGCCGCGATATCCGAGCCGCTCGCGCAGCAGGGTGGCGGTCGTGAAGGCGCGGCCGTCGCGAAACTTCGGAAACACCACGGCGACGAGCGCAAGCCGCGGCAGGTCATAGGCCAGGTCCTCGACCGCCTCGTCCGAGGCGACCCGCACCCCGACGGCGCGGCCGGCGGTGACCAGGGCGTCGCCCTCGGCCTGAAAGCGGGTCAGGGACAGGATCACCGGTCCCTCGGGAATGGCGTCCTCGTCGGCAACGTCGGTGAAGATGTCCTCGGCGGCGGCGAACCCCGCCTGCGTCAGCCTAATGAGCCTCGACATAGACGGCCTCCTTGAAGGGGGTCATGCCGGTGCGGCGGAAGGTGTCGAGGAAGCGTTCCTCGCCCTGGCGGATAGACAGATAGGTCTCGACCAGCTTGTCGACGGCGTCGGCGACCTTGTCGGCCGGCAGGGCCGGTCCCAGGATCGAGGCCAGGCTGGCGTCTTCCGCGCCAGAGCCGCCGAGGCTCAGCTGGTAGAATTCCTCGCCCTTCTTGTCGACGCCAAGCACCCCGATGTGGCCGACGTGGTGGTGGCCGCAGGCGTTGATGCAGCCGCTGATCTTGACCTTCAGCTCGCCGATGCTCTCGGCCCGGTCCGGATCGGCGAACCGCTCGGCGATCGACTGGGCGACCGGGATGGCCCGCGCGTTGGCAAGAGCGCAGTAGTCGAGACCCGGGCAGGCGATGATGTCGCTGATCAGATTGATGTTGGCCGTCGCCAGCCCGACCGCGGCCAGGGCGGCGTGGACCGCCGGCACATCGTCCAGCCTGACATGGGGCAGCACCAGGTTCTGCTCATGCGTCACCCGGATGTCGGAGAGCCCGAACTGTTCGGCCAGGTCGGCGACCGCCTCCATCTGCTCGGCGCTGGCGTCGCCCGGGGTCGCCCCCGGCGCCTTCAGCGAGATTTCGACGATGCCGTAGCCGGGCTGCTTGTGGGCCTTCACATTGTTGCGCACGAACCGGGCGAAGGCCTTGTCGGAGGCTCTGGCCGTCTCGAACGCTTCGGAGCGCGGCGGCAGGGTGGCGAAGTTCAGCGGCGCGAAGCTGCCCCGGATGCGGGCCAGCTCGGTGTCGGGCAGATCGGCGCCCTCGCCGATCTTCGACCACTCCGCCTCGACCTCACGGGCGAAGGCGTCGGCGCCCAGGCTGGCGACCAGGATCTTGATCCGCGCCTTGTAGATGTTGTCCCGACGGCCATGGCGATTGTAGACGCGCAGGATCGCTTCCAGATAGCTGATCAGGCGCGAGGCCGGCAGGTGCGGCCGGATCGTCGGCGCCAGATAGGGGGTCCGCCCCTGCCCGCCGCCGACCATCACCTCGAAGCCCAGATCCCCGTCCGGCCCGCGATGAATCCGCAGGCCGATGTCATGGGCCCGCGCGGCGGTACGATCGGTATCGGCCGCGGTGACGGCGATCTTGAACTTGCGCGGCAGGAAGCTGAATTCCGGATGCAGCGTCGACCACTGCCGGATCACCTCGGACCAGACGCGCGGGTCGTCGACCTCCTGAGCCGTGGCGCCGGCATAGGGGTCCGAGGTCACATTGCGGATGCAGTTGCCGCTGGTCTGGATGGCGTGCATGTCGACGCTGGCCAGATGATCGAGAATGTCCGGCGCATCGCCCAGCTTGACCCAGTTGAACTGGATGTTCTGTCGGGTGGTGAAATGGCCATAGCCCTTGTCCCAGGTGCGGGCGATATGGGCGAAGGCGCGCATCTGCGTCGGGTTCAGCGACCCGTAGGGCACGGCGACCCGCAGCATATAGGCATGCAGTTGCAGATAGAGGCCGTTCATCAGCCGCAGAGGCTTGAACTGGTCCTCGGTCAGTTCCCCGGCCAGACGGCGGGCGACCTGTCCGCGAAACTCGTTGGCCCGGTCGGCCAGGAAGTCCTTGTCGATGGCGTCGTACAGATACATGGCGCTACTTCCTGCGGATCAGGTCGACGCGGCCCGTCGAGCGGGCGGCGCCGGTGGCGGCCTGCAGGGCGGCGATGGCCTCGCCTCCCTCGGCCTGCTTGCCGTGATCGGGCTCGTTGGTGGGCCCCAGGGCCCGGATGCGTTCACGGTAGCTGACCGGGGCCGGTCCGGCCGGACCCTGGTCGACGTCGATCAGGTATGCGTCGACCACCACGGTGGGCTGGGCCTTGCCGGCGGCCTCGGCGTCCGTGGCGGCGGGGTCGTCGGCGGCGAACAGGTCGGCGTCCGCGAAACGCTCGACCCACTGGCCGGCGCGCCAGAACACGACCTCGCCGTCGATCAGGCGGTTGGCGGTCAGGGCTTTCAAGAGATCCTCCCCTGGCGCGCAGCGACGGGGGAGGGGGACCGCGCGAAGCGGGGTGGAGGGGGCGTCGTCGCCCTATCCGGCAAATCATGAACGCTGCCGCCGAAGGACCGCGCAATAGCGTTCAAGGCCGGCGCAGCCCCCTCCACCACTGCGTGGTCCCCCTCCCCCGGGACGAAGTCCCGAGGGAGGATTCTCGCCGTCGCCAGCGCCATCGCCTCACCGACCATCAGAAGAGCCGGCCCTGAAAGCCCTTCAACCGCGCTCGCCAGGTCGCCCAGCGTGGTCGGGATGCGTTGCTCGTCCTCCCGGCTCGCGTTGACCACCACCAGGGCGGGGGTCACCCTGTCGCGTCCGGCGCCGATCAGGCGATCGGCGATGACCGCCGCCGTGGTCAGACCCATGTAGATCACCACCGTCTGGTTGGCACGGGCCAGGGCGGGCCAGTCGAGGTCGGGCTCGCCATGGGCGGCGTGACCGGTGACGAAGGTCACCGCCTGGGCCGCTCCGCGATGGGTCAGGGGCGCGCCGGCCGAGGCGCTGGCGGCCAGGGCGGCGGTGACGCCGGGCACGATCCGGCAGTCGACGGCGGCCGCGCGGCAGGCGGCCATCTCCTCGCCGCCGCGGCCGAAGATGAAGGGATCGCCCCCCTTGAGCCGAACGACGGTCAGACCCTGCAGGGCCAAGGCCACAAGCAGCTGGTTGATATCGTTCTGAGGGAGGGTGTGGCGGCTCTTGCGCTTGGCGACATTGATCAGCCGCGCCTGCGACGGGGCCATGGCCAGAATTGCGTCCGACACCAGTCCGTCGTGCACAACCACGTCCGCGCCACCGAGAATGCGGGCGGCCTTCACCGTCAGAAGGTCAGGGTCGCCAGGCCCGGCGCCGACCAGCCAGACCGTTCCCGGAACAGCGGCGGGACCGTTCAGGGCCACCAAGCGGCGGCTTGAGGGTGCGGGACGGGATGGCCGGGACATGGCGTGTTAGCTTCTCTATAAGGACGGTTTCAGGGGCGAAACGGACCCGATTGGGTCCGCTTCGCCCGCCATCCGTTGACGAAAAGGGCCGTTACGCCTCCGGATGCTTGCAAATTGGGGCCGGGAAGACCACTTCGCAAACTAGGACTTCTGCCGGGGTGTTCAGGAAAACTAGGATGGAAAAACCTTCCGATCATCGGCGTCGATTGCCGCCTCTGAATGCGCTCCGGGCCTTCGAGGCCGCGGCCCGTCACCTCAATTTCAGCCGCGCCGCCGAGGAGCTGTCGGTGACGCCCGGGGCGGTCTCGCAGCAGATCCAGAACCTCGAGGACTATGTCGGTGCGGCCCTGTTCAAGCGCACGCCCAAGGGGCTGTTGCTGACCGACGCGGCCCAGACCGCCCTCCCCGCCCTGCGCGAGGCGTTTGACCGCCTCGCCGAAGCCGCCAGCCTGCTGACCGCCGCCGTCGATGGCCGCCGGCTCAGCCTGACCGCCGCCCCGTCCTTCGCCGCCAAGTGGCTTGTGCCGCGCCTGGGCAAGTTCGAGACCCGCAACCCCCAGGTGGATGTCTGGCTGTCGGCGGGCATGGAGGTTGTCGATTTCGCCGCCGGCGAGGTCGACCTGGCTATTCGCTACGGCGGCGGCCGCTATCCCGGGCTCGATGTCGTTCGACTGATGAGCGAGACGGTGATTCCCGTGGTCAGCCCGGCCCTGCTGGCGGAAAATCCGCTCAGCGACCCCTCGGATCTGGCCCACCACATCCTGCTGCATGACGGCTCTCCCGACGCCGACGACAGCTGTCCCGACTGGGCGATGTGGCTGGCGGCGCGCGGCATCAAGGAGGTCGACGGCGCCCGGGGGCCAAGGTTCAACCAGTCCAGCATGGTCATCGAGGCGGCGGTCAACGGTCGCGGCGTGGCCCTGGCCAAGCGCACCCTGGCCCAGGCCGATCTCGACGCCGGCCGTCTGGTGACGCCAATTCAGATCGCCACGGCGGTCGACTTCGCCTATTACGTCGTCCATCCCAAGACCAAGGGACGACTGCCGCAGGTCAAGGCCTTCGTCTCCTGGCTGATGGAAGAGGCGGCCGCTCACGAAGCCGCCCTCCAGACCCTCGACAACGGCGCAGGTATCTAGAGTTCTTCATGCCCAAAGACGTTTCCATCCCGGTCGACGCCCGCGTCGCCCCTCTCGACTGCACGACGATGGCGGAGGTCCGGGTCGGCGTTGACGCCCTCGACCGGGCGCTGGTTCTGCTGCTGGCCGAACGGCAGGGCTATATGGACGCCGCCGCCCGCATCAAGCCGCACCGGGGCGTGGTTCGCGATGTGCCGCGCATCGAGGACGTGATCGCCAAGGTCAAGGCCGCCGCCAGCGAGGCCGGCCTCAGCCACGCCATCGCCGAACCGGTCTGGCGCACCCTGGTTGACCGCTGCATCGCCTATGAGTTCGACGTCTGGGACCGCACCCGGGACTAGGTCCAGGCGACAGGCGGTGACCTGATCCGCCTTCCCGCCGCTCACCCCGGCGAAGGCCGGGGCCCAGCCGCCTGAACGCCATCCAGTCAGGACGACTCCACCAACAGGGCGGCCGAATCCGGATCCCGGCCTTTGCCGGGAAGAGCGGAAGACGGGAGCTTGCCTGACAGCCGACCGGGACTAGCCTTTCAGCGACTTCAGCGCCTGCTCGTGCTGGTAGGCGGCGACATCCAGCAGGGCCGCATCCAGCGCCGCATGCACGGCCGGCAGCACGCCGGCGCCGTCGCGCTCGGCCCGTTCGCAGACATCGCCCAGGGCGTTGGCCCCGATGCCCCGCGCTGCCCCCTTGAGTGTGTGAACCGCGTCGCGCCAGCCGTCGCTGTCGGGCGCCAGCATCCGCGACCAGATCGCCGCCTGCTCACGAAACAGATTGAGCACCTCGTCGACCACCTCCTGGTCCCCGGCCGCGAAGCCTTCCAGATAGGGAAAATCCACCGCCCCGGTGATGTCTCGTCTGGCCAAGAATAACGCCTTGCTTCCTGATAATTTTCGACTATGTTCCGCGCCCTCGCCGCCGGGTACGCCCGATAGGTCGATACGGGTGTATAGCTCAGTTGGTAGAGCAGCTGACTCTTAATCAGCGGGTCCAAGGTTCGAATCCTTGTACACCCACCATTATTCCTTGCAGATCATTGGCGCCGTCCCCTCAGGGGTGGTGGTCCGTAATGTGGGCCGCTTTGAAGCGCGACTCCTTCATTCGATAGCGGTGACGGCCTTCGTCGTCGGAATAGCCCCCAGCGACAGACGGGTCTCCTCGGCTTCGGCGAGCAGCGCCTTGCGCCGGTCCTCGCCGAATCCGTCCAGCGTCCGATAGGGCATGGCCACGCGGGCGTTGCCGGCGAGGACCCCGCGGTTTCGCTCCAGAAAACCCCAGTACAGGCGATTGAAGGGACAGGCGCCCTCACCGCTCCTGGCCTTCACGTCATAGCGGCAGGGGCCGCAGTAGTCGCTCATGCGGCTGATGTAGGCGCCCGACGCCGCATAGGGCTTGGAGCCGACGATGCCGCCGTCGGCGAAGGTCGCCATGCCGCGCGTATTGGGCATCTCAACCCAGTCGAAGGCGTCGGCGAAGACGGTCATGTACCAGGCGTCCACCTGGTCCGGATCGACCCCCAACAGCATGGCCAGGTTGCCGGTCACCATCAGGCGCTGGATGTGATGGGCATAGGCGTTGCGGCGGGTGGATTCCACGGTGTCGGCGACACAGGCCATATCGGTCTGGCCGGACCAGAAGAACCAGGGAAGGTCGCGGTCGGCGCCGAGCGCGTTCCTCAGGCCATACTCCGGCATCTTCAGCCAGTAGACGCCCCGGACAAACTCGCGCCAGCCGAGGATCTGGCGAATGAAGCCCTCGACGGCGTTGAGGGGCGCATCGCCATTTCGGTAGGCGGCCTCCGCCCGCCGACAGGTTTCGAGCGGGTCGAGCAGGCCGATGTTGAGCGCCGTCGAGATCAGTCCGTGCCACATCCACGGCTCGCCCTCGGCCATGGCGTCCTGCCAGTCGCCAAAGCCCGGCAGGATGTTGCTCAGGAAGTCATCGAGGGCGGTTTCCGCCTCCGCCGGCGTGGTCGGCCAGCCAAAGCCGTCCAGATCGCCGAAATGGTCCGGGAACAGTCGCTCGACGTCGGCGATGGCGCCCAGGGTGATCTCGCCCGGCGCCGTCCGCGGCCTCGCCGGCGGCCGCAGTCCCTTCGGCAGCCGGTTGCGATTGTCGGCGTCGTAGTTCCACTGTCCGCCGACGGGCTTGGCGCCATCCATCAACAGCCCCGTCTGACGCCGCATCTCGCGATAGAAATACTCCATGCGCAGCTGGCGACGGTCTCCGGACCAGCGCCGGAAGGCCTCATGGGAGCAGATGAACAGGTGATCCTCTCGGATCTCGACCGGAACCGGAGCGCTGTCGGCGAAGGCCTCAAGGGCCTTGGCGAGCCGCCACTCGCCGCATTCGGTCATGACGACCCGGTTGCAACCGGTCGCCTCGAGCGCCCGCCCCAGTTCCCCGACGATGGTGTGACTGTTGTCGGCATCGTCGATCCGCACGTAGCGAACTTCGACTCCCCTGGCGGCCAGACGCCCGGCGTGGCCGCGCATGGCCGCGAAGATCATGGCGATCTTCTGCTTGTGATGGCGCACATAGGTAGCCTCGCCACGCACCTCCGCCATCAGCACTACGTCCCTCGCGGGATCGAGGTCACTCAGGGCAGACAGGCCATCCGAAACCTGGTCGCCAAGGACCAGGCGCAGAACGCCGGCCTCTGACCCATCTTCAGGTTTGACGATGGTCACGGACGCGCGGGCTCGCCCAAGGCCCGGTCACCGGCTCGACCGCGCTGGCCGCGGCAACGGTCGGAGCAGTAGCGCACCTCATCCCAGCACGACGCCCATTTGCGCCGCCACGAAAAAGGCCGCCGGCACACCGCGCATAGCTTCTCCGGCAGGTCGGACTTCCGTTTGGCCTTCATCGCATCGCCCGTCGCATCGACGAACGCATCTAGGGCGGCAGGCCCGTCCGGCAACGCCTGCCGAACTGATCAGACCGTCTCGTCCCTGAAGGTCAGGCCGGCATTGGCCTGGAGCCGGTCGACAAGCTTCTGCCCCAGCGCCGCCCCGGGAACCCAGACGCCGCCCGGCACATCGGCCGCGTCCTGGACCAGGCAGATGGCGGTCTCGGCGATGATCTTCGAGGTCGAGCCATAACCCGGGTCCCTGTCGCCATGGACGGACCCCCGCACCTGCCGCCCGTCCTTGTCCAGGCCGATGAACAGCAGATCGTAGAAGCCCGCCTCACGCTGAGCCTTGCTGGGCCCCTCCCCCGGCTTGGGCATGCCCTCGCCGCCCAGGCTGGTGAACTCGGTCTGGGCGCCGGGGGTGATCACCGACATCTCGTCATAGGCAAAGTCGGACCCGTAAGCATAGGCCTGCAGCATGTTGGAGCGGTGGATGTTCTTGGTGTTGATGGTCGCCATCATGAACGGTCCGACCTCCTGACCCAGGTCCTCGTCCCGGTGCGGGGTCATGCCGTCCGGCTGGGCCGGCCCCTTGAAACCGGGGGTCAGGGCGAAGGGATCGAACATCAGACCCGCGAGCGACGGGTCCTTCTGTATCGCCGCCATGGTCGCGGCGCCGCTGGCCGCGGTTCCGCCAGACAGGCCGCCCTGCATCGAGCGCACCCGCCCCTTGATGCGGCTGACGGGGTGGCCGAGGCGCTTGCGGGCGATGTCCTGGGTCCAGAACACGCCCAGTTCGAAGGGAATGGAATCGAAGCCGCAGGAAAACAGGATCCGGGCGCCGGACGCCTTCGCCGCGGCCTCGTGCGCGGCGATCATCTGCGCCATCCAGGTGGGCTCGCCCGACAGGTCGAGATAGTCGGTTCCGGCTGCGACGCAGGCGGCGACCAGCTCGCTGCCGTAGAGCTGATAGGGGCCCACGGTGGTCAGTATCGCCTTGCCCCTGGTCACCATGGCCTTGAGCGAGGCCAGATCAGCCGCGTCGGCCACGATCAGCGGGGTGTCGGCCGGCGCGCCGATCTCGTCCCGAACCGCCGCCAGCTTGTCGGCGCTGCGCCCGGCCATCGCCCATTTGACCGCGCCGCCGACACCATAGCGCCCGGCCAGATACTCAGCGACGAGCCGACCGGTAAAACCGGTGGCGCCATAGACGATGATGTCGAACTCGGCCTGGGGATTCATGCAACGGCTCCTTGAACGGGGCCGCACAGTCGCCTGTCTTACAGCGTAAATCCAGAGCTTTGTTCCGCGCCGCGCCTAGAACTCCAGACAGATCTTGCCGAAGTGCTTCTGCGAAATCTGGTGGGCGAAGGCGGCCGAGATCTGGTCCAGCGGATAGCTGGAATCGATAACCGGCTCGATCCCGTTGGCCTCGATGGCGGCGATCATGTCGACCTGGTCCTGGTGCGAGCCCACGGTGATGCCCTTGATCGCGACGTTTTTCGACATCGCAAGCGCGGTCGGCACCTCGCCGGACACTCCGGTCAGAACGCCGATCAGGGAGATGTGGCCGCCGATCCGCGAGGCATGGATCGACTGGGTCAGGGTGCCCGGCCCGCCGATCTCCACCACCGCATCGACGCCGCGCCCCTCGGTCAGGCTCATGGCCGCCTGGCCCCAGTTGGCTTCCTCGCGGTAGTTGATCAGATGGTCGGCGCCGAGGGCCTTGAGCCGGTCCAGCTTGTCCTGCGAGGACGAGGTCGAGATCACCGTCGCCCCGGCCGCCTTGGCCAGCTGCAGCGCAAAGATCGACACCCCGCCGGTCCCCTGGGTCAGGACAATGTCGCCGGGCTTGATCTGCGCCTCGACCATCAAGGCCCGCCAGGCGGTCAGGGCGGCGCACGGCAGGGTGGCCGCCTGGGCGAAGCTGTAGCCCTTCGGCAGGCGGGTGAAGGCGGATTCCGGCATGGCGACATATTCCGCCGCGAAGCCGTCGGCATTGTCGCCGGGAACGCCGATCAGTCGCGGCAGGGTCGGGCCGCCTGCGGGCCAGTTGGGGAAGAAGGTCGACAACACATGGTCGCCGACCTTGAAGCGGCTGGTTCCGGGCCCGGTATCCACCACCTCGCCGGCGCCGTCGGACATCGGGATGCGGCCGTCCGGCGTCTTGATCATCCCGGCGACGACGGCAAAGTCGTGGAAATTCAGCGAGCTGGCGCGAACCCTGACGAGGATCTCCCCATGGCCGGGAGTGGGCCGGTCACGCTCTTCGATGACGATCTTGTCCAGCCCGCCCGGGGCTTTGACGGCGGCGACTTTCATGGCGATCTTCCCGTTCCAGAGACAACAGGAGCAAATCTAGGGACCTGACGTTGGGTCGCCCAAGAGCTTCCTTTTCAAACCCCGGATTTCTCCCGCGACCCTCAGGACGACACGGCCTCTGCCGACAGGCTGGCAACGATCCGGTCGGCGTGGGTCATGGCGATGAAGCGGCCGCCGTCGGCGATGGTCTCGAACCGGGCCCCAGGCAGCAGACCCCGCCAGTAGGCGTCCACATGGCGATGATCATGCAGCGGGTCGGCCGCGCCGATGAAGACCCGCCAGTCGGAGGCGTCCGACAGCGGCGGCGGGTCGGAACGGGTCATGGCCATCTGCTCGCGCACATAGCCGACCGCCCGGCCGGTCATGAACATGCGGATGCCGCGATAGAAGTCGGCGTAGTTCAACGGATCGGCCATGGCGGCGGTGTCGACTGCGCTGCCCTCCACCAGCCGCGCGATGACCTGCCGGGCGCGATCTTCCGAGATGTGGGCGGCCATGGTGTTGGCGAACAGCTCGATCAGTTCCGGCCGCCGGAAGAACAGTTCCTTGACCGCGCGAATGGGCCCGCGCCGGCGCTCATCGGGCCGGGTCGGCGGATCGGGGTTGATCAGGATCACCCGCCCCATGCGTTCGGGCATTCGCGCGGCCATGGCCATGGCGACCTGGGCGCCGCCCCGGGCGATCACGTCGATGCGCTCGATCTTCAGGGCGTCCAGAACCCGGGCGATGTCGGGACAGGCGGCGTCGAAGGGATCGGGATGATCCGCGGCCCGGCGCGGATCGGTCATGCCAAAGCCCGGCCGGTCTATGGCAATGGGCCGGAAGCGGGCCGCGTGCAGGGCCCGGACCAGGCGGCGCGGAACCGGCCGGGTCGAGGAACTGCTGTGCAGCACCAGCACCGGCGCCCCGGATCGGGGACCATAGTCGCTGAAGCCGATGAAGGAGCCATCGGGTCTTGGCAGGATGCGCAGCGGCTCGATCACCTCATCACCCTGCCGCAGGCCGCCGGCGATCACGTCGGTCAACATCGACAGGGCGCGGGCCTCGACCACGAACCGCGAAAGGGCGGCCATGGAATTGACGCCCAGGGCGGCGAACACCGCCGCCAGTTCCTTCTTGGCCACCGCCTCGGACACGCCGGTGGCCCGGGCCGCCTCGGTGCGGGACATGCCGACCGAGACCCGATAGGCCAGCGCGCCCTGCCGGGCTGTCAGCCCCCAGGTGTCGGACAGAACCGCGTCGCCCTCCCGTCCGACCGGCCAGACTCCCAGCGAAAGCTTCAGCAGCCGCTCGACCATCGCCGTCTGCCGGGTGACGCCCATGCGGCGCATGGCCTCGAACACCGCCTTGCGGGCGGTGCCATAGCCGACCCCGGCCTGCCGCGCGGCGTCCCGCAGGTTTCCGGTTGCGATCAGGCCGATCACGACCCGGGTCTCGCCCGGCGTCAGCCCGAAACTGTCACAGGCGTCCGACAGCGACTCCAGGGTGTCGGCGCCGGCGATCGCCAGCACCACGACCGCGCAGGGCGTCTTCTCCAGCTGACGCAGACTGTCCTCGGGAAGCGCCCATCCCCGGGCCAGGGCGACGGGCCCATAGGCCATGGTCACCGAAGCGCCGGCGCCGTCGGCGGGTTCCGACCGGCTGATGACCACGCGGTCGCCTGCGAGGGCGGCGTCCATGGCCGCCCTGTCGATCATGGCCGCCTCGACCGACGCCTCGAAGCTGGCGTTGGCGAAAACCAGGGCGCCGTCCCGGGCCAGCAGCGCCAGACCAAGCCGATCCGGCTTCAGGTAGCCATAGCCGACGATGCTCTTGGTGAAGGTGTCGTCATAGGCCCGCGAGCCGCTGCGAATGTCCTCGGCAACCTCGCCGGGGGCGTCGAGCCATGGGGTCAGGGGATCGGGGGCGTCCGGCCCGGCGCTGCGACTCAAACTCTCACCACACTGAAATCAACGCCAACGCCCCTGAGAGAAGCCGCCCCGGCGCAAGAGTGCAATGGAGAATTGACCGGCTTCCGACCGGGGGGCCCCTGGCCTGGACGGCCGCGGCGTCCTGATCGGATCAAACGAACAAGGGGCGCCGTTGGGTCACGGTCGACGACGGGGCCGGCCTGTGCCTATTGGCCGAACGTTCAACAAAATCGCCAGGGAGACCGCCATGCATCTCGACTCCTCCATCGCCGCCGTCATCACCGGAGGCGCCTCCGGCCTCGGCGCCGCGACCGCTCGCCGCCTGGCGAAGGAAGGCGTCCGCGTCGCCATCTTCGACCTCAACGCCGAACTGGGCGAGGCGCTGGCGAAGGAGATCGGCGGGACCTTCTGCGAGGTCAATGTCACTGATGACGCGGCGGTCACCGCCGCCTTCGCCAAGGCCCGCGCCGCGCATGGCCAGGAGCGCATCCTGGTCAACTGCGCCGGGGTCGGCGGCGGCGCCAAGACGGTGTCGCGTGACAAGCAGACCGGAGAGATCAAGGAATACCCGCTGGAGAACTTCGAGCGCATCCTGCAGATCAACCTGATCGCCACCTTCCGATGCATCACCCGCAGCGCCGCCGGCATGCTGACCCTGGACCCGCTGGAAGACGGCGACCGGGGCGCCATCGTCAACACCGCCAGCGTGGCCGCCGAGGATGGCCAGATCGGCCAGGTCGCCTACACCGCCTCGAAGGCCGGCATCGTCGGCCTCACCCTGACCGTCGCCCGTGACCTGTCCAGCGAGGGCATTCGGGTCAACACCATCCTGCCCGGCATCTTCGACACCCCGCTTCTGGCCCGCGCGCCCGAGCATGTGAAGGCCGCCCTGGCCGCCCAGGTCCCCTTCCCCAAGCGCCTTGGCCGACCGGAAGAGTACGCCGCCCTGGCGCATGAGATGATCACCAACGGCTACTTCAACGGCGAGGACGTCCGCCTCGACGGCGCGATCCGCATGGCCCCCCGCTGATCCGATTCCCGGTTTCCACGCCCCGAAACCCGCTCTAGCCTGCCGGTAACAACGGGAAACGGGGATGGAAGCGGGCCATGAACCAGCAGGACTATCAGGCGCAGGACGCGGTGGGGCTAGCGGGGCTTGTCGCCGGCGGCGAGGTCTCGGCCGCCGAGGTGCTGGAAGCGGCCATCGCCCGGATGGAGGCGGTCAATCCGACCCTCAACGCCGTGACGCTCTCGCTGGTCGATCAGGCCCGGGCCGAGGTCGCGAAGGGAACGCCGTCCGGTCCGCTGGGCGGCGTTCCCTGGCTGATCAAGGACATCGGCGCCCAGGTGGCGGGAACGGCGACGACGTCCGGGTCGCGCCTGCTGAAGGACGTGATCTCGCCGGCCGACAGCGCCATTGTCACAGCTTATCGCAAGGCGGGGCTGGTCATCTTCGGCAAGACCAACACCCCCGAGTTCGGGCTGGAACCGGTAACCGAGCCGGAGCTGTTCGGTCCGACGCTCAACCCCTGGAGCCTTGAGCACACGCCCGGCGGATCGTCCGGCGGCGCCGCCTCGGCCGTCGCGGGCGGGATCGTTCCGGCGGCCCACGCCAGCGACGGGGGCGGTTCGATCCGCACCCCGGCCTCCTGCTGCGGCCTGTTCGGGCTCAAGCCCTCACGCGGCCGGACCTCCTTCGCGCCCGCCGATGAGGGCTGGGGCGGCTTTTCCATCCAGCATGCGGTGACCTGGAGCGTGAGGGACAGCGCCGCCCTGCTGGATGCGACCTGCCAACCGGTCGATGGCGATCCCTATTGGGCCGCGCCGCCGCAGCGTCCGTTCCTTGAGGAGGTGTCGCGCGACCCGGGCAAGCTGAGGATCGGCTTCATCCCCGGCGGCGTGGCCGGCGAGACAATCGATCCCGAATGCGCCGCCGCCGCGGCCGATGCGGCGCGTCTGTGCCGGGATCTGGGTCATGAGGTTGAAGAGATCAGCCTCACCGTCGATTTCGAGGCCATGCGCGCCGCCGCCGGCTCGGTCATCGCCGCCAGCATCGCCGCCACCCTGGACGCCGAAACCCGCCGCCGGGGACGGCCGCTGCAGGACGACGAGGTTGATATCGTGACCCATGCCATGGCCGGTCGCGGCGCCCGGGTGAGCGGCGCCGAATACGTCCAGGCCATGCAGACCGCCCATGCCGCGGGACGGGCCGTCGCCCGGTCGATGCAGGGCTTCGATGTTCTGCTGTGCTCGACGCTGGGATCGCCGCCGATCCGCAAGGGCAGCCTGCGGGGCGAGCCGCTGGATCTGGGCGGCTATGCCGACCGGTTGTTCGCCTTCATGACCAACACCCAGCTGTTCAACGTCACCGGTCAGCCGGCGATGAGCGTGCCGCTGGGCATGAGCAAGGCCGGTCTGCCGATCGGCGTGCAGTTCGTCGGGCGACCGGCGGACGAGGCCGCCCTGTTCCGGCTGGCGGGCCAGCTTGAGCAGGCCGCGCCCTGGGCGGGTCGCCGCCCGGCCTTCAACGGTTGAACGCGCCCTAGTCCTTGGCGCGTTCGTAGTAGCTGCCGTCTTCGGTCAGGATGACGATGCGGGTGCCGACGCCGATGTAGGGCGGCACCATGACCCGGGCGCCGTTGCTCAGCGTGGCGGGCTTGTAGGACGAGGACGCCGTCTGGCCCTTCATCGCCGGCTCGGTCTCGGTGATCTCGAAGGTCACGCGGGCCGGCAGTTCCATGGCGATGGGGTTGCCCTCGTGGATCGACAGGAAGACGGTCATGCCGTCGCTGAGCCACTGGGCCTTGTCGGCGATCATGTCCTCGGGGACGACATACTGGTCGAAGGTCTCGGGGTTCATGAAGTGGAACCCTTCGCCATCCTGGTAGAGGAAGGTGTGCTCGCGCTCGTCGACGAAGGCGCGCTCGACCTGCTCGGTCGTGCGGTAGCGTTCGGACACCTTCACGCCGTCGGAAATGCGGCGCATGTCCAGCTGGGTGACCGGCGTGCCCTTGCCGGGGTGGATGTTGTCCACGCTGAGAACGACATAGAGCTTGCCATCGACATCAACGACGGCGCCCTTGCGGAGCGAGCTGGCGGCGACCTTGGGCATAGTATCCTCGTGACTGCGGACGGCGCTTCGCGCTCGATTCCGTTTTGTTCGGTTGGGCCGCTCTCTATAGGTTCGCGAATGAATCCGCCACCCTTGGGCCCATCATCGTCATGACCCCCTCTTCCCCCTGGTGGGCGCCGGACCGCCACCAGGATCGCCGACCGTTCCTGATCGCCCGCAACCGCATCACCGCGGCGGTGCGCGACTGGTTCGGCGCGCGGGACTTCATAGAGGTCGAGGCGGCCGCCCTGCAGGTCTCTCCAGGCAACGAGGCGCATCTGCACGCCTTCGAGACCCGGGCCCTGACCCCGGCGGGCGAGGCCTCGGCCATGTATCTGCACACCTCGCCGGAATTCGCCGCCAAGAAGCTGCTGGCCGCCGGCGAGACGCGCATCTTCGATCTGGCCCGGGTGTGGCGGAACCGCGAGCGCGGCCCGCTGCACAGCCCCGAGTTCACCATGCTGGAATGGTATCGGACAGGGGAGCCCTATGAGGCTTTGATGGACGACTGCACCGCCCTGCTGGCCCTGGCGGCGCAGACGGCGCAAAGCAACGCCCTGACGTTTCGCGGTCGGCGGTGCGACCCCTTCGCGGCGCCGGAGCGGATCACGGTCGCGGAGGCTCTGGACCGGTTCGCCCGGGTCGATCTACTGGCCACCGTGTCCGCGACCGGGCAGACGGACAGGGAGGCCCTGGCCGCCCAGGCGACGGCGCGGGGCACGCGGGTGGCCGCCGACGACAGTTGGGCGGACATCTTCAGCCGGCTGCTGGTCGAGACGGTCGAGCCCAACCTCGGCGACGGCCGGGCGGCCATCCTCTGCGAATACCCGGTCAGCGAGGCGGCGCTGGCCCGTCCCAAGCCGTCGGATCCCCGCGTGGCCGAGCGGTTCGAGCTCTATGCCTGCGGGGTCGAGCTGGCCAACGCCTTCGGCGAACTGACCGACCCCGTCGAGCAGCGGCGGCGGTTCGAGATCGAGATGGAGGAAAAGGCCCGCATCTATGGCGAGCGCTATCCGATCGACGAGGATTTCCTGGCCGCCCTGGCCCTGATGCCGCCGGCCAGCGGCTGCGCCATGGGCTTTGACCGGCTGGTGATGCTGGCCACCGGAGCCGCGCGCATCGACCAGGTGCAGTGGACGCCGGTCGCACAGGGCGCCATATCCCCGCGATGACCGCCGCCCCGACCCTGCGCACCCTGACCGACCTGGCGAACGCCGGTCTGGTCGCGCCGGAGCGGCGGGCGGCGCTGGAGGCCGTGGCCAGGCGCTATGCCATCGCCGTGACGCCGGGCATGGCCGAGCTGATCGCGCCCGAAGACCCGGCCGACCCGATCGCCGCCCAGTTCCTGCCGCAGGAAGCCGAGCTGAGCACGACCGCCATCGAGCGGGCCGATCCGATCGGCGACGCCGCCCACAGTCCGGTCGCCGGGATCGTGCATCGCTATCCCGACCGGGTGCTGCTGAAACTGACCCACACCTGCGCCGTCTATTGCCGGTTCTGCTTTCGCCGCGAGATGGTTGGGCCCGAAGGCCATGGCAATCTGGACGCCGCCCAGCTGGACGCGGCCTTGGCCTACATCGCCGGGCGTCCCGACATCTGGGAGGTGATCCTGACCGGCGGCGATCCGCTGGTGCTGTCGCCGCGCCGCCTGAAGGAGGTCATGGACCGGCTGTCGGCCATTCCTCATGTGAAAATCGCCCGCATCCACACCCGCATTCCGGTGGTGACGCCGGACGCGGTGACCGAGGACCTGGTGCAGGCCTTGCGCGCGCCGGCCCTGACCACCTGGGTCGCCCTGCACGCCAACCATCCCCGCGAACTCAGCCCCGCCGCGCGGGCCGCCTGCGCCCGGCTGGTCGACGGCGGCGTCGCCATGGTCAGCCAGACCGTGCTGCTCAAGGGGATCAACGACGACCCCGAAACGCTGGGCGCCCTGATGCGCGCCTTCGTCGAGACACGGATCAAGCCCTACTACCTGCACCACATGGACCTCGCCCCCGGCACCGGCCATCTGCGGACCAGCATCGAGGACGGCCAGGCGATCATGCGGGCCTTGCGCGGCGCGGTCTCGGGCCTCTGCCAGCCCACCTACATCCTCGACATCCCGGACGGCCACGGCAAGGTTCCCATCGGGCCGGCCTATCTGGCCGAGGGAACCATTGAGGATCCGGCCGGACGCGTTCGCGCGTATCCGCCCGAGGGTTAGGAGTCAGCCGTCATCCCGGACGCCCCCAGGGCGATCCGGGACCCAGGGGCCGGCGCAAGGGCGCTCCGAACAGCGCGCTCTCGTGGGTCCCAGCTCTCCGCGCTGCGCGCTGCGGCCGGGATGACGGCGGTTCAGCTCAGGGCACGGTCCGGCCCGCGGCCAGCTCCCTGGCCTTCCAGTCCATGGCGTTGCGCACCCGGTTTCCGACGGCGGGGTGGTCATAGAAGATCACCTCTTCCAGCTTCGATGGGGTGGCGGCGCGATACTCGATGGTCTTGACCAGGGCCCTGGACAGGCCGTCCGGCTCGCGGGCGATCTGCAGGGAATAGTTGTCGGCGTCGCTTTCGCCCAGGCGGATCAGGGTGTTGATCACCGGCGTGCCAAGCAACCCGATCACCACCAGGACAGCGGTGAACACCGGATAGCCGGCCGGATCGGAAATGCCCTTGACCTGGGTCGCGCCCATCAGCCGGGCGAACAGCGGAAACAGCCGGTCGACCAGCCACAGGGCCAGAACCATCAGCAGGCTCATGGCCCCCATCTGCCAGAGGATATGATGGCGGGCGTAGTGGCCCATCTCATGTCCGACCACGCCCCGCACCTCCGCCAGATCGGCGCCGGCCTTGAACATGGTGTCGCTCATCGCAACCCGGGCCGAGCCGAACAGCCCGGAGACATTGGCCGTGTAGCGATTGGACTGCTTGGAGCCGTTGTAGACGAAGATCTTGTCCGGCGGGATGCCGTTGGCCCGGGCCATTTCCTCCACCGCGTCGCGCACCGGTCCGGGCGGCGCGGGCGTGTATTTGTTGAACAGCGGCTCGATGAAGATCGGGGCCGCCAGCAGAACGACGCCCAGGAAGACCACGGCCACGCCTGAGGCCCAGATCCACCATGTGCGCGGCGCACGGCGAAGCAGCCAGTAGAAGACCAGCAGCAACAGGGTGGTGAACACCAGGCTGAGACCAAAACCCATGGCCCACTCACCCAGCCAGCCGCCGAGAGCCTGGCTGGTCAGACCGTACTGCTTCTCGCGCCACCAGTTGGAATAGATGGTCCAGGGCAGTCGGACCAGACCCATGGCCGCCTCGGCGACCAGCAGCACCACCAGCGCCGACAGCCAGGGCCGGTTGCGTCCGCCCTCGATGCGGCGGCGCAGATTGCTCAGCACCTCCGAGCGCACCACCAGCCAGGCGATGACCAGGGAGATCAAGGCGCCCCAGAGCAACAGCCAGTGTCCGCCCTGGGTATAGGCGGTGGCCTTGGCGTGGGCTTCTGGAGGCAGGGTGGCGAGATAGCGCGCCGTCTCCGCGGCGGCGTCGAACTTGGCCATGGCAGGTCCCTCCCCGGACAGTGTGACAGGATGAGGCCACGGGAACCGCGGCTTGTCAGGTGAATTCGCGGACAGGGTGAGGGTGGATGCTTCTCTCCATATTCCCGGACCCGCGCAGCGGGCTCCGGGACCCAGGGCCGCCGCGCGGGCGGTTGCAGCAGCGAGACCCCTAGACCCTTTTGATCAGGTTTTGATGTACGCATCAAAACCTGATCAAAAGGGTCTAGAATCAAACATTTAGAGCATGTCCGGGCGGGCGAACCGCGTACACTTCGCCCCGACATGCTCTAGGTCCCGGCTCTACGCTGCGCTTCGGCCGGGATGACGGGCTTGGGGCTACAGCCCCAGCCGCTCGAACTGGCTGGCGGGCGCCTCGAGCTCCCGCAGCGCCCGGGTCAGCAGCGCGACCGCCTCGGCTTCCAGGGGCGTGCCGGCCAGGTTGGTTTCCTCGTCCGCATCGGCGACCAGATCGAACAGACGGTGACCGGACGGTTTGAACCGCGCCCAGAAGGGAATGGCGTCGCCGGCCTGCCAGGTCTGGTGGATCACCGGGATGGCCGATCCGGGCATGCGGTCGAGGAAGGCGCGGTCGTCCGGCGGCGGCAGGGCCTCGTCGCGGCTGACCACATGGGTGGGCATGGTCGACCAGCGATTGGACAGCATCGACAGCGGCGCATTCTGGCCGACCGGTCCGCGGGCGTATTTGTAGCGGTCCGTCACCAGATGCACCTCCCGGCCCCAGACCCCGGTCAGCAGCCAGTCGCGCACGCCCTCCGCCTCCCCGCGCAGCACCGGCATCAGCGACCGGCCATGGGTGCGGTGGGCGGCCGCGACGCCGAACAGGTCCAGCAGGGTGGCGTGCAGATCGACCGCCGTCGTCAGGGCGGTTCGCTCCCCCGGCGCCACGCCGGGATGGCTGATCATCAGGGGGATGTGGGCCAGGGGCTGATAGACCGGCACGCCCGGTTTTCCCCAGATGTCCTTTTCGCCCAGGTAGTGGCCGTGATCGGTGCAGACCATGATCAGGGTGTCGTCCCACAGGCCGTGGCGATCGACGGCGTCCAGCACCTTGCCCAGCCAGTGGTCGATCATCGACAACTTGCCGCCATAGCTGGCGCGCAGCTGGCGGGCGTCGCGCTCGCTGAGCACGCCCTTGGCGATCGCCCCCTGCATATAGGGCGGCCAGATCAGGTGCGGGCCCTCCCAGTCCGGGTCATATTTCGAGGCCCAGGGCTCGGGGGTGTCGAAGGGTTCGTGCGGGTCGAACTCATCGATGAACAGCATGAAGCGGTCATGATGGCCGGCGTTGTCATCCAGCCATCGGGCGGCGGCGGCCATGGTCTTTGGTCCCGGGAAGTCGGCCTCGTCGCGGAACCAGCCGCGCGAGTTGTCGTAGGGCATGTGGCCACGGCCAAAGCGCGGGGCGCCGGCCCAGCTGGGGTCCGGGCGGGTCTTCCAGGCGTCGCCCTCATGGCCCCGCTCATAGGCCCAGGCGGTGAAGTCGGTGTGGTAGTTCTCGCCGCCAGTCTCGAACAGGTGCGGATGGTCGCTGATCAACTGGGTGGCGACGCCGGCCCGGGTCAGGGCGGCGGTGATGGCCTCCTCCCAGATCTCCACCGAGCCCCAGGCCCGCCAGAGGAAGTCGAGGGCCCCGCAGAGGATGTCGTGCCGGGCCGGCATGCAGGGCAGAGAGCCGGTGTAGTGGTTGTTGAAGCGCACCGACCGCGCGGCGAAGCGGTCAAGGTTGGGGGTCTCGAACTCGGTCCCGCCATAGGCTCCGAGCATATGCCGGTTGAGACTGTCGAGCAGGATGATAATGGCGTTGTTCGGCGTCTTGACCGTCATGGACTCTCCCCCATTGACCGACAGCTGGCCACGCTGGAGCGGCCCTGTCAGCAGCTTTTAGCCTATCGGCCCTCCCCCGCCTCCCCGGCGAAGGCCGGGGTCCAGATCAGAGGTTTCCGAACCGTGGATTGATTCATGAGAGCAGCGGCAGACTCCGGGCCCCGGCCTTCGCCGGGGAAGCGGGAGATGAGGCCATCAGCCATGGCCGGATAATTCCGTTAGCTCCCGTTTTGCCGCACGATCCAATACCCCGCCTCCCCGGCGAAGGCCGGGGTCCAGATCAAACGGCTTCGGACCGTTGATAGCTCCATGAGAGCAGCGGCAGACTCTGGGCCCCGGCCTTCGCCGGGGAAGCGGAGAATGAGGCCGTCAACCATGGCCAGATAACCGCATTAGCCCCCCTTTGACCCCACTATCCAATACCCCGCCTCCCCGGCGAAGGCCGGGGCCCAGATCAAGGAACGCAGGACCATTGATAGGTCCATGAGAGCAGCGGAAGACTCTGGGCCCCGGCCTTCGCCGGGGAAGCGGAAAATGAAGCTGCCGCCATGGCTGGCCCTTGTCAGGCCCCCTTCCGATCTTCCGACCACCCCAGGGCCCGGAGAATGGTCTCCGCCGACTGCGCGGGCGAGGAGGCGGCGGTGTCGATGGTCAGGGCCGGGCTGGACGGGGTCGGTCCGTCGAGGGCGCCGGAGGCCTTCAGGCTGCGATAGAGATTGAGGTCGGCGATCTTTCCGAAGGCGCGGCGGGACGGATCGGTGATGCGGGCCTCGACGGTCTCACGCGGGCAGTCGAGATGGATATAGACCACCTCTCCCCCGGCCTCGGCCATCACCCGCTCGACAGCCGGAAGGAAGGCCTCGGTGACCGTTCGTTCGGGCGCATAGGTGAAGATCAGGTGCGACACGCCTGCTCGCGCCGCCTCCTCGAACATGCCTAGCCAGATGGTCTCCCGCAGGCGGACAAAGCCTGGATGGCCAAACTCGAAGACGCTGGTCAACAGGTCGATCGTCAGGTGGTTGTGGAACAGCTTCCAGCCGGTGCGGGCGGCAAGCTCACGGGCCACCGTCAGCTTGCCGCAGGCCGCCGGGCCGTAGAGGAAGATGAGCTTCATCTTCCGGGTTGTCGGTTCAGGCTCCGTCGACATTGGCCAAGCTTCCTACAGTTTCCGCTTCCCCGGCGAAGGCCGGGGCCCAGACCAAGGAACCCCAGACCGTTGATAGGTCCGTGAGAGCAGCGGCAGACTCTGGGCCCCGGCCTTCGCCGGGGAAGCGGAAGGGGGGTTACCCCTTCTTCGCCAGGGCCGCCTGGGCCGCCGCCAGCCGGGCGATGGGCACGCGGAAGGGCGAGCAGCTGACGTAGTCGAGGCCGACCTCTTCACAGAAGGCGATGGAGGCCGGATCGCCGCCATGCTCGCCGCAGATGCCCAGTTTCACGTCGGGACGCACCGCCCGGCCCCGCTCGGCGGCGAGACGGATCAGGTCGCCGACGCCTTCCTGGTCGAGGCTGACGAAGGGATCGCGCTCGAAGATGCCCTTTTCGATGTAGTCGTTGAGGAACTTGCCGGCGTCGTCGCGGCTGATGCCGAACGTCGTCTGGGTCAGGTCGTTGGTGCCGAAGCTGAAGAACTCGGCGTTCTCGGCCAGGTCGGCGGCCCGCAGGGCGGCGCGGGGCAGCTCGATCATGGTGCCGACAAGATAGGGCAGGTCCAGGCCCTGTTCGGTGAGAACCGCCTTGGCCGTGCGGTCAGTCAGGTCTCGGAGGAACTTCATCTCCGTGCCCTTGCCGACCAGCGGGTGCATGATTTCCGGGACCGGGGCAGGCTTGCCCGATTTGGCGATCTCGCAGGCGGCCTCGACGATGGCCCGGACCTGCATCTCGTAGATTTCCGGGTAGCTGATGCCCAGGCGGCAGCCGCGATGGCCGAGCATCGGATTGCTCTCATGCAGCTCGCGGGCGCGGCGCATCAGCTTGGCGGAATCGAGACCGGTGGCCTCGGCGACCGCGACCAGGTCTTCCTCGCTGTGCGGCAGGAACTCGTGCAACGGCGGGTCGAGCAGGCGGATGGTGACCGGCAGGCCTTCCATGATGGTGAACAGCTCGACGAAGTCGGCCTTCTGGAAGGGAGCGATCTTGGCCAGGGCGGCGCGGCGGCCGGCCTCGTCGTCGGCCAGGATCATCTCGCGCACGGCGGCGATGCGGTGCTCGTCGAAGAACATGTGCTCGGTGCGGCACAGGCCGATGCCCTCGGCGCCGAACTGGCGGGCGGTGTTGGCGTCCAGCGGGGTCTCGGCGTTGGCGCGAACCTTGAGCCGGCGGATGGCGTCGGCCCAGACCATCAGGGCGGCGAAGTCGCCGGTCAGCTCCGGCTCGATCATCCGCACGGCGCCGGCCAGGATTTCGCCGGTGGAGCCGTCGATGGTGACGGTGTCGCCCTCGTTGAACACCTTGCCGCGAACCGAGAAGTTCCGGTTCTTCAGATCGATGGCGATGTCGCCGGCGCCGGAGACGCAGGGGATGCCCCAGCCGCGGGCGACGACGGCGGCGTGGCTGGTCATGCCGCCCCGGGCGGTGATGATGCCCCGGGCCGCGTGCATGCCCTTGATGTCCTCGGGGCTGGTTTCGTGACGCACCAGGATGACCGCCTCGCCCTGGGTCCCGCGACGCTCGGCGTCCTCTGAACTGAACACCACCGCGCCGACGGCGGCGCCGGGGCTGGCGGGCAGACCCTTGGCGACGACGGTGCGTTCGGCGTCGGGGGCGATGGTCGGGTGCAGCAACTGGTCGAGCGCCGCCGGCTCGATGCGCGAGACAGCCTCTTCCTGGGAGATCAGCCCCTCGTTGGCCATGTCGACGGCGACCTTCAGCGCGGCCTTGGCGGTGCGCTTGCCGTTGCGGGTCTGCAGCATCCACAGCCGGCCCTGCTCGACAGTGAACTCGACGTCCTGCATGTCGCGGTAGTGGCGCTCGAGCGTGGAAGCCACGTCGCGGAACTGGGCGAAGACCTCGGGAAGCGCCTCTTCCATCGAGGGATTGCGGTCGCCCATTTCCTCCCGCGCCGCGCGGGTCAGCGACTGCGGCGTGCGGATGCCGGCGACGACGTCCTCGCCCTGGGCGTTGATCAGGAACTCGCCATAGAGGCGCGGATCGCCGTTGGAGGGGTTGCGGGTGAAGGCCACGCCGGTGGCCGAGGTGTCGCCCAGATTGCCGAACACCATCGACTGGATGTTGACGGCCGTGCCCCAGCTTTCCGGGATATCGTGCATGCGGCGATAGAACTTGGCCCGGTCGTTCATCCAGCTCTGGAACACCGCGCCGACCGCGCCCCACAGCTGTTCCTGCGGGTCCTGCGGGAAGGGCTTGCCGTGCTCGCGCTCAACGGCGGTCTTGTATTCGGCGACGATGGCTTCCCAGTCCTTCGCCGTCAGGGCGGTGTCGACATCGACGCCGAGCCGGTCCTTGTGGTCGTCGAGGATCTCCTCGAAGGCGTGGTGATCCAGGCCCAGGACGACGTTGGAATACATCTGGATGAAGCGGCGGTAGCTGTCGAAGGCGAAGCGGCGGTCGCCCGACAGGCTGGCCAGGCCCTCGACCGTCTGGTCGTTGAGGCCCAGGTTGAGAACGGTGTCCATCATCCCCGGCATCGAGGCGCGGGCGCCGGAGCGAACCGAGACCAGCAGCGGATTGGCGGCGTCTCCGAACAGCTTGCCGGTGATCTTTTCGATATGGGCCAGACCGCCGGCGACCTGGTCGGCGAGGTCGGCCGGATACTGCCGGCCGTCGGCGTAGTAGCGATTGCAGGCCTCGGTCGAGATGGTGAACCCGGGAGGCACCGGCAGGCCCAGCGACGACATCTCGGCCAGGTTGGCCCCCTTGCCGCCCAGCAGATTCTTCATCGAAGCGTCGCCCTCGGCGCCGCCGCCTCCGAAACTGTAGACCCAGCGGTTTGTCATCAAGCCGTCCTCAAAATGCGTCGCGATTCCGAAGGCCCATTCGGATGGGGGTTCAGATACATGCCCCAAGCGCCGTGGGGAACACCCTCGGAGCCCTGTTTGATCCGGCGAGGCGGCAATTGGCGGTCTATCGAAGCGGAGAGCCAGTGTAGCGGCCTCGCCCGACCCACAAAACAGGCGGCGTTCCGCGGAATCGGCGATCGGCGAGGCCAAGTTCCCTGCCCTGTTGGCTTTGGCGTGGGTCGAGGCTGGGTGGATGTAGGTTGGAGCGTAGGTCGGTGCGTAGGCCGAGGCGCGGGGTTTGTGGGTCGGATCGTGGCGGGGCGAGCTACCTCATGCGCCGTCATCCGGGACGCGCGCAGCGCGAT
>JAHBYC010000030.1 GCA_019636175.1 Caulobacter sp. | reverse complement strand
ACTCGGGACATTCCCCCAGCGCGCATGCAGGCATTTCCTTGGCGGCGCGGCCCCTTCCGTCGTAACGGGAAGGACCAAGGCCCCAAATCGGAGCGCGTCTTATAGTGTCCTCATCTCGCGAACGCAACGACCGGAAAACAGGGAATCGTCCGCGCCCCGAAAAGCGTGAAAAGTCAGGTCCGCCAAGGGTTTCCGGCCGTTCCAGCGGCCCGGACGCGAAAGATTGGCTGTGGGGCGTGCACGCGGTCGAGGCGGCTCTGGCGAATCCGCGCCGCGCCGCGGCCCGCCGTCTGCTGGCCACCGCCGATCGCGCCAAGGCGCTGAACGCACGATTCGGCCGGGCGGCGAGCGCCGAGATTCTCGATGGCCAGGACATCGCCCGCCTGCTCCCGCCCGGCGCCGTCCACCAGGGGGTGGCGATGAAGATCGAGCCGCTCGAGCCGCTGTCCCTCGACGCCCTGGGCCAGCCCGCCGAAGGCCTGCTGCTGATGCTGGACCAGGTGACCGATCCCCAGAACGTCGGGGCCATTTTCCGCTCGGCCGCCGCCTTCGGCGCCAGGGGGGTGATCCTGCAGGACCGCAACGCCCCGACCCTCAGCGGGGCCCTGGCCAAGGCCGCCGTCGGGGCGGTGGATCGCATCCCCCACGCCTCGGTCGTCAACCTGTCCCGCGCCCTCGAACAGCTGGCCGACATGGGCTGGCGCGCGGTGGGCCTCGCCGGCGAGGCGGACCTGTCCCTGGAGGCCGCCCTGGACGCCCGGCCGACGGTTCTGGTGATGGGCTCCGAGGGCGACGGCCTGCGCCGTCTGGTCGCCGAACATTGCGAGGTCCTGGCGAAGATTCCCATGCCCGGCGGCTTCGAAAGCATCAATGTGTCAAACGCCGCCGCTATAGCCCTCTATGAGGCCAGCCGGGCTCGCGCTCTGGGCGAACAGGTTACCCAAAAGTGAATTTTGGGTTTTGACTTCGTCCAAAGGCGTGATTTCCTCCCGGTTCCAGTACCGGCGGACGTGACGATCCGCCATCCATTGTCGACATGGGATCGGGGGTTCCGGTGGCGAAAAATTGGTTGATTACGACAGCTTACGCCGCTTCAGGGGTGGCGCTTCTGGCCCTGACGGGCTGTGGCGGGGGCGCCCCTGACGATGGCTACGGCGGCCCCGGCCCCTCGACCTATGAACAACCCCGGACCTCCACCGACCTGATGGGCGGCGACACCGCGCCCCCCGATGACAGCGGCCTTGTCGGCGGGCCTCGCGATTTCACCGGGATGGACCCCATCCCCAACCCCGAAAACCTGCCGCTGCCCCTGCGCCAGCAGATCTACGGCCACAAGTTCGACCACCTCCGCTACAAGCCCCTTCCCGGCCAGATCGTCGAGGTCGAGGCCGATGTGACGCCCGGCGCCCCCCTGCGGTCGTGGCGCAAGGCCGACGGCACCCTTGTCGTGGCGATGCGGCCCATCGCCAATCCCGAGGACATGACCCCGCGCGAGCGTCGCCTCGTCTATGGCAAGCGCTACGCCCCGCAGCCAAGCTCGGCGCCGCGCCATAACCGCAACTGGTTCCACCCCAAGCCGAAGCTCAAGCCCGTGGCCCCCACGGTCAAGGCGCAGGCTCCGAAACCCGTTCCGGCGCCGCGCCCCGCGCCCGCCCCCGCGCCGAAAGTCGCCGTCGCCCCGCCGCCGGTGAAGGCGGTTCCGCCGCCCGTCGTCGCGCCCGTTCCGGCGCCGAAGATCGCGCCGCCCGCCGTCGCGCCCGCGGCCAAGGCCCCGCCGGTCGATCCGAAGATGGCGCAGCTGTCGTCCAGCGTCGGCCCCGAGGTCGCCAAGGGCGCGGTGCTGACCGTTCCCGACAGCCTGGCCAAGGGCGAGGAGTCCAAGGTCACCCTGTCCCTGCCGATAAACCTGCTGGATGTCATTCAGAAGGAAGCGGCCAAGCTGGGCCTGACCAAGTCCGCGAAGAAGGCCGAGGTCTCCGCCACCCTCACCGGCGATGGCTACACCATCACCCCGAACGCCGCCCAGACCCAGACCCTGAAGAAGGGCGAGGCCGCCAGTTTCGACTGGATGGTCAAGCCCGGCGACGGCGAAAAGACCCCGCTGAAGGCCACCGTCAACGGCGCCCTGACCGGTCAGAAGGGCAAGACCCAGACCTTCTCCCTGGCCACCCTGGAACAGACCGTCGCCCGCACGGTCGAGACCGCCAAGTCCCAGGCGAAGAAGTGGGGCCTGCCCAGCCTCGACAAGCTGGCGCTGCCGGGCCTCAAGCCGATCATCGTCGGCGGCCAGGTGATCTCGCCCGGCGCCACAACGGCGGGCATCATCGCCTTCGTGCTTCTGCTGATCCTGCTGGCCATGGCCCGCGCCGGCGCCGGTCGCCGCGCCCGCGAGGAGCGGCGCCGCAAGTTCCGCACCATGACCGACTACAACCACGCCGAGGACGAGGCCCCCGCGCCCGAGCCGGAGCCCCAGGTCAGCCACACCGCCCATGCGCCGGCGGCCGAGGTCCACGCGGTGGAAGCCCACGCGGCCGATCACCACGCCGATCCTCACCACGCCGATCAGACGCCGGCGGCGGCCGGCTATGAAGCCGGCTCCTCGGCCATGACCTTCACCCCGGCTGAAGAGGCGGCCGCCGCTCATCCGGAGGCCCACCCCGAGCCGGCCCATGCCGATGGCCACGCCCCGGCCGCCGAGGCTCACGCCGATCATGGGCATGACGACCACGCGCACGACGATCACGCTCATGGTCACGCCGGCGAAGATCACGCCCCCGCCGATCACGCTCATGACGACCATGGGCACGCGGCCCATGCCCATGATGATCACGGGCACGCAGATCATGGGCACGGCGATCATGGGCATGACGACCAAGCCCACGATGATCACGCGCACGGCGACAAGCATGCCGAGGACCATCACCACCGGGAACCCGAACACGCCTGATCGGTTCGGCTTGGAGTGAAGACATCAGCCGCCGACTCCTTGTCAGGGGCCGGCGGCTGACGCATTGAGGGCCTATGTTCGAGACACTCTTTGGCGCTGATCTGGCGGGCGCGGGCGCCGCCTTCCTCCAGGTCCTGATGATCGACCTGGTCCTCGCGGGGGACAATGCGGTGGCCGTGGGCCTGGCCGCGGGGGGCCTGCCGCAGAAGGATCGCAGGAAGGCGATCATCTATGGCCTGATCGCCGCGGTGATCCTGCGCATCGGTTTCGCCCTGATCACCGTCCAGCTGATGGCCGTCATCGGCCTGCTTCTGGCCGGCGGGGTGCTGCTGCTCTGGGTCTGCTGGAAGATGTGGCGCGAGATCCGCGAGCAGGCGGTGCATGATGAGGCCCACGCCGAGGCCACGCTCGCCGGTCACGAAGCCCCCGTCCGCCAGGCCAAGAGTTTCGGCGCCGCCTTCCTGCAGATCCTCATCGCCGATGTCTCCATGAGCCTGGACAACGTCCTGGCCGTCGCCGGCGCGGCGCGCGAACATCCCGGCGTGCTGGTCTTCGGCCTCCTGCTGTCGATCGCCCTGATGGGCGTCGCCGCCAGCTGGATCGCCCGACTTCTGCACAAGCAGCGCTGGATCGGCTACGTCGGCCTGGCCATCGTCCTCTATGTCGCCCTGCACATGATCTGGCAGGGACACCGCGAGGTCGTCGTCCGCACCGACAACACCGCGACCTACAACCAGTACGCCCCGGCCCTGATGGACATCACCCCGCAGGAAGCCGCCAAGTACCAACGCCAGCACTGACCCTTCTGGCAGGAGGCCAGGCCGGCCCCTTTCCTTTCCCCCGTCATCCCGGACGGCCGCAGGCCGATCCGGCCTGACCCGCTCACCCCACCGTCATCCCGGACGGCCGCAGGCCGATCCGGGACCCAGGGGCCACAAGCGCTGAAAATTACGGCTGCCCGGTCCGCGCCCTGCCCCCTCTGGGTCCCGGCTCTCCGCTACGCTACGGCCGGGATGACGGGTGAATATGTGAGGTCTCCGCCACCAATGCCGCAAACCCGCCCCTCAGCCCCCGTCGGCTTGTTCAGGGATCGCCTTCCGCGCCTTCGGCTCCACCGACCCCGGCGCCGGCGCGGTCAGCATGGCGAAGGCCAGGGCGATGGCGCAGACCGCCCACAGGCCAGCCGCCCCGATCGCCTGCCAGGTCGCGTCCCTTTCGACGGGCGGCTTCAGAAGGCCCCGGGCGTAGGCCAGGGCTTCCGGCTCGATGGCGGAATCGCGGATCGACATGGGCTGATCTTCACCTCCGCCGGACAAACGGCAAGCCCCGGCCCGACGGAGTCGTTTGCCTTCCGCGCCAACCCGGCTAGAAGCGACGCATGATCCTGGTGATCGATAACTACGACAGCTTCACCTACAACCTCGTCCATTACCTGAACGAGCTTGGGGCGGAGACGCTGGTCCGGCGCAATGACGCCCTGACCGTGACCGAGGCCCTTGGCCTGCGGCCGGCGGCCGTCCTGCTGTCGCCCGGCCCCAAGGCCCCGGCCCAGGCCGGCATCTGTCTGGACCTGCTTACCCAGGCGCCGGATGACCTGCCGATCTTCGGTGTCTGCCTGGGACATCAGGCGATGGGCGAGGCCTACGGCGGCCAGGTGGTGCGGGCCAAGTCCATCATGCATGGCAAGACCAGCCCGATCCTGCATGAGGGCGCCAGTGTGTTCCGCGATCTGCCCAGCCCCTTCACCGCCACCCGCTATCACAGCCTGTCGGTCGATCGCGCCACCCTGCCCGCCGACCTCGAGGTGACGGCCTGGACCGAGGACGGCGAGATCATGGGCCTGGCCCACCGCACCCGCCCGGTGCACGGGGTGCAGTTCCACCCCGAGTCCATCGCCACCGACAGCGGCCATCAGCTGCTCGGCAATTTTCTCGATCTGGCCAATGTGCCGCGCACGGCGGTCGTCTGATCCCTCCGATGCGCCCCGCCCCCGCCCTCCTGCCCAAAGCCCGCTGAATGTCCGACGCCTTCAAGCCCCTTCTCGCCCGCCTCGCGGACGGCCAGACCCTGCTGGAGGACGACGCCGAGGCCTTCTTCGCCGCCTGCCTGCGCGGCGAGCCTACCCCGGCCCAGATCGCCGCGGCGGTCACCGCCATCCGGCTGCGGGGCGAAACCGTCGGCGAGCTGACCGCCTGCGCCCGCGCCATGCGTCGCGCCGCCGTGACCCTGGATCATCCCTATGAGGTGGTCGACACCTGCGGCACCGGCGGCGATGGCCTGCACACCTTCAACATCTCCACCGCCAGCGCCCTGGTGGCGGCCGGCGGCGGGCTGAAGATCGCCAAGCACGGCACCCGCGCCCTCTCCTCCCGCTCCGGCTCCTCCGATGTGCTCGCCGCCCTGGGGGTCAAGATCGACGCCGGGCTTGAGCAACAGCGCAAGGCCCTGGACTCCGCCGGCATCTGCTTCCTGTTCGCCCCGGCCCATCACAGCGCCATGCGCCACGTCCTGCCGGTCCGGGCCGAGCTGGGCTTCCGCACCATTTTCAATCTGCTGGGTCCGCTCTCCAACCCGGCCGGCGCCCGCCATCAGGTGCTGGGGGTCTATGATCCCCGGCTGCTCGAACCCATCGCCCGGGTGCTCGGCGCCCTGGGGGCTGAACGGGCCTGGACGGTGCATGGCTCGGGCATGGACGAGATGACCGTCACCGGCCCGACCATGGTCTGCGAATGGCGCGATGGCGGGGTGCGCAACTTCAACATCACCCCCGAGGCGGTCGGCCTGGCCAAGCACGCCCAGGACGAGCTGACCGGCGGCGATCCGGCCTTCAACGCCGCCGCCCTGGCCCGGATGCTGGATGGCGAGCGCGGCGCCTATCGCGATGTCACCCTGCTCAACGCCGCCGCCGCCTTCCTGGTCGGCGGCAAGGTCGAGACCCTGCACGAAGGCGTCGAGCTGGGCGCGGCGGTCGTTGACGACGGCCGGGCCCGCGCCGCCCTCGACGGCCTCATCGCCGCGACCAACAGCTGATGACCGACATCCTCGCCAGGATCGCCGCCTACAAGCGCGAGGACGTCGCCGCCCGCAAGATCGCGACTCCGGTGGTCAACACCGCCTTCGCCTCCCCGCCGCGCGGGTTTCGCCGGGCGCTGGAAGAGCGGTCCGCCGATGGCCGGCTGGCCTTGATCGCCGAGATCAAGAAGGCCTCGCCCTCCAAGGGCCTGATCCGCGCCGACTTTGATCCGCCCGCCCTCGCCAGGGCCTATGAGGCCGGCGGGGCCGCCTGTCTGTCGGTGCTCACCGACGTCCCCAGCTTCCAGGGCGACGACAGCTATCTCGTCGCCGCCCGCGCCGCGGTGGCCCTGCCCTGCATCCGCAAGGATTTCCTCGTCGATCCCTGGCAGGTGGCCGAAAGCCGCGCCCTGGGCGCCGACGCCATCCTGGTGATCATGGCCATGATCGACGACGCCCTGGCCGCCGACCTGATGGCCGAGGCCGCCCGCCTCGGCATGGACGCCCTGGTCGAGGTCCATGACCAGGCCGAGAAGGACCGAGCCCTGGCCCTGGGCGCCACCCTGCTGGGTGTCAACAATCGCGACCTGCGCAGCTTCGTGGTCGATCTCGCCGTCACCGAGCGCCTGGCCAACGACCTGCCAGCCGGGGTCCTGCTGGTCACCGAAAGCGGCGTCTTCACCGCCGCCGACGCCGCCCGCATGGCCGCCGCCGGAGCCCGCGCCATGCTGGTCGGCGAAAGTCTGATGCGTCAGGACGACGTCACCGCCGCCACCCGGGCCCTGCTGGCCTGACCCCTTCAGATTCGGCCTGACCGTCGAACGCCTGTAGACGCCCTACCCCCTTTTCGACCCACATCCGGCCACATCAGACCACGCCTGGGCCTACGCCGAAGGCTACGATCCCGTGGCCTCGCCCCACCGGCCGACCACATTTTCTTCAATAATATCAACCGCCATCGCCCACTCCGTCCGCTTCCTGAGCCAACGGCGGGCTATAATGGTGGGCCGCTTCGAAAAGCCTGGTCTCAAGCGCCGGCTGGTTAACTTGACAGAAAGAAAGAACACCTAGAGAACATTCCCATCGTTTGCGATTTGTTCCCATCAAGTCGCGCCTGGAGACCGGCCCTATGCTGACCCGTAAACAGCACGAACTTCTGATGTTCATCCATGAACGGATCAAGGAAACCGGCGTTTCCCCCTCGTTCGACGAGATGAAGGACGCGCTGGACCTGGCCTCGAAGTCCGGCATCCACCGGCTGATTACCGCCCTGGAGGAACGCGGCTTTCTGCGGCGCCTGGCGCACCGGGCCCGGGCGCTGGAGGTGGTCAAACTGCCGCAACAGGCCACGACCTCGGCCCCGGCCGGCGGTCGACAAGCCTTCCGGCCCCAGGTTGTCGAAGGCTCCCGTCCGCCGGCGGCCCAGATACCTGAACCGGCGAATGACGTGCGCGAGCTTTCCGTGCTCGGCCGCATCGCCGCCGGTGTGCCGCTCGACGCTATCCAGCATGAGCGTGACCGGCTGATGGTGCCTGAAACCATGCTGGGCGCCGGCGAGCATTACGTGCTCGAGGTCGACGGCGACTCGATGATCGACGCCGGCATTCTCAACGGCGACTATGTGGTCATTCGCCGGACCGACACCGCCACCAGCGGCGAGATCGTCGTGGCTCTGGTCGAGGGCGAGACAGCGACGCTGAAGCGCCTGCGCCGCAAGGGCGCCTCCATCGCCCTGGAAGCGGCCAACCCCAAGTACCAGACCCAGATCTACGGCCCTGATCAGGTCGCCGTACAAGGCAAGCTGGTCGGGCTGATCCGCCGCTATCATTAAGACTCATCGCCGGCCCGCCCCGGCTGGCGGCGACCTCGCGACGGATCATTCAGAGCTGTCGCTGGTCCCGGCGGGGTGGGTCCAGGGTCTACGCCCCCTGAGCGGTTCAGCCCAGACGATCCTCCAGCCGTCGCCTCGCCGGTAGAGTTCCGCCGAGCCGCCGGCCGCGAAATCGGCGGCGTCCAGCACCAAACCGGCGCGGCAGTCGGCCGGCGCCGGGGACCGCAGCACCAGGACTTCGGCGCGGCAGAGATCGGCCGCGTCTTTTGCGCCAGGCGGGCGGCGCTGGTTCCACTGCGCCACCTTGCCCTCCCCCGTCGCCAGACAGCGGCGGCGGTTACAGGCGAACAGGGCGCCGGAGGCCTCATCGTCGAGCTCTAGTCCCCGGCGGCGGGACCAGACCTCGAGGGCGAACCGCCGGCTATCCGGTCGCGCCGGGATTGCCTGATCGCCGCGCCGCACGGCCACCGCCGCGCCGTCTGACGAAATCCAGATGTCCGGCGCGGCGGGTCTCGGCCACAGGGCAACCGACAGCGCCAGAGGAACACCCAGCCAGCGGAGCCGCCCGCGCCACAGACAGAGGATCAGGATGCCGAGAAAGGCGGCCGGCAGCGTCCAGGCCGGCCCGCTGGCGACCGTCACCACCGCCCCCGGCGCGGCCGCCGTGCGCTCGGCGATCGCCGTCATCAGGTCTATCGACCAGCCCGCCACCGTCAGGAACGGGCCGCCCAGACCGAAAGGCTCCAGCACAGCCCCGATGGCCAGGGCCGGCATCATCACGAAGCTGGAAATCGGCGCCACCAGCAGATTGGCGACCAGGCCGTAGCTGGCCACCCGGTTGAAGTGATGCATGGCGAAGGGTCCGGTGGCCATGCCCGCGACCAGGCTCATGGCGATGCTGGCCAGCACCCAGCCGCCCAGCGCCTGCGGGAGCCGAATCCACCATGGCGTCTGGATCTCGCGGACCGGCCGGGGCAGCGCCTCGACGAGGGCCACGAGGGCGGCCGTGGCGGCGAAACTCATCTGGAAACCCGGCTGCGTTGCCGCCTCGGGCTGCAGGACCAGCAGGATCATCGCCGCGACGGCCAGGGCGTCGAGACTGATCGCCCGCCGGTCGAACAGGATGGCCAGGAAGGCGACGCTGGCGGTCACCGCCGCCCGCACCGCCGGCGGGGGCGCCCCGGAGACGACCAGATAGGTCGCCACCGCCGTCAGCCCCAGCAGGGCGGCCGCCTTCTTGCCGTTGATCCGCAGCGCCAGCCATGGCCACAGCGCCACGCCCAGCCGGCCCAGAGCAAAGACGAATCCGCCGACGATGGCCATGTGCAGACCGGAGATCGACAGGATATGCGCCAGCCCCGAAGCCCGCATGGCGTCGGTCTGCTCCTGGCTGATCCAGGCTTCATGGCCGGTCACCATGGCCGCGGCGATCCCGCCGGACCGTTCCCCGGTGTCGGCCACGATCCGCCGGGCCAGGCTCCACCGCATGGCGTTGATCCGCATCAGCATTCGAAGCTGGCCGGGCGGCTCGGCCAGGGCGATGACGCGGGGGGCGACCACCGCGAAGCCGACGCCGCCGACCCGGTCGAACCAGGCGTCGCGGGCGAAGTCATAGGCGCCGGGGCTTGCCGGCGGCGGCGGCGGTCCCAGCCCGGCCCGCAGGCGCACGGGCGTGCCGGGTCCGACCATGCCTTCGGGGCTGACCGTCACACGGATGCGGAACGGCAGAGCCTCTTGCGTCAGGCCCTCGATCCGGGTCGGGGCGATCAGGAGGCGTCCGCCGCCGGTTCCCCGCCGGGCGACGTCCACGATCCAGCCCTCGATCTGGACCGGCTTGTCGAAGTCGGGCGCGACCGGGGCGCGGACCAGTTCGGTGCGGACCTTGCCCGCCACCCCGCCAAGGACGAACAGGGCCGCCAGCGTCGCCGGCAGCAGCCAGCGGGCGCCGGAAGCCCAGCGCCGGAGGCCAAGCGCCAGGCACGCCGCCAGACCGCCGCAGACCAGCGCGGCCCACAGGGGAGGCTCCACCACAGAACCCATGTAGGCGGCGGCCCCGAAACCGAACGCGACCGGCGCCCAAAGCCGCCATCGAACCTTCTGCGCCGCGATCTCGGCGGCAGGGGTAGGACCGGCGGAAATCCACGTGCTAAGACGCGCGCCCAACCGCCAGCCTCGAGACCCGATGTCTTCCGCCAAGCCTGTCGTCACACGGTTCGCCCCCTCGCCCACCGGCTCTCTCCATATTGGAGGGGCAAGGACGGCGTTGTTCAACTCCCTGTATGCGCGTCATACCGGCGGCAAGTTCCTGTTGCGCGTCGAGGACACCGACCGCGAGCGCTCGACCGAGGCCAACGTCCAGGTGATTCTGGACGGCCTGCGCTGGCTGGGCCTGACCTGGGATGGCGAGCCGACCTTTCAATACGCCCGCGCCGATCGCCACCGCGAGGCGGTTCAGCAGCTGCTGGACGACGGCAAGGCCTATCGCTGCTGGCTGGCCGGCGACGAGCTGGACGCGGCCAAGCAGGCCGCCCGCGAGGCCGGCCACGCCCTGCGCTCGCCCTGGCGCGACAAGACGCCGACCGCCGCCGATCTCGCTCGCCCCCATGTCGTCCGGTTTCGGGGGCCGCTGAACGGCGACGCCGTGGTCGAGGATCTGGTCCAGGGAACCGTGACCTTCCGCAGCCGCGATCTGGATGACCTGATCCTGCTGCGGTCGGACGGCGGCCCGACCTACAATCTGGCCGTGGTCGTCGATGACCACGACATGGGGGTGACCCATGTCATTCGCGGCGACGATCACCTCAACAACGCGGCCCGGCAGCGCCTGCTGTACGAGGCCCTGGGATGGGATGTTCCGGCCTTCGCCCACATTCCGATGATCCACGGCCCGGACGGCGGCAAGCTCTCCAAGCGGCACGGCGCCCAGGCCGTCGGGGAGTTCGCCGACATGGGCTACCTGCCCGAGGCCCTGCGCAACTATCTGGCCCGGCTGGGCTGGAGCCATGGCGATGACGAGCTGTTTGACGACGAACAGGCCGCCGCCTGGTTCGATGTCGCGGATGTGAACAAGGGCGCCGCCCGCCTGGACTGGGACAAGCTGAACCACGTCAACGCCCACTACATCCGTCTGTGCGACGACCAGCGCCTCGCTTCCCTGGTCGCGGAAGTCTATGCGCGGCGGGACGAGACCCTGTCGGCGCTGCATGTCGCGCGGCTGGCATCGGCTATCGGCCTGCTGAAGGATCGCGGCAAGACCCTGCTTGAGCTGGCCGACCAGTGCGCCTTCCTGTTCCATCAACGCCCTGTTTTGATTGATGAAAAGACAAAGAGCCTGTTGACCGACGAGACCCAGGCGCGCCTTCGCCGCCTGTCGGATCGTCTGGCCGCTGACGATCACTGGGGCCCGGAAGCGCTTGAGCCGCTGCTCAAGTCCTTCGCCGAGACGGAGGGGGTGGGCTTTGGCAAGATCGGCCCGCCGCTGCGCGGAATCCTGACGGGCGGCCGGCCCTCGCCCGACCTTGGGCGGACGCTGGCGGCGCTAGGGAAGGCCGAGACGCTCGGCCGCATCGAGGATGCGCTTTCGCCTGACGCGTGAGGCGTTATAAGCGCACGAAACATACGTTTAAGTTCAAGAGAAAGGACGGGGGCATGGCTGACAAGGCGACGCTGACCATCGGAGACAAGAGTTTCGACCTGCCGGTGCTGACGGGGACCGCGGGTCCCGACGTGCTGGACGTGCGCAAACTCTACGGTGAGGCGGACGTCTTCACCTTCGATCCCGGCTTCACCTCCACGGCCAGCTGCGAAAGCAAGATCACCTACATCGACGGCGACGCGGGCATCCTGCTGCACCGCGGCTATCCGATCGATCAGCTGGTCGAGAAGTCCAGCTTCCTGGAGGTCTGCTACCTGCTGCTGCACGGCGAGCTGCCGTCGGCGAGCGAGTATGCGACTTTCGACAAGAACATCACCTACCACACCATGCTGCACGCGCAGTTTGATCGCTTCTTCGAGGGCTTCCGCCGCGACGCCCACCCGATGGCGATCATGACCGGCGCGGTCGGCGCCCTGTCGTCCTTCTACGCCGACAGCATCAACGTCGACGATCCGCGCGAGCGTGAGATCTCGGCCCACCGCCTGATCGCCAAGATGCCGACCATCGCCGCCCGGGCCTTCAAGTACCATATGGGCCAGCCGTTCATTTCGCCGCGCAACGAGCTGTCCTATTCGGAAAACTTCCTGCGCATGTGCTTCGCCGTGCCGGCGGAGGACTGGAAGCCCAACCCCGTGCTGACCCGGGCGATGGACCGGATCTTCATCCTCCATGCCGACCACGAGCAGAACGCCTCGACCTCGACCGTGCGTCTGGCCGGCTCGTCCGGCGCCCACCCCTTCGCCTGCATCGCCGCCGGCATCGCCTGCCTCTGGGGCCCCAGCCATGGCGGCGCCAACCAGGAAGCCCTGGAGATGCTCGAGGAGATCGGCACCGTCGACAAGATTCCCGAGTTCATTGAAGGGGTTAAGGCCCGCAAGTACAAGCTGATGGGCTTTGGCCACCGCGTGTACAAGAACTTCGATCCGCGGGCGACCGCGATGCAGAAGACCTGCCACGAAGTGCTCGGCGAGCTGGGCATCAACGACCCGCTGCTCGAGGTGGCGATGGAACTGGAGAAGATCGCCCTCAACGATCCCTACTTCATCGAACGCAAGCTCTACCCCAACATCGACTTCTACTCGGGCATCACCCTGCGGGCGATGGGCTTCCCCTCGACCATGTTCACCGTGCTGTTCGCCCTGGCCCGCACCGTGGGCTGGATCAGCCAGTGGAAGGAAATGTTCGAGGATCCGGGCCGCAAGATCGGTCGCCCGCGTCAGCTCTACACCGGCGAGACGCAGCGCGACTACGTTCCCCTCGACAAGCGCTAGGGCGCGGGCGGCGCGATGGATGCAAGGATCGCCCCCATCGCGCCGGACCAGCTGCCGGAGCTCTATCCGGCGCTCTGCGACATCCTGATCGAGACCGTGGGGCTGGGGGCCAGTGTCGGCTTCCTGGCCCCTTTGTCTTTCGAGGACGCCCTGGCCTTCTGGCGGGGTTGCGGCCGGGCGCTGGAGGCGGGCGACCGGCTGATGTGGGGGGCCTGGATCGGCGAGACCCTGGCCGGGACGGTGCAGATCGTCGTCGGCATGCCGGGGAACCAGCAGCACCGCGTGGACCTGGTCAAGCTGATGACCCTGCCCCGCCTTCGCGGCGGCGGCATAGGCGCGGCCCTGACCCTCGCCGCGGAGGCGGAGGCGGCGCGCCTGGGCAAGACCCTGGTGGTCCTGGACACCGTCGCCGGCAATCCGGCCCAGCGGCTGTACGAGCGACTGGGCTATACAGCGGCGGGGGTCATTCCGGACTACGCCCGCTCGAGCGCCGGGCCGCTGGAGCCGACCTGCCTGATGTACAAGCGGCTGGGCGGCTAACGAAGCGGCCCACAGTTTAGCATGCGACCGGACCTTCAGTGGCAACTGTCGGCGCTAAGCTACTGAAATTCCGTGTCTTCGATGTAGCCCGGGTGTCGCGCAATGTAGGCTGGAGCGTAGGTTCGGCGGGGGCTGATTGTCGGCGATTGTAGCCATCTCCGGGGTCGGTCCGGCCTACAAGCGCGTTGGGACGGTGGTCAGCGCCTGGAAGGGGCGATGACCATGTCTAGACATATTCATCCAGCGCGGTCGGCGAGCAGTTTCAGCACCGCCTCGGCGGCCTTGTCGGCCGGGTCGCCGTCGGGGCGGCCCATCATCTCCACCGCCGCGAACTGGTCGGCGATCTGGGCCTTGCGCAGGGCCTCGTCGTCCAGTCTCTCGGCGACGGCGGCGGCCAGCTTCTCGCCGGTGCAGTCGTATTGCAGCAGTTCCGGCGCGACCATCCGGCCGGCGGCGATGTTGAACATCGTCACCCACGGCGACTTGAACACCAGCATCGCCAAGCGATAGCTGACCGGTCCCAGCCGATAGGCGACGACCATCGGACATCCGGCCAGGGCCAGTTCGGTGGTCACCGTGCCGCTGCAGGCCAGGGCGGCCTCGCCGGCGACGAAGGCGTCGTCCTTCAACGTCGCGTCCTCGATGATGTCCGCGCTGAAGGGCCAGGTCGCCGCCCGCGCCTTGACCGCCTCCGCCACCGTCGAAGCGACCGGGACGACCACCCGCAGGTTGGGACGTTGGGCCGTCAGGCGCGAGACCGCGTCCTCGAAGTGGGGCAGGACATGCTTGATCTCGGCGGGCCGGCTGCCCGGCAGGACCAGCAGGATCGGATCGTCCGGTCCCGCGCCGATGTGGCGTCGCAACCGCGCCGGGTCGGCCGAAGAAAAGTCGCGGATCAGGGTGGGATTGCCGACGGTGGTCACCGCCAGCCCTTCCCGCTCGAACCAGAGAGCGTCGAACCCGTGGATCGACAGCAGGTGATCGACCGACCTGGCCAGGGTCCTGGCCCGCCCCGGGCGGCTGGCCCAGACCTGGGGCCCGACATATTTGATCAGCGGCAGCTTCGGATCGAGGGCGCGCAGGGCGTGGGCGACCCGCAGGGTGAAGCCCCAGCTGTCGATCAGCACCGCCACGTCCGGCCGCTCCCGCGCCGCCAGGGCCGCCGTTTCCCTGACCTTCCGCCGGACCATGGGCAGAGCCCGGACCCCCTCGATGATCCCTAGGATCGACAGTTCGGCGATGTCGAAGGGGCTTTGCACCCCCTGTTCAGCCATCTTCTGGCCGCCGACGCCGACAAACCGCACGCCATCGCCCAGGCGCGCCCTGAGCGCCCGGGCCAGACCGGCGCCGAGGGAGTCGCCTGAGGCCTCCGCCGCCACAAGCATGACGGTAAGGGGCCGGGTCACGGCGCCTTGTGCTCCACGCCCAGGATGAAGAGGCCATACTCGTCAGCCGCGGCGATCACCGCCTCGCGGTCGACCACCAGCAGCCGCCCGGCCTCGCCCACCACCCCGGCCAGACCCGCCCGCGCGGCCCCGCGAAGGGTGGCCACGCCGATGGTCGGCAGATCGACCTTCAACTCCTGGATCGGCTTGGGGGCCTTGGCCAGCACCCCCTTGGCGCGCCCTGGCTCACCGCGAATGGCGGTCGGCAGGTCGGCCACCCGGCGGAGCATGGAATCGGTGCCCTCCTGGGCCTCGACCGCCAGAACCAGGCCATCGCAGACCACCGCCCCCTGCCCCACATCCAGGCGGCCGATCTCGCGGGCCACTTCAAGGGCCCGGGCGATATCGGCGCTATGGGCCGCGCCCGGCGCATGACGCCCGAGGAGGCCCAGCGGCAGGGTCATGGCCCCGACCGCCTCATGCACCCCCTCGACCGCGAAACCTTCCTTGCGGAATTCATCGAGGATCCGCCGAAGAAGGGCGTCGTCGCCATGTCGCGCGGCGGCGATGATCCCCGGCAAGGCCGCAACCCCGCGCATGTCGGGCTTCAGGGCCGAGAAGTCAGGCCGGTGAACGATGCCGGCGAAGCAGACCGCCTCGCACTGCTCCCGTTTCAGGACCTTGAAGCACTTGCCCAGTTCGGCCAGGCCGACCTCTTCACCCGGATGGCCCTTGGTGGCGTCGTCGGCGATGCCCTTCAGGCGGACGATGAAGAAAGGGCGGCCGGCCTTGCGGCAATGATCGGCGATCTCGGCCGGCAGGCCGCCGGCCCCGGCAATCAGTCCAAGCTTCTTCACCGGCTCAGACCTCGCGCCGCGGCAGGCAGAGGGCGCGGTTGGCGTCGACCCGGATGAACTGGACGATCTCCATGATCTCCGGCTGGTCGGCGTAGGCCTCGGCGACATCGTCGAGCCGCTCCTGGAAGGTGCCCTCGTCGGCGAACAACAGGCGATAGGCCGCCCGCATGGTGTTGATCCGGTCGCGGTCGAAGCCCCGACGCTTCAGCCCGATCAGGTTCAGCCCCTCCAGATGGGCGTGGTTGCCCCACACCGATCCGTAGGGAATGACATCCTTGGTCACGATGCCGCCGCCGCCGATGAAGGCCGACCGGCCAATGCGGCTGAACTGATGCACCGCCGCCAAGCCGCCGAGAAACACGAAGTCGGAGACCTCGGCGTGACCGCCAATGGCCACGCTGGGCGCCATGGTCACGCGGTTGCCGATCACCGCATCATGCCCGACATGGACGCTGACCATGAACAGGCCATCGTCGCCGATCCGGGTCACGCCGTTGCCCATGACCGTGCCGGTGTGGACGGTGACGTTCTCACGGAAGGTATTGCGGGCGCCGATTTCCAGCCGGGTCGGTTCGCCCTTGTGGCCAGAGTGCTGCGGCGGCCCGCCCAGGTTGACGAAGGGATGCAGAACGCAGTCCTCGCCAATGGTCGTCACGCCCTCGACGACAACGTGCGACAGCAGCCGCACGCCCCGACCGAGGGTCACGTTCGGGCCGACCATGCAGTAGGGCCCAACCTCGACCGAGGCGTCCAGTGCGGCGCCCGGCGCGATGATGGCCGTGGGATGGATGTTGCTCATCAGGAGGCGTCAGCCGACATCGCCGCGAACTCGGCCTCGGCGACCACCTTGCCGCCAACCATGGCCTTGCCCTTGAACTTGAAGATGTCGCCCCGCGCCCGGGTCACCTCGACATGCATCCGCAGCACGTCGCCCGGCCGCACCGGGCTGCGGAAACGAACCCCGTCAATCGACATGAAGTAGATCACCTTGCCGGCGATATCGATGTTCAACGACTTGGACATCATGATCGCGCCGGTCTGGGCCAGGGCCTCGACGATCAGCACGCCCGGCATCACCGGATGACCGGGAAAATGGCCCTGAAAAAACGGCTCGTTGAAGGTGACGCATTTGATCCCGACGATGGACTCGCTGGGCTTGAACTCTTCGCACCGGTCGACCAGCAGGAAGGGATACCGGTGCGGAATCCGCTGCAGGATCTCGCCGATATTGATGTCGCCGGACTCGGTCGATGTCGTGTCGCTCATACTCGTTACCCCTTACGGTGGGCCGAACGCGCGACCCATGCCGTCTCCCTCAACCACTCACGGACCGGCTTGGCCGGATAGCCGCTCCAGATCGCCCCTGGCGGGATGTCGCGAATGACGCCCGCGCCCGCCCCGACGCTCGCGCCATCGCCGATCGTCTGGTGATCCGCCACGCCGGCCCGGCCGCCGAAAGCGACTCCGTCGCCCACCGTAACGCTGCCGGAAATCCCCACAAAGGCCGCCATGACGCAGTTGCGCCCGACGCGGGTGTTGTGAGCGATGTGGACCAGGTTGTCGATCTTGGTGTTCTCGCCGATGACCGTGTCGTCAAAGGCGCCGCGATCAACGCAGCTGTTGGCGCCGAGAGTGACGTTGTCCTGAATGATCACCCGCCCCAGCTGGGGCACATCGACAACGCCGGTCGGTCCCGCCGCCGCGCCGAAACCGGCCTCGCCGATCACGGCCCCGGCGGAAATGGCGACGTTGTCGCCGACCATGGCGAAGCCCAGCACCACCCGCGCCCCGATCCTGCAGTTGCGGCCGATGCTGACCCCCGGTCCCACCGCGGCGCCGGGCCCCAGGTGCGTGCCGGCGCCGATCCGCGCGCCCTGGGCCACGACCGCCCCCGGCGAGACGATAACGCCAGCCTCAAGCTCGGCGTCCGGGTGCACCCAGGCCTCATTGCCCTCCGCCAGCAAGGGCCGGTGCAGGGCGTTGGCCGCCATCGACCATGCGGCCTGGGGGTGAGCGGTCGCCAGGACCGCGCAGCCGTCGGGGGCGTCGCCGGCCAGAGCCTCGACCATAAAGCAGGCGCCGGCCTGGCTGGCCGCCAGCTCGGACCCGCGTTTGCGATCGGTGATGAAGGAAACGCTCGTGGCGTCAGCGCGATTGAGGGGCGCGGCCTGATGGATCAGGGCGGCGCCGTCGCCAGACAGCAGTCGGGCGCCCGTCAGGGCGGCGAGATCGGAGAGCGTGACAGGCCCCAGGGCCTGAAAGAAACGGGGGTCGGGCATGATGTCCTCAAACCCGACCCCCGGTCACTTGGGTCGGATTCGGATTATTTGGGCTTAACAGGTAGCGCGGCAGGCGCCGCCTGGTCCAGACGTTCACGATCAAACGTGAACTGCTGGATCTTGCCGTTGAGACCGGTGATCACCGCGGGGGTGATGTCCATGGCCGGATTGACCAGCATCACCGATTCCCGGCTCAGCAGAACCGAGCACTGACGCTGCTGGTAGACCTGGACCACGATCGGATCGACTTCCTGCAGAATCCGCAGGCGCGACTTCTGCTGGGTGGCGTTGTACTCGCGCTGGCGCAGGTTGGCCTTCTCGTCAAACGCCTTGGCCCGCTTCTTCAGGTCGATGGCGCGCTTCTGAAGCGTCGCCTCGTCGGCGCCCGGGGCGCGGGCAGCGGCGTCAAGCGCCTTGGCCTCGTTGTTGATCGCCGTTTCCTCGGTGGACAGCTCGGAATTGATGGTCTTGCCGATGGTTTCGAGACGACCGGTGACGAACTTGCCGACGGTGGAGTCGGTGATGACCGCGGCCATGTCGTAGACGCAGACGCCGGCGATCGGCGCGCCGTGGGTCACCGGCGGCGCCGCCGGCCGGGCCGGAGCGGTCTGGGCCAGGGCCGTGCCGGCGAAGGCGAGAACGGCGACCGCGCCCAGGGTGCGCGCCGCGAAAATCTTCATGGTCATGAAACTTAGAACCTTGTGGAGGTGGAGAACCGGAACGTCTCGGTCTTGTCGTAGTCTTCTTTGGCCAAAACTTGGCTGAAGTCGAAACGAATCGGCCCCATCGGCGATTTCCAGAAGATGCTGAGGCCCGCGGAGGCCCGCAGGCTGAGATCATCCCGGATATTCGGGTCGGTCACGCCCGGGATGCTCTGACGGTCAACATCATCCAGCAGACCAAGGGTGCCGAAGTCGGTGAACAGCGCGGCTTTGATGCCGTATTGCTCGGGCAGGAAGGTCGGAACGGTCAGTTCCATGGTGCCGATGGCGTAGAGCTTGCCGCCCAGCGCGTCGCCGCGCTGATAGGTCGTGTCGCGAGGGCCGATACCGGCCGTCTCGAAGCCCCGGAAGTTGTTGCCGCCGCGATAGAAGCGGTCGTTGATCCGCACCGTGTCCCCGCGCCAGCCGGCGATGTAGCCGGCGTTGCCGGTGGCGCTGAAGATGAAGTCCTTGTTGAACCCGTAGTACCAGCCGCCGCCGGTCTCGCTGCGCAGGTAGTTCACGTCGCCGCCGACGCCGGCCAGATCCTGGGACAGCTCGACATAGAAGCCGCGGGTCGGCCGTTGCGGGTCGTTCCGACGGTCAAGGCGAACGGTATAGCCGAGAGACGAGGTGATGTTGGAGCCGCGCTGGGCGCAGAGGGTGGTCGAGACGGTGCCGGAGTTGCACAGGGAGTCCGCCACCTGGACGTCGTCGTTGCGCAGCACATAGCGCAGGCCCATCGAGGCATTCTGCGTCAGCGGGAAGCCCAGACGCAGGTTCATGCCGGTCGAGGCGGTGTCGAACGCCGTCTGCTGGCTGAAATTGTAGCGGTAGGTGTAGAGGTCCACCCCGCCGAGCAGGTCGCGGTTCAGGAAGCGCGGCTCGGTGAAGGAGAAGTCCAGCTGCTGGCGCAGGGAGCCGACGGAAATCCGCGCCCGCAGGTTCTGACCCCGGCCCCGGAAGTTGCGCTCGCTGATGCCCAGATCGAGGATCAGCTGGTCAACCGAGCTATAGCCGGCGCTGAACGACAGTTCCCCGGTCGGCTGCTCCTCGACCTTGACCCGAAGGCCGGTGCGGTCGGGGGCCGAGCCCTGGACTTCCTCGATATCGACTTCCTTGAAGAAGCCGAGGTTGCGGATCTGGGACTTCGAGCGGTCGACATAGACGCGGTTGTAGGCGTCGCCCTCGGCCACCAGCATCTCGCGGCGGATCACCTTGTCGAGGGTGCGGTTGTTGCCGACGATGTCGATGCGGTCGATGTAGACGCGCGGTCCCTCGCGCACCTGGAAGACGACATCGACGGTCCGGGTTTCGCGATTGGGCACATAGCGCGGACGCACATCGACGAAGGCGAAGCCGGCGGCGCCGGCCGCGAAGGTCAGGGCGTCGGTGGCCTGTTCGATCTTTTCGTCCTGGTAGATCTCGCCGCTGCGGATCGGCAGCAGCTGTTCCAGAACCGTGCCGTCCAGCTTCTTCAGCTCGGTCTCGACGGAGATCTTGCCGAACTTGTACTTCACGCCCTCGTCGAGGGTGAAGGTGATGGCGAAGCCGTTGCGGTTGGGCGCCAGCTCGGCGACGGCCGACACCACGCGGAAGTCGTAGTAGCCGCGGTTGCGGTAGAACTTGCGCAGCTGTTCCTTGTCGTACTCGATCCGGTCGGGATCGTAGTTGTCGTTGGTCGACAGGAATTTGTACCAGGCGCTCTCCTTGGTGACGATCACGTCGCTGAGGTCGCCGTCGGAGAACTGCTCGTTGCCGAGGAAGTTGATGTCGAGGACGCCGCTCTTGGGGCCCTCGTTGATCTCGAAGATCAGGTCGACGCGCTTTTGCGGCAGCTCCACGACCTTGGGGGTCACGGTCGCCGAAATCCGGCCCGAGCGACGGTACAGCTCGATCACGCGCTGAACGTCGGACTGAACCTTGGCGCGGGTAAAGATGCCGCGCGGACGGATGCTCAGCTCGTCGCGGATCTTGTCGTCCTTGATCGAACTGTTGCCCTCGAACACCACCTTGTTGATGATCGGGTTTTCCACGACCCGCACATTCAGATCGCCGCCCTGCAGGTCGATCTTCACGTCGGCGAACAGCTCGGTGCGGAACAGTGTCTTCAGCGCCAGGTCGATTCGCGCCGCGTCGACGGTCTCGCCGGGCTGAATCGGAATGTAGGAGGCGATCGTCGAGGCCTCGATCCGCTCGTTGCCCACCACCACAATGCGCTGCACCACGCCAGACTGGGTCTGGGCGAACGCCGCCGCGGGCGTCATCAACGCCGTGGTTCCGAGCAGGATTGCGATACCGGAGAGGAAGGCGGCGCCGCGGTGGCGAGGATGCATCATGAGGTCTGCCATCGAGGATAAGAACGGGCTCACGAGAAGAGGCCGCCCAGGAAATTGAACACGCGCAGCCGCTGGAGGTCGTTCCAGGTGGCGAACAACATGAAACCGACGAGCAAGGCAAGACCAAGGCGATAACCAATGGCCTGTATGCGCGCCGGAAGTGGCCTGCGGGCCACGGCTTCATAGGCGTAGAAGGCCAGGTGCCCGCCGTCCAGAACCGGCAGGGGCAGCAGGTTCATGAAACCAAGGCTGACCGAGATCACCGCCGCCAGTTCCAGCAGGGCCAGGGTGCTGCCGCCGACCACTTCCAGAGGGCTGCTGGCGCCCTGGGCGCCCAGTTCGGCGACCTTGCCGGAGGTGTTGGCGATCCCGACCACGCTGCCGATCTGGTCGGCCGGCGCGTTCCCGGTGATGATTCGCCCGATGTAGAAGATCGAGGTGGCCAGGGTGTCCCAGGTCCGCTCGACCCCGCCGGCCAGCGCCGCCAACGGATTGTAGCGGACCACCCGGTATTCGGAGCGCGGCGGGCTGGCGATGCCCAGCTTGCCGACCATGACCTTGCCGGCGATCTGGCTGTCCAGCATGTCGGGAACGGGCGTCGCCACCAGGCTCACCTCGCTGTCGCCCCGGCGGACCTGGAAGGTGATCGGGGTATTGGCTCGCATCTGGATGTAGCGTTCCAGATCGCCCCAGCCCTTGATGGTCTTGTTGTCGGCCTTCTCGATCACATCCCCGGCCAGCAGGCCAGCCCGTTCGGCCGGCGTGCCCGGCTGGACCAGCGTCACCCGGGCGGGCAGCACCGGCTCGCCGAAGAAGGCCAGAAAGCCGGCGAACAGCACGATGGCGAGGATGAAGTTGGCCGCGGGTCCCGCCGCGGTGACGATGGCTCTCTGCCACACCGGCTTGAACTGGAAGTAGCGGCGCTCGGCGCCTGGCCCTTCCCGCTCGACAATGCTGGCCCGCATGCTGTCGAGGTCATTCTGGTCAGGAACGCTGGCGGCGTTCTCGTCGCCGGAGAAGCGGACATAGCCGCCCAGGGGCAGCCAGCCGATCCGCCACTGCACCCCGCTGCGGTCGCGCCAGTGGACCAGCGAGCGGCCAAAGCCGATGGAGAACTGGTCGATGGCGGTGCCGAAGGCCTTGGCCGCCCAGAAATGTCCGAGCTCGTGAATCACCACCACCAGTCCCAGCACGAACAGGAACGGGACGATGTTGATGAAGATGGACTGGAGTACGGAGGTCATGGATCAGCCTTGTCCGCTGTGAGCGGCGGCAAGCCGTTCCACGACTTCGGCGGCCACGCGTCGGGCGCTGGCGTCGATCATCATGGCTGCCTCCAGTTCGTCGCCCCCCGGCTCCCCCTTCAGGTCCCAACCGCCATTGAGGCGGTCGAGGGAGCCCTGAACGGCCCCGGCAATATCGAGAAAGCCGATCCGCCGGTCAAGGAAAGCGCCAACCGCCACTTCATTGGCCGCGTTCATCGCCGCCGGGGCGCGGCCGCCGGCGCGCAGGGCCTGGCGGGCGATGTCGATGGCGGGGAACCGCTGCACATCGGGAGCCTCGAAGGTCAGTTGGCCGATGGACGCCAGATCCAGCTTCGGCGCCGGCCATGCCAGGCGGTCGGGCCAGGCGTAGGCGCAGGCGATCGGCGCCCGCATGTCGGGCGGCCCCAGCTGGGCCAGGGTCGAACCGTCGGCGTATTCCACCATGGAATGGATGATGGACTGCGGATGGACCAGAACGTCGATCTGGTTCTCCTCCATGGCGAACAGATAGGAGGCCTCCACCATCTCCAGCCCCTTGTTCATCATGGTGGCGGAGTCGATGGAAATCTTGGCGCCCATGGACCAGTTGGGATGGGCCACGGCCTGTTCCCGCGTCGCCGCCCGCATGGCCGCCTGATCCCAGGTGCGGAACGGGCCGCCGGAGGCGGTCAGGATCAGGCGCGAGACCTTGTCGAGGCAGGGCTGCTGCAACACCTGGAAGATGGCCGAATGTTCGGAATCGACCGGAATCACCACGCCGCCGGCCTGCCGGGCGATTTCCAGCAGGCTGGGGCCGCAGCAGACCAGGCTCTCCTTGTTGGCCAGCGCCACCACCGCGCCGCGCCGGGCGGCCGCCAGGGTCGGGGCCAGGCCCGCGGCGCCGACGATGGCCGACATCACCCAGTCGGCGTCCATCTGCGCGGCGGCGGTCACCGCGGCGGTCCCCCCGGCGATCTCGATCCCGCTGCCCGCAAGCCGCTCTCGCAGGGCGGGCAGGCCGGTCTCGTCCTGGATCACCACCAGGCGCGGCCGCCAGCGCAGCGCCTGCTCGGCCAGTTTCTCGACATTGCGACCGGCGGTGAGGGCGACGACCTCGATCTCGGCGCCGGACTCCTCGAAGAGACTCAAGGTCGAGACCCCGATGGAGCCCGTGGAGCCAAGAATGGTGACGCGGCGGGTCAAATTCCCCATCCCCAATGCTGCACCAGCCGGGCCCCGGCGACGACCATCACCGCGAACATCAGGCCATCGACCCGGTCGAGCATGCCGCCGTGCCCCGGAATGATGCCGCCGGTGTCCTTCACGCCGAAGCGACGCTTCAGCATCGATTCCCACAGATCACCGCCCATCGTCGCCAGTCCGGTCAGCAGGCCGACCAGCATGGCCCCGGGCAGGCCGATGAAGCCGTGGCCGAAGAGCCGGGAAATGAGCAGCACGATCACACCGGTCAGGATGGCTCCGCCAAGGCCGCCGAAGAAGCCGCTCCAGGTCTTGTTCGGCGAGAAGGCCGGCCACAGCTTGGGGCCCTTGAAGGCGCTGCCGACGAAGAAGGCCATTATGTCGGTCCACCAGGTGACCGCGAACAGATAGACCGTCCAGGGCGCCCCTTCGGGCATGTCGCGCAGCCAGACCATGGCGATGCCGGCGGGGGCGATATAGATCACCCCGTAGGCCGCGTCCGGCGCCTTGGCGGTCAGCCCACGGGCGACGACGGCCGACAAAGCGGCGCCGACGACCACGAGGCCCCAGCTGGCCAGCCAGTAGGTCCGGGCGTTGGTCCAGTCGCCCTCGGCGGCCAGGGTCGCCAGATGGGCGGCGATGATCACCGCGATACAGGACAGGCCGATGGTCACCCCGACACGGATCGGCGCCGAGGGCGCGACCAGACGCCCCCACTCGCGGGCCAGAAGCGCGGCGACCACGCAGATCAGGGCCGTATAGGTCCATCCGCCCAGCCACACGGCGGCGGCCACCGCCGGAATGATCGCGAAGGCCGAGATCAGACGGATGCGGAGGTTTTTCCAGTCAAAGCGCCTAGCCGGCGGCGAGGACGTCATCGGCAGTCACTCCGCCATAGCGACGCTCACGCGACCGGAACTCATCGACGGCCGCGGCCAGATGCTCGGGGCCGTAGTCAGGCCAGTAGACGTCCTGGAACACCAGTTCGGCATAGGCGCATTCCCACAGCAGGAAGTTGGAAATGCGACGCTCGCCGCTTGTGCGGACAATGAGGTCCGGCGCCGGAACGCCGGCCGTGGACAGATGGGATTCGAACAGGGTCTCGTCGAGATCGGCGGGATCGGCCTCGCCCCGCGCCACGGCCTCGGCGAACTTGCGCGCGGCGTCGACCAGGTCCGCCTGTCCGCCGTAGTTGAACGCCACCTGCAGCCGGAACCGGCTGTTGTGGGCCGTGCGGCGCTCGGCCCGTTCGATGATCTCCAGGATGTCGGGCTTGAGGCCGGTCCGCCGTCCCAGGATGGTGACCCGCACCCCTTCCCGCTCCAGCCGGGCCAGGTCGCTTTCGACGTAGGCCTTGAGCAGGTTCATCAGTTCGCTGACCTCGGCCATCGGCCGGCGCCAGTTTTCCGTCGAGAAGCCGAACACCGTCAGGGTCGAGACCCCGATCTTCGGCGCCGCCTCGACGGTGCGCTTGAGCGCCTTGACCCCCTCGCGATGACCCAGGGTTCGCGGCAGGCCCCGGCGTTTGGCCCAGCGGCCGTTGCCGTCCATGATGATGGCCACATGCAGGCCCTCGGCGGCGTCGCCGACCGGGGTGGGGCCTTCCGCCCGCTGCTGCACGCCATCCTTGGGGGGCATTCGCCTAAGGTTCCCAATCTCTTGTGGCCCGATGCGATCGGGCGCGGTCTGTCCGGACGTCTGGTGGCCTGACCCGGACGGTCAGACCTGCATGATCTCTTGCTCTTTGGTTTTCAAGGCCTCGTCGATCCGCGCGACATGCTCGTCGGTGATCTTCTGGACCTCGGTTTCCAGCTTCTTCTGCTCGTCCTCGGTGATCACCGAGTCCTTTTCGGCCTTCTTGATGTCGTCCATGGCGTCGCGGCGCACGTTGCGCACGGCGATCTTCTGCTGTTCGGCGTACTTGCCGGCGATCTTGGCCAGGTCCTTGCGGCGGTCCTCGGTCAGCGGCGGGATCGGGATGCGCAGGTTGGTCCCCTCGACCACCGGATTGAGGCCCAGCCCGGCCGAGCGGATGGCCTTTTCCACCGAGACCACGACGCCCTTGTCCCAGACGCTGACGCTGATCGACCGGGGCTCGGGAACGCTGACCGATCCGACCTGGTTGAGCGGCACCGTCGAGCCGTAGGCCTCGACCATCACCTGGTCGAGCAGGCTGGCGGAGGCCCGGCCGGTGCGCAGCGATCCGAACTCGTCCTTCAGGGCCGCGACGGCCTTGTCCATCCGGCTCCGGTAACTGGCGATCGCCGGCTTCTCACCACTGGCCATGGTCATTCTTCTCCCATCGGCGCGGCGTCTCTTCTAACCGGCGGACATTCAAAATCCGTCAAGACGCGGCGCGGTTTTCGTCGTGTCGGGCAAGGAGCCCGGGTTACTCCGGCTTTTCGGTGATGACGGTGTGGGTGCCCTCGCCGTGCAACACCTTCAACAGATTGCCCCGCTCGCGGATGGAAAACACCACGATGGGAATGCCGTTCTCGCGCATCAGGCTGATGGCCGAGGCGTCCATGACCTTCAGATCCTTGGACAGCACATCCAGGTAGCTGAGGCTGTCGAAGCGGGTCGCCGCCTTGTCCTTCTTCGGATCGGCCGTGTAGACGCCGTCGACGCTGGTGCCCTTGAACAGGGCGTCGCAGTTCATTTCCGCCGCCCGCAGGGCCGCCCCGCTGTCGGTGGTGAAGAAGGGGTTGCCGGTGCCGGCGGCGAAGATCACCACCCTGCCCTTCTCCAGATGCCGTTGCGCGCGGCGACGGATCAGAGGCTCGCAGACGGTCGGCATGGGGATGGCCGACTGCACCCGGGTCTGGACGCCGATGCGTTCCAGGGCGTCCTGCATGGCCAGGGCGTTCATCACCGTGGCCAGCATGCCCATGTAGTCGGCGCTGGCCCGCTCCATGCCTTTGGCCGCGCCGGCCATGCCGCGAAAGATGTTTCCGCCGCCGATCACCAGGCTCAGTTCGACGCCGGCTTCGACCACCTGCTTGATGTCCTGGGCCACCGCCTCGACGGTCGGCATGTCGATGCCGAAGGCGGTCTCGCCCATCAGCACCTCGCCAGAGACCTTCAGCAGGACCTTCTTGTATCGCAGATCTGTCATCGGGGGCCCTTCGAGTCGGCGGCACCATAAACCAAGGGCGCACCCGGCGTCAGCCGGATGCGCCCCGATTTCAGTTCAACAGGAACCGATCAGTTCCCGCCGGTCATCGACGCCACTTCCGCGGCGAAGTCCGGAGCATCGGCCTTCTCGACGCCTTCGCCGAGGCCCAGACGCACGAAGCCCTTGATGGTCGCGCCGGCTTCGGCGACCAGCGCCTTGACCGTCTGGTCGGGGTTCATGACGAAAGGCTGTTCCAGCAGAACGACCTCACGCTGGAACTTGGAGATCTGGCCATCCACGATCTTGGCGATCATGTTTTCCGGGCGGCCTTCTTCCTTGGCCTTCTCGGTCAGCACGGCGCGTTCACGCTCGACGGCGGCCGGGTCCAGGTCTTCCGACGACAGCGACAGCGGGTTGGTCGCGGCCACATGCATGGCCACCTTGCGGCCCAGCTCCTGCAGCGCGGCCTGGTCGCCTTCGCCTTCCAGCGCGACCAGAACGCCGATCTTGCCGAGTTCCGGCGCGACGGCGTTGTGGACGTAGGCGGAGACCGCGCCCTTGGCGACGCTGAACTTGGCCGCGCGGCGCACGGTCATGTTCTCGCCGATGGTGGCGATCAGGTTGGTGACCATGTCGGCGACCACCTCACCGTCGGCGGTCTTGGCGGCCTTGACCGTCTCGACATCGCCGTCGGTGCCCAGGGCCACGGCGGCGACCTTTCGGGCGGCGGCCTGGAACAGGTCGTTGCGCGCCACGAAGTCGGTCTCGGCGTTCAGCTCGATGACAGCGCCGGTCATGCCTTCGCCGTCCTTTTGCAGGGCGACGGCGACCAGGCCTTCAGCGGCGGCCCGATCGGCCTTCTTGGCGGCCTTGCTGAGGCCCTTGGATCGCAGCCAGTCGGTCGCGGCTTCCATGTCGCCGTTGTTCTCAACCAGCGCCTTCTTGCAGTCCATCATGCCTGCGCCGGACTTTTCGCGCAGTTCCTTGACGAGGGCAGCGGTGACTTCCGCCATGATCAATCCTCCAGATTGGAATTCGTATAGGGGTGCAGCCGGGCCTTTGGGGCCCGGCTGTGACAAGGGTTTGAAGCCGAAGCCGTCCCGATCCCGGGACGGATCGGAAATCAGCCGGCGGCGGGCTCGTCGCCGGCGGGAGCCGCTTCGGCGGCAGGCGCTTCCGCCTTGGGATCTTCGGACGGCGCCGGAGCGGACATGGCCGCCTCGGTCGCCGCGATCTCCTCGGACGGTTCCTGAGCCGCCGGCTCAGGGGTCAGTTCCTTGGCCAGGGTCGGCTCGATCGGGGCGACAGACGCGCCAAGATCGACACCCGAGGCCGCGGCGCCGGCGGCCATGCCGTCCAGCACCGAGTCAGCGATCAGATCCACGTACAGCTGGATGGCGCGGGCGGCGTCATCGTTGCCCGGGATCGGGAAGGTGATGCCGTCCGGATCGCAGTTGGTGTCCAGGATCGCGATCACCGGAATGTTCAGCTTGCGGGCTTCCTGGATGGCGATCGCTTCCTTGTTGGTGTCGATCACGAACATGATGTCGGGGATGCCGCCCATGTTCTTGATGCCGCCCAGCGACAGCTCCAGCTTGTCCCGCTCGCGGGTCAGCTGCAGGCGTTCCTTCTTGCCGCGACCCGAGCTGGAGTCGCCGTCGAGGACGCCTTCCAGTTCACGCAGGCGCGCGATGGAGGCGGAAATGGTGCGCCAGTTGGTGAGCGTGCCGCCCAGCCAGCGGTGGTTCACATAGTACTGGGCGCAGCGCTTGGCCGCTTCGGCGACCGGATCGGAGGCCTGGCGCTTGGTGCCGACGAACAGCACGCGACCGCCAGCGGCGGCCACTTCACGCACCTTGACCAGAGCCTGGTGCAGGAGCGGGATCGACTGCGACAGGTCGATGATGTGGATGTTGGAGCGCGAGCCAAAGATGAAGCGGTCCATCTTCGGGTTCCAGCGGTGGGTCTGGTGGCCGAAGTGGGCGCCGGCTTCGAGCAGTTGGCGCATGGAGAAGTCAGGCAGAGCCATGGTCTGTATCGGATCCTTTTTCCGGTTATCGCCTCCGCGGGCAATTCCCGACCGAATGGTCAGGACCGGAACGGATCGAATGGGATGTCTCCCCAAACGGCCCGAACGCCCGCGTGCGTGATGGGCGGGGGACATAGGCGCAAAGCGCCGCGAATGCAAGCACCGCGGCCTCCGCGCCGGCGTGAAGCGAAAGGCGCGGCTGAGGGGCTCATCCCGGCCGGCGTCCAGGCGGCTTTTGCGGCAGCGCCCGAAAGACCGTGAACCGGATCCCTGGACGACGACCTGGGCGTCAGCGCAGAGCCGACCGCCCCCCGATCCTAGACGTCCTCGAGATAGGCGACGCCCGGGGCCGTCTTGAGCGCCCCGCGCAGGGACGCGTCGAGGGCGTATAAGCCTGGCAGCTTGACCTCGACCTCCCGGCCGCCGCCGATGCCGGCGACCAGCACCACTTCCCCGCCGCGCTGGGCGGCGGCGCCGGTGAGGCGTTTCTTCAGGGCCTCGATCTCGGCCGATCCCGGCGAGACATGCACTCTCAGTCCCGCCGAGACGGCCTCCAGCGCCTTGTCGACCGGTTCGGCGTCATCGCCGAAGAAACGCACCTCCCCGTCCCGCGCCTTGCATCGCACCCGCAGCACCACCGCCTTGCCCGGCTCCAGCACCTCGCGACACTTGCGCAGGGACTCCGGCGGGAACAGCACCTCATACTCACCGCTGGGATCGGACAGCGAGACAAAGGCGAACTTGTCGCCCCGCGCACTGGCCCGTTCCTGACGGCGGCGCACCATGCCCGCCATCTTGAAGGCCTCCTGTCCGGCCTCCGCCTGAGGGATGGCCTCGGCCATCAGCGTCACCCGCCGACGGCGCAGGACATCGACCATGTCTTCCAGCGGATGACCGGTCAGATAAAAGCCGACCGCCGCCAGTTCCTCGTCTAGGCGGCGAATCTGGTCCCAGGGCTCGATCCTGGGCAGGCGCGGCCGCGAGGCGTCGGACTGGTCGCCGCCGAACAGATTGACCTGGGCCGAGGCGCGGTCGGCCGCCAGGCTCTGGCCATGGGCGATCAGCACGTCGGCGGCGGCGACAATCTGGGCCCGGTTGGGATGGATGCTGTCGAACGCCCCGGCCCGGGCCAGACCTTCCAGCGCCCTCTTGTTGACCTGTCGCGGATCGACCCGTTCGACGACGTCGAAGATATCCCGGAACGGCCCGCCCTCCCGGCGCACCTCGACCAGATGCTCCATCGCCGCAAGGCCGACATTGCGCACCGCCCCCAGGGCGTAGAGCACCTCGCCGTCCTCGACCTCGAAGTCCGCGCCGGAGCGATTGACGTCCGGCGGCCGCACCGTGATCCCCGAGCGCCGGGCGTCCTGGTAGAAGACCGCCAGCTTGTCGGTGTTGGAGATGTCTAGGCTCATCGACGCGGCCATGAACTCCACGGCCGCGTTCGCCTTGAGCCAGGCGGTCTGGTAGGAAATCAGCGCATAGGCGGCCGCGTGGCTCTTGTTGAAGCCATAGCCAGCGAACTTCTCAACCAGATCAAAGATCGACCGGGCGCGGTCGGCCTCGACGCCCTTGGCTTCCGCCCCGGCGACGAAACGGACCTTCTGCTGGGCCATTTCCTCGGGCTTCTTCTTGCCCATGGCGCGGCGCAGCAGATCGGCTTCACCCAGGCTGTAGCCGGCCAGGATCTGGGCGATCTGCATCACCTGTTCCTGATAGACGACGATGCCGTAGGTCTCCTTCAGCACCGGCTCCAGGGTCGGGTGAAGAGTGTCGATCGGCTTGCGGCCGAACTTGCAGTCGACGAAGCTGTCGATGTTCTCCATCGGCCCCGGCCGATAGAGGGAGATGATGGCGGTGACCTCCTCCAGGCTGCCGGGCCGCAGCTTGCGCAGGGTGTCGCGCATGCCCTGGCTTTCCAGCTGGAACACCCCGACGGTCTGGCCGGAACTCATCAACTCGTAGGAGGCCGCGTCGTCCAGCGGCAGGGCGGAGATATCGATGTCCGCGCCGCGCTTGGCCATGTGCTTCAGCGCCCGGTCGATCACCGTCAGGGTCTTGAGGCCCAGGAAGTCGAACTTCACCAGGCCGGCGCTTTCCACCCACTTCATGTTGAACTGCGTCGCCGGCAGTTCGGAGCGGGGGTCCTTGTACAGCGGGGTCAGACGGGTCAGGGGCCGATCGCCGATGACCACCCCGGCGGCGTGGGTCGAGGCGTTGCGGAACAATCCCTCCAGCCGCAGGGCGACATCCAGGCACATCCGCACCTGTTCATCCTCGTCGCGGGCCTGCTTCAGGCGCGGTTCGATCTGAATGGCCTGGGCCAGGGTGGTCGGATTGGCCGGGTTGTTGGGGATCATCTTGGCCAGGCGGTCGACCAGCCCCAGCGGCAGCTGCATCACCCGACCGACATCGCGCACCACGGCCCTGGCCTGCAGGGTGCCGAAGGTGATGATCTGGGCCACCTTGTCGACGCCGTACTTCTGCTGGACGTAGGAGATCACCTCCTCGCGCCGCTCCTGACAGAAGTCGATGTCGAAGTCGGGCATCGAGACCCGTTCCGGATTGAGGAAGCGCTCGAACAGCAGGCCGAAGCGCAGCGGATCCAGGTCGGTGATGGTCAGCGACCAGGCCACCAGCGAGCCGGCCCCCGATCCCCGCCCCGGCCCCACCGGAATGCCGTGCGACTTGGCCCATTTGATGAAGTCGGCAACGATCAGGAAGTAACCGGGGAAGCCCATCTGCTGGATGATGCCGATCTCGAACTCGAGCCGCGTCCAGTAGTCGGCTTCCGGCGCCGCCAGCTCGACCGCCGCCAGCCGCGCCTTGAGACCCTCGCGCGCCTGATGGGCCAGTTCATCCGGCTCGCTGCGGCCCGCGCCGGTGTCGAACCGCGGCAGGATCGGGTCGCGCTTGCCGACCATGAAGGCGCAGCGGCGAGCGATCTCAAGGCTGTGGTCGCAGGCCTCGGGCAGGTCGGCGAACAGGGTCCGCATCTCCTCGGCCGACTTGAAGTAATGCTCGGCGGTCACCCGCCGCCGCTCGTCCTGGCCGACATAGGCGCCGTCGGCGATGCAGAGCAGGGCGTCGTGCGCCTCATGCATCGACCGGTCGGGGTAGTAGACGTCATTGGTGGCGACCAGCGGCGCATCGTGCTCATAGGCCCAGGCCACCAGGCCCGGCTCGGCCGCCGCCTGCTGGGGCAGGCCATGTCGCTGCAGTTCGACATAGAAACGGTCGCCGAAGACCCGGGCCATCTCGGCCAGCACTGCCCCGCCCTCGGCGGCCTTGCCGGCGGCGAACAGCGGATCGGCCGGGCCGTCCACACCGCCCGACAACAGGATCAATCCCTCACAGCGCTCGATCACCCGCGCCCAGGGGACCGAGGGCTCGCTCATGCCGTCGCCCTCGAGGTAGGCGGCCGAGGACAGTTCGGAGAGATTGAGATAGCCGGTCTCGTTCTGGGCCAGCAAAACCACCGTCGGGGTTCGCGCCCAGCGCTCCGGCGGGCCTTCACCGATGCCGGTGACCGGCAGGGCGCATCCCACGATCGGCTGCACCCCGGCATCCTTGCCGGCGACGGAAAACTCCAGCGCCCCGAAGAGATTGGCCCGGTCGGCGATACCCACCGCCGGCATGCCCTGGCCGCCGGCCAGCTTCGGCATGGCGTCCGCCTTGATGGCGCCTTCCAGCAGGGAATAGGCCGAGCGCACCCGCAAATGGACAAAGCCGTTCGCCAGATCCGCCATGATGCCTGTTCGCCTCCGTCTTTCCGAAGGGCCAGCCTAAGGCCGACTCACGCCGCCAGATAGGCCACCGAGCACATCATCCACACAAACCCGACAACCGAAGCCAAAGCGAGCGTTTCACGAGCGATCCGGACCATTCGAGCCTCCCAAGCCAAGTTCCGGGTTTGTTCCTATTCCCGTTTTGTTCCACAGGCAAGGACTTTCTGTTCCCGTCGGATATCGCGGGTCCTCGCGGCTGTGGATCAGTTCTCGGCGCCGTTCATGGGCGGCTGGTGCAGGGCGACGATGTCCTCAAGCTCGGCCTGCCGGATGGCGCGGGTGACGTTGAGGCGAATGAAGATGGTGTTGGCGCCATGGGTCTTGCGGGCCTTGTCCCAACCGGCGTGGACGCCCTTGTGGAGACATTCGGTTTCACCGGCGAAGACCACAGATTGCTCCCCACCCTTGACCTTCACGAACAGGAAATTGGCTCCCGTCGGCGAGACCGCCGCGGCGTCGTCGAGCGGCAGGTAGCGGTAGCCCTGGCCGGACTGACCGGCGAATTCGAGTTGCTGGGCCATGGGTACGCTCCTTCAATCCTGACGCCTGGGGCCTCTATGGCCTTGTTCGCATGGCGAAAACGGGGCGATCAGGCGCCGCTCAGACGGCGCGGAAAATCCGCGATCGCGACGATTGACGAGCATGCGTTACAGATGTAGCGTCCTGGCGACATCAGATGAGAACCAGCATGATCCAGCCCCCTTCCGACACCGAACTTGAGATTCTCAAGGTCTTCTGGCGGGACGGCGCCGCCAGCGCCCGGGAGGTTCAGGCCGCCCTGCCGGAAGGGCTCGACTGGACCGCGTCAACCACCCGCACGGTGCTCGAGCGGATGCGGGCCAAGGGCCTGATCTCCCGTCGGTCGGTGCATGGCATCGCCGTCTATGAGGCGGCGCGCGGAAAGGCCGATATCCTCGGGGGCCTGCTGCGACGGGTGATGCGCCAGGTCCTGGAGGTGGAGGGCCCCCTGCCCGCCTCCGCCTTCGCCGGCAGCCAGATCCTTTCGCCGGACGAACTGGCCCAGCTGGAGACCCTGCTCAACGCCGAAGAGGAGCCGGAAGCATGACCGGCGTTTCCCTCGCCCTGCTGACGCTCGGCGCCAGCCTGCCCCTGGCCGCCCTTGGACTGACGGCAGGCGTTCTGGCGGAGCGGATCACCCCGGCGCCGGCGCCCCGGGAGCGGCTCTGGACCCTGGCCTTCCTGCTGCCGGCCCTGGGCGCGGTCGCCATTCCGTTGCTGGCGCCGCATCTGGTTCGCCTCACTCCGCCAACGCCGGTCGCGGGCGGCGTCACCGCGGATCCGGCCGCCGTGACCGTTACGGTCGCCCAGCCGACGGCGCTCGATCATCTGATCGATCTGGCCCGCCTGCTCGCGCCGACGGTTCTGCTCGCCGTGATTCTACTGGGGGCGGGGGTCGCCTTTGGCCTGATCCTGCGCCGGCACATTCGTCTCGCTCTGCTGATGCATCGGGCCCGCGCGCTCGAGAACCCCGCGCTGCGACTGGCCCTGGCCGACCGGGCCCGTGACCTGGGCGTCCGCGCGCCGGACCTGAAGGAGTCGCGGCAAGCGGTCAGCCCGATGCTGGCCGGCGTGCTTCGCCCGGCCATCGTCATTCCCCGGGCGCTCGCCAGGCTGCCGCTGGATCGGCTGATGCTGATCTGCGGCCATGAACTGGCCCACCTCAAGCGCGGCGACAACCCGCGCAGCTGGGGCGAGGCCGTGATCCTGGCGGTGTTCTGGTTCAACCCCCTGATGGCCATGATCCACGCCCGGCTGGCCGCCGCCCGCGAGGAGCATTGCGACGCCATCGCCCTGTCCGGGGCCGATGAGGCGGCCCGCCGCGCCTACGCCCAGGCCCTGATCGACACGCTCCGGCTCCGCGCCGGTCCGGAGCCGCATTCCGCCTTCATCGGCGCCGGAAGGAAGACCGCCATGCGTCTGCAAGCCATTCTCCAGCCCCGTCCGTCCGGCGGCCCCCGCGCCGCCCTCGGCGTCGTCGCGGTCGCGGCGGTCCTCGTCGCCGCCATCAGCGCCGGCTCGGTCGCCCTCGCCGTGCAGGCGGCCCCGGCCAAGGGTCGCGCCTCCAGCTGGCGTCAGTCGGCCCAGGACGGCCCGGGCAGTCCCAAGGGGGAGATCACGATCGCCGCCGATGTGGTCGAGACCCGCCCCGGCAACGTCACCATCTGGCGGGGTCGCCCCATCGTCGACCTGAAGACGCCGACCGGCGATCCCCGGCGTGACGCCGAACTGGCCAAGGTGGTGTTCCTGGTCAACGGCCATCCGGTCGCCAACGACTTCACCCCCAAAACTCTGAGCTCAGAGAAGATCGCCCTGATCGAGGTCACCGGCCCCGAGCAACCCGGCGAGGGTCCGTCGACGGTCAATTTCGTGATGCTGGCGCCGCCTGCTCCGCCGGCGCCGCCCGCGCCGCCGCCCCCCGCGGCCGCACCGCCGCCGCCGCCGCCCGCGCCGAACGCACGGCGAACGATCGCGAAGCGGGCGCGGCGC
>JAHBYC010000003.1 GCA_019636175.1 Caulobacter sp. | reverse complement strand
CGAAACGGCGATCGCCAGCGGTTTCTGACCCCCAACCCCCGTCATCCTCGGCCGCCGTGCCGAGGATCCCTCTGTCCACTCACGCGAGCCGCAGGGATCGCCCGCGCCATCTGCGGCGGCCTTCGCGCCTGACCGGACTATGGGTCCTCGGCACGGGGGCCGAGGATGACGACGGGGTGAGGGCCGTGTAGGCGAACTGTCACCCATGCTGTGGATTCCCGTAACCATCGCCGCGGCCGGCTTCCAGGTCGCCCGCAACGCCGCCCAGCGCAGCCTGATGGGCGGCGGCGGCCCCTGGGGCGCGACCCTGGTGCGGTTTCTGTTCGGGCTGCCCTTCAGCGGCCTGTTCGCCGCCGCCGCCCTGCTCCTGCTGCCCAGCGGCCTGGCCTTCGCGCCGGCCTATTTCGGCTGGGCCGGTCTTGGCGCCCTGGCGCAGATCGGCGCCACCGCGGCGCTGCTGGTCGCCATGCACCGCTCCAGCTTCGCGCTCGGCACCGCCTTTCAGCAAAGCGGGCTGCTGTTCGCCGCCCTGATCGGCTGGCTGGTGTTTGGCGACCACCTTTCGGTCCTGGCCTGGACCGGCATCCTGCTGGCCACGGCGGCGCTGATCGCCCTGTCCTGGCCCAGGCGAATCGATGGCCCGGCGGACTGGACCGCCGCCGCCCTCGGCACGGTCTCGGGCGCCAGTTTCGCCGTCTCGGCCAACGCCTTTCGCCAGGCGGCCATCGCCCTGGACCCGGCCCATCCGATCCCGGCGGCCATCGTCACCGTCGCGGTGGTCCAGGCGCTGCAGTCGCTGGCGCTGGGGGGCTGGATGGCGCTGTTCGCCCGCACGGCCCTCATCGCCGTGCTGCGGGCCTGGCGGGTTTCACTGGGCGCCGGCCTGTTCGGGGCCCTGGCCTCTTCGGGGTGGTTTACCGCCCTGGCGCTGTCTCCCGCCGGGCCGGTGAGGGCCGTCGGAGTGGTCGAGATGCCCATGGCCGCCCTGGCCGGAAACCGTCTGTTTGCGGAGCATTTGACGCTGCGTCAGTGGCTGCTGGGCGGGGTCACGGCCGCGGGTGTTCTGCTCGCCGCCCTGGCCTGAGCGAGGGTTCCACGGGCGGCCCCATTCGCCCCGCGGGCGATCGACTTGAAGTCGGGACCAGATTGACCTTGAATTCAACACGTTCGCAGGGCAAACCGCCCCTGTTCCGCATCGCTTGCGACCGATTTGCGAAATGGGGGCCCCGGGGGCTGGTTTCGTATGGTCGCAGGTTTGCAGGGCAGCGTTCGCCCGTCCCGATTTGCTCCTGACCCCAAGGCCCTGAATGTTCGGCTCTCTCTTCGGCGCCATCTCCAACGATATCGCCATCGACCTCGGCACCGCCAACACCCTCATCTACATGAAGGGCAAGGGGATCGTTCTCAATGAGCCGTCCGTTGTGGCGCTGAGAAACATCGGCGGCCGCAAGAGCGTCCACGCCGTCGGCATCGAGGCCAAGCAGATGCTGGGCCGCACGCCGGGCCACATGGAAGCCATCCGCCCGATGCGCGACGGGGTCATCGCCGACTTCGAAGTCGCCGAGGAGATGATCAAGTACTTCATCCGCAAGGTCCACAACCGCAAGGGCTTCGTGAACCCCAAGGTGATCGTGTGCGTGCCCTCGGGCGCCACCGCCGTGGAGCGCCGCGCCATCAACGACTCGTGCCTGAACGCCGGCGGCCGCCGCGTGGGCCTGATCGACGAGCCGATGGCCGCCGCCATAGGGGCGGGCCTGCCGATCCACGAGCCCACCGGCTCGATGGTGGTCGACATCGGCGGCGGCACCACCGAGGTGGCCGTCCTTTCGCTCTCCGGCATCGTCTATTCGCGCAGCGTCCGCGTCGGCGGCGACAAGATGGACGAGGCGATCATCAGCTACATGCGCCGCAACCATAACCTGCTGATCGGCGAGACCACGGCCGAGCGGATCAAGAAGGAGATCGGCACCGCCCGCGCCCCGGCCGACGGCGAGGGCCTGTCCATCGAGGTGAAGGGCCGCGACCTGATGCAGGGCGTGCCGCGCGAGGTGCGGATCAGCGAGAAGCAGGCGTCCGACGCCCTCTCCGAGCCGGTCGGCCAGATCGTCGACGCGGTGAAGATGGCGCTGGAGGCCACGCCCCCGGAACTCGCCTCCGACATCGCCGACAAGGGCATCATGCTGACGGGCGGCGGCGCGCTGCTGCGCGGCCTGGATGCGGAAATTCGCGACCACACCGGCCTGCCGGTGACGGTGGCCGATGACCCGCTGTCCTGCGTGGCGCTGGGCTGCGGCAAGGTGCTGGAACATCCCAAGTGGATGAAGGGCGTGCTGGAAAGCACCCTGGTCTAGACCTTGCATCGCGACGACACAGTCGCGTCGCGATGTGCCGGTATGGCGGGCTACTAGCCAGGGCCGGTCGTCGCGCTAGCATTCTCGAATCGGGGCGATCAGACCCCTTCGGAGCAACAGGGTGGCGTTTCGCCAGGATTCATTCGGCGAACTGAAGGTGCCTCTGGCCTGGACGGCCGGGGTGGCGCTGGTCGTCTGCGTGGTCATCGCCATCGCCCTGATGCTCTCCGACCGCCGCGGAACCGTTGAAGGCACGGCCCAGGCGGCGACCCAGCAGGTCGCCGACACCGTGGTCACGCCCGTCGGCGATGTCCTGTCCACGCCGGGACGCTGGATATCCGGCGGCTTCGACTTCATCGGCAGCTACTGGAACTCCGCCGGCGAGAACCGCAGGCTGAAGGCCGAATTGCAGGAAGCCCGCCGCGCCGAGGACCGGGCCACGGCCCTGGGGCTGGAAAACGCCCGGCTGCGGGCCATGCTGAACGTGCGGACCGATCCGCCGATGCCGATGGTGACGGCGCGGGTGGTGTTCGATGGTCGCGGACCCTTCCGACGGGCCCAGCTGGCCAATGCCGGAACCGACAAGGGCGTGGCGATCGGCTATCCGGTGATCAGTGAGCGGGGTGTGATCGGCCGGGTGGTCGGCGTCTCCGGCAACGCCAGCCGCATCCTGTTGCTGAAGGACGTCTCGTCCCGCACTCCGGTGATGATCGCCCGCACCAACGCCCGCGCCATCCTGACCGGCGATGGCGGCGACAATCCCCGTCTCGACAACCTGCGCGGCGCCGATCCGGTCAAACCGGGCGACCGCGTCCTGACCAGCGGCGATGGCGGGGTCTATCCGGGCGGGCTTCCGGTCGGCCGGGCGGTCAGGGGGCTGGACGGCAAATGGCGCGTCGCCCTGGACTCCGACACCGCGCCCGTCGACTGGGTTCGCATCCTGCAGTTCAAGGACTTCTCGCAGCTGGCGGACCGCAAGGCCCTGGCAAACAGCGACATGCCCAGCGTCATCACCGATGCGCCCTCCAGCCAGCGCGCGCCGTCGCCGACGCCCAGGCCCTCGACACCGTCCGCCGCGCAGCCGCCGCCGGCGACGCCGGGTCCGGCCGCCCGGCCGCCGATCAGCATCGCGCCGCCGACCCCGGCGCCGCCCGCCGCCACGCCGCCCAAGCCCCCGGCGACGAAGCCCAAAACGACAAAGCCGCCGCCGCCCCGACTGACGCCGGAGGGTCTGCCGACCCGGCCGATGCCCTACCGGCCCGGAGGCCAGCCGTGAGTTTCCAGGCCGCCCGGCCGCTTGATCCCTGGCGCTGGATGGGCGCGCCCGCCCTGATCTGTCTGGGCGCGACCCTGCTGCTGGGCCTGCCGTTCCGGGTCTTTGGACTGCAGCTCCCTGAGCCGGTCTTTCCGATGATCTGCGCCTTCTCCTGGGCTGTCATCCGGCCTTCGGTGCTGTCGCCCATCGCCCTCCTGGCGATCGGTCTGGTGCTTGACCTGCTGTGGGGCTCGCCGTTCGGTATGTGGGGCATGTCGATGCTGGTCGGCTACGGCCTGACCCTGGCCATGCGGGCGATGATGACCGGCCAGAGCCGGATGATGATGTGGGCCTGGTACGCGGGCGTCTGCGCCGTCACCCTGGCCGCCGGCTATCTCTTCACCATGCTCGCCTTCCACCATCCGCCCAACCTCGTCGGGGTGGTCTGGCAACTTCTCGCCACGAGTCTGCTGTATCCCTTCGCTCACCGCCTCATCGACCGCTTCGACGACGCGGATGTGAGATTTCGATGAGCGAACCATCCATCTTCTTCAGCGAGGTCAATCGCCGCCAGGGCGACTTCAACCGCCGCGCCTTCCTGCTCGGCGGCATCACCGGTCTTGGCCTGACCGCCCTGGGCGGCCGACTGGCGCTGCTGCAGGTCGTCGAGGCGCAGCGCTACGAGAAGCTGGCCGATTCCAACCAGTTCAACTTCCGCATGGTGCCGCCGCCGCGCGGCCGGGTGCTTGATCGCAACGGCGTCGTGCTTGCCTCCAACCGTCCCAACTTCCGGCTGATGGTGGCGCGGGAAAAGGACTCCGACGTCGAGGCGGTGGTCAAGAATCTCTGCGAACTGGTGCCGATTCCCGAAGCCAAGATTCCGCGCCTGATCCGCGACATCAAACGCGCCCCGGCCAAGGCGCCGGTGCCAGTGATGGAGGACCTGTCCTGGGAGGAGTTCTCCCGCATCAACGTGCGCTCGCCCGAGCTGCCCGGCGTCACCGCCGACATGGCCGAGGTGCGGGTCTATCCCTTCGGCGGCGCCTTCGCCCACGTCATCGGCTACGTCGCCAAGGTCAATGACCGCGACATCAAGGCGATCCGGGCCAAGGGCCAGACGCCCGATCCCTTGCTCTACAACCCCGGCTTCCGCATCGGCCGGCAAGGCGTGGAAAAGGCCTTCGATCTGGACCTGCGCGGCAAGCCCGGCGGCAAGAAGGTCGAGGTCGACGCCCAGGGCCGGGTCGTGGCCGAGGACCCGGGCGGCGACATTCCGCCCACGCCCGGCAAGGAAATCGTCCTGACTCTGGACGCCGATGTGCAGCAGCGCGCCCTGGAGGTCTTCGGCGAGGAGAGCGGGGCGGCGGTGGTGATGGACTGCCGCACCGGCGACATCCTGTGCATGGCCTCGGCCCCGGCCTTCGACGCCAACCTCTTCGTGCGCGGCCTGACCACCTCCGAATACCGCGCCCTGGCCGACTACGAGCGCAACCCGCTGCTCGACAAGGCCCTGTCCGGCACCTATCCGCCCGGCTCGACCTTCAAGCCGACGACCGCCCTGGCCTTGCTGGCCGCGGGTGTTGATCCCAAGGAGCGGGTGCACTGCGGCGGCAGCTATCGCTTCGGCAATACGACGTTTCGCTGCTGGAAGGCCGACGGTCACGGCGCCCAGGACATGCACGACGCCATCAAGAATTCCTGCGACGTCTACTTCTATCACCTGTGCAACCGCGCGGGGATCGACCGGATTCACGACACCGCCGTGAAGCTGGGATTTGGCCAGGTGTTCGACATCGGCATTCCGGGGCAGAGCCACGGCATTGTTCCGAGCACCGACTGGAAGAAAAAGGCCTACAAGGATCCGCGGCAAAAGGTCTGGCAGAAGGGCGAGACCCTGTCCGTGGCCATCGGGCAGGGCGCGTTGACCGTCAACGCCCTGCAGATGTGCGTCGCCGCGTCGCGGATCGCCAACGGGCGCAAGGCGCTGGAACCGAGGCTGATCCGTTCGATTGGCGGTGTCGCCCAGCCCTCCGGCGCCGCCGTCCCCGATCTGCCGATCCCCAAGGATCATCTCGACACCGTCCGGGCCGGGATGGCCGCCGTGGCCAACGACGTTTCCGGCGGCGCCTATCGCCAGAGCCAGCTGGGTCTTGGCGATGTCCTGATGGCCGGCAAGACCGGCACGGCTCAGGTGCGTCAGCTTCGGGGGGCAAAGTCGCGCAAGAACGCCGGCCTGCCGTGGAAGCTCAAGGACCACAACCTGTTCATCGCCTTCGCGCCCTATGACGCGCCGCGCTACGCCCTGGCCATCATCGTCCAGCACGGCGGCGTCAGCGGCGCCTTGGCGGCGGCCCCCAAGGCCCGCGAGATCATGCGCACCGTCCTGCTGAAGGACCCAGAGATCAGGGCGCGGATCGAGAAGCCGTTGCCCCTTCCCGAGGTCGAACCCGAGGCCGAGGTTGAAGGCGCCGCGCCGGACGCTCCGGCTGATGTCGGCGCCGCGCCGCCGCCGCTCGAGTCTGGCCCGCTGGTGCCGCAACCCGATCAGCCGCTCGTGGGAGCGCCGGAACGATGAGCATCTCCGCCCTGTCCCGGCCTGGCGAGCGCGACCGGCCGCTGATGAAGTTCCTGGAGATCGACTGGGTCTTCTGCCTGCTGCTGTGCATGGTGGCCGGGGCAGGGGGGCTGATCATGTATTCGGTCGCCGGCGGCTCCTGGGGGCCCTGGGCGGCGGCGCATTTCGTGCGTTTTGGCCTGTTCTTCCTGCTGATGATCGCCCTGTCGATGGTCGATCTGAGGGTCTGGTTCTTCGTCGCCTATCCGGTCTACGTCATCGGCCTGATCCTGCTGGTCGGGGTCGAGCTGGCCGGCGATGTCTCCAAGGGCGCGCAACGCTGGCTGAGCATCGGTCCGGTGCGGTTTCAGCCGTCCGAGGTGATGAAGATCGGCATCGTGCTGGCCTTGGCCCGGTTCTACCACGGCCTCACCGCCGACAGCGCCCACATGAGCTGGTGGCTGCTGGTGCCGCTGGCGATGATCGGCGCGCCGGTGCTGCTGGTCGCCCATCAGCCGGACCTTGGCACCGCCATTCTCATTGGCGCCACCGGTGTGGCGATCATGGTGCTGGCTGGGCTGTCCTGGCGGCTGATCATCGCCGGGATGGTGGCGGTTGCCGCCGCCCTGCCGCCGTTCATCTTCTTTGTGCTGCACGATTATCAGCGCAAGCGGATCCTGACCTTCCTCAATCCGGAGGCCGACCCGTCCGGCGACGGCTATCACATCCTGCAGTCGAAGATCGCCCTGGGCTCCGGCGGCTTCCTCGGCAAGGGCCTGGGCCTGGGCACCCAGAGCCAGCTGAACTACCTGCCGGAAAAGCACACCGACTTCATCTTCGCGGCCCTGTCGGAAGAACTCGGCTTTGTCGGCAGCACCGCCGTGCTGCTGCTCTACGCCGGCATCATCTTCATCGCCCTGAGGATCGCTTCCTCCAGCCACAGCCATTTCGGACGCCTGGGCTCGGCCGGGGTCACCGCTACCTTCGCCCTCTATGTGCTGATCAACGGGGCCATGGTGATGGGCATGGCGCCGGTCGTCGGCGTGCCGATGCCGCTGCTCAGCTATGGCGGCACGGTGATGCTGACCGTGATGATCGGCTTTGGCCTGGTGCTCTCGACCCGGGTCCACCGCTATTCGGAAGTCACCAGCGGTCGCGGCAGCCTGCTCTAGCCGGCGGTTCGGCGGGGGAATGCGGCGAGGGCCAGGAGGGCCCATGCCAACGCCAGCTCAACGATGAGCTTGGTCGTCTGAGCGACAACGAGGGATTGGCTGGCGGTCCGCGCAGCGCCGTCGGGATCGAGGATGCCGCCGACACTGCCCAATCCGCAGATGTCCCAGGTCGCCAGGGCGAAGAAGAAGGTGCTGGCGATCCGCCACTCCGGCCCCCTGGCGTCGGCGAAGGGTTCGCCTGTGAGGGCGGCGCGACCAAAGACGGTCAGGACCATCACAACAATCACCACCCCGACACTTGCGAAGAAGGCGGCATAGGGACCGGGCAGGGTGGGGATGGCCCAGAGAACGATCCATACCGCCGCCCCCGCCGCGAACCAGCGGCGAAAGGTTCGTGATCCGCCGCCCGCGGAGGCCAGCGCCGCCCAGGCGAGGCATAGGGCGCCGAGGTGGAAGGACAGCATCCACTCGATCGTTCTGGCCACGCCCCAGATTAGCGTCAGTTCCGACACATCTCCCCCGCCGCCAGTGTGGGCCAGGTGCCGGCGGTAGCCCGGAAGCACCAGCCAGTTGCCGAGCACGCAATAGATCATCAGCGCCATGCCGATGAAGAACCACAGGCGTTGCGGTTTCGCCTTCTGTAGGGGGACGGCGGAGGTCATTCGGCGACCACCTTCTCGTTCGCGCCCGGCGACTTCAGGCCATCCTCGATCTTTCCGAGAAGCCGGAGCGCGGTCCGGCGCTCATCGAGGGAGAGAGGCGATGTCAGCTTCGCCATGCGCCCGAAGATGTCGGGAACAACTCTGTCGATCAACGCCTCGCCAGCCGGGGTCAGGCAGATGGCCTTGCGTCGCCGGTCCGGCCCTTCCGGGGCGTAGCCGACAAGGCCGTCCCTTGCCAGGCCGTCGATCAGGCCAGTGACCGTGGCCCTGGTGACGCCTAGCCGATCGGCGATCTCTGATGGCGACATTGACGGGCGCTGGACATCCAGGGCCATCAGCGCCGCGTAGCGCCCGGGAGACAAACCGTGCGTCGCGAAGGCTTCGGCGAACGCGGACAGCATTTTCTTTGACGCGCGCAGAATATCCTGCGCGGCGGCGAGGGCGGCCGGGTCCAGGTGTCCAAGCCTGGCGCCGCGGCGGGCCAGGGCCTCAAGCGCCGGCGTATCGCGAAAGGAAAAATCGGCAACCATCGTCGAACCCAGATAATTAGCGGGCTAACGGTAAGGCGCCTAATTAGTTGTCGTCAAGAGCAATCCGTGGCCGCTGCATCAGGCCGCCGAACGCGTCGCCGAGCCCGGCTTGCCCCGCACCCCGGCATGGCTCATCCCGGCCACCTCCGCGACGGCGAAGTAGTCTTCCGACGGCAGTCCCTGCACGGCGACAGCGGGGGCCAGTCCCTTGGCCTGCCGGCCAAAGTCGAGCAGCGCCGCCGCCAGCTTCGAGGGATCGGACGCCAGTTCCCCGGCGTCCAGCGTAACCCCCGACAGGCGCGACCCCCTCAAGGGCTCCAGGGCGTCGCGGGCCAGGCCGCCGCGAACAAAGACCCCCCGTGTGAGCGTTCGCAGAAGGCCCACGACCTCGACCAGGCGACCCGGCGGGGTGCCGCTGTCGACATCGGCCAATTCGACCAGAAGCCCGGTGCGGGCCAGTTCCGGCGCCTGGCTCGCCGTGGCGATCAGCATGCCTCGGCCCTTTCGCGCCATCATCGTGCGGAAAGAGGCCGGCAGGATCAGCGGCGTGCGCGGCCCATCGCGTTCGACGGGCAGGAAGAGGGCGCCATAGTCCATGGTCGCCTGGTCGATCTGGGCCAGTTCGGAGTCGGAAAGGCGCCCCAGGAAACGGGAAGCGATCGCCCGCCCGGTGGACAGGTCGGTCACCGTCGGTTCGACCCGCAGCGCCGCGGTGACCTGATGGCGCAGGCTGACCAGATGTTCGAGGGCGAAGTCGACGCGCAGCCTCAGGCCGCTGGCGGTGACAAAGGACACCGGATTGCGCCGCTGCTCCTCGACGGGGCTGACCCCGTGGCGGTGGGGCGAATCGGGCGCATCCACCTTGCGCCGCGCCACCGCGACGATGCGCGGGTCCAGCGGCTCGCAGACCAGTTCCTCGGGATTGATCGAGGTGACCGTGCGAATGCGCATGTCGCCGGGACTGGCCTCGCCGAGAAAGTGGATCAGCACCTCCTCGAGGATCTTCATGGCGATGGCCTGGGCGGCCGCGCCCTGTTCGCTGGTCATGGCGATCAGGAAGTCGGTGTCGCCGACGCGATGGAACAGGTCGCCGCCCTGCAGATGTTCGCCCATGCGCCGTTGCACATAGGCCCAGACAGCCGAGCGACTGCGCTCCCAGCGACTGCCGGTCTTGTCGCGAATGGCCTCGACGCTGATGATGTTGATGCCGCCCTGGGCCGCCAGCTCGGCCCCGGAAACGCGCTCCAGCACCGCGGCGACGTCGGCGGCGGCAATCCGGTGCGGGGACGTCGGCTTGGTCACGGCTGGCTCGGCTGATTGGCCCCCGAATATCCGCCCTTCGCCTTTAACAGCCGGTGTATGCGCAATGTGAGTGCAGGTGGCCCAGCCTCGTCCCGCGCGATTGCGCGTGCGTCATCGGCGCGCTTCGCTATAAGGCGCCTATGGAAAAGCTGCTCCTGGTGGCCGCCGGAGGGGCGGCGGGATCGACCCTGCGCTATCTGACCGGCGTCGCGGCCGGGCGCTGGACGGGCCTTGCCTGGCCCTGGGGCACCCTGAGCGTGAACATCCTCGGCGGCCTGCTGATGGGTCTGCTGGTCGGGGTCCTGGCCCATCGCGGCGGAGCCGATCAGGAACGCTGGCGGCTGCTGATCGGGGTCGGCTTCCTTGGCGGCTTCACCACCTTTTCCGCCTTCACCCTGGAGACCGCCCTGATGGTGGAACGCAAGGCCCTGGGCCAGGCCTTCGGCTATGCCGTGGTTTCGGTCGCCTTCTCCCTCGCGGCCCTGTTCGCCGGCATGATGCTGGCCCGGAGGCTGGCGGCATGAGGGAGGTCAAGAATCTTGTCGTCGCCGACGGCGAAGACGGCTCGCGCCTGGATCGCTGGTTGCGGCGTCGCTGGCCGCATCTGGGCCAGATCCAGATTCAGAAGCTGGCGCGCACCGGCCAGCTCCGCGTGGACGGCGCCCGGGCCAAGCCCGAAACGCGCCTGACGGCCGGCGCCATCGTCCGTGTTCCGCCCCTGCCTGACGCCCCCGATCCGGGCGAAAAGAAACAGATCAGCGATCGTGACGCCGCCTATGTCCGCTCGCTGGTGCTCTATGAGGACGACGAGGTGCTGGCCCTCAACAAGCCCGCCGGCCTGGCCGTCCAGGGCGGCACCAAGACCGCGCACCATATCGACCGGCTGCTGTCGGCCTGGGGGGAGGGGCTGGAGCGGCCGCGTCTGGTGCACCGTCTCGACCGCGACACCTCCGGGGTGCTGATCCTGGGCAAGAGCCCGGGCGCGGCGGCCAAGCTGTCGGGCGCCTTCGCCCACCGCAAGGCGAAGAAGACCTACTGGGCCGTGGTCTCGGGCAATCCCAAGCCGGCGGAGGGCGTGATCGAACTGCCCCTGGTCAAGACCGGCGTCGGAGACCGCGAGCTCGTCGTGGCCGCGGACCCCAAGGATCCGCGCGGCGATCCGGCCGAGACCGAATACGTCACCCTGTCCCGCGCCGCCCACCGCGCGGCCTGGATGGCCCTGCGTCCCCACACCGGCCGCACGCACCAGCTTCGCGCCCATATGCAGGCCATCGGCCATCCGATCCTCGGGGACCCGAAGTACTCCAACGAGGCGTCATCCGACCTGTCCGGCGGCCTGAAGCTGCAACTTCACGCCCGCCGCCTGGTCGCGCCGCATCCCTCGGGCGGCCTCATCGACGTCACGGCCCCGATCAGCCCGGAGCTGCGGGCCGGATTTGAACGGTTCGGCTTCCATGAGTCCGAAGCCGAGAATGACCCCTTTACGAGCCGGAGATACAAGCGTTGACGCCTGAACAGGTCCGCGTGCTGAGCCTTGTCGAACAGCAGATTCAGATGAACCGCCCGGACGACGCCCAGCGTCTCCTTGACCAGGTCGCCGGCGAACTCGAACAGGAACCGCGCGTCTGGTGGTCCAGGGCGACCATCGCCCAGATGAACGGCGACCCGGCGACGGCTGAACAGGCGCTGCTGCGCACGGCGGAACTGGATCCCAAGGCCCCCTTCGCCTCCATGGCGCTGGGCGATCTGTTCTACGGACAGGAGAGGGTCGAGGAGGCGCTGGCCGCCTGGCGCGAGGCCCATGCCCGCGATCCGGGCTTCAAGCCGGCGACGCTTCATCTGGCCGAGTATCTGCTGTCCACCGGCGACGCCGCCGGGGCCATCGAGGTGCTGGGAACCTCGCTGCGCCGGGGCGATGATCCGGCCCTGCTGACCATGCGCGCCCTGGCGCTGTCCGCCGCCGGCCGCAATGCCGAGTCCATCGCCGACTACCGGTCCGCCGTCGCCGCCTCCCGCCGGGCGCCGCAGACCCTGCGCAATCTGGCGACCGCCCTGGTCGCCGATGGCCAGGTCGCCGAGGGCGAGACCAAGGCCCGCCAGGCCCTGGACGCGGCGCCGCGCGACCCCAATCTGTGGCAGGTGCTGGGCCGGGCGCTGGAGGCGCGCAACGCCCTGGCCGAGGCCCAGGCGGCCTATGAAAAGGCCATCGCCATTGATCCGGTCCACCCCGGCGCCCATCGCGACCTGGCCCATCTGGTCTGGGCGAGGACCGGCGATATCGATCTTGTCCTGTCGCGTCTGGATCAGGCCATGGCGGCCTCCGTCGGGGTTTCGCCGCTGATCGTGGTCAAGGCCAAGCTGCTGGAGACCGCCGGCGACCTCCCCGCCGCCCGCAAGCTACTCAGCGAGGCGGCCGCCGCGCCGGACGCGCCCAACTATCTGCTCTGCGCGGCGTCGCAGATCCTGGTCGACACCGACAGGCTGCAGGCCGCCACCCTGGCCGCCACGGCGGTCTCCCGCGCTCCGGGCGACACCTTTGGTCTGGCCGTCCTGGCCGAGGCCCAGCTGTCCGCCGGCGACATCGACGGCGCCCTGATCACCGCCGGCCGCATCCGGGCCCTGGCCCCCTTCAACCAGCATGGCCTGGCCCTGCTGGCCACCGCCCAGCGGCTGAAGGGCGATGACGCCTACCGCACCCTCTACGACTATGACGCCATGGTCTCGACCACCGTCCTGGAGACGCCGGAAGGCTGGAGCGATCTGGCCGCCTGGCTGACCGATCTGAAGGCCGCGCTCGCCGACCTGCATGGCCACGCCGCCCATCCGGTCGGTCAGTCGCTGCGCGGCGGGACCCAGACCACCGTCCGTCTGGACCACAGCGACCACCCGGCGATCCAGGCCTTCTTCAAGGCCGTGGACGCGCCCATCCGCGCCTATATCGCGGGCCTGGGCGAGGGGGATGATCCCCTGCGTTCGCGGGCCAACGGCCAGGCCTGGCGGCTGTCGGGGTCATGGTCGGTGCGACTGGCGCCCGGCGGCGGACGACATGTCGATCACCTGCACGACGCCGGCTGGATTTCATCGGCCTTCTATGTCGACCTGCCGCCCTCGGTGCTGGCGGACGACGACCAGGGATCGCTGCGGTTCGGGCAACCGGGCACGCCGACCCGTCCGGCGCTCGAGGCCGAGCACCGGGTCAGGCCGCAACCGGGCCTTCTGGCGCTGTTCCCCTCCTACATGTGGCACGGCACCGAGCCCTTTGACGGCGATCAGCCCCGTCTGACCATCGCCTTCGACGTCATCCCGGGCTGAGCCTTCGGATCTGGCCGTCAGACCAGACCCGTCACCGGCGCGACAGAGGCGCTGTCAGGGAAAACGCGACTGTCGAGGGTGGCCCGGTCGATACCCATGTGATCGCCCAGCAGACCCTTGAACAGGGCCCGGCTGTCGACCGTCGGGGCCGTGTCGCGGCCCTCGAACAGGGCGTTGGCCTTCAAGGTCGGCCAGTCGCCGACAATGCCGCCGGGCTTCAGGGAGCCGCCCATCAGAAGGGCGGTGGAGCCGGTCCCGTGGTCGGTGCCGCCGGTGCCGTTGATCCGGGCCGTGCGGCCAAACTCGGTGGCGCAGACCACCACCGTATTGGCCCATTCGGGGCCAAGGCCCGTCCGCAGGCCGTCGACCAGGGCGTCGAGATAGAGCAGGCGATTGGCCAGCTGGCCCTGGGCCGCGCCCTGGTTTGCGTGGGTGTCGAAACCCTCCGCCGACATGGCGACGATCTGCGGCCCTCGCGGCTGGGTCATGAAGCCGGCCACGGTCTCGCCGATGCCGCGCGCGGCGGTCTGGCCCTGACGGATCAGGCTCTGCACGCCGCCCGCCGCCTGACCGGACATCCCGCCTTCGGTCTGCATCGTGCTCATGCTGGCGGTCTGGGCCATGGCCTCGGTGTCGAGCCCCTTGGCGAAGGCCGGGGCCAGCAGGGGGTCTCCGGCGTAGAGATCGGTCAACAGGCCCGGCAGGCGCGGGCTGCCCTCGCCGGCGGGCCCGGGCGACCAGCTGCCGGTCTGGGCCTTGCCGCGCAGGATCAGTGGGGCGGTGGCGCCGACCGACAGGGCCTCGACGCGGCGGCCGGGGCTCATCGCCTGGACCGCCCGGTTCAGCCAGCCGCTGTCGGTGCTGTAGACCCCCGCCGCGCCGGTCTCCAGCACGTCCTGCGCCTCGAAGTGGGACCGCGCCCGGTCGGGGCTGGCCATGGCCGGAACGATCCGCGCCTGCCCCTTCATCGCCAGGGCGTGGGTGCTGGCCAGGGCCGGATGCAGGCCGAAGGTGTCGTCCAGCCTGAGCGCCTGTTCCGCCGGGATGGCGATGCCGCGCCGCAGCCCGGCGTAGTCCGGGTCGCCGACCGGCGGGGAGACGCTGAGGCCGTCCATCCCGCCGCGACAGACGATGACCACCAGCTTTCGCCCGGCCAGATCCCCGGCTGCGAAGGCGCTGCGGCCCATGAAGCTGATGCCCAGGCCCGCCGCGCCGGCGGCGCCGAGCAGGCCGCGGCGCGAAAGGCCGCCGCTGGATTGGGGGGAACGGGTCATCGGCGCAGGAACTCCGGAGACATCAACAGCAGGGACAGGGCTTCCGGCCGGGACTCGGCCCTGGCCACGGCTCTGGCGACGGCGGGGGACAGGCGGGCGCCGAGCGCCAGCTGGGCCATGGCGTCCGGATCGCGTTCCGGCGCCACGACGGCGGAAAACTGCTGCGCCCAGGCCATCCGCTTGATCAGGGCGTCCGGCGTGGCCCAGTAGGCGGCCTCATCGGGCCAGCCCTTGGGGGAGGGGGCGGAGAAGGGCCGCTGGCCCATGCCGGTCAGCCCGGCCAGGTGCTCGACCGCCGCCGGCTGCCCCCCGATCACGCGATAGCCGGAGATCACATACTCATAGGGGGTCTTGAACTTCTCCGGCGTCGGCGACCAGGCCAGCGGCGAGGCGATCAGGGTCCTGGCCACGGCCGACAGATCGCCGCCGCTGGTCATCCAGCTTCGCTCCAGCGCCTCGACCAGGGCCGGCGGCGGGGTGTCGGACACGAAGTGGCGCGCGATCTTGCCGCACAGATGCCGCGCCGTCGCCGGACTGGCCGCCAGGTCCTTCATCACCGCGGCCGCCTGCATCACCCCGTCTTCGCTGTAGCGCTTGCCCATAACGGTCCGGGCGCCGGGCTCATGGGCCAGTTCGCGAAAGACGAACTGGCCCATCTTGTCGGGCTCGCGCTGGCCGCCGATGCTCCAGCCGGTCAGGCAGCGGGCGAACTCGGTGACGTCAGCCTGGCTGTAGCCGCCATCGACGCCGACGGTGTGCAGTTCGAGGATCTCCCGGGCCAGATTCTCGTTCAGCCCGCCAGGGCGCTGTCCCTGGCCGCGCTGACGGCGCTTGAAGAATTCGGCCGCCCGGCTGTTGGGGCCGATCGACTGGACCTGGTCCAGATAGAGCAGCATGCCGGGATGGGCCGTCGAGGCGATCAGCAGGTCTTCAAAGCGGCCGAACACCCGAGGACGGATGGCCTCCTGCTCGAATGGTCCGACGACCGTGGCGGTGATCAGCTTGATCCCCGAAACCGTGAAGTGATTGCACCAGAACAGCGCCCAACGCTCACGAAAGCCGGCCGGGGTGGTGGCGGCCAGCCGGGCCCGGGCCAGGAAGTCCTCGGCGGCGCTCTCGCGGATCAGCCGGCGGGCGGCGACGACCGGATCGCGCTCGGCCTGGGCCTCCTCCGGGGTCTTGCCGTCGGCGGCCCGGCGGGCGTCGCGGCGGTCCGTCTGATACTCCCGCAGCGACCGGACCCGGCTGGCGCTCAGCGCGTTGCTCGCCAGGCCAAGATCGGCGCCGCGCGGCGTGATCTGGGCGGTCAGCCAGCCTTGGGGATCACTGGCGGCCTCCGACAGCTCGCCCGGCCTCGCGCCGAGGCCAAACCGCGTCGCGGCGATCGCCGCCATCAGGTCTTTCGAGGGCTGGGCCAACCGGGCCTCCTTGCACTTGTCTCGCGCTTGCCTCAATTCCACGCCGAGACGGAGCGGTTCCGTCGCCAGCGGGAGTGATTATGCGCGGACCGGACGACACGGTGCAGACAGCCCGGCGGTTCTACAAGACCGTCGAGGTGACCGCCGACGACAACGCCTTCACCGTCCGCCTCGACGGCAGGCCGCCAAAGAGTCCGGGCGGCCTGGCCCTGACCCTGCCGACCCGTCCCCTGGCCGAGCTGGTCGCCGGGGAGTGGGCCGCCCAGACCGAGTTCATTCGCCTGGCGGAGATGCCCGCCACCCGTCTGGCCTTCACCGCCCTGGAAAAGGCCGGCCCGGTTCGCGAGGGGCTCGCCGAGGAGGTGGCCCGCTTCGCCGGCTCCGACGCCCTCTGCTACTTCGCCGACGCCCCGGCCTCGTTGATCGAGCGGCAGGAACAGGCCTGGGGCCCGTTGCTGGACTGGGCGCAATCCACCCTCGGTCTGGAATTTCACCGCGCCGTCGGCATCCTGCACCGCCAACAGCCCCCCGCGACCCTGGCCCGGGTCAAGGCGCTGGCCGCCGGGCTTGATGATTTTTCCCTGATCGGCCTGGTGCACGCCACGGCCCTGTTCGGTTCGGCCATCCTGGCCCTGGCGCTGCAGCGCGGGCGTCTTGGCGGTCTGGAGGCCTATGAGGCGTCGAGCCTGGAGGAGCGGTTTCAGGAAGAGCAGTGGGGCCAGGACGCCGAGGCCATCCTTCGCACCGAGCGCCGCCGCGATGAATCCCAGATGCTGGATCGCTGGTTCGCCGGTCTTCGGAGCTGAGCCTCCCCCTGCGACATGCTTGCCACGCCGGGTGACGGGCTTTAACCGGGAACGGACAGTTAGCTTGGGAGCCTCCGCGTGAAAGATATCCTCGTTGAGCTTGAGCGTCGCCGCGAACAGGCCCGGATGGGCGGTGGCGAGAAGCGCATCGCCAACCAGCACGCAAAGGGCAAGCTGACCGCGCGGGAACGCATCGACCTGCTGCTCGACGAGGGCTCCTTCGAGGAGTTCGACATGTTTGTCGAACACCGCAGCCACGACTTCGGCATGGAGAACCAGAAGGTGGCCGGCGACGGCGTCGTCACCGGCTGGGGCACGATCAACGGCAAGGTGGTGTTCGTCTTCTCCAAGGACTTCACCGTCTTCGGCGGCTCCCTTTCGGGCGCCCACGCCCAGAAGATCGTCAAGGTTCAGCGCCAGGCGGCCAAGGTCGGCGCTCCGATCATCGGCCTGTTCGACGCCGGCGGCGCCCGCATCCAGGAGGGTGTCGACAGCCTCGCCGGCTATGCCGACATCTTCCTCGAAAACGTCCTCTCCAGCGGCGTCATCCCGCAGATCAGCGTGATCATGGGCCCCTGCGCCGGCGGCGACGTCTATTCCCCGGCCATGACCGACTTCATCTTCATGGTGAAGGACACCTCCTACATGTACGTCACCGGTCCCGACGTGGTGAAGACGGTGACCAACGAGACCGTCAGCCATGAGGACCTCGGCGGCGCGCGCGTCCATGCCGCCAAGTCGGGCGTGGCCGAAGGGGCCTTCGACAATGACCTCGAGGCCCTGACCCAGGTCCGCCGGCTGGTCGACTTCCTGCCCTCGTCCAACCGCGAGAAGGCGCCGGTGCGCGAAAGCTTCGATCCGCCCCTGCGCGAGGAGCCCAGCCTCGACACCCTGATCCCGGCCAACGCCAACAAGCCCTACGACATGAAGGAGCTGATCCTCAAGATCGTCGATGAGGCCGATTTCTTCGAAATATCAAGCGAATGGGCCAAGAACATCATCTGCGGTTTCGCCCGCATGGATGGCGAGAGCGTCGGCATCGTCGCCAATCAGCCGCAGGTCCTGGCCGGGGTTCTGGACATCGACGCCAGCCGCAAGGCCGCCCGGTTCGTGCGCTTCTGCGACGCCTTCAACATCCCGATCCTGACCCTGGTCGACGTGCCCGGCTTCATGCCCGGCACCAAGCAGGAGTACGGCGGCCTGATCAAACACGGCGCCAAGCTCCTGTTCGCCTACGCCGAGGCCACCGTGCCCAAGGTCACCCTGATCACCCGCAAGGCCTATGGCGGCGCCTACGACGTGATGAGTTCCAAGCACCTGCGCGGTGACGTCAACTACGCCTGGCCCACCGCCGAGATCGCCGTCATGGGCTCCAAGGGGGCCGTCGAGATCATATTCCGCGCCGACATCGGCGACCCGGACAAGATCGCCGAGAAGGAAGCCGACTACAAAGCCCGCTTCGCCAATCCCTTCGTGGCGGCGTCGCGCGGCTACATCGACGACGTGATCATGCCCCACGGCACGCGCCGGCGGATCGTGCGGGCGCTGAAGAGCCTACGTGGGAAGGAGCTTTCCAACCCCTGGAAGAAGCACGACAACATCCCGCTGTAGCGAGCAGGCTGCTGTGGTGCTATTTGTATGACTTCAATGGGTGCGGAGTCATACGGTGACGCTGAGCATTCGAGATAGAGAGACGGATCAGCTGGCGCGCGACCTCGCAGCCAAGCATGGAATGTCTCTCACCGAGGTCGTGAAGGAAGCCCTCGAGGATTTCGCCGCCAAGCCGACCAAGGCGCGGCTGGCCACCCGCGAGGCGCGGCTGAAAGCGGTCTTTGCGGAGATTCGGGCCCTCAAAATTCCTCCGGGGCCGTCGGCGAAAGAGCTCATGGATGAGCTCTATGACGAGGATGGACTCCCGGCGTGATCGCTGTGGATGCCTCAGCGCTCTGTGCGATCTGTCTGCAAGAACCTGACGGGGCGCATTTCGAGGACTTGCTGCTGTCAAATCCAGAGGCGACCGTTTCCGCGCTGAACCTTTGGGAGGCGCGCGTCACTGTCGCTCGCCGGTTGCCAGAGGCTTTGCCCGTCCTTGAAAGGCTGATTGAGGCTGGCGATTTAAGGATCGCGCCGATTGGTGCGGAAGAGCTGGAAATGGCGTGGCAAGCCTGGAAGCGTTTCGGCAAAGGCCGGCACCCTGCCGCGTTGAACATGGGCGACTGTTTCGCCTATGCGACTGCCAAAGCGATGGGATGCGCGTTGCTATACAAGGGCAACGATTTCGCGCTGACAGATATCGAGACGGTCTAGCTCGCGCCGCCGCCGGCCATGAAATCATAAACATCCGCCGCCCGGGTCACGGCGATGCTGATCTTGTCGTCGTTGATTTGGATTTCGCCGCGGGCCACCGGGTGGTTGTTGGCCAGGATCCAGACCTCGTCGCTGGCCTTGGCGTCCAGCGGGATCACCGCGCCGCGGCCCATGCGCAGCAGTTGGGCCATGGGCAGCTGCGAGCGGCCCAGGACCACGGAAATCTCGACGTTGACGGAATTGACCTGGCTCACGAACGCTTTGACCCCTCGCGCAGGAACGGCGCAGGCCCCACATTGCCGCTGACATGCTTGATCACCTGTTAAGCCGCGACACTTCCCCGCCGATTTTCGGCCGCGACGACGGCGCGCCCGCCGGGTGGGCAGTGTCGACCGCGCCCGTGCCCTATCCCCGGGCCGTCGCCGCCATGGAGGCGAGGGCGGCGGCCATCGCCGAGGGGACCGCCGGGGAACTGGTCTGGCTGCTGGAGCATCCGCCGCTCTACACCGCCGGCGTCTCGGCCAGGGGCGGGGACCTGCTCGACCCCGGCCGTTTTCCGGTGTTCGAGAGCGGCCGGGGCGGGCAGTACACCTATCACGGCCCCGGACAGCGGGTGGCCTATGTGATGCTCGACCTGGGACGGCGCCGCAAGGATGTCCGCGCCTTCGTGGGCGCCCTGGAGGCCTGGGTCATCGAGGCGCTGGCCGCCTTCAATCTCGAAGGCCAGATCCGCGAAGGCCGGGTCGGGGTCTGGGTGGAGCGCAAGGGCGCGGGCTGGTCGCGGGAGGACAAGATCGCCGCCATCGGCGTCAAGCTGCGCCGCTGGGTCAGCTTTCACGGCGTCAGCCTCAACGTCGAACCCGACCTGGAGCATTTCGCCGGCATCGTGCCCTGCGGCGTCACCGAGCATGGCGTCACCAGCCTGGTCGACCAGGGCCTGCCGGTGACGATGGATGAGGCGGACAGCGCCCTGAAGCGCGCCTTCGAACAGGTCTTCGGGCCGGTGACGGCGGCCGAGCCGCCGCCGTTCTGACTTCCGCGTCCCCGGCGTAGGCCGAGGTCCAGGCCAGCGACGAACCGATGGACGATCCCGCGCTGATGCGGTCGTCGAAACAGGCTCCCGGGAAGCGGAGGCTCTACTTGCCCTTCTGGCAGGCCTTCCACTGGCTGTAGGGCGCCCGCTCGGTGGAGCGCATGATCTTCTCGCCATAGCCGTAGTCGGAATAGGGCTCGTCAGGGCTCTCGTTCAGCCACAGGGTCTGGGCGTCCGGGCTGACCATGAACTGGATTTCGCGGTCGCTGCCGAGACCCGTCAGGCCGCAGACCATGCCGTCGGCGCCGACCTTGACCTTGCGAAAGCGGATCTGGTCGCTCTTGGCGTAGGTGCGGGCGATGGCCAGGCCGGCTTCGGCTTCCGGCGGGGCGTCGGCGGCGACAGCGGCTCCGGCGACGAGAGAGAGGGCGAGGGCGGCGGCGAGGATACGCATGGTTCGATAAACTCCGGTCAGGCGGTCTTCAGGGGGCTGGGCCCAAAGCGATTGGCTCCGGCCTCGCCGGGCATCAGGCCCAGCTCGACAACGGCCCAGACGACGATAGCGGCAAAGATGAAGTCGAAGAAGGTCTCGGGAAACGGCCAGACGGCCACCAGGGCGATGATGACGATCGCCGCCCACCATCCCGACCGACCCCGGTCGTGCAGACGCTTGGCCAGCAGGCAGCAGCCCATGATCAGCAGCGCCGGATAGACGATCCAGCCGATCAGGGACAGCACCGCCCCGGGGGTGACCACCAGAAACAGATAGGCGATGGCGAACAGCGCCGTCCCGGCCACCACGAACGGCGTGCGCGCCAGCCGTCCGGTGGAGGAGAAGAACAGCTCCGCCCAGTTCATTTGGCCGTTCATGCGCGCAGGGGCTCCGACTCAAGGGCCCCGGAATGACGAGGCCGATCAGGCCCCTTTCTAGGCGACGACGGCGACGGGGGAAAGATCGGCGGGCGCCTGCGGGGGGCCATAGAGGTTGCTCCCGGCGTCGCCCCGTCCGGCGACCAGACTGAGAAACAGCCACAGCTGGCCGATCACCGGCGGCATGGCGAACAGCAGCATCCAGCCGGACAGGCCGCGATCATGACAGCGACGCACCGCCGCCGCGATGCTGATCCACACCGCCTGCACGGCGGTCAGCACGCCGACGACGTTGACCAGGGCCTCCCAGACGCCGCGCACGCCGGTCATGCTGGCAAAGCCCGCGCCGCCGATGACGATCAGGAGAAAGGTCGCGAAATAGCTGAACAGGAAAACGCCGATCTGGGTCAGCACGAAGCGCCGACGCCCGATCCGGCCATTGAAACTGTAAAGCTCGAAGAGGCTCATCGCCGCATCACCCGCCAACCTGCAAACGATAACGCAGGTCGGCGGATTCTGGATGCATGTTCAGCCAAAAATAGTCCCGGTTCCCGTCGGCTGTTCCCCGGTTGCAACAGCTTGGCGTTTCCGGGGCGGTAAAGGGCCGCCCGTCACGGGAAGTCGCGGCTCGTCGCCCGCCTGTCAGGCGAACTCGACCAGCACCTCATCGGCGGCGACGCTGTCGCCGGACTTGGCCGAAACGGTTTTCACCACGCCGTCGCGCTCGGCCCGGATGATGTTCTGCATCTTCATCGCCTCGATGACGCAGACCACCTCGCCCTCGCGAACCTGCTGGCCCTCGGCCACGTCCATGCTGACGACCAGGCCCGGCATCGGGCTGATGATCATCTTGGAGGTGTCGGCCGCCTTGCGTTCGGGCAGCTTGGTGTGCAGCTCGGCCGAGCGGGGCGACAGCACCATCACCTTCATGGTGGTGGCGCGATAGCGGATGACAAAGCCTTCCGCCGCGGGGCGGACGGTCACGGTGAAGGCCACGCCGTCCAGCCGCCCGCGCAGCAGCGCCTGGCCGGGGCGCCAGGCCAGATCGGTCAGCTTCAGCGCGCGGTCTTCATCGGTCAGGGTGATGGTCAGCTCGTCCGCCGTCGCCGCCAGGCTGACGGCCCGCTGCCGGGACCCGGCGACGACAACCCAGTCGGTGCGCCGGGTCGCCTCCTGCCGCCGCGTCTGGATCTGGTGCATGGCGCAGGCCGCGGCGGTCAGCACATCCAGGGCCTCGGCGCTGGGCGGGGCGCCGGCAAAGCCCTCGGGGTATTCGTCGGCGATGAAGCTGGTCGCCAGCTTGCCGGACCGGAACCGGGGATGATCCATCACCGCGGCCAGGAAGGGGATGTTCTGGCCCAGGCCCTCGATGTGGAAGTCTTCCAGCGCCCGGCTCATGCCGTCGATCGCGCCCTCGCGGGTCGGGGCCCAGGTGCAGAGCTTGGAGATCATCGGGTCGTAGAACATCGAGATCTCGTCGCCTTCGCGAACCCCGGCGTCGTTGCGCACCACATACTCGCCCTGTTCCCCCTCCAGCGGCGGGTCGTAGCGGACCAGCCGGCCGATCGAGGGCAGGAACTTGCGGTAGGGGTCCTCGGCGTAGATGCGGCTCTCGATGGCCCAGCCGTTGATCTTCAGGTCCTTCTGGCCGAACTGCAGCGCTTCGCCATAGGCGGAGCGGATCATCTGTTCGACCAGGTCCAGCCCGGTGATCAGTTCGGTCACCGGATGCTCGACCTGCAGCCGGGTGTTCATTTCCAGGAAGTAGAAGCTCTTGTCCTGGCCGGCGACGAACTCGACGGTGCCGGCGCTGTCATAGTTCACGGCCTTGGCCAGGGCGACGGCCTGGGCCCCCATGGCGTCGCGGGTCGCCTGGTCGAGCAGCGGGGAGGGGGCCTCCTCGATGACCTTCTGGTTGCGGCGCTGGATCGAGCACTCCCGCTCGAACAGATGGACCACATTGCCGTGCTTGTCGCCCAGCACCTGGATCTCGATGTGGCGCGGGTCGACGATGAACTTCTCGATGAAGATGCGGTCGTCGCCGAACGCGCCCTTGGCCTCGGCCCGCACCGCCGGGAACCCTTCCTCGACGTCGCGGCGATTGTGCGCCACCCGGATGCCCTTGCCGCCGCCGCCGGCGCTGGCCTTGATCATCACCGGATAGCCGATCTCCTCGGAGATCTTCACGGCGTGCGCGGTGTCGTCGATCTCGCCGATGTGGCCGGGCACGCAGGAAACGCCGGCCTGCTGGGCGAACTTCTTGGATTCGATCTTGTCGCCCATGGCGCTGATCGCGCCGGGGTTGGGGCCGATGAAGACGATCCCCTCATCGGCGCAAAGCTTTGCGAATTCAGCCTTTTCCGACAGGAAGCCAAATCCGGGATGGACCGCCTCGGCGCCGGTGTCCTTGCAGGCCTGGATGATCTTTTCGGCCACAAGATAGGATTCGCTGGCGGGCGGCGGCCCGATGAAGACGGTCTCGTCCGCCAGTTCCACGGCCATGCTGTCGGCGTCGGCCTCGGAGTAGACCACCACGGTCTTGATGCCCATCCGGCGGCAGGTCTTGATGACGCGGACGGCGATCTCGCCGCGGTTGGCGATCAGAATCTTCGAAAACATCGGCGGATGATGCCCCTTGCGCGCACGGTTCTTGCGCTTGCGGGTTAGACCGGCGAGGCGGGCTTGGCAACGGCGACGCTAGGTCAGGCGAGAGGAGGACGCCGGTTTCTCTCCGTCGCCGGCCAACGATTGCGGTTGTCGCCATTCGTCCTAGATTGAAAGCCATGACCGACACCGCGACCCGCTCCGCCACCGGATTCGACCTCACGCCGCCGGACGAGGCCGAGCGCCGGGCCCTGGAGGCCGACCTCAACCAGGAAGAACGCGACGTCCTGCTGCATCACGGCACCGAGGCGCCGTTCTGCGGCGGCCTTCTGGGCGAAAAGCGGCCGGGCGCCTATTGCTGCCGTCTCTGCGGCCTGCCCCTGTTCCGGTTCGAGACCAAGTTCGAAAGCGGTACCGGCTGGCCCAGCTTCTATGCGCCCATCGACCCGGCCCATGTGAAGGGCGTCGAGGACCGCAGCTACGGCATGCGCCGTGTCGAGACCCGCTGCGCCCGGTGCGACAGCCATCAGGGTCACGTCTTCCCCGACGGCCCGCCGCCGACCGGCCTGCGCTACTGCATCAACTCGGTCTCGCTCGAATTCGTCGGCGCCGGCGAGCCGCTGCGCGATCCTCTCGGGCGCGGCGACGGCGCGGCCTGAGCCGGCCCCCCATTCCGGGGGCGCGGCGGAATCGGCTCGGGCCCATGCTGGCTTCACAGCAGGGGAGCCGACATGCACAGACGAGCATTTCTTCTGACAGCCGCCGGGGCCGCCCTGGCGACTCCGGCGTTCGCGGCCAGAAAGCCGCTGGTTCCCGCCTTCAACGCGCGCGTCGGCGATGAGCCCCTGACCCTTGAGATCCAGGTCGCGACCTTCAAGGCGCAAACCCGCGCCTTCGGCTACGGCGGCGCGGACGTCTTCTATGAATTGAAGGGCGCGGCCAGTCCGGTTCGCGTTCCCGGCGGCCAAGCCATTAGCGTTTTCAGCGACGAGCCGGCCGAGATCGATCCTCAGCAGCGCATCGGGCTCTTTCGCCTGGCGACGGTCAAGGCGACGCGGCGGCTCACGACCGGCAAGGTCAATCCGCTGGGATACGGCACCCGCAACGTCAAGAATCAGGCCGCCGTCGAGTTCGCGGCGGTCCGGGAGGGGGACCTGTGGCGGATCACGCCGACCGAGCCTCTGACGCCCGGTGAGTACGGCCTCGCCCTGGCGCCGAACCTCGGCAACAACGCCTGGGGCTGGGGCGGCCGGGGCGGCGGAAACCAGCCGGTCTGCGCCTTCGGGGTGGACTGACCGGCGCTCGCGGGACGGCGTTGGCATAAACCGCTTCCCATGCCTCCCGGCTTTTGCTAACCCCCGCGCCTCACCACGAGCGGTCGTGGCGGAATTGGTAGACGCGCAGCGTTGAGGTCGCTGTGGGGCAACCCGTGGAAGTTCGAGTCTTCTCGACCGCACCAGTGAATCAGGGAAGTAAGCTAGCGCCGGATCCGTCGCACCCACTTTCGCCAGGAGGCCCCCATGACCCGGGACAACGCCGACCTGACCGAAGAGCTGGGCATCCCCGCCATCGTCGACATCCCCGAGGATCTTGAAGACCTCGCCCTCGGGGACGACTACGCCCTCAATCCCGAATACGTCGAACTGGTGATCGACGCCGCCGATCGCGGCGACGATGACCGGCTGCGCGAGCTGGTCGGGGCGCTGCGGTCCGAAGACGTCGCCGACCTGATGGGCTTCCTGACCTCCGACTATCGCGAGCAGGTGATTCCGCAGCTCGATTCGGAGACCCTCGGCGAGGTGCTGTCCGAACTGGACACCAACCTGCGCGAGGAGGTCCTGGAGGGCGTGCCCAGCCTGACCCTGGCCCGGGCCCTCGAGGAAATGGACTCCGACGACGCCGTCGACCTGGTCGAGGACCTGGAAGACGACAAGCGCGAGCAGGTCCTGGCCGCCCTGGACAAGACCGACCGGGACGCCATCGAGTCGGCCCTGAAATACGACGACGAGACCGCCGGCCGCCTGATGCAGCGCGAGGTCCTCGCCGCGCCCAGCTTCTGGACCGTCGGCCAGACCATCGACCACGTCCGCTCCGCCGGCGACGACCTGCCGGAGCTGTTCTTCGACATCTATGTCGTCGATCCCGCCTACAAGCCGACCGGCGCGGTGCCGATCAGCCGCCTGCTGCGGGCCCAGCGGGCCCAGCCCCTTGCCGAGATCATGGAGCCGGTCACCGAGATCGATGTGACCATGGACCAGGAAGAGGTCGCCTACATCTTCGACAAGTATCACCTGATCAGCGCCCCGGTCACCGATCCGGGCGGCCGGCTGGTGGGTCAGATCACCGTCGACGACATCGTCGGGGTCATTCAGGAAGAGAGCGAGGAAGACATCCTCGCCCTGGCCGGGGTGAGCGACGCCGGCCGTGACGCCACCATCTGGGGCATCGCTCGCTCGCGCCTGCCCTGGCTGGCGGTCAACACCATCACCGCCGCGGTCGCCGCCAGCGTGATCGGCGCGTTTCAGGCCGAGATCGGCAAGCTGGTGACCCTCGCCATCCTGATGCCCATCGTCGCCTCCCTGGGCGGCAACGCCGGCGCCCAGGCCCTGGCGGTCGCGGTCCGCGCCCTGGCCAGCCGCGAGCTCAACGCTTCCAACGCCGCCCGCATCGTCTGGCGCGAACTGGGGGTGGGTCTGATCAACGGCCTGGCCCTGGCGGTGATCATGTCTGTGGCGGTGTTCATCTTCTTCCGCAGCCCGATGTTGTGCCTGACCATCGCCCTGGCGCTGGTCGTCAATCTGTTCATCGCCTCCATGGCCGGCATTCTGGTGCCGCTGACCCTCGATCGTCTGGGCCGCGACCCGGCGGTGTCCTCTTCGGTCTTCGTCACTTTCCTGACAGACTTCATGGGTTTTCTGTCATTTCTCTGGCTGGCGGCCCTGATTCTTCTCTGAATTGCCGCTGCTTTCGTGGCGACGTTGCGAACGGCCCCTATCTTGCCCGGGGAGTCCCAAGCGCACCGGCGTTCGTTTCAATTTGGGTCAAATGGGCATGAACCCCCGTCATCAAGTTTCCAAAGCCGCCGTCGAACTGATCAAGAAGTTCGAGGGCTACCGCAGCAAGGCGGCCCAGATGGCCGACGGCCGCTGGACCATCGGCTTCGGTCATACCCTGACCGCCCGTGAAGGCGCGCAGGTCTCGGAACAGGACGCCGAGGCGTTGCTGCTCTACGACCTCATCGCCATCGCCCATGCGGTCAACGAACAGACCTACACGCCCCTGACGCAGAACCAGTTCGACGCCCTCTGCTGCTTCGCCTTCAACATCGGCATCGACAACTTCAAGCGCTCCAGCGTCCTGCGCCGGGTCAATGAGGGCAGCCTGCTGCAGGCCGCCTGCGCCATGGAGATGTGGCGCAAGGCCGACTTCGAGGGCGAACGCATCGTCGTCGACGCCCTGGTTCGCCGCCGCTCCGCCGAAAAGACCCTGTTCCTGACCCCGGCCGGCGGCTGGGTGCCCGCCCCGTCGCCCATCGTCCGGCCCAAGGTCGACTACGACGCAGTCAACTTCGTTCCCCGCCAGACCCCGACCTCCCTGACCGCCTCGATGACCGGCGACAAGGCGGTGGTCGAGCGGGAAGACCGGCCCCAGGGCCAGTCCGCGCCGGCCTCCCTGGGGGCCACGGCGACGATGACCGCCGCCGCCGCCGTCACCTCGCGCCTGGCGGACATCGCCCCGGAGCCGACGGCCCGTCCCGAGCCTCAGGCCGAGGCCCCGCCCGCGCCGGCTCCCACCTCCGCCGCGCCCGAGGTCCAGTCGTGGTCCCCGGCGGCGGCCCCGGAAGCGGCTCCTGAAGCCGCCCCGGAGACGACCGCGGCCGAGGATGTCGCCGACGCCGACGCCACCGCCGAAGATCCCATTCTGGAAATCTCCAGCACCCCGGCCGAGCCGACCGCGACGCCGGCCGCCGACGCCCTGTCCTTCCCGCCGCCTCCCGCGCCGGTCGAGGCCCTCCCGCGCGAGCCGGAGCGCTATGCGCCCTATCCCTCGACGCCGGCCCTGGCCGTCCGCAACGGCGAGCGCGCCTTCGTCCTGACGCCGGCCCCGGAAGAGGAGCCGGAGGTCGAGGCCTCGGGAACGGCGGAGGCCGATGACGCCTTCCGTCTGCCGGAACCGGCCAATGAGTCCTCGCCGGGCCTGTTCGACATCTCCAGCCAGCCGATCGAGGAGATGACCCCGGTCCGCAGCCAGCCGCTGGTCAGCGAGGACCACGTCCGCCGCCTGGTCGAGGCCGACGAGCGCGAACTGGCGGCCAACTTCGATCCCGAGATCGACTACCCGCCGCTGGAACAGGCCCGCATTGTCGGCCTGCCCTGGCTGGGCGTGGCGGCGGCCGGCGTCGTGCTCTGCGGCGGCGGCGTGGCCTGGGGCTACCTGGATCACACCGGCAATTCGGTCACCACCGCCGTGGCCTGGGGGCTGGGCATCACCGGTGCGGGCGTCTTCTTCCTGGGCGCCTGGCGCTGGCTGGAAAGCCTGGGCATGCCGTCGCTCGACGATGAGGACGAGGACGCCGAAGGCGAAAACGGAATTCAGCCGGCCGAGTAGGGCCGTCTGATTGGGGGAGAGTAAGCGTACCGCGTAAGGGAGCGCGATGGCGGTCGGGGGACCGCTGTCGCGCTCTCGTTCTTTTGCACGCGCGGTCGGCGAGGGCAGGGGGCCTGGGGTCTCGCCGATCCGCGCGGCCTCGTGCTATCTGGCGCCCATGAGCAACTCACCCCAGATGGACTTCGCCCTCGGCGAAACCGCGGACGCGATCCGCGACACCACCGCCCGCTTCGCCGCCGACCGCATCGCGCCGATGGCGGCGCAGATCGACGCCGACAACCACTTCCCCCGCGAGCTCTGGCCCGAGATGGGCGAGCTTGGTCTGCACGGCATCACCGTCGAGGAAGAGTGGGGCGGCCTTGGCCTCGGCTACCTCGAACACGTCGTCGCCATGGAGGAGGTGTCCCGCGCCTCGGCCAGCATCGGCCTCAGCTACGGCGCCCACTCCAATCTCTGCATCAACCAGATCCGCCGCTGGGCGACGCCGGAACAGAAGCGACGCTATCTGCCCAAACTGATCAGCGGCGAACATGTCGGCTCCCTGGCCATGAGCGAGGCCGGCTCCGGCTCCGATGTGGTGTCGATGACGCTGCGCGCCGAACAGCAGGGCGACCGCTACATCCTGAACGGAACGAAGTTCTGGATCACCAACGCCCCCCATGCCGACACCCTGGTGGTCTACGCCAAGACCGGCGAGGGCAGCCGCGGCATCACCGCCTTCCTCATCGAGAAGGGCATGAAGGGCTTCAGCGTCAGCCGGAAGCTGGACAAGATGGGCATGCGCGGGTCGGACACCGCCGAACTGGTATTCGAGGACTGCGAGGTTCCCGAGGAAAACATCATGGGGCCGCTGAACGGCGGCGTCGGCGTGCTGATGAGCGGGCTCGACTACGAGCGCGCCGTGCTGTCGGCTGGGCCGCTCGGCATCATGCAGGCCTGTCTCGACGTGGTTCTGCCCTACGTCCGTGACCGTAAGCAGTTCGGCGCACCGATCGGCAATTTCCAGCTGATGCAGGGCAAGGTCGCCGACATGTATGTCGCCCTCAACAGCGCCCGCGCCTATGTCTACGCCGTCGCCCGCGCCTGCGATGCCGGCAAGACCACCCGTTTCGACGCCGCCGGCGCCATCCTGCTGGCCAGTGAGAACGCCGTGAAGACCTCGCTGGAGGCCATCCAGGCCCTGGGCGGCGCCGGTTATACGAAGGAATGGCCGGTCGAACGCTTCCTGCGCGACGCCAAGCTCTACGACATCGGCGCCGGCACCAACGAGATCCGTCGCTTCCTGATCGGCCGCGAGTTGGTTGGCGGGTGACCGGGGCGCGTCATGTGGACTTGCCGCCAGCGGGCGACCGGCGCTAGACCCGCGCCATGAGCCGCGAAGACGAAGACAAGGTTGTCAGTCTCGACCGCGCCCGCGAGCGGGAGGCCGAGCGCCGGCGAGAGCAGGCCCGCGCCGCCCGTGACGCCGAAAACCGTCGCCGCCTGGCTGAGCATGGCCCCCGCGCCGTCCGCACCGGCCGCCTGATCGGGCGCGCGCTGGGCGTCATGATCCTTGGCGTCGGCATCGCCGCCTTCGGCTTCTGGGTCTGGTCGCTGCTGCCCCACTGACCATCCCGAAATGGAAAGGGCCGGCTCCCTTACGAGAGCCGGCCCCACACCAAACGACGGACAAACCGCGTCGTCAGACGACTTCACAGATCAAAGGAGGGGAGAGACCCCCGCAACCTTCGATCCTTGAGCGGTTGCCGTGTGTTTTTGGTGAGACACTGGATCACCTCCTTTCAGCTGTTGAGAACAGGACCTTCAGGATATGGGCGCCGGGCGCTGTTCTGCAAAGGTCTTTTGACGCCCCGGGTCATTTCAGGGTCGACCTGTGGATAACAGGGCACGTCCGGGCCGCTGACAGCGCCCGCCGGGCGGTGTAGGCAGAAGGCATGCCCAGCTGGGATCCGGACATCTACGCGCGCTACAAGGGCTATCGTGATCGCCCCGCGCTCGATCTGTTGCTGCAGATTCCCGCCGACCTCGACCCGAAGGTGATCTGGGACCTTGGTTGCGGCGCGGGCGAGCAGGCGGCCCTTCTAGCGCGGCGCCATCCGCAGGCGGAGGTGTTCGGTCTGGATTCCAGTCCCGGGATGCTGGCCTCGGCCGCGAAACGACCCGAGAAGGTCACCTGGCTGCGCGGCGATATCGCCGGCTTCGATCCGCCCCGGGCCCCCGACCTGATCTTCACCAATGCGGCGCTGCAATGGGTTCCGGATCACGCCGCCCTGTTTCCGCGCCTCGCGGCCTGCCTGGCGCCCGGCGGCGTCTTCGCCTGCCAGATGCCGACCGCCTTCGAGACCCGGCATCACCAGATCCTGCGCCAGGTGGCGGAGGAGGGGCCCTGGGCCGCCGCCACCGCCGATGCGCGGCTGATCCAGCCCACGCCGTCCCTGTCCGACTACTACGGCTGGCTGGCGACAGGCTGCGCCCTGGTCGACATCTGGACCACCACCTACCTGCACGTCCTTGAGGGCAAGGACCCCGTTGTCGACTGGATGATGGGCACGGCGCTTCGGCCCTATCTCGACCGGCTGCCCGAAGGGGCCCTGCGTGACGATTTCCTCGCCGAGTTCACCCGCCGCATCGCCGAGGCCTTTCCCCCCGGCGCCGACGGCGCGACGCTGTTTCCCTTCCCGCGTCTGTTCATGGTGGCGCGGCGGCGGTGAGGGTCTGGAAGGTCAGGCGTGAGGGATGCCCGGCTTGCCCCGCCTCAGCTCCGTGATCGGCCGCTTCAGATCGTCCAGAACCGCCCGGGTCGCGCTGTAGCCGGCGTCGGCCCCGGTCTCGAACGCCTTCCAGTCGCGGATGTCGATGTGGTCGACGTCCGGCAGCACCAGCAGGTCCGTGGCCTCCCGCGCCGCCACCACCTCGCGGTTGGTCGACAGGGTCGCGGCGCGCATCAGCAGGGCCACGATCGGCGGTCCCTTGCGCCATTCGCCCGACAGCACCCACTTCAGCAGCGGCGGCACGGCGATGTCCTCGGCCGAGATGCTGCGGCCCCGCGTGACGTCCACCCCCACCACCGGTCCGCGCTGCATGGCCCGCATGATGTCGGCCGGAAAGTTCTTCATCACCGCCCCGTCGACCAGCACCTCGCCGGCCATGATCGACGGCGGCATCACCCCGGGCAGGGCGATGGAGGCGCGCAGGGCCTCGCGGACCAGACCCCGCTGATGCAGCTGAAAGCCGCCCGCCGTCAGGTTCGAGGAAATGCAGAAGAACGGCAGCCACAGGTCCGGAATCTCGACATCGTCGAAGTGCTGCGCCAGCCGGTGGTTGACCTTTCGGCCGTGGGTCATGGCGATCAGCGGGATGGCGATGTCGTCCAGCGGGCTGGTGTCGACAAAGGCGGCCCGGATGCGCCGCTCCAGCTCCGCCTCGTCCCATCCCATGGCCAGGCTGGCGGCGATGATCGCCCCCATCGAAGCGCCGCCCACGAAGTCGATTGGCGTGCCGGCCTCCTTCAGGGCCCTCAGGGCGCCAATGTGGGCATAGGCCCGCGCCCCGCCGCCCGACAGCACCAGCCCCACCGACCGCCCGGTCAGCAGCCGGGCCAGACGGTCGGCGTCGGCCCGGTTGTCGGCCCGCATGTGGAACAGTCGCGCCGCCCCGGTCGCCGCCATCCAGGCCTCCGCCCCGCGCGGCCGCTGGATATGCGAGGGCTGGATCAGCAGCAGGTCGACCAGCCGGTAGGTCTGCAGGGCGTCGATGGCGTAGTCGACCGGATTGGCCGGCGGCGGCCGGTCGCCGCGTCCCACCCGGAACAGCCTGTCCACCTGTCGCCCGACCACGGCCCGCCAGGCGATCTCGCCGGCCTCGGCGACATACAGCACATACTCATGGTCGGCCTCGACATTGGAGAACCACTCGGTCGGCGCCTGGGCCGCCTCGGAGCCGACCAGGGTCACCGAATGGCCCATCTCGGCGACCGCCCGGGCGATCTTCGCGACAAGACCGCGAATCTTCGGTCCCCGCTCGGCCGCCACGAAACCGAACACCGCCGGGTCACCGGTCGAGGCGCGGCTGCCGGTCTGCCGGGCCCTGGTCAGCATCAGGCGGGCGATTTCCAGCATCACATGCGGATCGCGCTCGGCGGCGTCGAAGAAGTCCTCGGCCGACAGGGCCAGAACCTCGGAATCACGCAGCGCGACCACCCGGCCGCTGTGCGGCGTGCCGCCGATCAGGGCCATCTCGCCGGCCGGTTCGCCCGGCCGGATCACCCCGACGAACACCGGGTCCTGGCCCTCCTCGATGCGAAATGCGCCCAGCTTGCCGGCATGGACCAGAAAGATCTGTTCGGCCTTCTCCCCGGCCTCGAACAGGGTCGCCCCGCCGGGCAGGGAAAACCAGCTGGCCGTCCCCTCCGCGCGCTCGCGCTCGAACAGCCGGCTCAGCGCCGTGTCATCGCGGTATGTGAAGGGCGCCGCCACGCCGCGACGATATCGTGAGTCTCCCGATTGCTCGCGCCCTCTGTCAGCCGGGGCGTCGGGGGAAGGAACTCGCGCTTTCGCCGTCCGACGGGACGGGTTATGCCTCCCCCATGCCGAAACTGAGCACGACTGTCGACAAGACCAGCGAATCCTTCGCCGCCAACGCGGCGGTCAACCGCGGCCTGGTCGCTGAACTGCGCGACCGTGTGGCGAAAGCGGCCTTGGGCGGCTCGGAGTCCTCGCGCCAGCGCCATGCCGCCCGTGGCAAGCTCCTGCCCCGCGAGCGGGTCGAGCGCCTTCTCGATCCCGGGTCGCCCTTCCTGGAGATCGGCCAGCTCGCCGCCTTCGACCTCTACGATGGCGAGATCGCCGGCGCGGGTTTGATCTGCGGGGTGGGGCGGGTGTCCGGCCGCGAGGTGATGATCGTCGCCAACGACGCCACCGTGAAGGGCGGCACCTACTATCCGATGACGGTGAAAAAGCACCTCCGCGCCCAGGAGATCGCCCAGCAGAACCGTCTGCCCTGCATCTATCTGGTCGACAGCGGCGGCGCCAACCTGCCGCACCAGGACGAGGTCTTCCCCGACCGCGACCACTTCGGCCGCATCTTCTTCAACCAGGCCCGGATGAGCGCCGAGGGCATCGCCCAGATCGCCTGTGTCATGGGCAGTTGCACCGCCGGCGGGGCCTATGTCCCGGCCATGAGTGACGAGACGGTGATCGTGCGCGGGGCGGGGGAGGAGAGCCAGGGCACCATCTTCCTGGCCGGTCCGCCGCTGGTGAAGGCCGCCACCGGCGAGGTCATCTCCGCCACCGATCTGGGCGGCGCCGACGTCCACGGCCGCAAGAGCGGCGTCGTCGACCATGTCGCCGCCAACGACGAGCATGCCCTGGAGATCGTCCGCGGCATCGTCGCCAATCTCAACACCACCAAGCCGGCGGAGATGGACGTCCGCACCCCCCGCCCGCCGGTCTTCGATCCCGAGGAGCTCTACGGCATCGTCCCGGCCGACGTCCGCGCCCCCTACGATGTCCATGAGGTCATCGCCCGCATTGTCGACGGCAGCGATTTCGACGAGTTCAAGGCCCTCTACGGGACCAGCCTGGTCTGCGGCTTCGCCCGCATCTGGGGCTATCCGGTCGCCATCCTGGCCAACAACGGCGTGCTTTTCAGCGAAAGCGCCCAGAAGGCCGCCCACTTCATCGAGCTGGCCTGCAAGCGGAAGATCCCGCTGGTGTTCCTGCAGAACATCTCCGGCTTCATGGTCGGCGGCAAATACGAGGCCGGCGGCATCGCCAAGGACGGGGCCAAGATGGTCACCGCCGTCGCATCCGCCAATGTGCCCAAGTTCACCGTCCTGATCGGCGGCAGCTTCGGGGCCGGCAACTACGGCATGTGCGGCCGCGCCTACAGCCCCCGCTTCCTCTTCACCTGGCCCAACAGCCGCATCAGCGTGATGGGTGGCGAACAGGCCGCCAGCGTTCTCGCCACCGTCCACCGCGACGCCGACAAATGGACGCCCGAGGAGGCCGAGGCCTTCAAGGCCCCGGTGCGCCAGAAATACGAGGACGAGGGCAATCCCTACCACGCCACCGCTCGCCTCTGGGACGACGGCGTCATCGACCCCGCCCAGACCCGCGACGTCCTCGGCCTCGCCATCAGCGCCAGCCTGAACGCCCCCGTCGCCGACACGCCCTTCGGCGTGTTCCGGATGTAGAAATCCTTCTCCCGCTTGCCGGGAGAAGGTGGACCCGAAGGGGCCGGATGAGGGCATCGCCGGCCCGAAAGGTTTGGCAACGCCACGAAGCGCGCTCGCCCGGTTCTCGCCTCCCGCTGTCCGCGCGGCCCTCATCCGACCTCCCTCCGGGAGGCCACCTTCTCCCGGCGAGCGGGAGAAGGGATCACGCCTTCACCCAACCTCAAATCCGACCTAAAACCTCCCCATGACCAATCCCATCGCCGACCCCCTCGTCGAAGTCCCCGACACCGACGCCCTGTCCGACCTCGTCCGGCTGGAGGCCACGCCCGATGGCGTCGCCACCGTCACCATCAACCGGCCCGACAAGCGCAACGCCTTCAACGCCGAGGTGATCGCCGCCCTGCACCAGACCTTCGAGACCCTGAAGGACGCCGACGGGGTGCGGCTGGTCTTCCTCACCGGGGCCGGCGACGCCTTCAGCGCGGGCGCCGACCTTGAGTGGATGCGGGCGGCCACCGAATGGAGCGAGAGCGACAATCGCGAGGACGCCATGGGCCTGGCCGTGATGCTGAAGGCCCTGTTCGATCTGCCGCAGCTGACCGTGGCCCTGATCGACGGCCCGGCCTTCGGCGGCGGCGCGGGGCTGGCGGCGGCCTGTGATCTGGCCATCGCCACCGAGCGGTCCAGCTTCGCCTTCTCCGAGGTCAAGCTTGGCCTGACCCCGGCGACCATCAGCCCCTATGTGATCCGCGCCATCGGCGCCCGCACCGCGCGGGTGCTGTTCGCCACCGGCCATGTGTTCCGCGCCACCGACGCGCTGGGCTTTGGCTTGGTGCAGCAGGTGGTCTCCGACGCCGCCGCCTTCGAGCCGATTCGCGCCGGCATGGCCAAGGCCAGCAAGGACACCGCCCCCGGGGCCGTGGCGGCGGCCAAGCGCCTGGTCGACGATATGGACGGCCGCGAGATCACCCACGGCCTGATGGAAGACACCGCCCGCCGCATCGCCGCCCGCCGGGTCAGCGAAGAGGGGCGGGAAGGGGTCATGGCCTTCCTGGAACGCCGCAAGCCGGGCTGGGCGGAATAGCATCTCCCATGCTTGAAAGCGTCCTGATCGCCAATCGCGGCGAGATCGCCCGCCGGATCATCCGCACCGCCCGCCGGCTGGGCGTGCGCACCATCGCTGTCTATTCCGACGCCGACGCCGACGCCCCCCATGTCCGCGAGGCCGACGAGGCCGTCCACATCGGCCCGGCCCCGGCCCGCGAGAGCTACCTGGTGCAGGAGAAGATTCTCGCCGCCGCCAGACAGACGCGCGCCGCCGCCATCCACCCCGGCTACGGCTTCCTGTCGGAGAACGCCGGCTTCGCCCAGGCGGTGATCGACGCCGGCCTGATCTGGGTCGGCCCGCCGCCGGCCGCCATCGACGCCATGGGCCTGAAGGACGCCGCCAAGAAGCGTATGGCCGAGGCCGGCGTGCCGGTCACACCGGGCTATCTCGGCGACGACCAGAGCCCCGAACGCCTGCAGCAGGAGGCCGACCAGATCGGCTATCCCGTCCTGATCAAGGCCGTCGCCGGCGGCGGCGGCAAGGGCATGCGCAAGGTCCTCGAGGCCGGTGATTTCGCCGCCGCGCTCGCCTCCTGCCAGCGCGAGGCGTCCGCCAGCTTCGGCGACGACAAGGTGCTGATCGAGAAGTACGTCACCCGCCCGCGCCACATCGAGGTGCAGGTGTTCGGCGACAGCCATGGCGCCGTCGTCCACCTGTTCGAGCGCGATTGCTCCCTTCAGCGCCGCCACCAGAAGGTCATCGAGGAAGCCCCGGCCCCCGGCATGGACGAGGCCACCCGCGCCGCCGTCTGCAACGCCGCCGTCCTGGCCGCCAAGGCCGTGAACTACGAAGGCGCCGGCACCATCGAATTCATCGCCGACGCCAGCGAGGGCCTGAAGGCCGACCGCATCTGGTTCATGGAGATGAACACCCGCCTGCAGGTCGAACACCCGGTCACCGAGATGATCACCGGCCAGGACCTGGTCGAATGGCAGCTGCGTGTGGCTTCGGGCGAACCGCTGCCGCTTAAGCAGGAAGAGCTGTCGATCGACGGCTGGGCCATGGAGGCGCGCCTCTACGCCGAGAACCCCGCGACGGGCTTCCTGCCCAGCACCGGCCCGCTGGACCACTTCCAGCTGCCGGATCAGGACCTCGTGCGCGTCGACAGCGCGGTGGAGCAGGGAGGCGAGGTCTCTCCCTTTTATGATCCGATGATTGCCAAGCTGATCGTCCACGGGCGAGACCGCCGGGCCGCCGCCGGGGCCCTGGCCGATGCCTGCCGGTCGGTGGAAGTCTGGCCGGTCAAGACCAATGCCGCCTTCCTCGCCCGCTGCGCCGCCCACCCCGGCTTCGTCGGCGGCGACGTGGATACCGGGTTCATCGAGCGCCAGCTCGACGATCTGATCCTGCGTCCCGCGCCGTCGGCCGCGGTGCTTGCGGTCGGCGCGGGCTGGAGTCTCCTGGATTCTCGAGTGCGGGACGACAGTCGTTCCCCCTGGTCGGCCGTCGAGGGGGCGGTCGGCTGGCGGCTGAACGCGCCGCCGGCGATGACCGTGCAACTGCTCTGTGACGGTCAACCCGTCGTCGCCAGCCTTGAGGGTCTGGGCTGGAAATCGGCCTCCCGCAGCCATTACCTCGATGACGGCGTGGTGACCTTTGACGATGGCGAGGCCTACCAGTTCAGCCGTCCTTCCGGCGCGGGCGCCCTTGACGCCCACGGGTCTGACGGCTCCGTCCTCTCACCCATGCCCGGCAAGGTCGTCTCCGTCTCGGTAAAGGCCGGCGATGCCGTGACCAAGGGCCAGGTCCTGCTGGTGCTCGAGGCCATGAAGATGGAGCACGCCCTGGCCGCGCCCTTCGACGGCACGGTGGCGGAGCTGTCGGCCGTCGCTGGCGGCCAGGTCAGCGAAGGGGTGGTTTTGGCCAGGCTGGAGGCCGCCTAGCGCTCATCAACCCACACCTCCATCCGGTCGGACTACGCGGGGCCTACGCCAAAGCCCACGGCCGCCGCGCATCGCCCTACGAAAAAGCCACAGGAAAACAACAGGCTAGGCGCGGACCTTTGCGCTATGATGGTCAACCGCTTCGCTCGCCTCTTCATCCGTAGCCTCAGGCCCCAAAGCCCGCCATGCCGCTCCACATCATCAAGCTCTGCGTCGGCGTCGACAGCCTTCAGGACCTTCGCGACTGGCGGGCGAAACGCGCCGCCGAGGGCCATCCCAGTTATTGTCCCACCCGCATGGCGCCCAAGCGCGCGGCGGAAATCCTCGATGGCGGTTCGCTCTACTGGGTGATCAAGGGTCAGGTTCTGTGCCGGCAAATGATCACCGAAATCAAAACCGATCTTCCGGGCCACCAGCCGGTGCGCTTCATGCTCGCCCCCGACCTGATCGAAACCGCCCCCCAGCCCCGCCGCCCCTTCCAGGGCTGGCGCTACCTAGACCCCGGCGACGCCCCCCCGGATCTCGCGACCGGAGAGGGGGAGGAGATGTCGCAGGAACTGGCGAAGCAACTGCGCGAACTGGGGGCGTGGTAGCTGTACTGAGCGATTGACCTCGGGGCTTCCTTCTCCCCTTGCGGGAGAAGGTGTCGGCGAAGCCGACGGATGAGGGGGCGCACCGGCCGGCGGGGGCGCGGCCGCCCGCACCTGTCGCAGGCCTCGGCAGTCTTCAACCCCTCATCCGGACCCTACGGGCCCACCTTCTCCCGCAAGGGGAGAAAGGAAGCCCCGAGGCCGCCTGAACGAGCGTCGCGGGCCCCCTACACCGCCCAGTTATCAATCAGCCGCGTCTTGCCCAGCCACGCCGCCACGAACAATCGCGCTCCCGCGCCGACCGGTCCTGGTCCCAGGCGCGCCATGGTTTCCCCGTCATGGGCCTGCACATAGTCGACCGGACCGAACCCCGCCGCCTCCAGCCGGGCCGCCGCCTCCGCCTCGACCGCCTCGATCGCCAGTCCGGCGCGCAGGCGCTCGACCGCCTCCGCCATCACGATCGGGACCAGGGCGGCCGTCGCCCGCTCCTCGGCGCTGAGGTAGGCGTTGCGCGAGGACATGGCCAGGCCATCCGCCTCCCGCACCGTCGGCCCGCCGACGATCTCCACCGGCAGGTCCAGGTCCCGCGCCATCCGCTTGATGACCAGCAGCTGCTGGTAGTCCTTCTCCCCGAACAGGGCGACGTCCGGTCCGCACTGGTTCAGCAGCTTGGCCACCACCGTCGCCACGCCGCCGAAGAACTGCGGGCGCTTTTCGCCTTCCAGCGGCCCGGACACGCCGTCGACCAGCACCCGGGTGGAAAAGCCGTCCGGATACATCACCGCCACGTCCGGCGCGAAGATCAGCTCGCATCCGGCCTGGCCGAGCAGTTCGGCGTCGCGCCCCTCGCCGCGCGGATAGGCGTCGAAGTCCTCATGCGGGGCGAACTGGGCCGGATTGACGAAGATGGAGGCCACCACATGGTCGGCCCGGATCAATCCCAGCCGCACCAGCGACAGATGCCCCTCATGCAGGGCGCCCATCGTCGGGACCATCGCCACCCGCTCGCCTGCCGCGCGCCAGGCCGCGACCTGACGCCGCAGCTCCGCTACGGTTCTGACGATGGAGGGGGCGGTGGCCATGAACGCCTCTTCGCGGTGCAACAGGGGATTGGCTTATGACCCGTGGGGACGGCCGAAGTCCAGACGAACCGGGGGTATCCACACGCCTGTGGACAACCCCTCGGGTTGCGTTGACCCCTCCGGCCTGGAGGGTGTCTCGTGGTCAGCCAGCGACCGGTGAGTCGCGGCCGCCGCGGAAGGAGCCCGCCATGAACCAACCCCGGGTTATCGTCGTCGGCAACGAGAAGGGCGGCGCCGGAAAGTCCACCATCGCCATCCATCTGACCAGCGCCCTGCTGCATGGCGGCGCCCGGGTGGCGATCATGGATCTGGACCTGCGCCAGTCGTCCCTGGCCCGCTTCTACCGCAACCGCACCGCCTGGCTGGCCTCGGCGCCGGAGGTCTGTCTGCCCGAGCCCCTGGCCCGGCACCCGGCGCTGGACGGCGTCGCCCTGGCCCGCACCGAGCCGGCCGAGCAGATGGCCCGGTTCGAGGAGGCTTTCGCCGCCGGGGTCGCCGACGCCGACTTCCTGGTCATCGACACCCCCGGGGGCGACACCCCCCTGTCGCGCGCCGCCCATGCCCGGGCGGACCTGATCGTCACCCCGATGAACGACAGCTTCGTCGACTTCGACATGCTGGGCCACGTCAATCCCGTCACCCTGGAGCTGGAACGGCCCAGCCTCTATTCGGAGACGGTCTGGGAGGCCCGCAAGGCCCGGGCGATGGCCGGTCAGCGCGCGCCGCTGGACTGGGTGGTCCTGCGCAACCGTCTGGCCAGCGCCGATGCGCGCAATCGCAAGCGGGTCAACGATCGCTTGCTGCTGCTGGCCAAGCGGGTGGGCTTCCGCACCGGGCCGGGCCTGCGCGACCGGGTGATTTACCGCGAACTGTTCCCGTTCGGCCTGACGGTGGCCGACCTGTCGCCCCAGGTGCGACCGATCCCCGTCGCCCTCAGCCACGTCGCCGCCCGCCAGGAGCTGCGCAGCCTGATGCATTCCCTTGGCCTGTCGAACTTCTCCGGCGACGTTCTGCTGGCCGCCGAATAGGGCGGTCCGGAGCCCCGGATGATCTATCTGCTGCTGTTCGGCGCCCTGGTCGCCCTTCTGGTCTGGACCGGACGTCGGGCGGCGCCGAGGCTGAGGATCCGAGACTGGCGGGTCGTCACCGGCGGTCTGTCGGCCCTGACCCTGCTCGGCGGCGCCGCGGCCGCGTCTCGCGGCGGCTGGCTCATCGGCGGCGGACTGATCCTTGTTGGCGGGGCCCTTGCTCTGGCCGCACGCAAGCAGCCGCCCAGACCGCCGGCGCCGGTCGCCAGCGACAGCGAGGCGCGGGCCATTCTGGGTGTCGGGCCCAATGCCGACGAGGCCGAGATCAAGGCCGCCTACAGCCGCCTGATCCGCATGGCCCACCCCGACCGGGGCGGCACCTCCGGCCTCGCCGCGCAACTGAACGCCGCGCGGGACCAGCTTCTGGGCCGGCTGAAGTAGGGCGTCAGTCGAGCGCCGCGGTGATCTTCGCCGCCTGCTGCTTCAGGACCTCGACGTCGGCCATGTCCGAGCCGTGACGGCCCATGGGGCGGTCGAGCCAGCGGGGAATGACGTGGAAATGCAGATGGAACACGGTCTGGCCGGCGGGGCTGCCGTTGTATTGATTGACCACCAGTCCGTCGGGCTTGAGCGCGGCCTCCACCGCCCGCGCCAGCCGCTGGACGGCGGCCATCATCACGGTCAGCACCTCCGGTTCGACGTCCAGCAGATTGCGGGCCCGGGAGACCTTGGAAATCACCAGGCAATGGCCGGGCGACTGGGGAAAGGCGTCCATGAAGGCCAGAACCTCGTCCGTCTCGAACACCTTCACGCTGGGAACCTCGCCCCGCACAATTTTCGCGAAGATGTTGGCGTCGTCGTACTGGCCGTCCAAACTCATGGCTTGCTCCCTCGATGCAGGGGGCAGGGATACCAAGAACGGGAAGGGCTGACGATGGCTGAGGCGGGCGGATACGACGGCGAGAACCTGACGGAGCGACAGAAGTCCTGGTTCGCCACCATTCGCGCCAATCTCGAGAAGGAAACAGGCAGGTCGATGGAGGACTGGGTCGCCATCGCCAGAACCTGTCCCGAAAACACCATGCGGGCCCGGGTCACCTGGATGAAGACCCATCACGGCCTGGGGCAAAACCGGGGCTCTATCATCATGTCCCAGGCCTTTCCCGCCGAGATGGGCTGGGACGATCCCTCCCGCCTGCGCGACGCCTTGTGGAAAGATCCGGCCTCCCGGGCGATCTTCGAGGCGGTGGAGGCGGCCGTCGGCGGCTTCGAGGGTCTGGTGGCTGGCCAGCGCAAGGGCTTCTCCGCCTGGTCGCGGAACTTCCAGTTCGCCGCGATCCGCCCGTTGAAGGGCGGCAAGGCGAGGCTGGGGCTGGCGGTCCCTCCCGACGCCGCACCCGGTCTGGAGCCGGCGCGCAACGAGGGCTGGTCCGAGCGGCTGAAGACGGCTGTGACCCTGTCGTCTCCGTCCGATGTCGATGACCGGATGATCGATCTCCTGAAGTCGGCGGCGGCGGCTTCCTGATGTTCGTCGTCGTCTACCGGATGAGGATCCGGCCCGGACATGAGGCGCAATACGCCCGCGACTGGGCCGATGTGACCCGGGTGGCGGTCAGCCAGTTCGGCTCGGGCGGGTCGTCCCTGTTCCGGGACGAGAACGGAGACTTCGTCGCCATCGCCCGCTGGCGCAGCCGCGAGGATCGGCAGGCCTTCTTTGACCGATCCGATTTCGACCCCGTGCTGCGGGAGCGACAGCGCGAGGCGGTGCTGGAACACCTGCCGGGGATGGAGCTCGATCTTATCGACGATCTCTGGGCGGACCTTCCGCCTACCCCTGTCTGAACGGAGACATCTCCTCGGACAGCCAGTCCATCTCGCCCTGCACCGCCGCCCGTTCCTGGTCGAGAAACCGCGCCACCGGCTCGCGCAGCATCGGATCGGCGATCCAGTGGGCGGAATAGACCGGGGAGGGGAGGTAGCCCCGGGCGATCTTGTGCTGGCCCTGGGCGCCGGCCTCGACGCGCTTGAGACCCAGCCGGATCGCCTCCTCGATGGCCCGGTAGTAGCAGAGTTCGAAATGCAGGAAGGGCCGTTCCTCGATGCATCCCCAGTTGCGGCCATACAGGCAGTCGTCACCGATCAGATTCAGCGCCCCGGCGATCCAGCGGCCCTCGCGCCCCTGATCCCTGTGTCGGGCCATGACCAGCAGCACGCGGTCGGCCATCCGCTCGCCAAGCAGGGAGAAGAACAGGCGGTTGAGGTAAGGCCGGCCCCACTTGCGCGAGCCGGTGTCGGTATAGAAGCCGAAGAAGGCGTCCCAGTGGTCCTCGTTGAGCGCCTCGCCGGTCAGGGCGACGATCTCCAGCCCTGCCTGGGCGTCGCGGCGTTCCCGGCGGATGGTCTTGCGGCGGTTTGACGACAGGGCGGCCAGGAAGTCGTCGAAGGTCTGATAGCCCGCGTTGCTCCAGTGATATTGCTGGTCCTGCCGCGCCAGCAGTCCGGCCTCGGTCAGGAACCGCCAGTCGCCTTCGTCCGGGAAGGTGACGTGCAGACCCGAGGCGCCGATCCTGTCGCAGAGGGTCAGGGCGCCGCCGAGCAGCATCCGCCGGCCCTCGTCGCGGTCGACATCCGGCCGCACCAGCAGCCGGGGGCCGGTCACCGGCGAGAAGGGCGAGGCGCACTGCAGTTTTGGATAATACCGGCCGCCGGCCCGCTCATAGGCGTCGGCCCAGGACCAGTCGAAGACGTATTCGCCCTGGCTGTGGCTCTTCAGATAAAGCGGCATCACCGCCGCCACCGCGCCGGCCTCGTCCTCGATGGCCAGGTGATGCGGCGCCCAGCCGGTGCGGTCGGAGGCGCAGCCGCTCTCCTCGAGGCTGTCGAGAAAGTCATAGGCCACGAAGGGATTGCCATCCCCGGCGCAGGCCTGCCAGGCGTCCCGGCCGATCTCGTTGATGCGGCGGTGGATGCGGACCGCCGGCTTCAGCATCACGCCCGGAAGCCCTCGAAGATGACGTTGTCGCAGTAGGGCTCGAGCCGCTCGCCTTCCTCCAGGCTCCTGACCGTCCAGGCGATGATCGGCATTCCCTGCTGGCGGAAGTGGTCGGCCCGGGCGCTGGGCAGCATCTCGGCGTGCAGCGCCAGGAAGTCGGGCCTTGCGATGGAGACATGCTCCAGATTGGCGAAACTCTTGCGGATTTCCGGCGACAGGTGGGTCACCGCGCCGTCGGTCCAGGCGTAGCTGTCCAGCCCGCGCAGGATCTGCGGGTGGTGATCGGCGAACCAGGCGTGGCTGTAGGGGTTGAAGCCGATCACGCAGGTCGGGCCGTTGTGGTCGAGCAGCACCTCGCTGACCCGCTTCTCCAGCACGCCGACCTCGCCGAAGGGCGTCTTCAGCTCGATATGCACCAGGGCCCGGTGGCCCACCTCGACCAGGGCCTCGGCCAGGGTCGGGATGGTCTCGTCGGTTCCGGCAAGGCGAAGCGCCTGGAGTTCGGCCAGGGTATGGTCGCGGACCTTGCCCTCGGCGCCGGTCATCCGCTGCAGGCCGTAGTCATGGAACACCACCGCCTCGCCGTCAGCGGTGATCTGGACGTCCAGCTCGATGCCATAGCCGCCGGCGCAGGCGGCCTGAAAGGCGCCCAGGCTGTTCTCCGGCGCCCCGTCCGGCGACCACAGGCCACGATGGGCGATCGGCGGACTGAACAGCAGCTCCCAGGCCTCGCCGAAATCCTCCGGCCGGGGGCGCGGATGGTGTTTCATGGCGCCAGCTCCACGATCGCGTCCACCTCGACGGCGAAGTTGCGGGGCAGGCGATAGACGCCCACGGCGGACCGGGCGTGACGACCCGCCTCGCCGAAAACCTCGACCATCAGATCGGAGCAGCCGTTCACGATTGCGGGAATGTCGTAGAAGTCCGGGCCGGCCTGGACGAAGCCGCCCAGCTTGACCACCCGCGCCACCTTGTCGAGGTCGCCGGCAGCCGCCTTCATCTGGGCCACCAGGTTAATCCCGCACAGCCGGGCGGCGGCGATGGCGGTATCGACATCGACATCCTGGCCGACAATGCCCTTGATCCCGCCAGAGGCGTCCAGCGACACCTGGCCCGAGATGTGGAGCAGGTTCCCGGACCTCACAAAGGGCACGTAGTTGGCGATCGGGGCGACCGGATCGGGCAGGGTGATGCCGGCGGCGACGAGGCGTTGTTCGACTTTTGACATGGCCCAATACCTAGACCGCTCCGGGGCGGCGGGAAAGCTGGCCGGGAGTGCAATGCGCACGAAAAAGCCCGGGTCCTTGCGGGCCCGGGCGTCTTCGGCTTCGAGGCCTTGCGGCCGAAGGCTTACTTCACCGACTGGATCTTCTCGACGGTGGCGGTCACGCGCTCGTTCAGGGGCTTCATGCTGTCCTTGACGGCGGCGGCGACGGTTTCACCCATCTTGCCCATTTCGGCCATGTACAGCTCCATGGCGCTCTTGGCCCAGCTGGTCTGCAGTTCCATGGCTTCCTGCACGCTCTTGGCGCCGGACAGGGCCTTGGCGGCCGAGACCTGATCTTCCATGGCCTTCTTGGAGTAGGCCATGGCCTGGGCGCCCAGCGATTCGGCGCCCTTGGTCGCGGCGGTCACCGAGGCGACAACGGCTTCCAGGTTCTTCTTGGAATGGGCGTTGATTTCGTTCAGGCCGGCCAGGGACTTCTCGACGGAGTCCTTGAAAGCCTGATTGCCGGCGGTGGTGAACTGCTCGACGGTGGTCTTGAAGGTTTCAGCGGCGGCCATGACAGGGCTCCTTGAAGGGCGTGGGCTCGGATCGTGTTGGGGTCGACAACCGGGGAGGATCGACGCACCGCGGTTCTCCCATGTTGCAGTGCAGCAGTCAAGAAAATTGTGCAGTGCACAAAACTGTCAAATCACGGGAAAATCAGGGCCATCAGCGCAATTGCGGCCAATTCGCTCAAGAGGTGTTTACTTTGGCGTAAGTCGGGATGGTGCATGTTAGGGTAACGATCGCCGCAATCGCCGTGGTGACCTAACCCATTGAATTTTACGACGGACGCAGCATGTTCCAGCCCGCCCGACGCGTTGTTTTCGCAGCCCTGGCCGCCCTGGCGATGGTTATCGCGCCAATGATGAACGGCCTGGCCCAGGCTCAGGTTCCCTACGCCCAGCTTCAGGCGGCGATGCGTCCCAATCCGGCGGATCAGCCCAAGTACGCGGCGGTCGTCGTCGACGCCAACACCGGGGAGGTGCTCTACGCCAAGCGGGCGGACAGCCAGCGCTACCCCGCCTCGATCACCAAGGTGATGACCCTCTACCTGGCCTTCGAGGCCCTGTCGGAAGGCCGTATGAAGCCGACCGATCTGATCACCGTCTCGGCCAAGGCCGCCAAGCAGCCGCCGACCAAGCTGGGCATGACCGCCGGCGACGTGATCACCGTCGATGACGCGATGAAGGCCATCGCCGTCAAATCGGCCAACGACATGGCCGTGGCCCTGGCCGAACACATGGCCGGCGGCTCGGAAGAGAAATTCGCCGCCCTGATGACCCTGCGGGCCCAGGAGCTGGGCATGCTCAATACCCGGTTCGTCAACGCCTCGGGCCTGCCTGACAGCCGCCAAGTCTCGACCGCCCGCGACATCGCCATCCTGTCCCGCGCGGTGATGCGCGACTATCCGCAGTACTACAGCCTGTTCAACCTGCGCACCTTCACCTACCGGGGCGTCAGCATGAACAACCACAACCGGCTGCTGTTCCGGATGGACGGCGTCGACGGCCTGAAGACCGGCTATACCAACGCCTCCGGCTACAATCTCGCCGCCTCGGGCGTGCAGGACGGCCGGCGCCTGATCGTCGTCATGCTGGGCGGAACCTCCAACGCCGCCCGCGACAATCATGTGCAGTATCTGCTCAACACCGGCTGGGACGTGCTGCGCCGCCGCCAGCAGGGCGAGCCGATCCTGGTCGCCCAGAGCATGTTCGAGCCGCCGGAGCCCGACGCGACACAATATGCCTCCCTTGAACAGGGCGACGCCGAGCTGCCGCAGGCCTCCTTCGTCAACGGCCCGGGCCCGTCCGCCTCCACCTTCAAGGTCGCCAGCGCCATGGCCCCGGTCGCCGATCCTCCGGCCCGGACCAAGCCGACGCCCGCCCGCAAGCCGGCCCCGAAGAAGCCCAAGGGCGAGTGGACCGCCCAGGTCGGCGCCTTCAAGAGCAAGGACCAGGCGAAGACCCAGCTGGTCACCATTCGCAAGCGGTTCGGCCAGGTGCTGGATGACGCCGAGGGCGTGATCGGCGATCGCGTCGGCGGCTTCTTCCGGGTCCAGTTCACCGGCCTCACCGCCGACGGCGCCCGCGCCGCCTGCAAGGCCCTCAGCGCCAAGCGTCAGACCTGCATGGTCGTGGCCCCGGGGCGGTGAACCTCGCGCCAGCCGCTCCGGGCTATCTGGAGTATTTGGCGACCGAGCATCGGTTCGCGATCATCTTCTTTGCAGTGGTTGTCACGCTGCTTGGCGCCTTCAGTCTTTTGGCTTGGCGGGCGCCGCCGCGACGACACCCCGATTTCACGTTCGACCTTCGTCAAAAAGCCTATCTCTACTGGTCAGTGACCGCCCTTGCGGTGATCTGGAGCGCCCTGGTTTCCTTTGCCGGCGCCAAACTGATCTGGGTTCTCGGCGGTATTCTGATCGAGCTTGTCAATCGATCCAACCTTCTAGGCAGAATGGGCTTTGGTGAAAGGCCGGCCTCCGCCGGCTGGCGGCTCGCCGGCCGGCTGACCGCCGTCCTTTTGGTGGCCGCTGCGGGCTGCACGGTGCTGGCCAGCAGCTATCGCGGCTATCAGATCTGGGCGCCGTTGGAGGTGCAGTCCCGAATGGAGCAGGCCGAGAGGGTCAGGTTGGCGGCGGGGGGCGGCTATCCCTTCGACCCGGAGCGGGCGATAGCAAAGATCATGCTGGCGGAGCCCGAAGGTATCAGACGTCCTCCAGCATCGGGGCCCTGGCCGCTCTTTCCCTCCGTGGCCCGCGCCTGCAACAGATTGGACTACTGGGATCGGGAATGGCGCGTCTGCACCGATGACGCAAACCAGACCCGCCTTGTGGCGGTGATTCTCGAACCCCTGGCCACAGCCGACCAGCGCTCCGTCCTGCGTGACGGCTTGCGGCTGATGATGTGGGTGATCAATCGCAACGCCTCGGAGGCCGCGAAATCCGCGGCGCTTGCCCGACTGGACGCCGTTCGCGCCGCGGAATCCGACATCCCGTTTGGTGATGTGGTCTTGCATGTTCGGGCCGAGAAAAACTATCGATACGTCATCCAGGCCCCGGCGCCTGGCAAGCCGATCCTCGATAGCGCCGCCATCAGCTTCTGATAACCTGGCGCCTGGCCCCATGCGGGCGAGTCCAGCCGTCGGGGGCGCCATCCATGCAACGTATTCTCATCGGCCTGGGCGGCATCCTGCTGATCCTGGCGGTAGCCCTGCTGCTGTCGCGCGGACGGCGGCGGATCAATCTGCGCATCGTCGGCAGCGCCTTCCTGCTGCAGGCGGCGATGGCGGTGTTCGTTCTCTATCTGCCGTTCGGCCGCGCGGTCATGGCCGGGGCGGCCAGCGGCGTCGAAAGTCTGCTCGGCTACAGCAAGGTCGGCATCGAGATGGTCTTCGGCGGCCTGACGCAGGTAAACGGCGTCGCCAGCTTCGCCATCAACATCCTGCCGATCATCATCTTCTTCAGCGCCTTGGTGTCGATCCTCTACTACCTCGGCGTCATGCAGCTGGTGGTGAAGTGGGGCGGGGGCGCCTTGCGCTGGCTGCTCGGCGTTGACCGGGTCGAGGGGCTCTATGCCGCCGCCAATGTGCTGGTCGGCCAGTCGGAGTCGCCGCTGGTCGTGCGTCGCTATCTTCGCGGCCTGACCGACGCCCAGATCTTCGCCCTGATGGTCACCGGCATGGCCGGGGTCGCCGGCTCCATCCTCGCCGCCTACGCCTCGATGGGCGCGGACCTGCGCTATCTGCTGGCGGCGGCCTTCATGTCGGCGCCGGGCGGGCTGTTGATGGCCAAGCTGATCATGCCGGACGAGAAGGCCGCGCCGCCGGCCGAGGCGGACGAAGAGGTTCAAGCCGTCGCCGCGGTCGCGGCCGAGCCGGAGGAGGAGGAGAGGGCGACCAACATCATCATGGCCGCCTTCAACGGCGCCCAGGACGGGGTGCAGCTAGCCGTGGCCGTCGGCGCCATGCTGATCGTCTTCGTGGCCCTGATCGCCCTGGCCAACGGCATCCTCGGCGCGGTCGGCGGCCTGTTCGGCCACCCGGACCTCAGCTTCCAGCAGATTCTCGGCTACGTCTTCGCCCCGGTGATGTTCATGCTGAACGTGCCCTGGGACGAGGCGTCAAAGGCGGGCGAGCTGTTCGGCGAGAAGCTGATCCTCAACGAGTTCGTCGCCTATCTTCACTATGGCGAGGCCCGCGCCGCCCTGTCGCCCCACACCCAGGCGGTGGTCACCTTCGCCCTGTGCGGCTTCGCCAACATCAGTTCCATCGCCATCCAGATGGGTGTGCTGGGCGGGCTGATTCCCGAAAAGCGACCGCTGATCGCCCGCCTCGGCCTGCTGGCCGTGGCCGCGGGCTCCCTGGCCAATCTGATGAGCGCGGCCATGGCCGGCCTGCTGCTGGCCTAGACGCCTAATCCGGCAACAGCCCCAGCCGCTTGCCGACGATCCGGTCCATCATCCGCCGGGGCAGGATCTCGCTCATCAGCACCTGCACCGGATCGGGCGTCACGGTGTAGCGGGCCTTCGGTCTGGCCGTGGTCAGCGCCTTGTGGATCGTCCGGCCGATGGCCTCGGGCGCCAGGCCCTTGGGGCCATTGCTGGACATGAAGGCGCGCAGCCGCTCCAGCGCGGGCGCATAGGCGCTGGCGGCATAGGGGGTGACATCCACCTCGTCGGCCTTGCTCCAGATCGGCGTCGCCACCGCGCCGGGGGCCACCACGACCACATCGACGCCGAACAGCTGCAGCTCGCGCCGCAGGCTTTCGGAAATAGCCTCCACGGCGAACTTCGAGGCGTTGTAGGGCGCTATGAACGGCATGGCGTTGCGCCCGCCAACGGAACTGATGTTGACGATCCGGCCCGGGTCGCCGGTCGTGCCCGGATCGGCCGCCAGCAGGGGCGCGAACGCCTGGCTGGTGATCACCAGGCCGGTGACATTGACCTCCATCTGCTTGCGGAACTCATCGACGGGCAGCATCAGCAAGGGTCCGGCCACCGCGATGCCGGCGTTGTTGACCAGCCCCGCCAGAGTCTGGCCCTGCAGCGCCTCGCGGACGGTCGCGACCGAGGTCTTGACCGCCGTCTCGTCGGTGACATCGAAGAGCAGGGGGGTGAAACGGTCGCCGAATTCCTGCTTCAACCGGTCTGCGTCCGCCTGTTTGCGCACGCTGCCGAAGACGTGAAAGCCCTTTTCGGTCAGCACCTTCACGGCGCCCCAGCCGATGCCGGTCGAGACGCCGGTGACGACGACGCTACGTTTCATGTGTCTTCCCCTCAACTGAACCCTGTTCACTGACGTGGGGGTCGGGGGCAGTGATGACAAGGGAACTCGGAAAAAAGGCCGGGGGAGATGTCTCCGCCCGGCCTCGTCTCTGGTCTGTTCCCGGCGCTATTCCGCCAGCGCCGGCTCTTCGATTTCCGGCGCGCCGGGTTCGCGGGGCTCGGGCTCATCCACCTCGAAGTCGAAGGCGATCTTGCCGTCCTTGAGCACCACGCGGACGTGGCCGCCCTTGGCCAGCTTGCCGAACAGGATGTCGTCGGCCAGCGGCTTCTTGATGTGCTCCTGGATCACCCGGGCCAGGGGCCGGGCGCCGTAAAGCTCGTCGAAGCCGTTCTCGGCCAGCCAGTCGGCAGCCTCGTCGCTGGTCTCGATGGTGATGTTGCGGTCGGCCAGCTGGGCTTCCAGCTGCAGAACGAACTTCTGCACCACCTGGCGGATGATGTCCTTGGTCAGCGGCTTGAACGCCACCACCGCGTCGAGACGGTTGCGGAATTCGGGGGTGAACAGCCGCTTCAGCGCGGCCTCTTCCTCGCCCTCCACCTTGCCGCGGCCAAAGCCGATCGACTGGCGCTGGGCGTCCGAGGCGCCGGCGTTGGTGGTCATGATCAGGACCACATTGCGGAAGTCGACCTTCTTGCCGTTGGCGTCGGTCAGCACCCCGTGGTCCATGACCTGCAGCAGGATGTTGTAGACGTCCTGGTGCGCCTTCTCGATCTCGTCGAGCAGAACCACCGCGTGAGGATGCTGGTCGACCGCATCGGTCAGCTGGCCGCCCTGGTCATAGCCGACATAGCCGGGAGGGGCCCCGATCAGGCGGCTGACCGTATGGCGCTCCATGTATTCGCTCATGTCGAAGCGCAGCAGCTCGATGCCCAGGGTCTGGGCCAGCTGGCGGGCGGCCTCGGTCTTGCCCACGCCGGTCGGTCCGCTGAACAGATAGCTGCCGATCGGCTTGTTGGCGTCGCGCAGTCCGGCCCGGGCCATCTTCATCGCCGAGGACAGCTGGACGATGGCCTCGTCCTGGCCGAACACCGCGTGCTTGAGATCCTCCTCAAGCTGCTTGAGAGCCTCGGTGTCGGTCTTGGAGACGGACTTGGGCGGGATGCGGGCGATCTTGGCGATCACCGCCTCGATCTCCTTGACCCCGATGGTCTTCTTGCGCCGGGATTCCGGCAGCAGCATCTGCCCGGCGCCGGCCTCGTCGATCACGTCGATGGCCTTGTCCGGCAGCTTGCGGTCGGTGATGTAGCGCGCCGAAAGGTCCACCGCCGTCTTGATGGCGTCGTTGGTGTATTTCAGCTTGTGGAAGTCCTCGTAGTAGGTCTTCAGACCCTTGAGGATCTTGATGGTGTCGCTGATCGTCGGCTCGTTGACGTCGATCTTCTGGAACCGGCGCACCAGGGCGCGATCCTTCTCGAAGTGCTGGCGAAACTCCTTGTAGGTCGTCGAGCCCATGCAGCGCAGGCTGCCGCTGGCCAGGGCCGGCTTCAACAGGTTGGAGGCGTCCATCGCCCCGCCGCTGGTCGCCCCGGCGCCGATCACCGTGTGGATTTCGTCGATGAACAGGATGGCGTTGGCGTGGGTCTCCAACTCCTTGATCACCTGCTTGATCCGCTCCTCGAAATCACCGCGATAGCGGGTGCCCGCCAGCAGCGAGCCCATGTCGAGGGAGAAGATGGTCGCCCCTTCCAGAACCTCGGGCACTTCGTGATTGACGATCTTGCGGGCCAGGCCCTCGGCGATGGCGGTCTTGCCGACCCCCGGATCGCCGACCAGCAGCGGATTGTTCTTGGTTCGCCGGCACAGGATCTGGATGCAGCGCTCGACCTCGGCCATCCGCCCGATCAGCGGATCGACCTTACCGGCCCGCGACTTCTCGTTGAGATTGACGCAATAGGCCTCCAGGGCCTCGCCGCCGGTCTTGACGCTGGGCTTGCCGTCCTCGTCCTCGGGCGAGGCGCCCTTGATGTTCTTGGGCTCGGAGGCGCCGGCCTTCTTGGCGATGCCATGGGCGATGTAGTTGACCGCGTCATAGCGGGTCATGTCCTGCTCCTGCAGGAAGTAGGCGGCGTGGCTCTCGCGCTCGCTGAACACCGCCACCAGCACATTGGCCCCGGTGACGTCGTCGCGGCCGGACGACTGGACATGGATCACCGCGCGCTGGATCACGCGCTGGAAGCCGGCGGTCGGCTTGGCGTCCTCGCCGTCCTCGACGACCAGGGCCTTCAGCTCGGTGTCGATGTAGTTGACCAGGGTCTTCTTCAACTCCGGCAGATCGACATCGCAGGCGATCATCACACCGGCGGCGTCCTCGTCATCGGCCAGGGAGAGCAGCAGGTGCTCGAGGGTCGCATATTCGTGCTTTCGCTGGTTGGCGAACGCCACGGCGCGATGGAGGGTCTCTTCGAGATTGCGCGAAAAAGAGGGCAATGTGGGCTCCTCAATCCTTTTCCATAGTGCACTGCAACGGGTGCTGGTGCCGGTGAGCGGCGTCGGTCACCTGGGCCACCTTGGTCTCGGCGACCTCGTAGGTGAAGACCCCGCATACTCCGACGCCATTCTGGTGCACGTGAAGCATGATCCTCGTCGCATCTTCGCGCGATTTGTTGAAAAAACGCTCAAGCACGTAAACCACGAACTCCATCGGCGTGTAGTCGTCGTTCAGGATCAGAACACGATACAGCGACGGTTTGGCGGTCTTGGCCCTGGTCTGTGTGACCACGCCCGTTCCCGCGCCGCCCTGGCCCGCGCCAGTCCCTGATTTCCGTTCCGCCATGCCGACCTTGATACCCGTAGCGACGGTCCGCGACGCGGCCGCCATTCTTGATGATTAGATATGAAAACATCGGCGCTTTGGAAGGGGCCTGATGGCCGCGCCGGCGCATTAAGGGGCTGGCGCCCGGTCGCCGAGCCAGTCCACCCACGCTCCGTGAGGGTGAACATTGGCCAGATGCAGGGTCTGTCCATCGGGCCAGAGGGTCAGCCGAACCGCCATCGGAAACCCCTCCCGCGACAGGTCGGGCTCCATCCTCAGCCAGGCGAAGGGCGCCGATGCGGTCGCGGCGGAGGCCGCCGCGTCGATCGCCGCGCTCACGGCATTTTGAGTCGCCTGCGGCATGTATTGCCACATCACCGAGTGGAACAGGACGCTCGCCACGCCTTCTACCGGGGCCAGCCGCGACTCGGTCCAGACGGCGGCGTCGGCCTTGACCAGATCGGCCGGGGTGGTCCGGGCGATGGCGATGGCGCCGCGCAGACGGGCCAGACGCGCCGGCTGGTCGGCCCAGACATAGGACTGCAGCCTCAGGGCAGTAGCCTCGTCGTTCACATCCAGCGGCGCCTGGTCACAGGCCGCCCGGGCGGCGACCGTCACCGGGGGTGTCCGGGCCGGCGCCGCGCCCCGCCAGTTGGCCGACAGCTGAACGGGGGAGGCGGCGTCGCCCCAGCGCCGGCCTCCAAGGTCATAGCCATACCGGTCCCATCGCAGATTCAGGCCGGCGCTGGCGCCGATCTCCTGCAGGCTGAGCGGCAGACCGGTCCGCGCCGCGATGATCAAAAAGCCCGGCGCCAGGCAAAGCGACCGCCCGACCTCGTTGGTCTGCGGTGGAGAGGTCATGAAGTCGGCGACCTGCGCGCGGTGCGTCTCCAGGGCGGAACGCGCGGCCGGGATCAGCGCCGTCCAGTCCGTGCCTGGCGCCTGATCGGGATAAAGCCCGGCCAGGACGGGCGCGGCGCCGGTCAGGGTCAGATGATGCAGGGCGCCGAGCAGGCGCAAGGGCGTCGCGTCGCGGATATGCGAGGCCGGCTCGCGCCCGGCCCAGGCTGCAAAGAGATCGTCCAGCGGGCCAAGCTCGCCATCCGCCGCCGCCCGCAGGAGCGTTCCCGAGAAGGGCGAGCCCAGGGCGTCACATTGATCCGCCTGCCAGCGCAGGGCCTGGTTTGTCGCATCCATGGCCCCAGCCTAGCCGGCTGATCGGCCCCGCATAGCTTGACGGCGTCGATCAATACCTGGCCTGGCTGTCCCCCCTTTTCCGCTCTCCCCGGCGAAGGCCGGGGCCCAGCCGCCTGAGCGCCGGCGTTTCCTGAGTAATTCGGTGGACACGCGCCTGAAAATGAGCCTCGGCCCTGGCTGGAGTCGCGCTCAGGTCGCCAGGAAGGGCCGATTGCGATGGCTCGTCTGAATGTCGGTTAGTCCTGGTCCTTCTTGAGCGCACGGCCGGTCATCAGGGCCCCCTTGCCGAACTTGGCCTCCAGCCGATCCATCGCCGTCTCCTGGCTGAGGGCCCGTCGCTCGTCTCCCGCGAAGAAGTCCTCGCCCGACGCCCCCGCCGGTTCGAAATCAGACAGGCCGGCGCCGATCAGCCGGTAGGCCGTGCCGTCCACCTCGGGGGCCAGCAGTTCCCGCACCACGCCAAACAGGGTCCGCGCCGTCTGGGTCGCCACGGGCAGGGTACGACGGCGGGTGATGATCCTGAAGTCGGTGCGGCGCAGCTTCAGCACCGCCACCCGCCCGGTGATCCCTTCCTTGCGCAGTTGCCGCGCCACCTTTTCACAGAGCGGCCAGAGAATGTTCTCCAGGGTCTCGCGGTCCGAATGGTCCTCGTTGAAGGTCGTCTCGGCGCTGATGGTCTTGCGGCCTTCGCGAGGGTTCACCACCCGGGCGTCCTGGCCATTGGCCAGCCGGTGCAGGCTCATCCCCTGGCTGCCAAACTCGGTCGCCAGCTCCTTCAGGTCTGCCCGGGCCAGATCGCCGACGGTCCGGTATCCGGCCTTCTCCAGCGTCGCGGCGAAGACCGGCCCGACGCCCGGGAGGATCCGCACCGACTTGGGCGCCAGAACCGCCGGCGCCTCCGAGCCGAGGACCGAGAACCCGCGCGGCTTGTCCAGTTCCGAGGCGATCTTGGCCAGGAACTTGTTGGGCGCCAGGCCGATCGACACCGTGATCCCGACCTCCGCCTCGATCCGCGCCTGCAGCCGCGCCAGGGTCAGGGCCGGGCTCATGCCGTGCAGCCGCTCCGTGCCCGACAGATCGATCCAGCACTCGTCCAGCGACAGGGTCTGCACCAGGGGCGTCAGGTCGCGGATCATCTCCATGATCCGCTTGCTCTCGGGCACGTACTTGCCGAAATCCGGCTTCAGGATCACCGCCTGCGGGCACAGCTTGCGGGCGGTGAACATCGGCATGGCCGAGCGCACGCCGCTCATCCGGGCGATGTAGCAGCAAGTCGAGACCACGCCCCGCACCCCGCCGCCGATGATCACCGGCACGTCCCGCAGTTCGGGCCGGTCGCGCTTTTCCACCGAGGCGTAGAAGGCGTCGCAGTCCATGTGGGCGATGCTCAGCCGGTCCAGTTCCTCATGCGCCACCACGCGCGGCGAACCGCAGGCCGGGCATCGGCGCGGCGCCGTCTCTCCGGTCCAGAAGCAGTCACGGCAAAAAGCCTTCAGGGTCATGATCCGGCCATGGTGCAGCGTGTCGGCGGGGAATGCAGCATTTTTGGCTGGGCCCGGATGCGACGCCTGACGACGGTCGCCGGCGGACTGGCAATTTCACCCGGTGAAAATTCCGAGGCCTGATTTGGCCGCGCCGCTTGGCCGCGCCTCGGCGTAGGCCGGCGAGATCTCTCACAGACCTACAAAACCCGCCGCCAGACCACGCGCCGGCCTACGCCAATGCCTACGATCCAGGGCGCCCGACCCACGCAAAAGCCAACAGACACCGGGATTTTCCGGGCCGATCCGGAATCAGCGCCTGTTTCGTAGCCATGCTACAATGGAGGCCGCTTCGAAAAGCGCCGCGCGGCTAGCTGTCCGGCCACAGCCATGCCGCCCCGCGGACCCCCGAGGAATCCCCATGCGCCGCCCTGCGGATCGCCGTCGTGAAGGTGTCGGAGAACACGTGGCGGCCCACCACCGCCGGCAGGCGCTCGTACAGCTCGTCGATGTTGCTCATGCCGCCGCCCAGCACGATCACCTCGGGGTCGAGCACATCGCAGACCGTCGCCAGGCCCCGGCCCAGCCGGTCGATGTAGCGGTCCAGGACCTCGATGGCGGCGCCCTGACCGGCGCGGGCGGCGGTGATGATCGCCTCGCCGTCGAGGGGCTCGCCGCTCGTGGCCCGATAGTCTTCCATGAAGGCGGTGCCGGAGACCCAGGTCTCCAGACAGTCGACGCGGCCGCACCAGCAGGCGTGCGCGCCCCGTTCCCGCGCCGTCGGCCAGGGCAGGGGGGTATGGCCCCATTCACCGGCGAATCCGCCGGCCCCCGGCCAGTCGGCGCCGTTCAGATACAGCCCGCCGCCGCAGCCGGTGCCGATGATCACCCCGAAGGCGACCCTCGCTCCCGCCGCCGCGCCGTCGGCCGCCTCGGAAATGATCAGGCAGTCGGCGTCGTTGCGCAGCCGCAGGCGCCGTTCGACGACCCGTTCCATGTCCACCGGCAGCGGCCGGTCATTGAGCCAGAAGCTGTTGGCGTTGCGGGACAGGCCCGTGGCCGGCGAGATCGAGCCGGGAATGCCCACCCCGACCCGGTCGACCCTGATCCCGGCCTGGCGCTCGGCCTCCTCGACCACCTGCCGGGCGACCTCCAGGGAGTCCTCATAGAGTCGGGGATTGGGCAGGCGGACCCGGGCGACAAAGCGGCCGGCCTCGTCGAGGGCCGCCGCCTCGATCTTGGTTCCGCCGAAGTCCACGCCGATCCGGATCATCGGCGGATATCACCCGGGCGCGGCGGGGCGGGCAAGGGCGCCGCGCTTGCGGTGCTGCGAGCGCTTGCCTGACCTATCGTCACCGCCTCTAGTCCTTGTGCAAACATCGGGAGATTGCGTCATGGCCCAGGGGCCCCTGTCTGGATTGAAGATCATCGAGTTCGCCGGCATCGGTCCGGGACCGTTCTGCGGCATGCTGCTGTCGGACCTCGGCGCCGATGTGGTGCGCATCGACCGCAAGGGCTCGGGCCGCTCCTCGCCGGCGGACATCACCGCCCGGGGCCGACGCTCGGTGGCGCTGGACCTGAAGAACCCCGCCGCGATCGAGACCTGCCTGAAACTGATGGAAGGCGCCGACGGCATCATCGAGGGCTTCCGCCCGGGCGTCATGGAGCGGCTCGGCCTCGGGCCGGACGTCGCGCTCAAGCGTAATCCGAAACTGGTGTTCGGGCGCATGACCGGCTGGGGCCAGTTCGGTCCCTACGCCAAGGCCGCCGGCCACGACATGAACTACATCGCCATCACCGGCGCCCTGCACGCCATCGGCACCGAGGAAAAGCCGGTCCCGCCGCTCAACCTTGTCGGGGATTTCGGCGGCGGCGCCCTGTATCTGGCCTTCGGCCTGCTGGCCGGTGTCATCCACGCCCGCGCCACCGGCCAGGGCCAGGTCATCGACTGCGCCATGAGCGACGGCGCGGCCTCGCTGATGGCGATGTTCTACGGCTTCAAGGCCAGCGGCATGTGGCAGGAGCAACGCCGCGCCAACCTGCTCGACGGCGGCGCCCACTTCTACGACACCTACCAGTGCGCCGACGGCAAGTGGATTTCCATCGGCTCCATCGAGCCGCAGTTCTACGCCCTGCTGCTGGAAAAGACCGGCATCACCGATCCTGAGTTCGCCAACCAGATGGATCGCCGCGCCTGGCCCGAGCTCAAGGCCAAACTGGCCGATGTCCTCAAGCAGAAGACCCAGGCGGAATGGTGCGCGATCATGGACGCCACCGACATCTGCTTTGCCCCGGTTCTCGATCTCGACGAGGCCCCCCGCCACGCCCACAACGTCGCCCGCGAGACCTTTGTCACCGTCGAGGGCGTCGTCCAGCCGGCTCCGGCGCCGCGCTTTTCGGCCACGCCCGGCGTCATCCAGGGCCCGCCGCCCAAGATCGGCGCGGACAACGAAACGGCCCTTGGCGACTGGGGATTCTCGACGGGCGACATCGACGCCCTGAAGGCGTCCGGCGCGCTTTAGGTCTCCGGGGGACAGGGAAAGGGCTGGCGGAAGTCTCAATAACGGCTGCCAGCCGCGTTCAGCCACGGTTCAGCGGCGACTCGCTAGCTTGTCATCGTGACTGGAGGCCCCGCGCTCCCCCGTCCCTCGATAGCGGGGTTTTCGGTCATACAGGACGAAGGCAAGATCATCCTGGAGGCGCGTCGCCCCCTCAACCGGGGCGGCGCGCCGTCGCCTGTTGCGTCAACGGCGTTCAGCGGGCAGGTTCCCCGCCATGTCGGACACCCGGGCCCGCTTCTCCAGCCTTGCGTCTCATTGGCGAGATCTCGACCCAGCCCACTGGCTGCGGCTGAGCCTGTCGGTCGCCGGCAAGTCGTTGTCGCGACTGTGGGGCCGGGACGTCATGCTCTACGTCGGCGGGGTTTCCTTCTGGGCCATGCTCGCCGCCTTTCCCGCCATCGCCATCGGCATGGGCCTGTTCGGCCTGCTGGTGGACCCCGAACAGATCGCCCGCCGCGCCGAATACTTCACCGGCATGATGCCGCCCGGCGCCCGCGCCCTGTTCGAGCAGGAGCTGATCCGCCTGGCCCACGCGCCGCTGCAGGCGGTCTCGGCCCAGAGCGCCCTGGCCCTGATCATCGGCGGCTATGCCGCGCACCGCGGCTTCAAGGCTCTGCTGGCCGGGCTGTCATTCATCCACGACGAGGAAAACCAGCGGGGGTTCTTCAGCTTCAATTTCATGGCGCTGGTGGTTCTGATCAGCGCCTTTGTCTTGATGGGCGTGGTTTCGGCCATGTTCCTGATGCTGCGGCTGATGGGGGCGGCGATGAACCTCAAGCCGCTGGCCGGCGCCTGGTGGCTCTACAGCGAATGGACCTGGACCAGCATCGGCCTGACCCTGGCCATGACCCTGATCTATCGCTACGCCATGAGCCGTCAGCTGGTGGTCTGGCGCGCCTCGATCATCGGCGGCATGGCGGCGGCGGCCCTCGCTGTCGGAGCCAGCTGGGCCAGCGCCTTCTACGTCGAGCAGATCGCCCATCTGGGCGCGACCTACGGCTCCGTCTCGGCGGTCGTGGTCTTCCTCATCTGGCTCAGCTGGAACGTCAATGTCGTCTTCCTCGGCGGCGCCATCGCCACCGAGGTGGAGATCGCCATCGCCCAGGGCGACCCGGATTTCGAGCCGCCGCCGCTGATCTAGGCTGTCTTGCGGACGGTGAAGCTGGCCCAGCTTCCCTCGACGCCGCTGTCGACCAGTTCATGGCCCGTCTGGCTCACGAAGTGCGGGACATCGACTTTCGCCATGGGGTCGTCGGCCAGCAGCGTCACCGCCTCTCCGACCGCCAGCCCTTCCAGCGCCTTGCGCAGCTTCAGCGTCGGCACCGGGCAGCGGTGGCCGCGGGCGTCGATCAGAAGGGGGTCTTGCGACACGTCGGCTCTCCGCTCTGGTCAGGCTGCATAGCGCAAATCGTCGGGCTGAACATCGGGGGTGGCGTCCGCCGCCACAGTCGCTAGGGTCCGACCCTGATCTGATTTCGAGGGGCGTTCATGACCAGGTTCCTGATTGCGGCGGCTGTAAGCCTTTCCCTGGCGCTCGGCGCCGCGCCGGCCAGTTTCGCGGCGGCCGCCAGGAAGGATCCGCCCAAGTGGGACGTCAATGCGCCTCCTGGACCCTCCAAGGACGTCACCATCGACACCACCACCGGAACCTGGATGAGTGTCGACATCAGCCCCGACGGCAAGGAGATCATCTTCGACCTGCTGGGCGATCTCTATGTGATCCCCGTCGCCGGCGGCGAGGCCAGGGCCCTGACCAGCGGCGTCGCCTGGGACATGCAGGCCCGGTACTCCCCCAACGGCCGCTGGATCGCCTTCACGTCCGACCGCGGCGGCGGCGACAACATCTGGGTCATGAATCGCGACGGCTCCAACATGCACGCGGTGACCAAGGAGACCTTCCGCCTGCTCAACTCGCCCAACTGGACCCCCGACAGCCAGTTCATCGTCGCTCGCAAGCACTTCACCTCCGGCCGTTCGCTCGGCGCCGGGGAGATGTGGCTGTACCACCGCTCCGGCGGCGACGGCCTGCAATTGACCAAGAAGCGGACCGAACAGAAGGACAGCGGCGAGCCCGCCTTCAGCCCCGACGGCCGCTACCTCTACTACAGCGACGACGCCACGCCCGGCGGGGTGTTCGAATACAGCAAGGACCCCAACGGCCAGATCTATGTGATCCAGCGGCTGGATCGCCAGACCGGCGAGACCGGGGCCTATGTCACCGGCCCCGGCGGATCGATCCGCCCAACGCCGTCGCCGGACGGCAAGAGCCTCGCCTTCATCCGCCGGGTTCGCTACCAGTCGGTGCTGTTCGTGCGCGACCTGGAGAGCGGGCGTGAGACGCCGGTCTATGACGGTCTCGACCGCGACATGCAGGAAACCTGGGCCATCCACGGGGTCTATCCCGCCATGGCCTGGACCCCGGACAACAAGGCCCTGATCCTGTGGGCCAAGGGCAAGATCTGGAAGGTCGACGCCGCGACCGGCGAGGCGACCAACATTCCCTTCCATGTGAAAACCACCCGCCGCGTCACCACGCCTGTCCGCGCCAGGGTCGATGTCGCCCCCAAGTCCTTTGACGTGAAGATGGTGCGCTGGGCCGAGGTTTCGCCCCGGGGCGACAAGGTCGTCTTCGAGGCGCTCGGCAAGCTGTGGCTGCGTGACCTGTCCGGCGGCGACGCTCGGCGGCTGACCAGCCAGAGCGATGACTTCGAGCTCTATCCGTCCTGGTCGCGGGACGGGTCTTCCATCGTCTACACGACCTGGAATGACGAGACCCTCGGCACGGTCCGCGTCGCCCCGGCGACGGGCGGCGAGGGCAGGGTGGTGACCCAGAAGCCCGGCCACTACATCGAACCGGCCTTCTCGCCCGACGGCGCGACCATTGCCTATCGCACCGTGCAGGACGGTTATCTGACCAGCGGGCTGTGGTCCGCCGAGACCGGGCTCTACACCGTGCCCGCCGCCGGCGGCGCCTCCAGCCTGATCACCCATGACGGCGTGCTGCCCCAGTTCGGGGCCTCGTCCGGCCGCGTCTACTTCATGACCTATGAGTCCGAGGGCAAGCGCGCCCTTCGCTCCTCCAGGCTCGACGGCGGCGATGCCCGCACCCTGCTGATCAGCGCCAACGCCACCGAATACGCCGTGGCCCCCGACGAGAAATGGGTGGCCTGGACCGAACGGTTCAACGCTTACATCGCCCCGCTGGTGGTGACCGGAAAGGCGGTCGAGATCGGGCCCGACACCAAGTCCATTCCGGTGACCAAGGTGACCCGCGACGCCGGCGAATGGCTGCACTGGTCGGGCGACAGCAAGCGGCTGTGGTGGTCGCTGGGACCAGAGCTCTACTCGCGCGATCTGAAGGACGCCTTCGCCTTCGTCGATGGCGCGCCCAAGGACCTGCCCAAGGCGCCCGAGAAGGGCTTTCAGCTCGGATTCAGCCAGACCTACGACGCCCCCTCCGGCCGCGTCGCCCTGGTCGGCGCCCGAATCATCACGATGAAGGGCGATGAGGTCATCGAGAACGGCACGATCCTCCTGAACGGCAACCGCATCGAGGCCATCGGCCCGGCCGGCGACATTGCCGTTCCGGCTGACGCCAAGACCTTCGATCTCGCCGGCAAGACTATTATCCCCGGCCTGGTGGACGCCCACTGGCATGGCTCGATGGGCTCGGACGAGATCATTCCGCAGCAGAGCTGGATCAACTACGCCGCCCTGGCCTTCGGGGTGACGACGATCCATGACCCCTCCAACGACACCAGCGAAATCTTCGCCGCCAGCGAGTTGCAGAAGGCGGGTGAGATCGTCGGGCCGCGGATCTTCTCGACGGGGACCATCCTCTACGGCGCCACGACCCCCTTCACGGCCAAGATCGACAACGCCGAGGACGCGCTCGGCCATCTGCGGCGCATGAAGGCCGCCGGGGCCTTCAGCGTAAAGAGCTACAACCAGCCCCGTCGCGACCAGCGCCAGCAGATCATCGCCGCCGCCCGGGCCCTGGACATGTCCGTGGTGCCGGAGGGCGGGTCGCTGTTCGAGCACAACATGACCATGCTGATCGATGGCCACACCACCATCGAGCATTCCATCCCGACGGCGGTGTTCTACGACGACGTCAAACAGCTCTGGTCACAGGTCGACACCGGCTACACCCCGACCCTGATCGTCGCCTACGGCGGCAGCTTCGGCGAGAACTACTGGTACGAGACGACCAATGTCTGGGAGGACCCCATCCTGTCGAAATACGCGCCTCGCCGCGTGCTCGACGCCCGCTCACGCCGCCCGTTCAAGGTCCCGCCCGAGGAGTTGAACCACATCAACATCGCCCGGGGCGCCAAGCAGCTCAGCGACCTTGGCGTTCGCGTCGAGACCGGAGCCCATGGCCAGCGCGAAGGTCTGGGCGAGCATTGGGAAATCTGGATGATGGCCCAGGGCGGCATGACCCCCATGGAAGCCCTTCGCACCGCCACCTGGAACGGCGCCAAGACCCTGGGCATGGATCGGGATATCGGCTCGCTCGAGGTCGGCAAGCTGGCCGACCTTGTGGTGCTGGACCAGAACCCGCTCGACAACATCCGCAACACCACCTCGATCCGCTACACCATCGCCAATGGGCGGGTGTTCGACAGCGACATGAACGAGGTCGGAACCCGCCAGCGGAAGCACAAGCCCTTCTGGTTCCAGCAGGCCGGCGGCGAGACCTGGGGCGGAACGGCGATGACCGAGACGGTGGGGCACGACGGTGACTGACGGGCCCGCCTTTGAAGTGATCGACAACCGGGCCGACGGCGCCAGCGAAGGCCGGTTCGAGGTGCATCTTGGCGATGCGGTGGCCTTCGCCGAATACCGCCTGCTCGAGAGCGGCGTGATGTTCCCCCATACCGTCGTGCCGCCCGCCTTCGAGGGCAAGGGCGTCGGCGGGGCCCTGGTGCGCCACGGCATGGCCTTCGCCCGCGAACGGGGCCAGAAGGTGATCCCGGTCTGCACCTTCTTCGCCGGCTACATCGCCAAGCATCCCGAGTTTCATGATCTTGTTCATCCCGACTATCGCAAGGCGCTTGGCATCTAGCCGGTCGGCTCTCCGCGTTTTGGAGACCGCGCCGTGACCCTGCCCAGCTGGGTGCTGGTCGCGGTCGCCGTCGTCCTGGTCGGGATCATGTTCCGGCCGCGTCTTGTGCGGTCGGAGCTGTGGCAGGCCACCGTCACGCCCCTGGCCTCGATCATCGGATCAGGCTTCCTGGTCGCCGGCCCCATCCTGGCCTCGACCGCCGGCCGGCTGGCCTGGCTGGCGATGCTGGCCCTGTGCGCCGTCGCCTGGCTGTTCGGATCGGCGATCCGTCACAACATTCGCTACGTCGAGCCGCGACTGCATGACGATCCGCCGGTCATCGTCCGGGGGCTGGAGCGACTGGCGGACCTGACGCTGGCCTTCGCCTATTTCGTCTCGGTCGCCTACTATCTGAACCTGTTCGCCGCCTTCGGCCTGCGGGTGGTCGACGTGGTCGATCCGGTCTGGATCAAGATCGTCGCCACCATCGTCATCGCCTTCGTCGGCGCGGTCGGCACGGCATGGGGCCTGGACGGCCTGGAGCGGGTGGCGGTCAGCGCCGTGGGTCTGAAGCTGGGACTGATCGGCGGGTTGCTGGTCGCTCTGACGGTGGCCACCATCCTGGCGCTTACCCGGGGGCAGTTCACCTGGGTCGCGCCCTCCCATCCCCACGGCTGGCATGAAATCAGCGTCCTGCTCGGTCTGGTCATTCTGGTGCAGGGGTTCGAGACATCGCGCTATCTGGGAGACGCCTACGACGCCGACACCCGCATCAAGACCATGCGCTGGGCCCAGCTGCTGGCGACCGGCATCTATCTGACCTTCATCCTGCTGATCACCAGCTTCTTCACCCACACCCTGCCGGACTCCGGCGGCGAGACGGCGATCATCGACATGCTGCGTCCGGTCGGCCTGGCCGTCGCCCCGGTGATCATCCTGACAGCCCTGGCCTCACAGCTCTCGGCGGCGGTGGCCGACACCAACGGGGCAGGGGGATTGCTGGCGGAGGCGCTCGGCGGACGCATCAAGGTCCGCATCGGCAATCTGATCACCGCCCTGGCCGCCATCGCCATCATCTGGCTGGTCGATATCTACCAGCTGATCACCTGGGCCTCGAAGATGTTCGTCGCCTACTACGGCCTGCAATCGGCCCAGGCGGCCATGTCGGCCTGGAAGCGGGGCCAGCGCGGCCTGGCGGTCGTCTACGGGATGGGGGTGGTCGTCGCCCTCACCGTGATCATCTTCGCGGTCCCGGCCAAGGCCTGATGGTTTCAAAAAAGGACGGTTGCCCTCGCCGTCCATTTTCCTAACATCGCCGCCGAACGCGCGGGGCAAGGACCGGGCGACCGCAAACCCAAAGGACCAGGAAACAGGCCATGAAGACCCGCATCACCGAACTTTTCGGCATCGAGCACCCGATCATCCAGGGCGGGATGCACTTCGTCGGCTTCGCCGAGATGGCGGCGGCGGTGTCCAACGCCGGGGGCCTTGGAATCATCACCGGCCTGACCCAGCGCACGCCCGAGGATCTGTCGAAGGAAATCGCCAGGTGCCGCGAGATGACCGACAAGCCGTTCGGGGTGAACCTGACCTTCCTGCCCTCGGTCAACCAGCCCGATTACCCGGGCTATGTGAAGGCGATCCTCGATGGCGGGGTGAAGGCGGTCGAGACGGCCGGGAACAACCCCGCCAAATGGCTGCCGCCGCTGCAGGAAGCCGGGGTCAAGGTGATCCACAAATGCACCTCGGTCCGTCACAGCCTGAAGGCCGAAGCCATCGGTTGCGACGCGGTCAGCGTCGACGGTTTCGAATGCGGCGGTCACCCGGGCGAGGACGATGTGCCCAACATGATCCTGCTGCCCCGCGCGGCCGAGGAGCTGAAGATTCCCTTCGTCGCCTCCGGCGGCATGGCCGACGCCCGCTCGCTGGTCGCCGCCCTGGCCATGGGCGCCGAGGGCATGAACATGGGCACCCGCTTCATCGCCACCAAGGAGGCGCCGGTGCATGACAATGTGAAGGCCGCCATTGTCGCCGCCAGCGAGCTGGACACCCGTCTGGTCATGCGGCCGCTGCGCAATACCGAGCGCGTTCTGACCAATGAGGCGGTCGAGCGGCTGCTGCAGAAGGAGAAGGACCTCGGACCAAACATCAAGTTCGAGGACATTTTCAACGAAGTGGCAGGCGTTTATCCGAAGATCATGGTCGACGGTCAGATGGAAGCCGGCGCCTGGTCCTGCGGCATGGTCGCCGGGCTGATCCACGACATCCCGACCTGCAAGGAACTGATCGACCGCATCATGAGCGAAGCCGAGTCCATCATTCGCGGGCGGCTGGAAGGCTTCCTGGCCGCCTGACGGCTCAGGCCGGCTGGCAGGCGATCATTCCGGCGGCCGGAATGACCGTCTCCCAGCCGGCGGCGTCGCGATACTCGACCGAGGCGCTGGGCACGACCAGACCCCCGACCAGGCCCTTGCGCTCCTCGGCGGTGAACCGCACGGTCAGGGTGACGCCTTCGCCCGCGAAGGTCTGTGTCTCATGCACCCCATAGACCGCCTCGCCGTCCCAGGCTGACAGGGGAAGGTCCAGGGTCCGGCCGTCCAGACTGACCCGGGCCGAGGCCGGGTTCTGGGTCGCCATCAGGAACCGGCGCGGCGGCGACGTCCGGGCCCACAGAAACAGCGCGCACTGTCCGGCCGCCAGCTCCTGCGGCGGCAGTTCGGCGAACGCCAGGCCGCCATTGTCCAGCGGCGGGGCCTTCTGTGATTTCGGCGCGGCAAGGGCGACGGAACCGGCGAATGTCAGGGCCATCACAAGCCCGGCGGCGATGAGGGCCTTCCGGCCTTGAGGAGTTCGCGGGGTCATCATCGTCCTTCCACGGTTCGGCGCCAGCGATCACCGTCCTGGGTGAAGCCGGCCGCGCCCAAAGCCTGCCCCATGGCGGGGTCGGTGGGAATGAGGATCAGCACGGATCGCCAGGCGCCGTCCGCCGCCAGGCTGAACCGGCTCTCGATACGCAGGCCCTGGGCCTCGCCGGCCATCGGCAGCACCCAGCGGCCATCGATGCAGGCGGGCGCGCCGCTGAGGGCCACGGGCTGCGGCAGGAGCCCGGAACCGCCGACCTCGGCCGTGGCCTTGCCGCCCGCCCGGATGCAGCGGGCGCCATCGAACAGCAGCGACACCCCGGTCAGTTTCAAGGCTCCGTCCGGCAGGCCGGAGAACCCCAGCTGGTCCAGGGCGACCATGCCGCTGACCTTGTCGGCTCCGCGCCGGGCGCCGCCGCTGATCAATCTACCCTTGCCCGTGAAGGCCGCGCCGCGCGCCTCGCTCTCCAGCCGCGCGGTTCCGCTGAGCAGGGGCAGAATCTCCATCCGGCTGCGCACCTGGCCGAGCGGCAGGGCGCCGATCGAGGCTCCACTCAGGCGACCGCTCCACAAGGTTCCCTCGACCCGAGCGGCCGTCACCGGCGCACGGCTCCAGGCCAGAACCGCCGACAGGGGGATCAGCATGATCAGCATCACGACCAGGCCGGCGGCGAAGATCAGCAACAGGCGGCGGGAGGTCATCCTGCGGGTCGCTCCAGGGTGATCTGGGCCTCGATCAGGCCATTGTCGAGGCGGGAGGCGGTGATGTCCGAGACGGCGACGCCATGCGCCTGGGCCAGGGCGGTCAGCCACGTCATCATCACCGTCGGGCTGACGCCGGTGAGCCAGACCGTGAGACGACCGTCGGGCTCCTCCCGGCGGCGATCCACCGTCACCCCGGCGGCCTGGGCGGTGGCGGCGACCACGGCCGTCAACGGCTGTCGAGCCTCGGCCGCGACCGCTCCCGGACTGGCGCCGCCGGCGCGGGCGGCGGCTTCCAGGTCGGCCAGCATGGCGGCCGCGCGACGGGCGCGCTGTTCGGAGGCGGCGACGCCGTGGGCCAGCGGCTGGACCATGCCGTACCAGCCGACGACCAGGGCGATGATCAGGCCCAGACCGGTCAGCATGATCCGCTCCCGGGGCGAGCGGGCGGTCCAGGCCGTTCTCAAGCTGTCGAGAAATGCGGTCATGGCGCCTTCCGGATGATCAGGTCACTGGAGATCTTGCCGCCCTCGGTGACGGTGGCGTCGTCCGTCAGGTCGAGGCCGGCCTCCCGGGCGGCGGTCTTGAGGCCATCCAGGTCCGAGTAGTTGAGATAGGACACCGTGGTGCGCAGGGCGCCGTCGGCCCCGTAGACCAGGGTGTCCATTCGCACCGCGCCGCTGGCCTGGACGACCTGGAAGAAGGCCGAGGCGGTGTCGAGGAAGCGGTTGGCCGCCCGTCGCTGTTCGATCTGTCCCAGCACGAAGCGGGCGGGCGCCTTCTGGTTTCGTGCGGCGGGCGCCATGGCGACGGCGCGCTTGTCGGCCTGTCGTTCAAGGGCCGCGGCGGAAGCGGTGTTGCGGGCCAGCTGGGCGAGGCCGATCACCAGCGGCGAGACGATCAGCAGGCTCGCCAGGATCGCGGCCCGTTTCCAGGCGCCGCCCGGCGTGCGGCCGCCGCCCCGGGCAAAATCGCCCTGCAACAGATTGACCGCCGGAGTCAGGGCCCCCCGGGCCAGCAGGGCGGCCGCTTCCAGGGGATTGGCGGCGGCGGGGGACCGGTCTCCCAGCACCGCGCCCAGCAACTCAGGCTCGCCGGACAGGGCCAGCTCATGGCCCCTGACCGCCAGCAGCCCGCCGAAACGAACGCCCAGCGGCTGACCGTCGAGGCTCTCGGGCAGGCTCAGGTGGTCGGGCGTGACAATGTCCGGGCTCACGCCCAGGGCGGCGGCCCGGTCCATCCAGGACCGCAGTCGGGCGTGGTCGACCACCACCACCAGCCGCCTGCCATCTCCGGGCGGACCGACGGCGATATGATGCTCCGACGCCGGACCGGCGAGGGCGTCCTCCAGCATGAAACCGGCCGCGGACCGGGCCTGGGCGTCGCTGGCGGCGGGCAGGTCCAGCCAGCGGGCGGCGACGTCGGCGCCCGGGACGATCAACAGCGTCCGGGCCGGCGCCCAGGTCGCGGCCTCGTGGTCGTCCATGACGTCGTAGCGGAGGATTTCGCCATCGACGGTCTCCAGGACCTCGGGCGGCCGCTCCGGGTCGGCGAAGAAGATGACAAGTCGGTTCAGGGTCATTCGTCGTGGGTCCAGCGCCGCGCGGCCAGGCGGATGCCGCCGGACCGGGGGGTCTCGAAGAGGGAGCTGAGGATCACCTGGCCGTCCGCGAAATCGACCACGGCGTCGAGGGTGAAATAGCGGCTACGCAGGTCGACCTGGCCGCGCACCGGCGCGTCCGCGGCCATGTCTGCGAAGGCGGGCTGGCTCCAGAAGGCCGAGATGTCGCGCCAGCCGTCGGTCGGCCTGCCGGCGAGCACCGCTCGCGCCGACTCCGGGCTGACGCTGCCTTCGGTCAGGGCCGACAACACGACCGCGCGATCCAGCGGAAGGGTGTTGATGTTCACCGGCGACAGATCGGTGGTCGGCAGGGCGCAGACGTAGGGCCGGATGACCGCATAGACAGGGGCGGTGAAGCCGTGGACGGCCCGCAGCTCGCTGACCTCGGCCAGGGGCGCCGCCGCGGTCCGGTGGGGCAGGGCGCCCCGCAGATAGCCGTCATCCTCGGTTCCCGGCGCGCCGATGTCGTTGCTGTCGATCCATTCGGCCAGGCCGGAAGCCAGGGCCGGGCCCCCGGAGATGTCCAGGGCGGTCAGCAGGGCCGCGAACTGCCGCACGCCCTGTTCGCGACGGACAAAGGGTTCGCCGCCGCCGTCGGTGACCACGCTGTTGAGGTTGAAGCAGCCGGTTCCGTCGCTGACCGTCGCCGAAATCCGTCCGCCGTCGATCGGGAAGACGATCGGCCGACCGTTCCACCCCCCCTCCAGCGACGTGCGGGCCGGGTCGCGCTCCAGCAGGCGGCTGATCCGGGAACGGGCCAGTTCCTCGGCTCCCAGCGCGAAATACTGCCCCTGGGTCGCGGCGTTGGCGTTGAAGGTGCGCCGGACGCCAAAGCGAATGTCGTCCAGCACGCCGACCGCGATGGCGGCCATCACCGCGACCAGCAGGAGGACGGTCAGCAGCGCCACACCCTTTTCGTGCGGCTTGGCGGCGGGGGCGGTCATCGGCCATCCCCGGTCGTCAGGAACAGCTGGGTCACCTCGCCGACCCCCTGGACCGTCAGGTTGAGCCGGACGGCGCGGGGGATATCGGTTCCGGGCTGACCCTTCCAGGCGTTCTGCCAGACGCCTTTGTGCAGGAAGGCGACGCGGGACTGGTCGACCCCGGTCAGCAACACCTGGGCGTGTCCCAGCGCCACGCCGTCGAGGGCGGCCCGCACCCGGCGCTCGATGCGCCCGCCGGAGAGGCGGTATTCGACGTACTGCAGCGAGGGCCGGGGGTCGTGGTCCGGGTTCTCCCATCCCCGGCGGACAACGACGAACAGGCGCTCAGGCGCTCCGCCCCAGGGATCGCCGCCGATGAAGGCGACCGGGGCCGGCTGGCCGTTGGTGTCGCGGGTGCGCCGGTCGGCCGCCTGGCCCAGATCGGCGCGAAGAAGGGCGCGCAGCCGCTGGAACTCGGCGAACCGCTCGACCCGGCTCTTGACCGCGCTCTGGCTGGTCAGGGTCGAGCCCATCACCGCCGCGCCCGCCGCCGCCAGCAGTCCGAAGACGAACAGGGCCACCAGCATCTCGACCAGGGTGAAGCCGGCGCGCCTCACTTCAGGCTCCGGAACACGGTCAGGGCGCCGGCCGGACGGGGCGCGGCGGGGTCAAGCACCAGGATGTCGATGCGCAGGATGTCGGGGTCGGCCGTCGCGGCGACCTTGCGGGTCCAGCGCCAGGTCCGGTCGCCCGCGCGCTCGGCGCCGGTCGTCGCGCCAACGGCCGGCGGCCGCTCGCTGGTCAGGGCTTCGACGGCGCGGTTCTCGGCGACCACCGCCGCCAGCGCCCGGTTCTCGATCCGGCCGGCGGCGCGGGTGTTTTCACCCGACAGATTGATCAGCGCCATGGCCGCGAGGCTGAACACGGTCAGGGCCACCAACAGCTCGATGAGGGTAAAGCCCTCGCGTGCTTCCATGCGGCTAGCGTGCATCGAGGACCACATTGCCGGCGGCGTCCACGCTCACCTCGACCGTGCGGCCGGCGCGGGTCAGGGTGATGTGGGCGGGGGTCGCGGCCCCGGTGGGATCGAAGCTGATGCGGCGCACATCCCTGTCCGCGCTCGCCCGGGTCTGCGGCAACCAGACCTCGGGACGGAAAGGGCCCTCGTCCAGCGGAGTCCAGACGCCGGCCTTGCGGACCTGAAAACCGTAGCCATCGCCGGTCAGGGCTACCTGCACCGGCCTGTTGACCAGTACCGCCTCCTCCTGCGCCCGTTTCAGGCGCGCGGCGAAACGCTCTCCCTCGGCGGCCAGCGTCATGCGGCCGTCGGGGATCGCCACCACCACCACGGCGGCCATCAGACCCAGAACCACCAGCACCACCATCATCTCGACAAGGGTGAAGCCGGACCGGCGGGGGCTAGCTCCAGTTGCCGATGTCAGCGTCATCGCCTTCGCCGCCCTCCTGACCGTCGGCGCCAAAGCTGTAGATGTCGAAGGGGCCGTGCTTGCCCGGATAGCGGTATTGATAGGGATGGCCCCACGGATCCTGCGGCAGGCGCTTGATGTAGCCGCCCTCGCGGTAGCGGCTGGCCGCCACGCCGCCGGGCGCTGTAACCAGCGCGTTCAGTCCCGCTTCGCCGCGGGGAAAGGCGAAGGTGTCCAGACGATAGCTCTCCACCGCCTGTTCGAGGGTGGCAATGTCGGCCCTGGCCTTTTCCTTCATCGCCCGGCCCTGGGCGGGCAGCACATTGATGATCACCACCGTGGCCAGCAGGCCCAGAATGACGACCACCACCATCATCTCCACCAGGGTGAAGCCGGCTTCCCGGTGCGGGCGCGGTTGCGGGGTCTGGGTTTCAGCGTCGGTCATGATCTCTACCCGAGGGCCAGTGTGTTGATCTGCAGAATGGGCAGCAGGATGGACAGGACGATGGTCGCCACCACCGCGCCCATGACGATGATGATCGCCGGCTCGAGCAGGCTGAGCGCGGCGGAGGTGAATGTGTTGAATTCCCGCTCCAGATAGTCGGCGGCGCGGGACAGCATCATCTCCAGCCGTCCGCTCGTCTCGCCGCTGGCGGCCATGTAGAGCAGCACCGGCGGAAACACTCCGGCCCGGCGCATGGCGGTCGATAGGCCGCCGCCTTCGCGAATGAAGACGGTCATCTCCTCGGTCGCGCGCCGCAACACGCTGTTGCGGACCGTCCGGGCGGTCAGGGTAAGGCCCTCCAGCACCGGCAGGCCGCTGGCCAGCATCGTCGCAAGGGTACGGGCCAGACGGGCGGCGTGCACCTCGCGCAGCAGCCGGCCGAGGATCGGCGTCCTCAACAGCGCCCCGTCCACCGCCAGTCGGAACGCCGAGGACCGCAGGCCCCGGGCAAACAGACCAGCGCCGAGGGCCAGCAACAGGGCGATGATCCAGCCGTAGTGGCTGAGGCCGGCCGATATGGCGATCACCACGCGGGTCAGCAGCGGCAGCGCCTGTCCCATGCTGTCGAACTGATCGACGACCTTGGGCACCACAAAGGTCATCAGGGCGATGATCACCAGCACGGCGGTGATGGCCAGGGCGATCGGATAGACCAGGGCGGTGGCCAACTTCGCGCGGACCGTCTGCTCCTGCTCCATCAGATCGGCCAGCCGCTCGAGGATGGCCGGCAACGATCCGGAGGCCTCGCCGGCCGCGACCATGGCCCGATAGAGGGGCGGGAAACTGGTCGGCGCCCGGCCCATCGCCTCCGACAGTCGATAGCCTTCCAGAACCCCGGCGTGGACATCGACCAGGATGGCCTTGACCTTGGGCTGGTCGGCGTTCTGGGCGATCGCCCTCAGAGCCTCCTCCAGCGGCGAGACCGACGCCAGGGTGGCGATCTGGCGGGTGATCAGCGACAGGTCCTTGCCGCCCAGCCTGGGGCGGAACAGGGCGGCGAAATCCGTTCCTGCCGGACCGCTGTCATTGGCCGGAGTCAGGCGCACCGGCGCCAGACGGCGCTTCTCCAGAATTTGCCGGGCCCCCGCCTCATCGGCCGCCGAGATTACGCCGTTGCGGGTCGCCCCGCGCGGGTCCAGGGCCAGATATTCAAACGCCGCCATGCGCCTCGGCCCCCTGGCGGGTCACCCGCAGCAGTTCCTCGACGGTGGTCACGCCCCTGGCGACCAGATCGCGGGCGGCGGCGGTCATGTCGCCCCCCTGGTCGCGGCCGATCGCGGCGATGGCCTGCTCGTCGGCGCCGTTGGCGATCATGCCGCGCACCGTGTCATCGACCCGGATCGCCTCATAGACTCCGACCCGGCCGACGTAGCCGGTGTGGTTGCAGGCGGCGCAGCCCCGGGCTCGATGCACGGTCTCGCCCTCGACGAGGCCGGCCAGCCTTGCGGCGGCGGCGTCCGCCGCGATCGGCTCGCGACACTGCTCGCACAGCCGGCGCACCAGGCGCTGGGCCAGAATCATCCGCAGGGTCGAGGCCAGCAGGAACGGCTCGACCCCCATGTCGCGCAGGCGGGTCACCGCGCCGGCGGCGTCATTGGTGTGGACCGTGGACAGCACCAGATGGCCTGTCAGGCTGGCCTGGACCGCGATCTGCGCCGTCTCGCTGTCGCGGATTTCGCCGACCATGACCACATCGGGATCCTGCCGGAGAATGGCCCGCAGGCCGGCGGCGAAGGTCATGCCGACGCGGGTGTTGACCTGGGTCTGACCGACGCCGTGGATGGCGTACTCGACCGGGTCCTCGATGGTCAGGATGTTGCGCGTCTGGTCGTTGAGCAGACCCAGTCCGCCATAGAGGGTGGTGGTCTTGCCCGAACCGGTGGGGCCGGTGACGAGAATGATGCCATGCGGCTCGCGCACCGCCGCCTCGAACTGGCGCAGCAGGGCCGGGGCCATGCCCAGTTCCTCAAGCTTCAGGCCGGCCTGATCCTTGTCGAGGATACGCAGCACCACCCGCTCGCCGACCCGCGCCGGCAGGGTCGAGACCCGCACGTCCAGCGCCTTGCCGCCCAGAGTCAGGGAGATGCGGCCATCCTGCGGCACCCGCTTCTCGGCGATGTCCAGCCGGGCCATGACCTTGATCCGCGACACCAGCAGCGGGGCGATCCGCTGCGGCAGGCTCAGCATCTCGCGCAGCACCCCGTCGATGCGGAAGCGGACCGTGACCGATTGCTCGTACGGTTCAACGTGGATATCGGAGGCGCCCAGCCGGGCCGCCTCGGCGATCAGGCCGTTGATCAGCCGGATCACCGGGGCCTCGTCCTGCGGATCCAGCAGATCGGCCGTGGCCGGCAGATCGTCCAGCAGCCCGTCCAGACCACCCGCCATCTCGACACTGTCGGCGCTGGAGACGGCCAGGCCCTCGCCTGCATAGACCTCTGAAAAGCGGCGCTCGAAGGCCGGGACCGCCAGGGTCTCGATGCTCAGCGGTCGGCCCAACACCCGCCGCGCCTCGACCAGGGCGACCGGATCGGCGCCCTCGCGCAGGGCGACCCGGGCGGTGTCGCCAAGGCCGAGCAACAGGACGCCGGCGCGTTTGGCGAAGCCGTAGCTGAGGGCGGGATCGGCCAGGGTGGTCATGGCTTGGCCGGCTGGGGCGGCGGCGGCACGGTCGGCGGCGTGGCGCGCAGGTAGTCCAGCACCAGCGCGTCCAGGTCGTTGCCGCCGTCCTTGCGGTTCAGGGCCGGGTCCTGGCGCAGCATTTCATAGCGCGGGCCGGTCAGCGCCTGGGCCTCCTCGGCGCTGCGGATGATGCGGGGGCGCAGGAAGATCATCAGGTTGGTGCGCTTGCCCTCGCGAGCGCGGCTCTTGAACAGTTCGCCCAGGCCCGGGATGTCGCTGAGCAGCGGGGTCCGCTCCAGGCTGATCTTCTCGTCCTGCTGCAGCAGGCCGCCAAGCACCACGATGGCGCCGTCGTCGACGACCGCCGTGGTCTCGATCAGGCGCTTGTTGAGAACCAGTTCGGGTGAGTTGGTGGTCACCGTGCCGGCGATGGCGGAAACTTCCTGACGCAGATGCAGGGTGATGCCGCCGCCGGCGTTGATCTGCGGGGTCACCGTCAGCCGGATGCCGACATCCTGTCGCTGGATGGTGCGGAAGGGATTGCTGTTGGCGTTGCCCAGCACCTCGCCGGTGGTGATCGGCACCTCCTGACCCACAAGGATGCTGGCCTCACGGTTGTCCAGGGTCAGGATCGAGGGCGTCGACAACAGCTTGGACGAGCCGTCCTCGCGCACCGCGTTGATGATGAAGCCGAACAGGGTGTCGCCGCTCAGGGTGCCGGTCACCGCGCCAAGGGCGCCGTTGGAGCCAAGCAGCGAGCTGACCGCCGAGTCCCTCAACGAGGCCAGAAGGGCGGAATCCTCCGGCAGGTTGTTCTGGCCGACGATGGCCCCGGTCAGGGCGAGGATGTTGGGGCCGGTGTTGGAATAGTTGGTCGCCGCGAAGGGAACCGTTCCCTTGCCGCTGCCCAGAATGGTCTGCACGCCCAGTCGTTGGGCGGTGTCGTCGGATACCTCGACCACGATCGCCTCGACCAGAACCTGCTCGCGCCGGACATCCAGTTGCCGGATCACCTCGGCCAGCATGCGCTGGGTTTCCGGAGGTGCGTTAATGATCAGGGCGTTGGCGCCGGGATAGCGGGCGATGGTCGCCTTCGGGGCGGTCGTGGCAACGGGCGCGGTCTCGGGCGTCGCGGACTGACCGGCGGGGCCCGCCGGCTGGCTGGGGGTCTGGCCGACCAGCTGCTGCAGCACCGGCAGCATCTCCTCGGCATTGGCATGGCGCAGGAAAACAACCTGGACATCGGCCTTCGACTGGGCCCGCCGATCCAGGTCGGCAATGATCGGGGCGAGGCGCTGGATGGCGTCGGGGTCGCCGCGCAGCATGATCGAGTTGCTGCTTTCCACCGGCACGATCGACACCGCCCCGCGCACCCCCTTGCCGTCGGCGCCGGGGGCGGCGGTCAGTTCGTTCAGCACCGCCGCGATCTCTCGCGCCGAGCTGTATTGCAGCGTGAAGGTCTGCACCGAGGCCCGGTCCTGGTCGATCTGGCCGATCAGGCCGCGAATACGGCGCACATTGTCCGCGTAGTCGGCGACCACCACCGTGTTGCCGCGCGGATTGGCGGTGACGACGCCCTGGGGACCAACCAGGGGCTTGAGCATCTCCGCCGCGGAGGCGGCGTCGACCGTCCGTAGCCGGAACACCTCGGTGACGAAGCCGCTGCGGGCGCTGGTCGGCTGGCGGGCGGCGTTCTCGGCCGGCTCGATGCGATAGGTCGAGGGACCGGTCGGAATGGCCACGTAATTGTTGGCGCGCAGGGTGGCCAGGAACACCTCGAACAGCTCGGTCTTGTTCAGCGGACCGTCGCTGGCCACCGTCACCGTCCCCTTGACCCGGGGGTCGACGATGAAGGTCATGCCGGTGCTGCGGGCCACGTCCTGGATGAAGGCGCGAATGTCGGCGTCCTGCACATTCAGCACCTGGGTCTGGGCCAGGGCCGGCGCCGTCGCGCCGGACGACAGGCCGGAAGCGATCACCGCCGCCAGCGCCAGGGTCCGGAGGGTCTTTCTCACGGGCGGGGGTCCTTACTGCGGGGCATTGGGAAAGGTGAGGCTGGAGGGGACGCCGCCCCGCATCAGCACGACATGGTCGGCTTCGACCGACTTCAGCACCACGCCGGGCGCAACGGTTTCGCCGACCAGATAGGAGGCTTGGCGACCATCGGCCGTGCCGATGATGGCCGAGCCCGCCCCGGCGCCGGACGCCCGCACGCCATAGAGGCGCAGGCCGTCTCCGCTGGTCGCGGCCGCGGCGCCGTCAGCGCCGACGAAGGGATTGAACCGGGTCAGGATGGAGGTGTCGCCCTCGGCCATGAGGACCGTCGAGGGCGGTGGGGGAAGGGCCGGGGCCGCCAGAACCCAGATGAGCCGCGCCGCCTGCGCCGACAGCGCCAGGACGAGCAGCGCCTCGACGAGACCGCGGGCCCCGTCGGCGCGCCATCCTCCCGTGGTGAGGCGCTCAATGAACGACAACTGATTTCCCCGATGCGGCCCGGTTACGCCGGATCGGTTAGACGCGCGATGACGCAGGAAAGTGATGTTTCAATGACGGTACAATGACAAACGCTCCCCACCCGGATCGAGTGGGGAGCGGTCAGTTGCGTTCCGGCCATGGGGAGGCCGAACGGGGATGACGTCAGAACTTCGCCGTCAGGCTGAAGGAGAAGCTGCGACCGAGATCGTAGGTGTTGGTGTCGACGCGACCGCCACCCTGGCTCTGGTATTCCTCGAAGTTCTCATCCAGCAGGTTGCGAGCCTCGAAGCCGAACTCGACGTCCCGGCCCATCACCTCGAAACCCTTGCGGTAGGTGAAGTCCAGCATCACGCCCGGATCCTGGACCAGGTCCGGGAAGCCGGTGCGGCCGCGGGCGGCGATCCGCTTGCTGACATAGCCGACCAGGATGGTCGCCTGGGACTTGGCGTTGTCGTCTTCCCAGCCGAACTGCAGATTGGCCAGATCCTTCGACTGGCCCTGGAGCTGGTCGCCGTCCTGGACATAGTCCGTCGCCGGACGGGGCGCGCCCAGGCCCGAGAGCGGGTAGACGGAGTCGCCCGAGCCGACCTTCACCTCGGAATGGGTCCAGGTGTAGTTGGCGGCGACCAGCCAGCGCTTGTCGGAGAACCACTGCGCGTCGATCGGCATGTCGAAGTAGAGCTTCGTGTCGATCTCGAGCCCGTAGAGCACCGCTTTCGGCGCGTTCAGGAAGGTGGTCTGGAGGTTGGAGCCGCCTTCGTTGACGATGGTCTCGACCGGCTTGTCGAGGTCCTTGTAGAAGGCGCCGACGGTGAAGGACTGGCCGCGATCGAAGTACCACTCGTAGCGGGCGTCGAGATTGAGAATCTCGGTGTCCACCAGATAGGGGTTGCCGATGTAGAGCCGGTCGCTGTCGGGATCCAGATAGGTCTGGGGCGCCAGCTCACGGAACTGCGGACGGGCGATGGTCTTGGAAGCCCCGAACCGCAGCTGCATGTCTTCGTAGAAGTTCCAGGTCACCGTCGCGGCCGGCAGCCAGTAGCTGTTTTCCAGCGGCTTGGCGGCGGGCAGCGGGCCGCTGAAGATATCGATCGGCGTCACGCTCTGGGTCGCATCCTCGTAGCGAACCCCGACGGCGACGCGCACCAGCGGGATCACCTCGGCGTCGACCTGGAACCAGCCCGCCCGGGTTTCGAGCGCCGCCTTGTAGGCCGAGGCCCCGTCGCCGCCCGTGGTTTCCCGCAGGGTGAACAGGTTGGGCCCGATGTTGTAGTCCGACAGCAGGTAGTCGACGCGGCTGTCCTGAACATCCAGCGGAATGGCGTTGTTCAGGGCCAGGAAGCGGAACTCGCGCTGGATGGCCTGACGATTGTTGTCCATCCAGGCGAAGCCGCCGCTGAAGATCACGTCGCGGGTCCCCGACAGCGGCAGGGTGTAGGTGCCATCGACGCCGAAGCTGCCGACCTTGTCCTCGACCTCGCCAAAGCGGGTGTAGTTCTGCTCCGAGGAGCCGTTGTGATAGAAGGTTCCGCCGGTGAACTGGTGGGTCTTGGCGTCAAAGGCGCCGCCGTCCAGCCGGTAGCGGATGCTTTTTTCATAGGGCGAATTGCGCGAGGTTTTCGCGAAGGCGCCGCGCCAGTCGACCTTGAAGGCGCCGAACTCCGAGGAGCCCGCCAGCTGAGTGTTGAACAGGCTGCGCTCGAACCAGTTGGTGTAGTCGTCGCGCACCAGGCCGGCGCCGGGGGCGTCGGCGTCGAAGCCCTGACGGATGCGGGCCTCCTTCAGGGTCGAGTGGATGTAGAGATTGGTCCACTTGACGCTGTGATCACCGTTGAGGGACTCGTAGGACAGCCCCACAAGCCCGTTCAGCACCGCCTCGTTCTTGGTCGAGTTGAAGCCGTAGTCGGAATTGACGCTGATGACGCCGGCCTGGACGATGCCGTCCTGTTGAATGCCGGAACGGTTGTGCCAGCTGTTCTTGAAGCCGAAGACGCCGACCACGCCGAACACGCCGAAGTCGGTGTCGAATGAACGGCCGGCCGAGGTGTCCACACCCCAGTTCGGGTCGAGCTGGTTCTTCTTCTGGATCAGGTTCAGCGGCGCATTGACGAACTGCCGGCCGATCAGCTGTAGCTGGTAGTCGGTGTAGTTGGCCTCGCTGACCCGCAGGCGATCGGGCGCGATCTTCTGCAGCAGTTTCGGCAGGTCGCGGGTGCCGTCGTCATAGCCCAGCCAGTCATAGTCGGAACCGTAGTAGGTGATCCCGTTCTGGAAGGTGGTCTCGCTGTTGCCGCTGGTGCTGAAGCCGATGCTGACGAAGGGCTCGTCCGGGGTGCCGACGGTCTGCAGATCGATCACGCCGCCGCCGAACTCGCCCGGATACTTCGGCGAATAGGTCTTCTGGACGACGGTGCCGGCCAGGATGCTGGCCGGGAACAGGTCCAGGGGCACGACCCGTTGCAGGGGCTCGGGCGAGGGCAGGGGGGAGCCGTTGAGCAGGGCCGAGCTGTAGCGCTCGCCCAGGCCTCGGACGTAGACGAACTTGCCGCTGACCAGGGACAGGCCGGTCAGTCTGACCAGGGCCTCGGCGGCATTGTCGTCGCCCTGACGCTTGAGGTCTTCGGGCTGCAGGAAGGTGGCGACTTCGCTGGTCTCGCGCATCGGCTCGGGGATGTTGCGCCCGAGAACGACGATTTCCTCGACTTCGGCCTCGGGAGGCGCGGCCTCCTGGGCGAAGGCGAGGCCGGGCGCCGTGAGCGCCGTGGTCGCCAGCAGCAGACCGCTGAGGGTCAGGGAGAACTTCGACATGAGATTTGCCTTGATTTGGAACCGCGGGATGGCGTTGGGCGGCGGAGATCGCTCCGCCGCCCTTTGCCGACGTCAGCAGGAGGCGCCGCCCACCAGGCCGCAGGTCCAGCCGGAGTACCAGGTGTCCGTGCTGTCCCGCACCGCGCCGATCTTGCTCGGGACGCCGAAGAAGCCCGGGTTGAGGCTGGTCGGGTCAGTCACGACCACCCCGTTTTCGTTGACGCCGTTGATGAAGCCGCCCGTCAGGGAGTTGGTCCCGTTGGAAACGTTGTTGCTGGCGCCCGGTCCGAAGATGGCCGAGGCAGCCGCGGCGTTGACGTTGGCGTCGTCCTCGAAGGGCTTGGCGCAGCTCATGAACACCGAGCGGAAAGTCGCCGTGGTGGCCGCATCGTCGATGTCGAGGCAGGCCCCGGCCGAACCGGTCTTGGTCACCACGCCGTTGTAGAGCTTGTAGTCGGTGCCGGTGTTGAGAACGATCGCCGCGCTGGAGCTGTCACGCGAGATGAAGGTGAAGTTCGAGATCTTCGGGCTGGAGCGCGGGTTGCCGGTCGCCAGGGATTTCATCGAGGCCTCGATGATCCGGTCGCCGCCGTTGGCGCGCTGAACGGCGAGGACATACTGCAGCGAACCGCTGAAGCCTTCGTCGGTGTCCAGGCTGTCGTCGTCGTTGCCGGTCAGCACGACATATTTGAGCGTCACGTTGCCGCCGAACCATTCGATGCCGTCATCCGAGCTGTTGTGAACCTGGATGTGGTCGATGGTGGTGCCGCTGCCGACGCCGGCGAGGGTGATGCCGTTCAGTTCGTTGCCCGGCAGGATCTGGAAGCCGGAGTGCATCAGGCGGAAGTATTGCAGCACGCCGCTGTTGTCGCTGTTGCTGCTGCCGCCGTAGAGGGCGTTGGTGCCTTCCACCTGGGCTTCACAGTTGGGGCTGCCGTAGGGCACCACGCCCGGGCAGTTGGAGATGTTGGCGCGCCCGAGGATGACCAGGCCGCCCCACTGACCGATGGAATCGACGTTGGTCGTTCCCAGGATGCTCTGCTTGCTGGTCATGACGATCGGCGAGGTCGCCGTGCCCTGGGCGAAGATCTGCGAGCCGCGGTTGACGACCACGTAGTCGAGGCCGGCGGACCCGAAGATGCGGACGCCAGGCTCGATGGTCAGGATGCCCTGGGCGGCGCCGGCGATCGGCGAGGCGGGATCGCCGCCGCGGTCCTGGCCGACGTCGACCCGGCCGCTGATGGAGTAGATGGTGCCGGTGCGCAGCGGAACCACCAGGTTGCCGGTGATCAGAGGGGGCAGCTGGCAGATGCGAAGCGTGCCACCAACGGCCGCGTCAATGGTGCCGACGTTGGCGAAGCCGGTCGGGCAATCCGCGGCCGCGCCGCCGCCACCGCCGCCACCACCGCCACCGCCGCCCGCGCCGCCGCCGCCACCGGCGCCGAAGTCGCCTTCACCGGGGGAGGCGACGCCATCGGCGCCGCCGCAGCTGGCCAGCATCAGCGAGACGCTCGCCGCCGCCATCACTGTAAGAAGCTTTTTGAAGCCCGACATCCTGATCTCCACGTGGCAATCACATTGCGCGCGGGGATGCGAAGGCCTCCCGTGAAGCCTCGCATTTAGGATTGGACGTCCCCGCCTGCCCGGGATGCGGAATTAGCGATGGTTCGTGACGCCGGGGCCAAGGGTTTGCGACGGAATCGGGACCGTCGGGTGACGCTTCATCGTCGGTTTCAATGCGGTTTTGTGAAGAGCCTTCCGGCTACGGAATGAGCGGCGACCCGCCCAGCGGACCAAAAATCCAGGTCAACCAAGCCCCTGCCGCCAGAAAGGCGCCGAACGGCATGCGCTGATCATCGGCGACCTTCTTCCTGTTAACCATTGTTGCGGCGATGACACTCGCGCCGGCGATTCCAGCCCAGACCAGCACGCTCGGTAGGCCCATCCATCCCACCCAGGCTCCGATCGCCGCGAACAGCCGGGGATCGCCCCCGCCCAGCCCCTCTCGGCTGCGCAGTTGTCGATAGGCCCATGCCACCAGCCCCAGGGAAGCGAAGCCTGCCGCCACGCCGATCAGCGCATTCAGCGGAGAAAAGCCCGGGTAGATCCGCGAAAGCAGCCAGGCGAAGCCCAGGCCCATGGCGCCGAGCGGAAGGGTCAGCCGGTCGGGCAGCCAGAAGTGTTCGGCGTCGACGATGGCGATCAGCAGGAGCTGCCAGCCAAACAGGGCGGTGATCAGGGCCATCGGACCGTCAAAGGCGAAGGCCGCCCATACGCCGATCGCCAGGCAGCCCAGCTCGATGGCCAGGTATCGACGCGGAATGGCGCCGCCGCAGCTGCGGCAACGGCCGCGCAGGGCAAGGAAACTGATGACGGGAACCAGATCCACGGGCCCGAGCTTGCGTCCGCAATGATCGCAGGCGGAGCGACCGACGGCGACCGGCCGTCCGGCGGGGAGCCGCAGGCTGAGCAGGCCGATGAAGCTGCCGGCCACCGGGCCAAGGACCATGGCGGCCAGATCCCAGATAGCGGTCACGACAGGTGATCTCCCTTTGGCCGAGGCCGGGGGTTCTTAGCTCAAGCCCGGCGGATCGTCCTTCGAAAAGGGGGCGCTATTCCTACTGCGAGATCCGCTTCAGCCGTTGCACCACATCGGCGGCGGCCTCGGGGGTCTGGGGCGCATCCTGGCGCGAAAACACCCGGGTCACCGGCCTCGTCGGCGGACGCTCCACAGGTCGGGCGGCGTCGTGGAAGGGATTGGTGTCATACAGGCCGGCGAAAGCGGGGTCGGAACGGTAGTTGGGCAGGCGGGCCAGCACCGGCATGTCGCCCGAGAGCTGCAGGAGCATCTCGTTGTCCTCCAGAGCCAGGAGCTGTTCCGCCGGCTCGTAACCGACGATCTCGGCCATCGCCCGCGCGGCGAGCATGGTGTTGGCGCCGAAGCACTGAACGCCGCGGCAGTTGTTGATCATCGTCTGCCAGTCATTGGGGTAGAGCCGTCGCAGCTGACTGGGGTCCTGCCAGAAGCTCCAGGTCTGCAGGCCATAGCCCCGCATCAGGGTGATCGCCCGGCGAAGGGCGTCAAAGGTTCCCAGCTGGGCGGCCTCGTCGAGGATGAACAGCGTGGAATTGGCCGGCGCGGCATTACGGCTGGAGATCAGGGTGATGAGGGTGTGAACCCACAGGCGCAGAAGGCGGCCGTGGCTGTCCAGCATATGCGGCGGCATGACGACATAGATCGATAGGGGCTCGCCCCGCACCACCGCGCCCAGATCGAAGGTCGTCTCGCGAACGGCCGGCGCAATGGCCCCGCTGCGGACGATGTCGATGATGCTCTGGGTGAAGGACAGGATGCCGCCCAGGGTCGAGAGCGCCCCGATCCGGAGCATTCGGCCGATATTCTGCGCCTCGGCGTTGCGCGATCCCTCCAGTGCGGCCAGCACGGTGCCTTCCAGGCCGGCGAGCGGGCCCCGCTCGGCGGCGGAGGTGTAGAGCGAAAGCTCGCCGACGGCCTGATTCACCAGATCCCGCACGGTCAGCAGGTTGCGCTTCGCCGGCGGCATGTCGCTCAGGACGTGCAGCATCACGCCCAGGAGGAAGGTCGCGCCGCGCTCCTGCCAGTAGCGGCCGTCGTTGGTGTCCTCGCCCATGTCGCCGGGCGTCATCGCCGCGATCAACGACATTGCATCATCGACCAGGGTCGGGCTGTCCGGGTCGATAATGTCCAGCGGATTGAGCGCCGCCCGGTCGATCCCGGTAATGCCCATCGGGTCGATCACCGCGACCTGATGGCCAAGCTCACGACGGCGGCGGGCGGTGATCGCCGCGTTCTCGCCTTTGGGGTCGATGGCGATGACAGGACCTGGATAGCGCAGCAGCGCGGGCACGATGCAGGCGGTGCCCTTGCCGGCGCCGGTCGGCGCGATGGTCATCAGGTGGCCTTCGCGTTCCATCAGGATCGGATCGACATAGGCGCTGGCCACCTGCACCGGGCCGCCGAAGCTGAAGCCGACCGGATTGCGGCCATGCTCCTGTTCCAGCGACCAGCCGACCAGCAGACCCTCGCCCGAAATGTCCTCAGGCAGGTCCAGAGCGTCCGTAACCGGGGTCAGGGTCATTCACGGTCTCCTTCGACAGCGGGGGGCTCGGCAAGACGAACCAGCCAGCCTTCCTGGACTTCCCGCCTGACGGGCAGGCCTTCGGCGATGACCTGTTCGTCGATCATCTCCACCTGGCCGTCCGCGGCGAGGGTGAAGATCGAGTCCCACAGACCGGTGTCGACACAGAGCCGCGCGTCCAGGGTCCACTCGGGCGGATTCTCCGCGACGATCTCCATGACCGGCGTCAGACTGTCCTTCAGGGTCTCAACGATGGCCGGGTCGCCGTCGAGCCGGTCGGCCAGGGCCGCCGCGGTTTCGATCGGCTGAAAGCGGCTGCCGCCGGAATCCCGAACCCAGTTCAGGAACAGCAGGAAATAGTCCCGTCGCGCCTCGGGCGTTTCGAGTTGCGGGCCGACGAGGTCATTGAGGTTATGAATGTCGGTCGATCCGCCATCCGCCAGGATGATCCGCTCATCGTGGATGATGGCCTGGATGAGGCCCGGCTGTCCGCCCGTCGTATAGCCTTGAGCCTCGACCAACAGCACGCCGCCGTAGCAGGCGAGGGGGCGGGTGCGCACCCGGTCGCAGTAGCTGGCCAGCGCCAGAGGAACCTTCGCCGGGCCGACCCGGCAGATCTCGCTGATCATTCCCAGCAGCACCGCCGCATCGTCCGGCGTCGCGTCGCGCCAATCACCCGCGACGATGGGGGACATGGCCCAGGGGCCGCGCGGATGCTGCACGGCGAAGGCGATCGCCGACTGCTCATCGGCGCTCAGCGGTTCCGGCATCGGCCCGTGACGCTCCACCCACACCGCGGCCAGGCGGCGGGCCCAGACCAGGCGCGGCTGCTCGGCGACCGTTGAGAGGTCACGGCCGACGGCGATCTCGAACACCCTGTGGGCGATCTTTGCGAACCGCGGATTGTCGAACAGACGGCGGGTGGCCTCCATGTCCGGTACCGGCAGCGGAACCGGCGAAATGTCCCGCGCGGCCCCGAGGTAGGGTCGCAATTGCTCAAGTTCAGGACCCAATACACCGCCTGGTGCAAGCTCAAGGTCGTTGGCCATCCCCTCGAAGAGGGCGGCCACGTGGGTCAGTTCCGGACGCATCCTGGGGTCCCCCGCCGCGGCGTTGCGGAAGAGATTGGCGGAGTCTCTCAGCAGCATGTGGGCGACCTCGGCGTTGCTGTTTCGGCGCTCGGTTCCGTCGGGCGCAAGATCCTGAAGGACTTCACCGCGCTCTATGCGGATGGCGTCCCCGAAAGGACCGCGCTCCAAGGCTTCAGCGACGGCTTCCAGGGCCAGTTTCATGTCGGCGAGGGCCGCGGCGTGGTCAGGCTGCCCCTCCGCGAGACGGTCGAAGACATTGAGACCCCGGCGCATCAGGGCGGCGGCGGCGTCCGCGATCGTCTCGCCCGCCGGGGGAGCGTTGTTCAGGTCAGCAACAGTCACGACACGCCCCCGACGCCACTTCAGCAGACATCGGATGATGAACGTTGCAATTCAAGCCCCAACTTCTCAGATAGAACTTCGAGCGGCGGCTGAGTGGGTTGCAGGCAGATGTTCGATACCCCGATGATCGCGCGGCCGTTCTGCGGCCGCACAGGCGAGCTGGCATTACTGCAGGCGGCGTTTGACCGGGTCAATGTCGCCGAATCCCGACCTGAATTGATCACCATCCTGGGCGAGTCCGGCCTGGGGAAGACCCGACTGATCCAGCAATTCTACAACTGGCTGTCGACTCACCGTGATCGCCCGGGCGCGGAGGGCTACTGGCCGGACGTTCTGTCGGACAATGACGCCTATGCCGAGGTCAATCCCGCCGACCCCGCCAACGGCGCCGCGCCCATGCCCTATCTCTGGCTGGGCATCCGCTGTCGCGACAAGCTGACGGATCTGCGCACCTATGTGTCGGCGCTTGAGCCGCATCTGCAGCCCCTGGCGGACGCTCGGGAGCGACAGAAGCTCGGTGTGGAGTATGTCGAGAAGGGGCTGACCTCCCTGGTCGGCCTGATCCCGCTGGTCGGGGCGCTGCTGGTCGCGGCCTGGGGCTACTTCAAGGACGGCCGCAAGGTCTTCAAGGCCTTCAAGCCCCGGCCGCGCAGCGATGTCCGGGTGCGGGAAGCCGAATTGCAGCGTCGCCTCGGGTCCGCCTCCGAACTGTTGGCGCTGCTGGCCGATCTTCTGGATACGCCCGCGGCCCTGGCCGATCTCAAGGCCCGTGGCCGGCAGGCGCGCCGTCTCATCGCCCGGATGAAGCGCATTCCCGTCGTCCTGGTCATCGACGACGCCCAGTGGGCGGGAGAGAGCCAGGCCCTGATCGTGTTCCTGCGCGATCTTCTGGCGGCGGCGGAGAAAGGCGGCTGGCCGCTTCTGGTGCTGGCCACCCATTGGGAGCGGGAGTGGAACGAGGCCTCGGCGGCGGCGTCTCCTGACAGCTTCGCCAGGGTGGCCGGAGACTGGGCCCGTGCGCGCGACCCCGACTGGACGCCGATGCGACTTCGCCCCCAGGACGGCGAGGTCTATGCCCGGATCGTTGAGGGCGCCTTGCCCGGGTTGACCGGGCCCCAGCGCGAAGTCCTGCTGGAGCGAGCCGGTGGAAATGCCCTGCTGCTGGAGAAGATCGTCGATCATGCCCGCCGCAACCCCGGCCTGTTCGTCGATATGGATCCTGCCGGAGCCCTGACCGACCAGGGCCTTGAGGCCCTCGCGACCCGGGACTTCCAGATCCACGAACTGGTCGCCGAACGGCTGCAGACCTCGCCGCCGGACATCCGTCTGGCCGCCTCGCTGTCCGCGTTGCAGGGCATGGAATACAGCCGCCGGATGACCCTCGATGTCGCCAGCCGCCTCGGCAAGGGCGATCTCGCGACAGGTCTGGACAGTATCGAGAATCCGCAGGCGCTGGTCTTCCCGCTTGCCCCGGGGGTCTACAGCTTTGCCCAGCGGGCGTTCCGGGACGTGGCCCTGCGCGATCTTGCCAATGTCGCCGACACCACCGAGGCCACGGCGGCCGTATTGGCCAGCGTGCGGGCGCAACTCGCCGACGCCGAAGGATTGGCGGCCATGTCCCGGGAGGAGCGCAATGAAGTGCGCCAGGTGGCCGCGCCATTGCTGGCCGCCACCGGAGAGGCGGCGGACTCCGGACTGGCGGCGGCGCTTCTGCTGGAACTGGCGGCGGAGGCGGCCCTGGTCTGGGATGCGATCACCACGGTCGCCTATGCCGAACGCGCTCTGGCGCTGGACCCGTTGGTCTCCGGCTATCGGGGAGATGACGACATGGACGCGGGCAGCCTGCTGTCGCGGCTGGTCGACGCCAACCGCGCCGATCTGGCGAAGCACCTGGCGGAAACGGTTGGCGAACGCTGGGTGAAGGCGGGGCCCCAGGCCATTCGGATCGCCCGAGGCTCAAGTGTGAAGCGATTGTTCGAGGCCCTGAACCAACCACCCCCCGACTGGATCGACGCCAGCGTCAGGCCGCAGATCGACAGTGTGATGGCGTCGTTCAGCCCGGAAGCGAAAAAGCTGGCCGGTGATCGGGTGGCGCAACTGAACGCCGCGATTGCCGAGGCGCGTTCCAGAAACGACCTGGGCGCGGAGCTCGACGCCCGACTGGACGATTTCCATATTCAGCATGAAGCAATCTGTCGGCTGTTTCCACCGCAGTTCGCCGCCACCGCGCGGTACCAGCCGCTTCGTGAACTGGCAGCCGAAATACATTGGGCCGCAGACGTTGCTGGCCAAAGAGGTCTTTCCCTGGGCCGCTGGACGGACGCTTTCCGTCGCCAGACCATTCTGGATCTGGCCAGGATGCTTTGCGATCTGGTCTTCCGCCACCTGGAGGCCGATCCCACGCCGGGCGCGCGGCTGACGGCTGTCCATACCCTCACGGATGTCGCCCAGATGGTGGCGGAGCAGGGGGATATCGCCCAGCTCGAGATACCCCTCCTGCGCATGCGGACGATCATCGTCGAGGCCGCGGAGGCGACCCGGTCGGCCGACATGCGCCAGGCTGCCTATCGCCTGATGACCTATGTAATGCTGGTCAACGCGCTGGCGGGCCGCAGGGCCGCGGCCTTCGAGGCGGCGGGCGAAGCCGGTCAGATGCTTGAGGGGGCGCTCGCCCTGGGGGCGCCCCCCGCCGCCTGGGGTGACATGGCGGAGCTTCGCCTGCAGCTCGACGTCTTCGCGTCGGATCTCCAGTCCGCCCAGCCACCGTCGCCGGAGGCTATCGCCGAGGCCCTGCGCAAGAGCGCCGGCGCCGTCAGCGGCCATGCCCTGACCCGCATGACCAACAGCGCGCTGGCCTATTGCCAACGCAAGGGGCCGGACGCGGCCCAACCGGTGCGCGCGGCCCTCATCGATCATCTGAACCAGGCGCGAACAACCGACCCGGAAAGCGAGGCCTGGATCGGCGGAATGCTGGCGTCTCTCGGCGCATGAGGCGGCTGGCGGACAGGGTGGGATTCGAACCCACGGTGGGCTCACACCCACGGCGGTTTTCAAGACCGCTGCCTTAAACCACTCGGCCACCTGTCCCACGTCGGCCGCCGAGCGCTGGCTCGAGTCGGTCCGCCGTCTGAGGCGAGGGCCTATAGCAGGCGCGCCGCACTCCCCAAAGGGCTTTGCCCGCCGTTAACCGAAACGAAGATGGCCCGGCCCTATGGTGTGAACCGATCAGAAGGGGAGCGGCGCGCCGATGGGGAGCGCAGGGTCACGAGCAGGCGTCTGGGCGCTGGTTCTGGCGATGGCCGTCAGCCTTTCGGCCTGCGCCACGCCACGGCTGGCGACCCGGGCCGGGCCTGTTCCGCAGAGTTCGGCGAGCAAGGCGCCGGGCGGCCGCGTGCCGGGCACGATGCGGCCCTATCAGGTGCGGGGGGTCTGGTACACGCCGCGCGAACAGCCCAACTACAACGAGGTCGGTATCGCCAGCTGGTACGGCCAGCAGTTCCACAACAAGCAGACCTCAAACGGCGAGGTGTTCGACATGTGGGTGATATCCGCCGCCCACAAGACCTTGCCCCTGCCCAGCATTGTCGAGGTGACCAACCTCGATAACGGCAAGAAGATCCGGGTTCGCGTCAATGACCGCGGCCCCTTCGTCGATGGTCGCATCATCGACATGTCCCGCGCCGGGGCCCAGGCACTCGGTTTCGACCGCAAGGGCACGGCCCGGGTGAGGGTGCGCTACGTCGGACCGGCGCCGCCGCGCGGCAAGGACAGGACATTGCGGTATGCCGGAGTGGTCGCTGATCCCGATCCCGCGCCGGTTCGCCAGGCCAGCGCCAATGTTTCAGCGGGCGGAGGCTGGACGGTTCAGGCCGGCGCCTTCGCCGATCGGGGCAACGCCGAAAAGGCGGTGAATTCCTTGCGCGAGGTCGGCCGGGCCGAGATCGTTCCCCTGCAGCGCGGGGGCCGGACCCTGTATCGGGTCGTGGTCGGCGCCTCCAGCGCCGACGAGGGCGCCCGGCTTCGCGACGCCGTCGCCGCCCTCGGCTTTCCGGACGCAAAGTTGATCGCCAGCCGCTAGACTCGCCCGCCGTTCCAGTCGAAGGGAAGGGCATGTCGCGCGGATTCTTCATTACCTTCGAGGGCGGCGAGGGCGCCGGGAAATCGACCCAGGTTCGCCGCCTCGCCGAACACCTGCGCGCCCACGGCCACGATCCGGTGCTGACCCGCGAGCCAGGCGGATCACCAGGCGCCGAAGCCATTCGCGACATCGTGCTGAACGGGCCGCCCGAGCGCTGGTCGCCGGTCACCGAGGCCCTGCTGATGTACGCCGCCCGCCGCGACCACATCGAGCGGGTGATCCGGCCCGCGCTGGAGGCGGGAAAGATCATCATCTGCGACCGCTTCGCCGATTCCACCCGGGCCTATCAGGGCGCCGGCGGGCAGGTCGATGAACGGCTGATCGACACTCTCGAGGCCTGTGTCCTTGAGGACCTGAAACCGGACCTCACCCTGATCCTCGACCTTCCCGTGGAAAAGGGCCTCTCGCGGGCCCTGTCGCGCGGCGGCGGAGAGGACCGGTTCGAGGCCAAGGGCGCCGCCTTTCATCAGCGCCTGCGCCAGGCCTTCCTGGATATCGCCGCCGCCGACCCGACGCGCTGTGTGGTGCTCGCCGCCGATCGCACGCCCGAGGCCGTCGGGGCCGACATCATCACCGCCGTCAGCCGGCGCATCGAGCTGGCCGATGTCTGACGCCGCCGGCCACCCGCGCGACACCCGCAGGCTGCTGGGCCACGACGGCCAGGAAGCCGCCTTCGTCGCGGCCATGACCTCTGGTCGGCTGCATCACGCCTGGCTGCTGACCGGTCCCGAGGGGGTCGGCAAGGCCACCTTCGCCTATATGGCCGCCCGGCGCCTGCTGGGCGCGCCGCGGGACGGGGAGGGCGGGCCTCTGTCGTCCAGTCCGTCCCACCCGGTCAGCCGGCTCCTCGCCGCCCGGACCCATCCCGATCTGATGGTGCTGGAGCGGATCGGCGAGGACGGCAAGCCGCGAAAGGTCATCCCCGTCGACGAGGCGCGACAGCTGTCGGAATTCTTCGCCAAGTCGCCGGCGCAGGCCCCCTATCGCGTCGCCATTGTCGACGCCGCCGACGACCTCAACGTCAACGCCGCCAACGCCATCCTCAAGACCCTTGAAGAGCCGCCGCCGCGAGGTGTGCTGCTGCTGGTCTCCCATGCGCCGGGGCGGCTGTTGCCGACCATTCGCTCGCGCTGCCGCACACTGGCTTTCAGGGCGCCGGAGGCGGAGACGGCCGAAGCCATCGTTCGGGACCGCACCGGGCTGGTCGCGCAGGACGCCGCCCGGCTGGTCCGCATGGCCGGCGGCGCTCCTGGTCTGGCCCTGCGCATGGCCGACCTCAATGTCCTGGCCATCGACGATTCCGCCCATGAGCTGCTGACCCACCTCAAGAACCCCGATCCGGCCCCGCTGCTGGCCCTGTCCGACAGTTTCCGCGGGGCGACCGGCGCGGAGCGCTTCCAGATGCTGTTCGAGCGGCTGAGCGACCGTGTCCGCACCATGGCGGTCGATCAGGCCCTGAGCGGGGAGGGGAGCGATCTCGACCGCTGGGCGGAGGTCTGGACGCTGCTGGAGCGGTTGCCTCGGGAGGCCGAGGCCCTGAACCTGGACCGGGCCGACAGTTTCTGGACCGCCGTGCGGGCGTTGAAGGCGGCGGCGGCCTGAATGCTGATCGACAGCCACGTCAACCTGCACGCCCCCCAGTTCGCCGAGGATCAGGCCGAGGTCATCGACCGCGCCCGGGCCGCCGGGGTCGCGATGATGGTCACCATCTGCGACAAGGTCTCGTCGTTCGACGCCGTGCACGCCATCGCCATGGCCCATGAGGACATCTGGTGCACCGTCGGGACCCATCCGCATGAAGCCAAGGAAAATCCGCAACTTGCGGCCAAAGCCCTGATCGACCTGGCGGCCAGGCCCAGGGTCGTCGGCATCGGGGAATGCGGACTGGACTTCCACTATGACCTCAGCCCCCGTGAGGTTCAGGCCGCCGTCTTTCGCCAGCACGCCATCGCCGCCCGTGAGACCGGCCTGCCGTTGGTGGTCCACACCCGCGAGGCCGACGCGGTGATGGGGCAGATCCTGGAGGAGGAATTCGCCGCCGGGCCGTTCAAACTGCTGATGCATTGCTACACCAGCGGCGCGGAGCTGGCCCGGCGCGCGGCGGCCCTGGGGGCCTGGTTCTCTGTCTCGGGCATCGCCACCTTCAAGGCCGCCGAAGATGTCCGGGCGGTGATCCGCGACATGCCGGCCGATCGCATCATTCTTGAGACGGACTGTCCCTATCTGGCGCCTGTCCCGATGCGCGGCCGTCGCAACGAACCGGCGTATCTGCCTCATATCCTTGAAAAACTGGCCGAGATTCGCGGCTGGTCTCGCGACGATGCCGAGGCCCGCACGGAAGACGCCTTTTTCGGCCTGTTCGACCGGATTCCCCGGCCATGAGCGGCGCGCTGCGGCTGACCATTCTGGGCTGCGGATCCTCCGGCGGCGTGCCCCGGGCGGACGGAAACTGGGGCGCCTGTGATCCCGACGAGCCGAAGAACCGCCGCCGCCGCTGCTCTGTCGTCGTGCGTCGTCCAGGCGCGCCCGGCAGCGCCGAAACAACGCTGGTCGTCGATACCTCGCCGGATTTCAGAGAGCAGGCGATTTCAGCGCAAATACAGCGACTTGATGGCATTCTTTTCACCAACGATCACGCGGATCAGACCCATGGACTGGACGACATCCGGGCCTTTGCGCTGAACCAGCGCCAGCGGATTCCCGCTTGGATGGACCAGGCCACCTGGGCGCGGCTGGAGCATCGCTTCGGCTACATTTTCCACAGTCACGGCGGCTATCCCGCCATCAGCGAGCTACGGCCCATGCCGGGCCTGGGCGTCCGTTTCGACGTCGAGGGACCGTCGGGCGCCATTCCTGTGGTGGCCTTCGACCAGGAGCACGGCGAGATCCGGTCGCTCGGTTTCCGTTTCGGGTCCGTCGCTTATTCGCCGGACGTCAACGGCCTGCCGGAGTCGGCTTTCGACGCTCTGGAGGGTGTCGATACCTGGATCGTCGATGCGCTGCGCTACACGCCGCATCCGACCCATGCGCATCTGGCGGAGACGCTGCGCTGGATCAATCGGGTTCAGCCGCGGCGCGCCGTTCTGACGAACATGCATATCGATATGGACTTCAATCGCTTACGGCAGGAACTTCCGGATGGCGTGGAGCCGGCCTGGGACGGACTGGAGGTTGAGGGCGCGATCTGAGGGGCGTTTCGGCGCAGACCTGAGCATCATATTTCCGATAATATATCTTAGGCGCAAACCGTTTGGGGCAAGCCGGGCCAATCCAGGCCTGGCAGCGCGGCCTCTGTCCTCCGACGATCAGGGCATCAGCCGCGATGGCCAGCCGACGCGAACCAGTAGACCGTCGGGCCCGGCGATCCCGACCTCATAGAGTCCCCACTCCCGATGACGCAGCACGCCGCCGGGCCGGATGATCAGGTCGTCTACTCTTGCGGCGATGGCGTCCACCTCGGGCGTGCGGATGAAGACGCCGAAGGGGTTATGTTCCTCCGGCACCCGCCATGGCCCTTTGCCCGCCTGGATCAGATGCACCTCGCAACCCCAGCCGGTCATGATGATGTAGTTGGCGTCGCCGCCGGTTCGGGCAAAGCCCAGTCGCTCCCAGAAGGGAATCGCCGCGACCAGATTGTTGGATGGCACGATGGCGAAGGCGCCGAGGCCGGGAACGTCTTCCATCGGTTTTGAACCCCTCGCTGCTTCGCCAATATGATCCGTTTGCCCGGATACACAAACGCCCACGCCGGCGAACCGTCGTGGGCGTCGTGCAGTTCAGAAGGTCTGGCGGATTAGGCCAGAGCGTCCTTCAGGGCCTTGGCGGCCTGGAAGGAAACCTTCTTGCTGGCGGCGATCTGGATGGTCGCGCCGGTGGAGGGGTTGCGGCCGGTGCGGGCCGGCTTGTTCTGGACCTTGAACTTGCCAAAGCCCGGGATCGAAACTTCCTCACCCTTCACCGCGGCGTCACGGATCGCGGCGAAGACGCCGTCGACCACGGCCTTGGCCTGGGCTTTGGTCAGCTTGTCGTCGCTCGACGCCACGGCGTCGATGATGTCAGCGGTATTCAATGGAATCTCTCCGTAAATCAGAATCAGCCATGGACCCTGCCAAGGCTGTGCAGCGCTGTCACTAGTCAACAGCAGGTGGCGGTTCCCTAGCGATACGCTATCTATCTGTCGAGGGACGTTTCTGAGAGGACGAGACCATGCGTATCGCGACCCTGACGGCTATCGCCGCCGTGACCGCCCTGCCCTTCGCCGCATCGGCCACGGCCGCAGCCGCCGCTGAACCGACGGTGACCGTGACCTACGGCGCCGGGCTGACCAAGAAGATCGACACCTACGGCCGCCGCGAGATCGATCGGCTGGCCGACGGCCTCAGGCTTGAGGTTCAGAAGCGCGTTTCCGGCGTTCCGGCGCTGCAAGACGCTGAAATCGTGCTGGTTCTTGAGGATGTGGTGGCCAATCGGCCAACCATGAAGCAGATGTCCGACACCCCCGGGCTGTCCTACGAAAGCTTCGGCGCCGGCGGCGCCGCGGTGGCCGGAACCGTGACGACGGCCGATGGGGTGCGCCATCCGGTGTCCTACAGGTGGTATGAGACCGACATCCGCTGGGCCTGGTCGGCATCGACCTGGCGTGACGCCGAACAGGCCATCGACCGCTTCGCCGCCCGGCTGGCGCGGGACTACAGCGGCGCCGGCGCCTGATCAGGTCACTTCGCCGTGACCACCTGACGGCCAATTCACTTGCCAGCGCCTTCGGGACAGAGTGTGATCGTCTGAACGGCGATCACATACGCCGGATTTGTTAGTGAGGCGACATGGCTGACGGCCGGCGATCTGCGTGGACTCTTGCGGCCTTTGCCGCCCCCTGCCTGCCGCTGGCGGCCTTCGGGCTGCCGCTGGTCATCACCATACCCCACTACTACTCGGAAACGCTCGGTCTCGACGTCGCCGCCGTTGGCCTGGCGTTCATCGGTGTCCGGGCCATCGATATCCTGTTCGATCCCATCTTCGGTACGGTTCTGGACCGGACGCGCTGGTCCTTCGGCAGGTTCAAGGGCTGGATGGCGATTAGCACGCCGATCCTGCTCCTCGCCATCTACATGCTGTTCATGGCCAAACCCGGCGTAACCAACCTCTACCTCTGGGTCTGGTTGCTGGTGGTCTATCTGGGCTTTTCGATCGCCGTGCTGTCCCACACCAGCTGGGCCGCGAAACTGTCGAACGCCTACCACGAGCGATCGCGAATCTATGGCTTCTGGCAGTCTGGCAATGTCATCGGCATGATCATGATCCTGGCCATGCCGATCATTCTTGATCAGTTCAAGCTGGGCAGTTCGGCGACGGATATCCTGCACGGCCAGGGCTGGTTCATCATCCTGTTGCTGCCGCTGATGGTCCTGCTGGCGCTATGGCGGGTGCCGGAGGCTTCCGTGCCCGCGGGGCCAGGGCACACAAACGCGACCCTCGGTGACTATTTCCGCCTGATCCGCCGACCCACCGTCGTGCGCATCCTGGCGGCCGATCTGTTGACCGGGCTTGCCCCCGGCATCGCCGGCACGCTGTTCTTCTTCTTCTTCATGCGGGTGAAGCAGTTCACCTTCGTGGAATCCTCGGCCCTGCTCCTGATCTATTTTGTCGCCGCCATCTTCGGGGCGATGATCTGGACCCGACTGGCCAAGAGGGTCGGCAAGTCGCGGGCCCTGATCGCCGCATGCATCGTCTATGCAATCGTGCAGTTCGCCGTGGTCACCCTGCCCTCCGGTAATTTCTGGCTGGCCGCGCCCTTCCTCATTGCCGCGGGCATTCCCTATTCGGCCGGCGCGCTGCTGCTGCGCTCGATGATGGCCGACTACAGCGATGAGGAGCGCCTGGCTTCAGGGCATGATCGCACCGGTCTGCTCTACGCCATCCTCACGGGCACGGTGAAGATCGGCTCGGCCCTGGCCTCGGTCAGTCTGATCCTGCTCGGCGCCCTTGGATTCAACGGTCATGATGCGGCGGCCAGCAGCGAGGCCTCGATGATGGGTCTCAACGCGATGTACGCCTTCGCCCCCGGCCTCATCGGGTTGCTGGCGGCGGCCTGTATGATCGGCTACCCCCTGACAGAGCAGAAGCACGACGAGATTCTTCGTCAGCTTGGCGAGCGTGACGCCGCCGGGCCTCCGCCCCAGCCTGAAGATGTGGTCGCCGTTTCCCCTGATGTCCTCTCCTCCCCCGCCGAATGACGAGACCTTGACAGCGGGCGCGCCGATCGACCGTCTCCGCGCCATCATGGCCCGGCTGCGCGACCCGCAAGGCGGTTGCGCCTGGGACCTTGAGCAGACCTTCGCCACCATCGCGCCCTACACCGTCGAGGAGGCCTATGAGGTCGCCGACGCCATCGAACGCGGCGATCTGAAGGACCTGAGAGAGGAACTTGGGGACCTGTTGTTCCAGGTCGTCTTCCACAGCCGGATGGCCGAAGAGGCGGGCGCGTTTGCTTTCGATGATGTAGCCGAGGCCATTGTCGACAAGATGATCCGCCGCCATCCCCATGTGTTCGGCGACGCCGGCGAACGGTCCTCCGGAGAGCAGGTCGCGGCCTGGGAGGTGATGAAGGCCAGGGAGCGGGCCAAGAAGGCCAAGACGGGAGTCCTGGCAGATGTGCCGGTCGGGTTGCCCGCCCTGACCCGGGCGGTGAAGCTGACCAAACGGGCGGCCCGGGTCGGCTTCGACTGGCCGACGCCGGCCGAAGTCATCGCCAAGCTGCATGAGGAACTCGACGAGCTTCAGGTCGAGATCGACGCCGGCGACCAGGTGAAGATGCGTGAGGAACTGGGCGATCTGCTGTTCGTGGTGGCCAATCTGGCCCGCAAGCTGGATGTCGAGCCGGAAGACGCCCTGAGGGCCGCCAACGCCAAGTTCATCCGCCGCTTCGGCTACATCGAGGACAGGCTGGCCGAGGGTGGCCGCACGCCCGACCAGTCTGATCTGGCGGAAATGGATGGTCTGTGGAACGCCGCCAAGGCGGCCGAGAAGGGCTGATCTTCTACCGACGGATCAGACGGTCCTCGCCAGCCACGTCTCGCGGGTGACGCCGTATTCGACCTCGCCCTCTTCGCTGCCCGGGATCGGGTCGTTGCAGGCCTCCCGGTAGCAGCGCAGCAGGGTCATGCCGAGTTTTTCCATGATCCGCCGCGAGCCGACATTCACCGCCATGGTGTCGGCGTTGACAGCCGACAGACCCTGTCGACGGAAACCGTGGTCGACCAGGGCCGTCGCGCCCTCGAAGCCGTAGCCCTGTCCCCAGACCTCGTGCCTGAGGCGATAGCCGAGATGACCGATCCCGCCGGCCTCGCCGTCGAGCGCGAACCATCCCAGGAACCGAGCGTCTTCCTTGCGGGTCGCGGCCCAGACATCCGCCTCCGTTCCCCGCGGCATCCGGTAGAGGGTGACCATGCCCGGCGGGACTTCGCGGGGCGTGGGCGCTCCGCCGCTGAGATAGCGCATGACCCTGGGGTCCAGTTCGAGGGCATGCAGATCCTCGACATCCGCCGGCGTAACCGGCCGGAGCCGCATGCGGGCGGTGACGATGTCGGCTGTCACGGGACCGAGACGTGGGCGGTCGGAAACAGGCGCTCGAAACGCCCCAACGCCTGACCGTCGAGGCGCGCCCGGATGATCATCTCGCCCGAACCGGTGTCGTGACGGTCGGTGACCCGGCCATGACGATAGAGCCAGGCCAGCGCCTCCCCTGCCCCGACATCCAGGGTGACGTCGATCTCCGGCGTCTCGTCGACCAGCAAGGCCAGATGGTTCAGCAGGGCCTCACAGCCCTCGCCGGTGATCGCCGAGGCCGTCATGGCGCCGGCGCGGCGGGCGGCGCCCTCCACGTCGGGACGTTCGTCCTCCGGGATGAGGTCGATCTTGTTCCAGACTTCCAGCAGGACGCGATCCTCATCGTCCCGGCCGACGCCGATCTCCGCCAGGACCGTCTCGACATCGTTCGCCTGGGCCGCGCTGTCGACGCTGGCGATGTCACGCACATGCAGGATGACGTTGGCCTCCTGCACTTCCTCGAGCGTGGCCCGGAAGGCCTCGACCAGTTCGTGCGGCAGATCGGAGATGAAGCCCACCGTGTCGCTGAGAATGGCCGGCCGGCCCCCGGGCAGTTTCACGGTGCGCAGGGTCGGGTCCAGGGTGGCGAACAGCATGTCCTGGGCCAGGACCCCGGCGTTGGTCAGGCGATTGAACAGGGTCGACTTGCCGGCGTTGGTGTAGCCGACCAGGGCGATAGTCGGATACGGCGCCTTCTGGCGGGCCGCGCGATGAAGGGTGCGGGTGCGGCGCACCTCCGACAGCTCCTTCTTCATCTTGACGATCCGGTCGGCAATCGCCCGGCGGTCCAGCTCGATCTGGGTTTCACCGGGCCCGCCGGTGCGGCCAAACCCGCCGCTCTGCCGCTCCAGGTGGGTCCAGGTGCGGACCAGCCGCGACCGCTCATAGGCCAGGCGGGCCAGTTCGACCTGCAGCTTGCCCTCCCGGGTCCTGGCGCGCCGGGCGAAGATCTCCAGGATCAGGCCGGTGCGGTCGATCACCTTGACCCGCCAGGCCTTCTCGAGATTGCGTTGCTGCACCGGCGTCAACTGGTCGTCCACGACCACGACGTCGATCTCCTCGACCTCGCACAGCAGACGCAGTTCCTCGACCTTGCCGCTGCCGAACAGGGTGGCCGGGGTCTTGCCGCGCAGGGGCGCGATCAGGGTTTCGGCGATTTCGAGATCGAGCGCCAGCGCAAGGCCGACCGCCTCCTCGAGACGGGCCTGCGGATCACGCGGCTGGGCCAGCCCCGATCGAACCGGATGGATGATCAGGGCCCGCTGGACCGGAACGGCGTGGTCGATGGTTTTCTGGGTCAATCGTCCTGCTCGGGACCCGGCTCGTAGAGCTGGACGGGCTGGGCCGGCATGATGGTGGAAATGGCGTGCTTGTAGACCAGCTGGCTCTGACCGTCCCGACGCAGCAGGACGCAGAAGTTATCGAACCAGCTGACCACGCCCTGCAGCTTAACTCCGTTGACCAGGAAGATGGTCAAAGGCGTCTTGGACTTGCGCACGCTGTTGAGGAAGGTGTCCTGAAGGTTCTGCTTTTTTTCTGTCACGGGGTTATCCCTCTTGATTGGTTCGAACCGACGTATCGCCGGCTCACACACGAAGTTTGAACGCCGGTCCCGACGCTACAACGTCGCGACCGCCGCCCGGGCTGCATGCTGTCAGATGCCTGCCTTCCGGGCGTGCTGGATATAGAGATCGCGAAGCCGGAGCGCCATCTCTCCCGGATGCCCGTTTCCGACCGGTCGGCCGTCGATGGATGTCACAGGAGTGACCAGAGTTCCGGCGCCGGTGATGAAGGCCTCGCGCGCCTCCATCGCTTCGGCAGGGGTAAAGGGACGCTCCTCGACCTTGAGACCGGCGGCCGCGATGACCTCCAGCAGGCTGTGGCGCGTAATGCCGCGCAGGATATTGGCCCCGGTATCACGGGTTCGCAGCACGCCGTCGCGATCCAGAATCCAGGCGTTGGACGAGGCGCCCTCGGTCACCAGCCCGTCAGCGTCGATGAACCAGGCCTCCGCGGCGCCCTGCTCCCGCGCCGCCTGTTTTGCCAGGACATTGGGCAGCAGGCCGATGGTCTTGATGTCGCAACGGCCCCAGCGGTTCTCGGGCAGGGTGATGACCCCCACACCGGCTTCCGCCTTGGCGTTGGTGGCCTGACGGTCCAGCGGCTTTGCGGTGATGATCAGGCTGGGCGGAACCGGCGTCGTGGGAAAGGCGTGGTCGCGGCGGGCGACGCCGCGGGTGACCTGCAGATACAGCAGCCCTTCCCTGACCCGGTTGCGGCGCAGGGTGTCTTTCAGCACCAGCTCCAGCGCCTTGCGGCCCATCGGCATGGGAATCTTCAGTTCGCCCAGACTGCGTTCCAGGCGCGCGAAGTGCCCTTCGGCGTCGGACAGCCGCCCGCCCATGACCGCCCAGACCTCATAGACCCCGTCAGCGAGCTGATAGCCGCGATCCTCGATGTGGACCACCGCTTCGCCATGGGGCACGAACCGCCCGTTCACATAGGCCTGCCGCGACATCAGACGTCCTCTTCCTCGGTCGCCCGGCTGCTGGTCAGGCCCAGGGACTTGAGCTTGCGATGAAGGGCCGAGCGTTCCATGCCGATGAAAGCGGCCGTGCGGCTGATATTGCCGCCAAACCGCAGGATCTGGGCATTGAGGTATTCGCGCTCGAACAGTTCCCTCGCCTCGCGCAGCGGCAGGGCGATGATCCGTTCGGGACCGATCGTGCCGGCCTGTCCGGCCGCCGAGACCTCCGCGGGCAGCATCTCGGCGGTGATCTCCTCCGCCGGATCGCCCGACGCCAGGATCAGCATCCTCTCGACGTTGTTGCGCAGCTGACGGACGTTGCCGGGCCAGTCATGGACCTGCAGGGTCGCCAGGGCGTCCGGGGCCAGCCGGCGGCGAGGCAGATTGGTGGTCTCGGCGATCCGGTCGATGAAGTACTCGATCAGTTCAGGGACGTCGTCGCGGCGCTCGGCAAGCCCCGGCACCCGGATCGGTACGACGTTGAGCCGGTGATAGAGATCCTCGCGGAATCGCCCGGAGGCGATCTCCTCCTTCAGATCGCGCGACGATGAGGAGATGACCCGGACATCGACCTGAACATCGGTGTCGCCGCCAACCCGGCGGAAGCGTTGCTCGACCAGGACACGCAGGATGCGGCTCTGGGTCTCGCGCGGCATCTCGGCGACCTCGTCGAGATAGAGGGTGCCGCCATGGGCATGCTCGAACACCCCGATCTTTCGTGGGCGGCCACCCTCCCCTTCCTCGCCGAACAGCTCCAGGTCCATCCGCTCCGGCGCCATGCCGGCGGCGCTCAGCGGCACGAAGGCGGCCTTGCTGCGCGGGCTGGCGCTGTGGATCAGGCGCGCCACCATCTCCTTGCCCGACCCCTGCGGGCCGGCGATCAGCACCCGGCTGTTGGCCGGGGCGACCTTGGCGATCATCTGCCTCAGACCCTGGGCGGCGCTCGATTTTCCGATCAGACCGTCCGGGGTCAGGCTCTGGGCGCGCAGGCGGCGGTTCTCGCGCTTGAGGCTGGCCGATTCCAGGGCCCGCTCGACCACCATCAGCAGACGATCGGACTTGAACGGCTTTTCGAGAAACTCGTAGGCGCCGCGCTTGATGGCGCTGACGGCGGTCTCGATGTTGCCGTGGCCGCTGATCATGATGACCGGCAGGTCCGGATCCAGTTCCTTAACCATGTCGAGCAGTTCGAGGCCGTCCATGCCGCCGCCCTGCATCCAGATGTCGAGCACCAGCAAGGCCGGCTTGCGGGCCCCGATGGCCGTCAACGCCTGTTCGGCGTCGGCGGCGGTGCGCACGGAATGACCCTCATCGCTGAGGATGCCGGCCACCAGATCACGGATGTCGGCCTCGTCATCGACCACAAGAACGTCAGACGCCATTGGTCACCTTTCGACTCTTCTTGGCCGCCGGGGCCGATTTCGCGGCCGCCACCGGCGGGAACTTCAATGTCACGCGCGCCCCGCTGAGGGTCGTCGCGTCGGACAGCAGCAACTCGCCGCCATGCTCTTCGAGAATGCGTTTGACGATCGCCAGACCCAGGCCCGTGCCCTTCTCCCGGGTGGTGACATAGGGTTCGGTCAGCCGGTCGCGATCGCGGCTGGGCAGGCCGACTCCATTGTCCTCGATGACAAAACAGAGCCCGTGCTCATCGGCGACCAGATTGGCCAGAATACGGCCCTTGTCGCCGCCGCCCCGGCCGCTGATGGCCTCGGCGGCATTCTTCAGCACATTGGCCAGGGCCTGGGCCAGCATGCGGTCGTCGCAGGTCAGCACCAGCCCTTCCGGCGGCGGCCCCATCTCCACCGCGATGTCCGGACTGGCCACCCGTTGGGCGAAGACCGCCTGGCGCAGGAGTTCGGCCGGGTCGTGGGCGCCGAATTTCGGGGTCGGCATGCGGGCGAAGGCGCTGAACTCATCGACCATCCGTCCAATGTCGCCGACCTGTCGGATGATGGTGTCGGTGCAGCGGTCGAAGGTTTCCAGGTCCGTGGCGATCTCGCTGCGGTACTTGCGGCGCAAGCGTTCGGCCGACAGCTGGATCGGGGTCAGGGGGTTCTTGATTTCGTGGGCGATGCGGCGGGCGACGTCCTTCCAGGCGGCGTTGCGCTGGGCGGTCACCAGACGGGTGATGTCGTCGAAGGTCAGCACCACGCCGTCGTCGCCCGCGATCCCGGCCCTCACTCGCAGCCGCAGGGTTTCATCGCCCCGCACCACATCGACCTCTGTCTCGGCCTCGATGCGGGTCTCAAGGGCGCTGGCCCAGACCTGGCCGAGCTCCGGCGCGACTTCGGTCAGCTTGCGTCCCTGGACGCCCTCGCCGTCGAGATGCAGCAGCCGGGCGGCCTGGCGGTTGGCCGCCGAAATGGTTCCGTCCGCATTGACGCCCAGAACGCCGGCGCTGACGCCGAGCAGCACGGTCTCGATGAACATGCGCCGGGACTCGGCGTCGAGACTGGCCACGGTCAAGGCCGTCTGCTGAGCTTGAAGATCACCGGCCATACTGTTGAAAGCGCGTGACAAAACGGCGATATCTTCAGGTTCATTGCCGATTTCCACCCGGGCGTTCAGATGGCCAGAGGCCACCTGCCCGGCCGCCTGGACGACCCGCGCGATCGGGATGGCGATCTGATTGGCGACGGTGATGGCCAGCCAGATGGCGGCAATAAGCACCAGCAGGGCGGTCTCGAGGTAGCTCAGGGCGAACACCGCCTGGACCATGCCGCGCCGCTTGGCGGCGTCACGATAGGCGATCAGTGAGGCCTCGGTCTCGCGCAGGTGCGCCAGAATGCCCGGGTCGACCGGTCGGACGACGTAGAGATAGGCGCCGTCTTCGAAGCCCTTCAGCCTGTAGAGCGCGCGGAACAGGTCCGTCGACTCGAAGGGCCGCAGGGAGATTTCCTCCTCGGCGATCTGATAGCTGGACGCGGGCGGGGCCAGGAAGGTCGGCGGGTCCTCCGCCTCCGCGCGGGAGAGAATGCGGCCGTCACGGTCGAGGATGTAGGCCGCCGAAAACCCGCGATAGGAGGCCTGGGTGGCCATGAAGTGGCCAAACGCCATGGGGCGGGTCTTGATGAAGGGCGCGGCCTCATTGAGGTCCCCGGCCATCAGCGTCATGTCGGAGCGAATGGCCCGACTCTGTTCTGCGACGTAGGAGCGGGCCACGTCGCCGGACTTTTCGACGACGGTTCGCACCCGCTGGCTGAACCAGGTCTCGACCCCCTGGGTGACCAGGGCGCCCGAGAACAGGGCGACGACCAGGGCCGGCGCCACGGCGGCGAGGGCGAACAGCAGCAGAAAGCGACGGTGCAGCCTGGCTCCGGCATCCCCGGAGCCCTGATTGATGACCTGCCGCACCCGCCGCCCGATCAGAACCGCGATGCCGAGAATGAGGACCAGATTGACACCCAGCACGGCCAGAACCGTTCGGCTGGCCGGTCCGACGAGCTCGCCGCTGGGCGGAGACGTGGCCAGAAACGCGCCCAGGCCGGTCAGGCCGGTTGAAAGGGCGAAAGCGCCGGCAAGCAGGTAGCGCGATTCCAGAATACGCCGCCGCGCCGGGCCTTGCTCAGGCTCGTCTGCCGGCGCGTCAGTAGCGGACTGGCTGTCGCTCATGATCGCAGCCTAAGGCGATATGTGCTAAATACTCAACACCTATGTTGCCTGAATGCGTCAGCGTTTGCCGCGGGTCAGTTCGACGCCCAGATCGACGATCTTCTTGCGCAAGGTGTTGCGGTTGAGGCCGAGAATATCGGCGGCCCGCACCTGATTGCCCCGGGTAGCGGCGAGGGTCAGGCGGATCAGCGGGCGCTCGACCTCCTCCAGGATGCGATCATACAGCCCGGGCGGCGGAACCCCTTCGGGCTGGTCGGCGAAATAGCTGGCCAGATGCCGCTCGATCAGGGCCGACAGGGTGACGGGCCCCTCCTCCCCGGCGATCACCGGCGCCTGCTCCTGGAGCTCGCGCTCCACGATACGGGCGGTGATCTGTTCCTCGGCGTAGAGAGCGCAGACGCGCCGGATCAGGTTCTCCAGTTCCCGCACATTACCCGGCCAGTTGTGGGTCTTCAGCCGCTCGAGGGCCGACTGGTCGATGGTCTTGGCCGGCAGCCCCTCGCGGGCGGCCCGGAGGAGGAAGCTGCGGGCCAGATCGGGAATGTCCTCGGTGCGGTCGCGCAATGGCGGCAGCCGCAGCGGCGCGACATTGAGGCGGAAGAACAAATCTTCGCGGAACAGGCCCTGCCGGATCAGGCCGCGCAGATCGCGGTTCGTCGCCGCGATCAGCCGGACATTGGGCGGCCGCCCGGTCTTGGGATTGACCGCCGGCTCGGCGCCGTCGATGACCCGCAGGAGCCGGCTCTGGGCGTCCAGCGGCATGTCGCCGATCTCATCGAGAAACAGGGTGCCGCCGTCGGCTTCGACCAGCTTGCCGAGATCCCCTTCGCCCCGGCCAAACAGTTCCGCCTCGACGCGTTCCCTCGGCACCGCGGCCAGGTTGATGACCACGAACTTGCCATCCCGCCGTCGACCCAGGTCGTGCAGCGCCCGGGCCACCAGTTCCTTGCCGGAGCCGGACTCGCCCAGGATCAGCACCGTCAGATCGGCGCCGACCAGACGGGCGATGGTGCGATAGACCTCCTGCATCGGTCCGGACCGACCGATCAGGGGCAGCCGCTCGTCCTTCAGGGCCCGCGCCTGGGCTTTGCTGGCCTCGCTGTCCAGCGGCCGCGACATGGCCCGCCGCGCCGCCGCCGTGACCTCGTCCAGATCAAACGGCTTGGAGAGATACTCAAAGGCGCCCGCGTCCGCCGCATTGACGGCGGTCAGCAGCGTGTTCTGCGCGCTCATGACGATGACGGGCAGCTTGGGCCGGTCCTTGCGGATTCGCGGCAGGACGTTGAAGACGTTCTCGTCCGGCATCATCACATCCGTGATGATCAGGTCGCCCTCGCCTTCCGAGACCCATTTCATCAGGGTCGTCACATTGCCGGTGGCCCGCACCTGATAACCCAGCCGGCTGAAGGCCTGACTGAGCACCAGCCTGATCGAATTGTCGTCGTCCGCGATCAGGATCTTCTTGTTGGCGGGATTCATCTGGCGGGGGTCTCCGACGCGACAGGCAGCAGCACGCGGAACACGGTGCAGCCCGGCTCCGATTCAAAATCGATCAATCCGCCATGGGCCCCGACCAGCTTGGCCACAAGCGGCAGGCCCAGCCCCGCGCCATTGGCCTTGGAGGTGATGAAGGGTTGGAACAGATGGTCGCGGACATTGGCGGGCACGCCTGGCCCATTGTCCTGGATTCGCACCTCGAGCGGGGCCGCCTTCTGAATGCGTCCGTCGGCGCCCCGCACTTTCACGCCCGGACGCCAGGCCGTGCTGATCAGCAACTCGCCACGACCGTCGCGGCGGGCATGGGCGGCCTCCGCGGCGTTCTTCACGAGGTTGAGGAAGATCTGGATCAGGTGATCTTCGTCCCCCGACACCGGAGGCAGCGAGGGGTCGTAGTTTTCCTTCAGGGTCAGGCCGTCGGCCACACCATTGGCGGCCAAGGCCCGCACCCGGTCGAGGACCTCATGGATGTTGACGGCGGTGCGTTGCGGCAGCGCCTCGTCGGAGAAGGCCTCCATCCGGTCGACTAGCCGGCGGATGCGCTCGGTCTCATCGACGATCAACTGGGCCAGCGGAGCATCCTCGGCCGCCGCGCCGGCCTTGAGCAGTTGAGCGGCGCCGCGGATGCCGGCCAGCGGATTCTTGATCTCATGCGCCAGCATCTGGCCAAGGCCGACGACAGAGCGCAGCCCGGAGGGATCGGCGGCCCGCTCGAAACCGATGGCGCCGCCGCGCAGACGCAGGGTCAGCAGGACCGATCCATCGCCAAGGGGAGTGGCCGCGCCGTCCGCGGTGAAGGCGGCCTGGCCGAACAGGCCGATCTGCACGCCATGCTCCCGTACCCGGACGTCCTCCGACAGGGCGCGGTCCAGCAGCCGCACCAGCGGCGAGTCCTCGGGCAAGGCCGCACGGAACCGTCCGCGCGCCAGCAGCGCCAGTCCCTGGCCGAACAGCCCCTCGGCGGCCTCGTTGACGGCGCAGAGCGCGCCGCCGGCGTTGATGACCAGCGCGGGATCAGGACTGAGTTCAAAGGCGGCGGCGCCGATGGCTTCCTTGGCGCGCCGGGTCGCCTGGAGACTGGCCGGAGGGGTCATGCCGCCAGCCTCCGGTCAGGATGCGTCCACAGGGCTGTCAGTTCAGCCTCGACCTCGGCGGCGGTCTCAAGCCGGCAAAGTCGGGCGCGGGCGGCGCGGCGATCAGCGGCGTCCAGAGGCTGCGGGGCCGCCTCGATGTAGGAGGCCAGATGCTTGCGGAACATCTTCAGACCGATCCGGTCGCCATAGAAGCCTAGGGCGTCGCGGAAGTGATCCAGCGCGATCCCCAGACGGACGTCCATATCAGGCTCATCGGCGACGTCTCCGGCCAGGGCGGCGTCCAGGTCGCGGGCGATCCAGGGGCGACCATAGGCGCCGCGACCGATCATCACGCCGTCGGCGCCGCTGGCGTCGAGCGCTTCGCGGGCCGTGGCCTCGTTGACGACGTCGCCGTTGACGATCACCGGGACCGAGACCTCCGCCTTGACCGCCGCCACGGCCGACCAGTCGGCCTGGCCCTTGTAGAACTGGCAGCGGGTGCGGCCGTGAACGGTGATGGCGCGGGCCCCAACGGCTTCGGCGCGCGCGGCGAACTCCGGTGCGTTGCGGCTGGCGTCGTCCCAGCCCAGGCGCATCTTGACGGTGACCGGCAGATCGACCGCGTCCACGGCGGCGGCCACCAGGTCCTGCGCCAGGTCCAGGTCGCGCATCAGCGCCGAACCCGAAAGCGAGCCTGTCACTTCCTTTGCCGGGCAGCCGAAATTGAGATCGATGATCTGGGCGCCGGCGGCCTGGGCGAGCCGGGCGCCTGCCGCCATCATCGCCACGTCACGACCGACCAGCTGGACCACCATCAGCGGCAGGCCCTCGCCGACGGCTGCCCGGCGCACAATATCGGGCCGTCCGCGGGCGAACTCGGCGCAGGCGACCATTTCGGTGGCGACATAGCCGGCCCCCAGACGCGCGGCGGCGCGCCGGAACGGCAGGTCCGAAACCCCCGTCATCGGGGCCAGCCAGACCCGACTATTTACCGCGACATCCCCGACCGAGAGCATTTTGCCCATTTCTTGTTCAATCACTTCGCTGTCTTTTTAGGCAGATTGTGCGGCGCCGTAAAGGTTGGTTCTGGGCCCGCGCGGCCGTATGACACAGCCATGACCTTCGCCGCCATCATCGTCGCCGCCGGCTCCGGAACCCGCATCGGCGCGGGGCCCGCCAAACAGTGGCGTTTGCTGGCTGGAAAGCCTGTTCTGCAGTGGTCTGTCGACGCCCTCGAACGGGCTGGCGCCGCCGCAGGCGTGGTCGTTATTCCGCCGGACGGTGAGGCCCAGGCCCGGCAGATCCTCGGCGATCGTCCCGGCTGGACCCTGGCGACCGGCGGGGCCACGCGGGCTCTGTCTGTTCAGGCCGGATTGAGGGCGCTGACGGTGTCGCCGCAAACGCCCGTTCTGGTCCATGACGCCGCCCGTCCGCTGGTCAATGGCCGCCATGTCGGCGACCTTTTGAAGGCCCTTGAGCAGGCCGACGCCGCCCTGCCCGCCCTGGCGGTGGCCGACACCCTGCGGCGGGTCGCGGAGGGGCGTACGGTCACCGTGCCTCGCGACGGTCTGTGGCGAGCGCAGACCCCTCAGGCCGCCCGGCGCGGCAGGCTGGAAGCGGCCTACGCCAACTGGTCCGGTCCAGGGGAGCCGACCGATGACGCCGCCGTTGTCGAGGCCGACGGCGGGACCATAGCCCTGACGCCAGGCGACCCGGCGCTGATGAAACTGACCTATCCGGAGGATTTCGAGATGGCCGAACTGCTGGCCGGGCGCACCATGACCACGCGGATCGGCCAGGGGTTCGACGCGCACCGCTGGGGTCCGGGCGAGGCTGTCTGGCTCTGCGGCGTCAGGATCGACCATGACCAGACGCTGGTCGGACATTCGGACGCCGACGCAGGCCTGCACGCCCTGACCGACGCCCTGCTGGGGGCCATCGGCGAGGGCGACATCGGCGATCACTTCCCGCCCACCGATCCGCAGTGGAAGGGCGCGCCGTCGAACCTGTTCCTCAAGCACGCCGCAGACATGGTCGCCGCGCGCGGCGGCCGGGTGCTGAACATTGATCTGACGCTGATCTGCGAACGGCCGAAGATCAAGCCGCACCGAGCGGCGATGCGCGAACGCCTGGCGAGCCTGCTGGGCCTCACCCTGCCCCAGATCAGCGTAAAGGCGACCACCACCGAAGGCATGGGCTTCACGGGCCGTCAGGAGGGCCTGGCGGCCCAGGCCGTGGTCCTGGTTGAGGTTCCGGCCTAGACCCTTTCAGGTTTTGATGTGCGCATCAAACCTGACCCAAAGGGTCTAAAATCAAACATTTAGAGCATGTCCTGGCAGGCAAACCGCGTACACTTCGCCCTGACATGCTCTAGGGCGCCTCTTCCTGCGCCGCCTGCCAGTCGCGCCGGCGGCCGTCGAGATTGCCGATCAACGCCCCGACCAGGTTGGTGTAGTCGTCCGTCCAGGGACGCACGGTCGGCGGTGGCGACAATAGCCATCGCGGGTCTGCCCGGTAGGCTTCAAGCGCTGCGCGGTTGCGGCCGACGATCATCACATCCGCGGCGCTCTCCTGATAGGTCGGACTGTCGGGCGCCGGCGCATAGGCCTGAAACAGCGCGTAGCCCCCTGCCGCCTTGGCCGCCGAAGCCGCCGGAAACACCAGCTCCAGATGCCGGTTGGAGAGATGCAGGATGACCACGCCATCGGGCTTGATCCGGGCCAGATAGCCTCGCAGGGCCTCGACGGTCAGCAGGTGGGCGGGGATGGCGTCGGACGAAAAGGCGTCGACCAGGAGGATGTCGTAGAGGCCGTCCGCCTGCTTCTCCAGGGTCAGCCGCGCATCGCCCAGGACGTAGTCGACGGGCCCCTTGGCGCATTCGGTGGTGTAGCTGAAGTTGGCCGGGTCGCTCGAAATGGCGACCACCTGTGGATCGATCTCGAAGAAGGTCAGCCGGTCCGAGGGTCGCACATAGGCCGCCACCGCGCCGGTCCCGAGACCCACGGCGGCCACGCTGATCGCGGGGTGATCGGTCTGGGCGCGGCGGAACACCTGGCCGATCGGCGTCTCCGGGGCGTAATAGACCAAGGGTCGGCAACGGTATTCCGGCGACCGGGCCTGGGCGCCGTGCAAGGTGGTGCCGTGCGACAGGATCCGCACCGGTCCGCCAAGGCCGGGCACCGTCGTGTCGGTCAGATGCACGACACCGAAGAAGCTGCGTCGGCTCGCATAGGCGTCGGCGTGGGAATCGATGGCGTTGGCGGTGAAGGCCAGCAGAACGATGCTGGCGAAGAAGGGCAGCGCCCGCGCCCTTACCAGGATTCCGCAGGCCGCCACCGCGATGACCCCCGCTGACGACAGGACCTTGATGACGTCGTCGGTCGGCAGGGATCCCACCGGATGGGTCTGGAGCAGACGCCAGAAGCTGTCCGAGGCCGCGATCAGGGCCAGGCCGGTTCCACCGGCGGCGACGGCCATCAGCACCAGTTCTCGTCGCGTGGGCCGAAGCGGCCACAAGGGCCTGACCAGGGCGCAAAGGCACAAAACGGCGCCATACTCGAAGACGGTCTCGAAGATCGCCGGTGCGACAAAGGCGTTGAACGCGCCGCCGATCACGCCGCCGATCGACATGCAGAGATAGAAGTCCGTCAGGCGCGCGGGGTCCGGTCGCCGGGCGACAAGGGCCTGATGACAGACCAGGGCGCAGAAGAAGAAGGTTCCCAGGTGGAGCGCCAGGGTCACCAGAACGTTCGGCGCACCGAACGGCAGGGTGGCCACCGTGACGATCAGCACGGTCGACATCAGCATCAGGGCCAGCTGCGGCTGGATCCGCGGCCGGGTCTGGAAGGCGATGACGAAGGTCAGCAGATACAGCGACAGCGGCGCGACCCACAGGAAAGGCGCGCTGGCCACATCGGTGCTTAGATGCAGAGTCACCCCCAGCATCAGGCTGGAGGGCAACGCGGCCAGCGCGATCCAGGTCAGGCGTTGGCGCCAGCTGATTGGCTCTGCCTCCGTCAAGGCGTCGCGGTGCGCCGGGCTCGCCGCGGTCGCCGGACTTGCGCCCGCCTGTCGGCGGATGTGCATCGCCAGCGCCCCGATGATCGCGATGAAGGCGATATAGAGCCCGCTCCACCCCCATCTCTGGTCGCCGAGCGCGAGGGTCGGCTCGACGGCGATCGGATAGGCCAGCAGCGCCAGCAGGCTGCCCAGATTGCTGGCGGCGTAGAGCGCCCAGGGCTCGGCGCCGCCTTCCCGGCCGTGAACCCTGGCGTGCCAGGCCTGAACCAGCGGCGCGGTGGCCGACAGGGCGGCGAAGGGCGCGCCGATGGACAGGGTCAGGACGCCCAACAGCCAGAGCGCCGGATGACTGGTGCTGGGCTCGCCCAGCAGGGAGGTGATCCTCAGGGGCAATATGGTCGCCGCCAGCATCATCACGCCCAGATGGATCAGGACCTGATCCCGGGCGCGCGGGACCTTCTGCAACAGATGGGCGTAGCCGTAGCCGACCAGCAGCGCCGCCTGGAAGAAGGCCATGGAGGTGTTCCACACCTGCGGCGCCCCCCCCAGCCGGGGCAGCACCAGCTTGGCCACCATTGGCTGAACCATGAAGACCATGGCCGCGCCGCAGAACACCGCCAGCACGAAGATCCAGGGGATTGCCGGTCCCGGCCCGGGGGCGGACCGTGGATCGGTGTCGGCTGCGGTCATCTGGACTCCCGAATCGGCTTGAACCGTGAACCGGGGAATGGTGGGGTCTGCGGCATCGGTTTGACCAGTGGCGGAGCAAGCAGCCTCATGTTTCCCTTGGAAATCCAGACCCTGGCCCGGCTGTTGCTCGAGGAATGCCGCGACCGGTCCCTGCGCATCGTCACCGCCGAAAGCTGCACCGGCGGGCTGGTCTCCGGCGCCCTCTGCGCCATCCCCGGCGCCTCTGACGTCGTCGAGCGCGGGTTCGTCACCTATTCCAATCGCGCCAAGCAGGAGATGCTGGGCATTCCGGGGGACCTGCTGGCGGATGTCGGGGCGGTGTCAGAGCCGGTGGCCCGGATGATGGCCGAGGGCGCGCTGGAAAACAGCAACGCCCACATCTCCGTCGCCATCACCGGCGTCGCTGGTCCTGGCGGCGGCACGCCCATGAAGCCGGTCGGCACCGTCCATTTCGCCACCGCCCGCAGCAACCAGGGCATCCGCCACGCCGTCGAACGCTTCGATGGACCGGACCGGATTGATGTGCAGCTGGCGGCGGTGGCAATGGCGCTGACGATGCTGCGAGAGGCGGTTTGAGGCCGGAGACGAGAAATCCATGGCAAGATTTACAAAGCGGGGGGCAATCGGCCTGGGCGTATACCCCCATCTCATCATTCGGGACGGCAAGGGCGCGGAGGCGGTGGCCTTCTACCAGCAGGCTTTTGCCGCCGACGAGATCATGCGCGATGGCGAGGACGACAGCGGCTTTGTCAGGCACAGTCGCCTGCTTATCAATGGCTGCGTCCTGATGCTGTCAGACGACTTCCAGAAATCCAGTCCTGCGCCGACGGGAGTCACTCTCCATCTGCAGGTTGATGACGCCGTGACATGGTTTGAACGCGCCACAGCCGCCGGCGCCGTCGTCCGCACGCCATTGATCGACATGGTCCGGGGCGACCGGTTCGGTCAGCTGTCCGACCCGTTCGGATATTGCTGGTCGATCCAGCAAGCGATGTGAAAAGCCACCGCGCTTACTTCTGCTTGAGCGCCGCCCGACCCAGGTAGATCGCCTGGTTGTCCAGCTGTTCCTCGATGCGCAGCAGCTGGTTGTACTTCGCTGTCCGGTCGGAACGGGCCAGGGAGCCGGTCTTGATCTGGCCGCAGTTGGTGGCCACGGCGAGGTCGGCGATGGTGCTGTCTTCGGTCTCGCCCGAGCGGTGGCTCATCACGGCCGTGTAGCCGGCGCGGTGGGCCATATCGACGGCGTCGAGGGTTTCCGACAGGGTGCCGATCTGGTTGACCTTGACCAGGATGGAGTTGGCCAGGCCCTTGTCGATGCCCATCGACAGGCGCTTGGGGTTGGTCACAAACAGATCGTCGCCGACTAGCTGAGCCTTCTTGCCGAGCGCGTCGGTCAGCAGCTTCCAGCCCTCGAAGTCATCTTCCGCGCAGCCATCCTCGATGGTGGCGATCGGGAAGCGGGACACCAGGCCCTCCAGATAGCCGACCATGCCGGCCGGGTCGAAGGACTTGCCCTCCCCTTCAAGCTCGTACTTGCCGTTCTTGAAGAACTCGGTCGAGGCGACGTCCAGGCCCAGCAGGAAGTCGTCGCCGGCCTTGTAGCCCGCGCCTTCGGCCGCCTTCATGATGAAGGCCAGCGCCTCGTCAGCCGACGACAGATTGGGGGCGAAGCCGCCCTCGTCCCCGACGTTGGTGTTGTGGCCGGCATCCTTCAGGGCCTTCTTCAGGCCGTGGAAAATCTCCGCCCCCATGCGCAGGCCTTCGGAGAAGGTCGGGGCGCCGGTCGGCAGGATCATGAACTCCTGGATGTCGATCGGATTGTCGGCATGGGCGCCGCCATTGATGATGTTCATCATCGGCACCGGCAGCACGCGGGCCGATACCCCGCCGACATATTTGTAGAGCGGCAGGCCGGCGGCCACGGCGGCGGCCTTGGCAACGGCCAGGGAGACGCCGAGCAGGGCGTTGGCGCCGAGGCGGGACTTGTTCTCCGTACCGTCCAGTTCGATCAGCATGTCGTCGATGCGGCGCTGGTCGGCGGCGTCCTGGCCGCTGAGCGCGTCAAAGATCTCGCCGTTGACCCCATCGACCGCCTTGAGCACGCCCTTGCCGAGATAGCGCGCCTTGTCGCCGTCGCGCAGCTCGACCGCCTCGTGGGCGCCGGTGGAGGCGCCGGAGGGCACCGCAGCCCGGCCAAAGGAGCCGTCTTCCAGCACGACATCGACCTCGACCGTGGGATTACCCCGGCTGTCGAGAATTTCGCGGGCGATGATGTCGATGATTTCGGCCATTGGGGTCCTCTGCGCGGCGTGGCGGGTGCTTAGCCGGGAGAGGCTCGCGGGGCAAGGTTTGGCCTAGAGGCAGCCCTCGATCAGGCGGATGCTGCTGGTGCCGGCATGGATGCTGCGGATGACGCCCCGCTCATCGACCTCAAAGCGATAGCCCTTTTCCGGCGCCAGCCAGACATAGAGGTCCTCGGCCGGGTCATCGGCATAGGGCGCCTCCTCGCGTTCGACCTTGTCGCCGTAGAGGGCCCTGACCTTGGCGGCGGGATCGCCGACCTCAATGCCGTCGGGGGTCGCATAGCCGGGATCATTGACGGTGATCCGGGTAACCCGGTGGTGTTCGGTGAGAAACATCATACCGGCGGCCGGATCCAGGGAGAATTCGGTGCACTCTGCCGGGTCGTCGGTCTCGGTGGCCCGTTCGGGGATCCTGGACGCGCCGGCGATGGCGTCATCTTCCGACATGCCGATCCTCAGCCAGCCGTAGCCCTCCGGCGACAGGCTTGGCCCGGTGGCGGCGATCAGCAGCAGGGTGGCGGCGCCAAGAGCGGTGGCGATCAAGGGACTTGGGTGCGGCATGCCCGGAGAGAACACCGCCTCAGCCCTATTCTCAAGTCAGCCGTCGCGTCGAGGCGCTTGACTGCCCTTGGGAGGGGTGGTGGTTCCTGCGGCAAAAGGAGAACCCCATGCTGCTGGTCGAAAAGAAAGACGGAATCGCCGTCGTCACCCTGAACCGTCCGGAGGCGATGAACGCCCTGTCCAAGGCGATGCGCTCGGAGCTCTACAAGGCGATGGTGGCGATCGACGCCGATCCTGACATCAGCGTCGTGGTGCTGACCGGCGCCGGCGAGCGGGCCTTCACCGCCGGTCTGGACCTCAAGGAGCTAGGGTCCGATCCCAAGGCCATGGGCGCCGCCAACGCCGAGGGAGCCGAAGAGAATCCGGTCAAGGCCATCGAGCTTTGCACCAAGCCGGTGATCGGGGCGATCAATGGCGTGGCCATCACGGGCGGATTCGAGGTCGCTCTGGCGTGTGACGTACTGATCGCGTCGGAAAATGCCCGCTTCGCCGACACCCATGCCCGGGTCGGCATCATGCCCGGCTGGGGCCTGTCGCAGAAACTGTCCCGGCTCCTGGGGATCTACCGCGCCAAGGAACTCAGCCTCACCGGCAATTTCCTCGATGCCAGGACCGCCGCCGACTGGGGTCTGGTCAACCGGGTGGTGCCGGCCGCCGAACTGATGACGACGGCGATGAAACTGGCCGCCGACATGGCCACCGTCCCGGTCGAGACCCTCAGCTTCTACAAGCGGCTGATCGATGACGGCTTCGCGGCGAGCTACGGCGAGGGCCTGGCCCTGGAGCACAACCGTTCGAGCGCCCACAATCGCGAGGTCACCCCGGAGGCGGTTGAGGCCCGCCGGGCGGCGATCCAGGCTCGGGGCCGGACGCAGTAGCCGACTGGAAACGCAAAACGCCGCCGGCTCTTCGGAGCGGGCGGCGCAAGGCGACCTCGTCAGAGGTGAAAGACTAGTCTTCCTTCGGCGTGATGATCTGACGACCGTTGTACATGCCGGTCTTCAGGTCGACGTGGTGCGGCCGGCGCATTTCGCCGGTATCCTTGTCTTCGACGTAGGAGTTGGCGCCCAGGGCGTCGTGCGAACGACGCATGTTGCGACGCGAGGGCGAGGTTTTGCGTTTGGGAACGGCCATCGAACTATCTTTGCTCGCTGAGCATGAAACGGGAGACGGCGGCCGGGTGGGCCGCCGCGTGAGCGGGGGTGTATGCCTGATCAGCCCTCACGATGCAAGTCCGGCCGAACGCAGGCTCCGCGACCCCGTCGGACGGCCGTTGTTCTGGTCCACCTCGCCGATCATGACGCCGAATCAGTCTCAGGGGACAACGTCGCGCCATTGCTGCAGGACTTCGCCCGTCGTCGACAACAGCCTGACCAGCGGACGCTGTCGCTCGCCCTTGCCCTGATAGCCGATCTGCAGGCGCGGCGCCGGGCCGATCGGTCCAAGGGCGATATCCCCCTCGGGGAAGACCACGGTGACGGCTGGCCCCTCATAGACCAGGACGCAGCCGCTCTGGTCCCGGACCATCGCCGACCATGCCCGGATCTGGGTCAGATAGGGGGCGCGGCGCCAGGCGGCGGGCCTTTCCGGGTCGACATCGATGCACAGATGACCCTGGTCCCGCTCGTCCCGGATCAGAAAGCCGGCGACGTCCGGCCGCCAGGCCTCGCCGAGCGCCTCCGTCGCCAACCAGCCGCAGGTGAAGGTGCGACAGGGCTCCGGCCGCGCCTCATAGATTCCGCAGCCGGTCCCCGCCCGAACATGGACACAGGCCTGGCACGCCGGTTTCGAGAGGGCCGGGATTTCCAGAACGGTGCAGCAGAGAGTGCAGGGACCGCAGGACTTCATGGCCCCCTCCCCCGTCAGACCAGCCGGCTCTGGGTCTTGGCGGCGGCGATGAAGCTGGCGAACAGCGGGTGTGGCGCGAAGGGGCGGCTCTTCAGTTCGGGATGGAACTGCACCCCGATGAACCAGGGATGGTCCTCACGCTCGACGATCTCGGGCAGCACGCCGTCGGGCGAGGCGCCCGTCAGCTTTAGGCCCGCGCCCTCGAAGGCCTCGCGATAGCCGATGTTGACCTCATAGCGATGGCGATGGCGCTCGCTGATGCTGGTCGAGCCGTAAATCTCCGCGACCCGCGATCCGGGCGTCAGGGCGGCATCGTAGGCGCCGAGCCGCATGGTGCCGCCGAGATCGTCGCCTTCCCGCCGCTGAACCCTCTGGTTGCCCTGGGTCCACTCGGTCATCAATCCCACAGCCGGGTTGTCTGCCGGACCAAACTCGCTGGACGAGGCCTCGCCGATGCCGGCGACGTTCCGCAGGGCTTCGATCACGGCCATCTGCATCCCGAAACAGATGCCGAAATAGGGGACGTTCCGCTCCCGGGCGAAGCGGGCGGCCATGATCTTGCCCTCGCTGCCGCGCTCACCAAAGCCGCCGGGCACGAGGATGCCATGAACCCCTTCCAGCCGGGCGGCGGCCGCGCCGTCGGCGTTCTCGAAGGTGGCGCTCTCGACCCAGTCCAGCTTGACCCTGACCTTGTTGGCCAGCCCGCCATGGGCCAGGGCCTCGATCAGGGATTTGTAGGCGTCTTTCAGCACCGTGTATTTGCCCACAACGGCGATGGTTACCTCGCCGTCGGGATTGGCGACCGTGTCGTCGATCGCCTGCCAGCGGGACAGATCCGGCGCCGGCGCGTCCTGCATGCCGAACACGGCCAGCACCTCGGCGTCCAGGCCCTCGCGGTGATAGTCGAGCGGAACCGCGTAGATGCTGGCGCTGTCCATGGCGGTAATGACCGCACTGGTCCTGACATTGCAGAACAGGCCAATCTTGCGCTTCTCATCGGCCGGGATCGGCTGCTCGCACCGGCACAGCAGGATGTCAGGCTGGATGCCGATGGACCGCAGTTCCTTCACCGAATGCTGCGTCGGCTTGGTCTTCATCTCGCCGGCCGTCTTGATGAACGGCAGCAGGGTGAGATGAACAAAGCAGCTCATTCCCCGCGGCAGTTCCTGACCGAGCTGACGGATCGCCTCGAAGAACGGCAGGCCCTCGATGTCGCCGACCGTGCCGCCGATCTCCACCAGCACGAAATCGGCCTCGTCGCCGTTGTCGTCCAGCGCCGGGCTGAGGACGAAATTCTTGATCTCGTTGGTGACGTGCGGAATCACCTGGACAGTGGCGCCCAGATAGTCCCCGCGCCGCTCCTTCTCGATGATCGTCTTGTAGATCTGGCCGGTGGTGATGTTGTCGGCGCGGGTCGCACTGACGCCGGTGAAGCGCTCGTAGTGTCCCAGATCGAGGTCGGTCTCGGCGCCGTCGTCGGTCACGAAGACCTCGCCGTGCTGATAGGGGCTCATCGTCCCCGGGTCGACGTTCAGATAGGGGTCGAGCTTCCGCAGCCGAACCTTGTAGCCGCGCGCCTGCAACAACGCGCCGAGGGCGGCGGACGCCAGACCTTTTCCAAGGGAAGAGACCACGCCGCCGGTGATGAAAATGTACCGGGCCATGGGAGGTCAGCTATAGCCAAGATTCGGACGATGCGCGCCTGGCTTCGTCCGAAACCTGTCGATAACCGCTATTTCTTTTCCGGCGCGGGCGCGGTCAGCGGGTTCGGCGCCGCCTGCGGGATCAGGCTGGGTCCGGTCGCCGGCGCGGTGTCCTGGGGAACGCCGAGGCCCGGCGGGGTCGTGGCGGGGCCTGCCGGCTCCGTCGCAGGCCTGTTCGTCGAGATGGCGGCGCTGGGGTCGATCGACAATCCGCCGCCGATGGTCTTCTTGTTCGCCGCCGCCGACATCAGGGTCAGGGCGATACTGATGGCGAGGAAGATGGCGAACAGGATCCAGGTAATCCGCGTCAGCAGGTCGCCGGTGCCGCGGGCGCTCATGAAGTTCGACGGTCCGCCGCCCATGCCGAGCGCCCCGCCCTCGGACTTCTGGATCAGGACGACCCCGATCAACAGAAGACAGACAAGGATGTTGATGCACAGAAGGATGATGGTTGCGGTCTGCATGAGTCGGGAACTTGGTCTCGAGGCTGGGCGAACCAATCAGGGCCCGCGCGAAAAGAAGCGGCCCCTCTAGCACCACATCGAAGGCCACGCCATAGCTGGGGTGGCGCACCCGCAAGTCAATGGGCCCGAGTCGAAGCGATGATTCTGGAAACCGAGCGTCTGACCCTGTCTCCGGTCGTCGAGGCCGACAGCGCGCTCGTGCATCCGATCATGGCCGATCCCGATGTCATGGCCCATTGGGATGTGGCGGAGATCGACGATCCGGACATCGTCGATCAGATCCTGGCCGGCCAGATTCTGGCGATGGCCGAGGAAAAGGCGTTCTACTGGGCGATGCGACTGACGCAAGACGGGACATTCCTTGGTCTATGTGATCTGTCCGACATCGACTGGCGGCATCATCGCGCCGAGGTCGGCTTCATCCTGGGAAAGGACAGCTGGGGCCAGGGCTACGCCTACGAGGCGATGCAGGCGGTGCTGAACTTTGCGGTGACACAGGGGGTCCAGCGGCTGTGGGCCCGCACCCTGGTCGGCAACGACAGTTCGGAAAAGCTGTTGATCAAGTTGGGCTTCGAGCAGGAAGGCTATCAACGGGGTCACGTCGATCGCGGCGGAGAGCGTCGGGATTGCCGTCTTTGGGGCATGCTGCTCTAGCTCCTGCGGCAAAGGGGGCGGCTATCCCCCCGCCGCGCCTTTGCTATTGTAGCCGGCGAAATTGCGAATCTGGACGCGGTCGCGGGACCGGTCCCATGAGGGTGGCTAGTGACGGTTCAGGCCAGGATACTGATCGTGGCGCGCGACGACGCGCTCGCCGGACCGCTGGCGGAGGGGTTGGATCGCCTCGGCTGGCGCACGATCACGGCGCGGGGGCCCTATGCGGCGTTGGCTGCGCTGGGAGATCTGCAGATCGAGGCGGTGATTGTCGACACCGCCAGCGGCGGCGCCGACGCCCTGACCCTGGCGCGACGGCTGAAGGCGGCCTGCGCGCCCCGCCGCCTGCCGGTCATCGCCATCGGCGAGCCGGATCCGCAGCTGGACAGCTTCGCCTTCGACTTGACCCTGGCCCCGCCCCTGCATCCGGCCCAGGCGGTGCTGCGGCTGGAGTCGCTGGTGCGCATGGCCATCGCCGAGGAGGAGTTCGAGCTGCGGCTTGAGACCTTCGCCGACAAGGGCCGTCGCCTGGAGCTGCCGGAGAGCCAGCCGGGGCCCTATCGCATTCTGGCGGTCGGCGAGCCCGCGCCGCAGTTCCTGGCGCTCAGCAACGCCCTGGCGCGGGGCGGCGCCGACGTCGTCGGGGCCTTCACCGCCTTCACCGCCTTCGACTACCTGCACGAGCGGGCGTTCGACTCGGTGGTGCTGTGGGCCGGCGACAATCAGTCGGAGGCCCTGTCCATCGCCGCGGGCATGCGGCGCAACACCCGGCTCTACCATATCCCCGCCCTGCTCTACATGCAGGCCGACTCCTATGTGACCACCGCCGAGGCCTTCCATCGCGGCGTTTCCGATGTCGCCTCCCCCGAGACCGCCGAGAGCGAGACGGCCAAGCGCGTCATCGAACTGGCCCGCAGCTACCGTCGCCAGTCGGCGATCCGTCGGGCGCTGGAAAAGGCCCGTTCCTCGGGCCTGATGGACGCGGCCACCGGCCTGTTCACCCGCGACCTGTTCGCCGCCCACCTGGCCCGACTGACCCAAGCCGCCCGCACGCGGAACCGGCCGATGAGCGTCTGCGTGCTGCGACTGTCGGAACGACCCGAAGTCACCACCGCCCGCGCCGGCGGCTGGCTGGATCGCGCCATTCCGCAGATTGGCTCGATGATCGGCCGTCTGGTCAGGGCCGAGGACACCGCGGCGCGACTGGGTCCCGAGGTCTTCGCCCTGGCCCTGCCCGGCACACCCCAGGCGGCGGGTCGGGCGGCCGCTGAACGGATCGCCGCCGTGATCGCCTGCACCGCCTTCGAGGCGGGTGACGGCAAGCCGCCTTTCGTGGTTGATTTCGATATCGGCGTTGCCCAGCTCGAACGCGGCGAAACCGCCGCCGCGGCCCTGGAGCGCGCCGCCGCCAAGGCGCTGCAGCGAGAAGCCGGATGACCGACACCGTCCCGACCGCCCCCTCCGGGGACGAGCACTTGAAGATCGACTTCATCGCCGATGTCGTCTGTCCCTGGTGCTACATCGGTTGGGAGCGGTTGAAGGCGGCGCTGGCCCTGCGCCCCGACATTGCGACCGAGGTGACCTGGCGCCCCTTCCAGCTCGATCCCGCCATTCCCGAGGAAGGCGTCGACCGCGCCGCATACATGGCCGCCAAGTTCCGCGATCCGGAACGACGCGCCCAGGCGCTCAAGGTGCTGGACAGCGAGGCGGCTACCGTCGGCCTGGACCTGAAGCTGGCCGATATCCCGATGTCGCCCAACACCAATGCCGCCCACCGACTGATCCGCTGGGCCCAGGGCGTGGGACTTCAGGCCCAGGCCATCGAGGCGGTGATGGCCGCCTATTTCGTCGAGTTGCGAGACATCGGCGATCCCATGGTTCTGGCTGACATCGCCGAGTCGATCGGCATGGAGCGGATGGTGGTCCTTCAGGCCCTCTCCGAAGGCGCCGACAAGGATGCGGTGACCCGCGAGCATGTGATGGCCGTGCAGGCCGGCGTCAGCGGGGTGCCTTTCACCATCTTCGGCGGACGCATCGCCGTGCATGGCGCCGAAACCCCTGAGCGCCTGGCGCGGGCGCTCAACACCGCTGTCGTGGAGGCCTGACGATGAGCCCTTCGGATGGACAGACCTGGGGTCCGGTTATCGGCATCGGCGTCGCGGCGCTTGTCATCCTGTTCCGTATGCGGGGCGGCGCCCCAAGACCCCTGGCCATGACCACCATGTGGATCGTTCCGGCGCTGCTGGTGATCGGCTTTGTCGCCATGACCGTGACGGCGCATCTCGCGGTCGGAGATTTCCTCTGGATCGTCCTTGGCATGGCGGCGGGCAGCGCTCTGGGTTGGCAGCGCGGCCGGATGATGGCGATCCACATCGACGCCGATACAGGGCGGCCGATGGTCAAGACCTCGCCTGCCGCCCTGGTCTTCATTCTGGTCCTCATGGCGGTGCGGCTGGGGCTTCGCCAATTGATGGAGACCGGCGCTGTCGCCTGGCACATCAACCCGCTGCTGATCACCGACGCCTTCATGGCCTTCGCCGTCGGGTTCCTTGGCGTCGCCCGCCTGGAAATGTTCCTCCGCGCCCGCCGACTGGCGGCCGAACAGGCCTCGGCCGGCAAGATCGTCGCCTAGGCCAGCCGCCCAGCGCTGCCGCCTGCCCCTACCCCGGCCTTCCGGCCTCAGGCCGCGGTGATGATCCCCAGAAAATCCGCAGCCTTCAGCGAAGCGCCGCCGACCAGGGCGCCGCCCACCTCCCGCGCCTTGAGAATTTCCGCGGCATTGGAAGGCTTTACCGAGCCGCCATAAAGGATCGGCGGAACGCGGCCCTCCTCGCCGAACTGGGCGACCAGGGTCTCGCGGATGGCGACATGCACCTCCTCGATCTGTTCAAGGGTCGGGGTCAGCCCCGTGCCAATGGCCCAGACCGGCTCATAGGCGACCGCAAAGGCCTTCCCTTGCAGCGAAGACGGCAGACTGGCCTTCACCTGACCGGTCACCACCGCAAGGGTCTCACCCGCCTCCCGCTGGGCCAGGGTTTCTCCGACGCAGACGATCGGCTCGATCCCGGCCCGAAGCGCGGCGTCGACCTTTGACGCCACCAGGGCGTCGCTTTCGCCATAGCCGGCCCGGCGTTCGGAGTGGCCGAGGATCACCAGTTCGGCGCCCGCGTCCGCCAGCATCTCCGCCGAAATATCCCCGGTGAAGGCGCCGTTGACCTCGGCCCGGCAGTCCTGGCCGCCGATCTCCAGAGCGCCGCCGCCGAGGGCGTCGGCCATGCGGTGGACCAGCGTCGAGGGCGGGCAGATCGCCACGCGGCAGGCTGGCGGCTGGGCGTCAATGGCGGCGGAGACGGCGCGCGCCTCGTCCAGCGAAATCGCCAGACCATTCATCTTCCAGTTTCCGGCGACCAGCGGGCGGGCGGCTGTCATTGCGGCGAACTCTCCATCGTTTTGACGGTCCGGGACTAGCCGCCCCGAAAGCGTATGTCACGCCAACATTCCGCCACCCTTGCCTGTCCTGTCGCGGCGAAGATATACCCGCCCCTCACGGCCGCGCGCGGCCGCTTCGACAAAGGTTCGACCCGTCCATGCTCGCCGCCCTGAAAAAGTTCATGAAGTCCTGGTTCGCCGCCGGGATCCTTGGCCTGCTGATTGTCTGCATGGCCTTCCTTGGCTTCGGCAAGTTCGACCCCTTCTCCGCCCAGATCGGCACCTGGGTGATCAAGGCGGGCAACCGCGAGGTCGATGGCCAGGAGTTCAAGAACGCCTTCGAGCGCGCCAAGAGCCAGCTGGAACAGCAGTATCAGCAGAAGATCACCAACGAAGTAGCGCTGCAGAACGGGTTTGACCGCCAGGTGCTTGAGGAACTGGCCCAGAATGAAGCCCTGTCGGCGCTTCTCGCCCGGCTCGGCCTCAAGGCGTCCGATTCCCTCATCGAAGAGGAGATGAAGGCGCAGTTGATGCAGGTTCCCGGCCTGTTTGACGACATCACCGGCAAACTGAACCAAGGCGACTTCCTTCGGCTGCTCAGCGATAACAACCTGACCGAAGCCGAATTCCGCAAGAGCATCGCCGACGGCATCGTGCGCCAGCAGTTTGCGGGATCGCTGACCGCGGGGCTCAAGGCTCCTCGGATCTACGCCGCCCTGCAGGGCGCCTATCTCCTGGAACAGCGCGACCTGACCTATTTCGTCGTCACCCCTGCCAGCGTCGGCAAGATCGAGCCGCCGACCGAAAAGGAAATGCAGGACTTCATGAAGGAGAACTCGGCCCGGCTGATGCGGCCCGAGTTCCGTCAGATCTCGGTGGTTCGCTTCAATTCCGACGAATACATCAAGGACATGAAGGCCGATCCGGCCGAGGTGGAGAAGCGGTTCAACTTCCGCAAGGACAGCCTGTCGGCTCCGGAAACCCGCAGCATCGTGCAGATCTCGGTCAAGTCCGAAAAGGCCGCCGCCGAGGCCGCCGACAAGCTGAAGAAGGGCGAGGATCCCGCCGTCGTCGCCAAGGCGGCGGGCGTCGAGCCGATCCTCTATGACGACAAGCCCCGCAGCGCGATGTTCGACAAGGTCATCGGCGACGCCGCCTTCAGTCTGCCGGAAGGCGGGGTGAGCGGGCCGTTGAAGGGCGAGCTGGGCTATGCCGTGGTCAAGGTCACCGGGATCACGCCCGGACACGCCGCCACGCTCGAGGATCATCGCGCCGAAATCGAAAAGGACGTCATCGCCGCGGCCGCCAACAACAAGGCCTACAATCAGGCTCAAGCCTATGACGACGCCCACAGCCAGGGCGCCAGCTTCGCCGAGGCCGCAGCCAAGGCCGGCGTCGAGGTGGTCACCATCGGCCCGGTCAGCGCCCAGGGCATCGGCATCGATGGCACGCCGGTCAAAGGCTTGAGCAAGGAACTCCTCGACACCGCCTTCGCCACCCAGGCCGGACAGGAAAGCCAGCTGGTCGAAATCTCGGCGGGCGATCAATTCGCCGTCCGGGTCGACAAGGTGATCGCTCCGGCCCTGCCGCCGCTGTCGGAAATCCGCGGCGACCTGACCAAGCTGCTCATGGGCCGCAAGCAGGCCAAGATGATGCAGGACCGGGCCGAGGCCCTTTCCGCCCGCGTCCGCAAGGGCGAGAGCATGGAAGCGGTTGCGGCCTCCGCCGGTTACAAGCTGGTCAAGCTGGACAAGATGACCCGCGCGGGCGCCCAGGATCATGAGGCCCTGGGCCGGGAGGTCCTGTCGGCGACGCTGGACGGATCGCAGGGCCAGGTGTTCAACGCGGGCCTGCCCAAGGAGGGCCTGATGGTCGGCCGGATTTCCGCGGTGCGGTCAGGCTCCGTCAGCGATGTCGCCCAGATGACCGAGCAACAGCGTCAGAACTTCACCCAGTCGATCTTCGGAGACGTCGTCACCTCGATCCAGGACTACGCCAAGGGCAAGGTCACGGTGAAAACCAACCGGGATCGCGCCCTGACCGCCCTCGGCGTCGATCCCAAGGACTACGCCGAAAAGCCTGTCGAAGCCGAGACGGGCGACGCCAAGAAGGACGCGAAGGGCAAGTGACGGCGCCGGACGCGCCGGAGCCGGCCTTTGACGCCTTTGCCGAGGCCTGGAACGCGGGCCGGCCGCAGGTGGTCTGGACGCGGCTGATCGACGATCTGGAAACGCCGGTTTCGGCCTATCTCAAGATCGCCCGTCAGCGCCCCTACGCCTTCCTGTTCGAAAGCGTCGAGGGCGGGGCCTGGCGCGGCCGCTATTCGATTGTCGCGATGAAGCCTGATCTGGTCTGGCGCTGTCGCGGCGACCAGGCCGAGATCGCTGAGGGCGAAGCTATCGGCGCCGGGCGCTTCACCCCTCAGCCCGGCGGCGCCCTGGACAGCCTGCGCGATCTGGTCGCCAGTTCGAGGATCGAGTTGCCGGCGGGCCTGCCCCCGCCCTCCGCCGGCGTCTTCGGGGCGATCGGCTATGACATGGTGCGGCTGGTTGAGCGCCTTCCGGAGGTCAATCCCGATCCCCTCGGCCTGCCTGACGCGATCATGATCCGTCCCTCGGTGGTGGCCGTGTTCGACGCCATCGCGCAGGAGATCCTGCTTGTGGCGCCGGCCAGGCCCAGAGCCGGTGTTGACGCCCGCCTCGGCTACAATGCCGCCCGTGCGCGGCTGGACGAGGTCCTGGCTGACCTGAAGGGCGCCATGCCGCCGCCCGCGCCGCCGGCAAGCGCCGAAGCCATGACCTTCGAGACCCGCGTCAGCCGGGCTGACTACGCCCGCATCGTCGACAAGGCCAAGGACTACATTGTCGCCGGCGACATCTTCCAGGTCGTGCCCAGCCACCGGTTCAGCGCGCCCTATCCGGACCAGCCCTTCGCTCTCTACCGATCCCTGCGCCGCACCAATCCCTCGCCCTTCCTGTTCTATCTGAACTTCGGCGACTTCCAGCTGGTCGGCTCCAGTCCGGAAATCCTGGTGCGGCTGCGCGACGGCAAGATCACCATCCGGCCGATCGCCGGCACCCGGCCCCGCGGCGCCACGCCGGAGGAGGATCAGGCCCTCGAGGCCGAACTGCTGGCCGATCCCAAGGAGCGGGCCGAGCATCTGATGCTTCTGGACCTTGGGCGCAACGATGTGGGTCGGGTGGCGCGGCTCCGCGAGGAAGGCCGCAACGAGCCCACGCCCCGCACCAGGGGACCGGCCGTCCGGGTCACCCAGAGCTTCATCGTCGAACGCTACAGCCACGTCATGCACATCGTCTCCAACGTCGAGGGTGATGCGCCCGACGGACTGGATCCGGTCGATGTGCTGATGGCCGCCCTACCCGCCGGCACCCTGTCCGGTGCGCCCAAGGTGCGGGCCATGGAAATCATCGACGAGCTGGAGCTGGAAAAGCGCGGCCTGACCTATGCCGGCGCGGTCGGCTATTTCGGCGCCGACGGGTCGGTCGATACCTGCATCGTTCTGCGCACCGGCCTGGTCAAGGACGGCATGCTCTACGTCCAGGCAGGCGGCGGCGTGGTCGCCGACAGTGACGCCGACGCCGAGTACGACGAGACCCTGCACAAGAGCCGCGCCCTGAAACGCGCCGCCGAAGAGGCCTGGCGGTTCCGGTAACACCTCTCCCTGAGGGAGAAAGGGTCAGGCGGGCTCCCCGCCGAAGCGTTCAGCCCATTCGGCGATCTGCTCGTCCTCGATCTTGCGGAACAGGACTTCCGGCGCGCGGATCGTCTGACCAATCGCAAGCCGATTGAGCTCCACCGCCGCACCGTCCGAGGGCCAGTCCAGCGGCCAGCCCTGGCCAAGCGCCTCGGCGATCTTCTCGGCCGCGAAGGGGATGAAGGGCGCCGACAGACGCGCATAAAGCGCCGCCAGATTCAGGGCGGTGCGAACCGCCACGGCGGCCCGGTCGCGGTCGATCTTGATGGCGGTCCAGGGCGCAGCGACCTGCAGATACTCGTTGCCGAGCACCCACAGCGCCCGCAGGGCCTGAGCGGCCTTGCGCATCTCGATGGCGTCCAGCTGGCTGGTCAGATCGGCGATCCCGGCGTCCAGGTCGTCGTACAGCTTCAGCTCCAGTTCGCCGGCTTCGCCGCCGTCCGGAACCACGCCCTCGAACTTGCTCTCGGCGAACTTGGCGATGCGATTGACGAAATTGCCCAGCACATCGGCCAGGTCCTTGTTCACCGACGACTGGAACTGCTCCCAGGTGAAGGCCGTGTCGGAGCCTTCCGGGGCGTTGGCGGTCAGGTACCAGCGCCACAGATCCGCCGGCAGCAGATCAATCGCCGCGTCCATGAACACGCCACGCCGCTCGCTGGTCGAGAACTTGCCGCCATACCAATTCAGCCAGTTGAAGGCCTTCAGCCGGTCGACCTTCTTCCAGGGCTCCTCGCTGCCAAGGATCGTCGCGGGGAAGCTGACCGTGTGGAAGGCGACATTGTCCTTGCCCATGAACTGGACGTATTCGAGGTCCGTCGCGCCCTTGTCCTCTCGCCACCAGCGCTCCCAGTCAGCGCCGGTCGCCTCGGCCCATTCAACCGTGGCGCCGATGTATTCGATGGGGGCGTCGAACCAGACATAGAAGACCTTGTCCTCGAACCCGGGGCGGGGCGCGCCGTCCTTCATCACCGGAATGCCCCAGGCGAGATCCCGGGTGATGCCCCGGTCGATCAGGCCCTCGTCCAGATGCTTGTAGGCGATCGACCGCGTGAGGTTGGGCCAGTCGGCGCTGTTGGCGTCAACCCAGGCGCGGATGCGTGCCTCGACCTTGGTCTGCAGCAGGTACAGGTGGCGGGTATCGCGCACCTCGATGTTCCGCGAGCCGCTGATCACGCTGTAGGGATCGATCAGGTCGACCGGGTCGAGCAGATTGCCGCAATTGTCACACTGATCGCCCCGGGCCTTGGGATGGCCGCAGTGCGGGCAGGTCCCCTCGACATAACGGTCCGGCAGAAAGCGCTTGTCGTCGACGGAATAGACCATCTTGTCGGTCCGTTCCTCGATCAGCCCCTTGGCCTCCAGCGCCTCGGCGAAATGCTGGGTCAGGCGATGATTGGGCGGATTGGAACTGCGGCCGAACCAGTCGAACGACAGGCCGAAGGCGCGGCTGATGTCGTGCTGCAGGGCATGTTGCTCATCGCAATAGGTGCGGACGTCCTGACCGGCCGCCGCTGCGGCCAGTTCCGCTGGCGTGCCGTGCTCGTCAGTGGCGCAGATGTACAGCACCTCACGGCCCCGGGCGCGCAGGAACCGGGCGAAGACGTCAGCGGGAAGCATCGAGCCGGCCAGATTGCCGAGGTGCTTGATCCCGTTGATGTACGGCAGGGCGGAGGTGATGAGAACGCGCGTCATGGGGCGCGGATATAGGCGAGCGTCACGCGAAATGACAGCGGGCTGTTGCGTGCGACCGGTTGGTCCCTGTCCGAGCCGCGGGGAGCGGCGACCATTCCTACTTCAGCAGCAGCCGCGCCTCGTCCTGGACCTTGTCCTTCACCTTGCCGGCGAACATGGCCAGGAAGCCCGGCAAGGCGATGTCCAGCCGCACCGCGTCGTCCAGCACGTCCAGGGTTCCGGTGATGGTCTGGCCCATCGCCAGGGCGGTGAAACTCATCCGGTCCCCGTCCCAGGACTTTTCGACCTTGGCCTGCCCGCCGCCGGCGAACTGTTGTTCGATCTTGCCAAAGCCGCTCTCGATACGGGCGCGGGCCTGATCCTTGCCCAGTTGGTGCGGGATGGTGATCGTCAGGGGCTTGGCCATTGAAGAGCTCCTTGCGGGGGCGGATGAGTTGGGGCTGGACGCGCGCCCCGGTTTGTCGCATTTGGGCGCCCGCGACAGGGCGCGCAAGCGTTTGCCGGCTTAGCTCAGATGGTAGAGCAGCGGTTTTGTAAACCGAAGGTCGCGGGTTCGATCCCTGCAGCCGGCACCAAGATCACCCCGGGCGCTGCCGCTTCGCCAGCGCCTCGATGTCGCTGACGGCCACGGCGATCACCTCGATATCCTCCTTGTTGCGGGAATAGGCGACCAGCAGCCGTCCATCGTGCTCCAGCAGTTGCGGATACTGATAGCCCGGGGTCTTGCGGTTGCCGAAGGCCCGGCGCGATGTCGGCTCGTCCAGCAGGATGGCCATGGCGGTAAAGCTCAAGCCGTCCGCCGACACTGACAGGACCAGAGGACTGCGTTCCTTGGCGTCGGGACGCGGATTGGAGACCATCACATAGAGGCCCTCGCTCAGGCGCAGACCGGCCATCTTGGAGCTGGCGTCGGGAAAGTTCGTCCGCCGGGGCCGCGTCCAATGCTCCCCGTCGGCGCTGCCCATGGCCCGATAGAGCCTGCGTCCGCTGTTGTCGCGATACAGCCCGGTCAATCGCCCGTCCGGCAAGGTCCACCAGATCGGCTCATCCAGTTGCGGCCTGACCCGCGTCGGCAGAGGAACCCGCAGCCACGACTTCCAGGCCTCGCCCGGCGGACGACGACCGGCGGGCGTCGCCGGCCACATTCGCCATTCCCAGCGAACCGTCGGCGGCGGCACATCGATCCTGCGCCAGCTGTCCCACGAAGACACCCCGCCCTTGATGAAGCCGGGCCGCATGGCGCTGTCGCGGCTCGACTCGAACCATTGGCCGTCGGCCAGCCTGCGGGGTGGAAAGTTGGTGATCACGCCGTTCGCCAGGACGCCGCGAAGGGTCCAGGGCTGGTCCGGACGATCGCCGGGCGCGAAGGCCAGCATCCTCAGGTCGGGTCCGAAATAATCCCCCTCGCGGTCGCTCGAGACCAGGGCCAGGGTTTCGGTCCCGCGTCGCCAGTATCCCCGGGCAAAATAGCGCTGGCCGGGCGGCGGCGGCGGGGTCAGGAAGGTCGGGGCGGACCAGGTCAGGCCGTCGTCACTGACCGCCCGCATGACCCGCGAGCCGGCCTCGCCTTCGTGCACGGCCCCGGATGTCCACATGATCGAGAATTGGCGGCCGTCATGGTCAAGGTAGTTGTGAATGTTGAAGGCCGATACGCCCGGCCGGCCACGGAACACCACGCCGCGTTTGACGGGCAGACGCGGCAGGCCGGACCATTCGCTCTTGTCCGCCACGGGCTTGACCCCCGGCGTCGCCAGCAGCGGTGGCGGTGAAGCGCCGCAGGCCGAGAGCAGCGTCGCCAGAGCCGCCGCCAGTCCGATCACGATCTGCCTGTTCATGCCGCCCTTCCCTGTCCTGCCAGCCATAGTCGATCCGCCAGGGGCCTGACAAACCGGTCGCCGCCTGCTCTATGGCCGCCATGACCGCCGCGCCCATCCAGATCTTCATCGACGCCGACGCCTGTCCGGTGAAGGACGAGACCTACAAGGTCGCCGCCCGCTACGGCCTCAAGACCTGGGTCGTGGCCAACAGCTTCATGATGGTCCCGGCCTCGCCCCTGATCGAGCGCATAGTCGTCGATGCCGGTCCGGACGTCGCCGACGCCTGGATCGCCGAGCGCTGCGGCCCCCGTGACGTGGTGGTGACCAACGACATCCCTCTGGCCGACCTCTGCCTCAAGGCCGGAGCCCAGGCGATTCGCGCCAATGGTCAGCCCTTCACGGCGGACAGCATTGGCGCGCTGCTCGCCCAGAGGTCGATCATGGAGCATATCCGCTCGACCGGCGAGATCACCGGCGGTCCGCCGCCCTTCGGTCCCCGGGACCGGTCACGGTTCCTCCAGACCCTTGATGAGGCGATCAATCGGGCGCGCCGTCGCCCAAGCTGACAGCTTGCGGTCATGGGGGCATTCTTCCTAGACTTGTTCCCTGAGCTGAAGGGGGCGTTCCATGGACCTGATGTTTCAACCGCTGCGCAAATATGCGGACTTCCATGGTCGCGCGCGCCGCACCGAATACTGGCTGTTCTTTCTGTTCCGGGTGCTGCTCGTCGCCGCTTTCGTGATTGTGTTCATCGCCGTCATGGCCGCGACCGGCAGCCTGGAAGACGGACCCGCAAGTGATACGTCCTCGGCTGCCGGCGGCATTGTCATTCTGCTGGGCGGCCTGACCTACCTCGCGCTCATCCTGCCCAATCTGGCGGTGACGGTCCGCCGACTGCACGACGCAAACATGTCGGGATGGCTGGTGCTGATCGGCCTGGTGCCGCTGGGCGGCTTTGTTCTGTTCATCTTCAGCCTGCTCGATGGCACGGCGGGACCGAACATCTATGGCCCCAACCCCCGGGGCGGCGAGCCGACAGCGGCCAGCGTATTCGCTTGAGAGACCGCCGGTTGCCTAATCCCGACCGGGAAGGCACTCTCGATCCCACCGGCCGGGGCTGGCCGGACAAATCTGGGGAACACAAATGGACCTGATGTTCGCACCTTTCCGCAAATACGTAGACTTTCAGGGGCGCGCCCGGCGTTCGGAGTACTGGCTCTACATCCTCTTTCTGACCGCGGTCGAAATCGTCCTGGTCGTGCTGGCGGCCATGATGAGCAACGGCGATCCGGAAAGCTTCGGTCCGGTCAACATTCTCCTGCTCATCTTTGGTCTTGGCACCTTCCTGCCCACTCTGGCGGTCGCGGTGCGGCGTCTGCACGACACTGGCCGGTCGGGTTTCTGGCTCTTCATTGGCCTGATCCCGCTGATCGGCGCGATCGTGCTGCTGATCTTCTACGTCCTCGACGGCACGCCCGGACCCAACCGGTTCGGCCCTGATCCCAAGGGTCGTGGCGGCGACGCCGACGTCTTCAACTAGACCCGGTCTGGCGGATCATGGCGCCGGGGTCTATCTGACCGCGCCATGATCCCCGTGACCCCGACCATCAATCTCGACGAGGACGAGCTGGAACAGCGCGCCGTGAAGGCCAGCGGTCCCGGCGGTCAGGCCGTCAACAAGACCAGTTCCGCGATCGAACTGCGGTTCAATGCGCGGACCTCCCCCTCCCTTCCTGATGACGTCAAGGCCCGGCTGGAGCGGCTCGCTGGATCACGGGCCACCCAGGACGGCGTCATCGTCATCTTCGCCCAGAGCTACCGCAGCCAGGAAATGAACCGCCAGGACGCGGTCGATCGCCTTGTCGAGCTGATCCGCAAGGCGGCCGACAAACCCAAACCCCGCAAGAAGACCCGACCCACCAACGCCTCGAGACTTCGGCGCCTGGAAGGCAAGGCCATCCGCGCCAGTGTAAAGGCCGGCAGGGGCAAGCCTCGCAGCGACGACTGAAGCGGCTCTTAGCTCTCCTCACCCGACAGCCAGAACAAGGCTTCCACAGACATCTCCAACGCCTGGGCAAGGCGCAGGGCGAGCACGGTGGATGGCACGAAGACGCCATTCTCGACGGTGTTGATGGTCTTTCGGGTCACCCCGACCTTCTCGGCCAGATCGGCCTGGGTGAGTCCCAACCGGGTCCGCGCCGCCTTGAGGCCGTTTTGCAGCGTCGCCTCAGCCATTCCGTTCCGAACGTCGCTCCAGAAAGACAAACCGCAGCGTCGGAACCAGGACGCCCAGGGTCAACAGGCCATGCGCCGACTCGAACGCGGGGATGGTGACCAACTGGGCCGCCAGATAGAGTCCCAGAGCCGACAGGGCCAGGGTCCAGTAGCCCCAGGCAAGAGCCGAGGCCCGGTGGGCCCGGGTCACCTCATCATCGAGAATCTCGCGGACGGCCCGGCTCCGCCACCATCCGCCGCCCGTCGCCAGAAGCATCATCAGGGCTGCGGCCCAGACGGCGAATCCAGACAGCTGAAGATGATCGACCGTCCGCAACGGGCTGTGGAGACCACGAAGATTGTTGATGAAGGCGGCCTGCCAGGCAACGAACAGCACGGCCTGGACCCGCATGATCCGGACGCGCCGGGCTTGCAGTTTTTCGGCGATTTCGGCGGGCGAACCGCCGGGCTTCACGAACATCGATCTCTTCCCCACCATGTAACGTATGGGTTACATGTAACCTTGGCGTTACACTGCGTCAAGATGGCGTTCCGCGTCTGGCTATTCAGATCAATCCCGGCGTTGAAACGGCCCGGCGATGGGCCTACCGTCCGGTATCAAGTCATCGGAGGCATCATGCGCGCTTCACTTTTCATCGCGGCTCTGACGCTCGGCGTCGCGGTCTCGCTTTCAGCCTGCTCGAAAGCCCCGGAGAGTGGCGGATCCGCAGACAGCAGCCCAGCGGCCGCACCGCCCGCCGCGGCGCCGGCTGCGCCCGAGATGACCGACGCCGAGAAACAGGCTGTCCTGGCGGCGCTGCCCGCCCCCTACAACACCGGCAATCTTGAAAACGGTCGCAAGCAATTCGCCCTCTGCCGGTCCTGCCACAACATCACGCCTGGGGGTCCGAACATGACCGGCCCCAATCTCTATGGCGTCTTCGGCCGCAAGGCGGGCAGCCATGAAGGCTTCAAATATTCCGACGCCCTCAAGAACGCTGGCTTCGTCTGGGATGCCGAGAAGCTGGATTCCTGGCTGACCAATCCTCAGAGCTTCCTGCCTGGCAACCGGATGACCTTCGTCGGGGTCAAGGATCCTCAGAAGCGGATCGACCTGATCGCCTATCTGAAGGTCGAAAGCGGCTACAAGCCTCCAGAGTAATTCTGCCCGCGACCAGACCCGTCATTTGTGATACCCACGTTTTGCGAAGCTTGGCGTGGGACCTGAGGGGATCAAGATCCGGGCATGGACGGCCGCAAAGCCCTGGTGAGGGAATTCTACGAAGCCTTCAACCGGCGTGACGTCGAAGGCATGGCCGCCCGCGTGCACCCTCAGGCCGACTTCGCCGACCTGTTCGACGGTGGTCGGGTCGTGGGTCGTGAGGCGCTGATTGTCCACTGGAGGCGGGTTCTCGGCTTGATCAGGGGCGAGTTGACCCTGGTCTCCGCCAAGGCCTCCAGTGACGGCGCGTTTATGGTCGCCTTCCGACACCAGATCACCAATCCCGAAGGCCGGCTTTGGGACGACGGTGAGGAAACCCTTCGTTACGAGTTCCTCGATGGTCTGATATCCCGCATGGACAGGCCAGATCCGCGGTGACCGGGCCCTCTGAAGCAGGTCTGGCGAATATCGCGCGCCTGGAAGCCCTGTATGAGGCCTACAACAGAGGCGACATCGACACGGTCCTGGCCGGCATGGCCCCTGATGTCGAATGGTTCGATGAACTGGCCGGCGTGCAGATGAAGGGGCTGGAAGCCCTTGAGGCCTACTGGCGCGAACAGGTCGGCCTGATCACCACAGAGGTTCTTCCCCTGTCCATCAGGGCGCTGGACGATGGCCGCATCGTGCTTGAAGGCGTTCAGACGGTGCGCAATCCAGAAGGTCAGGAATGGTCGACCCAGAAGGTCACCCATATCTATCGCTTCGATCCGGACGGTCTGATCCTGGGCATGACGTTGGGCTGAAGCCTGCCCCGGCTCGTCGCGCTGGGACCTCAGCAAGCGTCCGATCTAGATGAGAAGATCAGCACAAGCATCGATAATAGCATCGGAATTTAGCCGGTACTTCGCATAGAGATCGGGCAAATCGCCGGACTGGCCAAACGCCTCCATCCCCAAGGCCCGCACCTTCTGCCCCCTGACCGAACCCAGCCAGGACAGGGCGGCCGGTGATCCGTCCAGAACCGTGACCAGCACGGCGTCCGCGGCCAGCGGAGCCAGCAGGCGTTCGGCCACACTGGCGCGCGCCGACTCTCCGGTCCATCGCGCCCGTCCCGCGGCGGTCCAGTCTGCATGCAGCACGTCCGGCGATGTCACGGCCAGCAGTCCGGCGCCGGGCATGTCCTCAACAATGGCCTCGAAGGCCGCCAGGGCCTCCGGCGCAATGGCGCCGCTGTAGATCAGCGCCAGGCGCGCGCCGGGCGCCGGCGGCTTCATCCAGTAACCGCCCTCGACGACTCCTGTGCGCCAGACCTCGTCCGACCGCTCGGGCTGCGCGAGCGCCCGGGTGGAAAGGCGCAGATAGGTCGAGCCGCCATCCGGCTGCTGGATCCGGTCAAACGCGTGGGCCATCAGCACCGCGGTCTCGTCGGCGAAGGCCGGCTCATAGCTGTCCAGACCCGGCTGGCTCATGCCGATCAACGGCGTGCCGATCGACTGGTGAGCTCCGCCTTCGGGCGCCAGGGTCAGGCCGCTCGGCGTCGCCACCAGCAGGAAGCGGGCGTCCTGATAGCAGGCGTAGTTCAGGGCATCGAGGCCCCTGGCGATGAAGGGGTCATACAGGGTGCCGACCGGGAACAGTCGCTCCCCGAACAGCGAACCCGACAGGCCCAGCGCCGCCAGGGCGATGAACAGGTTGTTCTCCGCGATCCCCAGTTCGATGTGCTGTCCCGTCTCGACCATCGACCAAACCTGGGCCGAGGGAATGCGGCGGTTCTTGAACACGTCCTCATGCGCCCGGCGGTGGAACACCCCACGACGGTTCACGAAGCCGCCCAGATTGGTCGAGACCGTGACATCGGGCGAGGTGGTCACCACATGCCCGGAAAAAGCGTCGATCCGCTTGGCGATCTCGAACATCACCTTGCCGAATGCGGCCTGGGTCGACTGCTCCCCTCCCCCGGCGACGGCCTGCAGCAGATCCTCGGCAGTCGGCGTGGCGATGGTTTCGGGGTTTCGGCGCCCGTCCGTGCGGGCAGCGAAGGGAGCGGTGTCGACGACCCGCCTCAGGGCCGTTCGCTCATTGTCGCCCAGGCCCGAGAAAATGTCCCACTCCTCGCCCTCGACAACCCCGAGTCGGCCCCGAAGTTCGTCGATCTGCGTCGGCGTCATCAGGCCCGAATGGTTGTCCTTGTGGCCCTGGAAGGGTAGCCGCCATCCCTTGACCGTATAGGCGATGAACAGCCGTGGAGCATCGTCCTCGGCCGCGCGGGCAAAGGCCTCAAGAACGGTTTCCAGGCAGTGCCCGCCCAGTTCGGTCATCACCAACGCCAGATCGTCGTCGGAGTAGCTGGCCACCAGCTTCAGGGCCTTGCTGTCGCCGGCCAGGTCGGCGTTCAGCCGCTCCCGCCAGGCGGCTCCGCCCTGATAGGTCAGGGCTGAATAGAGGTCATTGGCCGCCGTCTCGATCCAGGCCTTGAGGGCCTCGCCGCCGGGCCGGGCGAACGCCGCCAGCTGGCGCTTGGACCATTTGAGGGTCTCGACCCGCCAGCCGGCGGCGTCGAAGATCTCGCCATAGCGGGTGAACATCCGGTCGGAGGTGGTCGCATCCAGGCTCTGCCGGTTGTAGTCGACGATCCACCAGGTGTTGCGCAGGTCGTGCTTGCAGGCCTCGATCAGGCATTCATAGATGTTGCCCTCATCCAGCTCGGCGTCGCCCAGAAGCGAAATCATCCGCCCCATCGCATCGGGCTTGATCGCCCCTCGCGCGGCCAGATAGTCCTGCGTCAGGCTGGCGAAGGCGGTCATCGCCACGCCCAGGCCCACCGACCCGGTCGAGAAGTCGACGTCGTCCTGGTCCTTGGTGCGCGAGGGATAGGACTGGGCCCCTCCGAGGCTGCGGAACCGCCTCAGTTGATCAAGGCTCTGGCGGCCGAACAGATGCTGGATAGCATGGAAGATGGGGCTGGCGTGCGGCTTGACCGCGACCCGGTCCTGCGGTCGCAGGGCGCGGAAATAGAGCGCCGTCATGAGGGTGGTCATCGAGGCGCAGGAGGCCTGATGCCCGCCCACCTTCAGCCCATCGCGACTTTCCCGCAGGTGATTGGCGTTGTGAATCGTCCAGCTGGCCAGCCAGAGAATACGTTCTTCCAGCCGTCGCAGCAGGGCGATGTCCTCGCTCTGGACCGTCATCAACGCCTCATCCATGCCCTTCAAACCCTGATCGGCCGTAATTCTTCACCCCTCTTAGGGCTCGTCGTGATCAAAGGCTACCGCCGTTGAGTCCGGATGCGGCCTTTGCCATAACGACAGCGTAGAGTTGGATTGCAGAGGTCTCGACTTCAACATGACAGACGCCCTGCATCTCAGCGGCCTGACCAAGACTTTCGGCGCCAAGCGCGCCGTCGACAACCTCGACCTGACCGTGAGGTCCGGAGAGCTCTACGCCTTGCTGGGTCCCAACGGAGCCGGAAAGACCACCACCCTGCGGATGGTGGCCGGCCTGCTGGCGCCGACCAGTGGCGCGATCAGCGTCTTCGGCGTGGACGCGGTCAAGGACCCCGCCGCGGCCAAGCAGATCATCGCCTGGGCTCCCGACGAGCCGATGCTCTACGACCGGCTCAATCCGATGGAGTATCTGGAATTCGTCGCCGGCCTCTGGGGCGTCGACGGCAAGACCGCGCGCAAGCGGGCCGAGGACCTGCTGAAATGGCTGGACCTGTGGGACCAGCGCGCCCAGCGATGCGAGGGCTTCTCGCGCGGCATGAAGCAGAAGACGGCGCTGGCCGGAGCCCTGATTCACGATCCTCGGCTGCTGATGCTGGATGAACCGCCAACCGGCCTCGACGCGGCCATGGCCAGGCAGGTCAAGGACGTCCTGCAGGAGCGGGTCCGCCAGGGCGGCACGGTCATCCTGACGACCCACATCCTTGAGGTGGCCGAACGGATGGCCGATCGCATCGGCATCATCCAGCACGGCCGGCTGCTGGCCGAGGGCAGCCTCGAAGACCTCCGAGCACTTGGCGGCGGCGCCGGCGCGACCCTGGAGGACCTGTTCCTGCAACTGACCGGCCAGGCAGCCGTCGCGTGAGGCTCAAGGCGGGGTCCATTGCATGGCTTGCGGCGCATGAGCTGCGCATGCTGCTGCGCGAGATGCAGCGGCAGAAGGGACGCACGGTCCAGATCATCGCCCTGGTGGTGCTGGTCTGTGGTCTGGTCGCCGCCGGCATCGGCCTTGGTTTCCTGGTCCGCGAGGTCGGCTATGACCTGAATCCGGTCCTGGTGGTCGCGGTGGACCTGGTCGCCCTGCTGATCTTCACCATCATGGTGTCTTCCACCCTGGCCCGCGCCGCCCAGGTTCTCTACCTGCGTGATGACCTGGACCTGTTGTTGTCCTCACCCTTGCCGCCGGGCCGCATCCTGGCGGTGCGGTTCGCCGGCATCGCCTTTTCGGTCACGCTGTTCTGGCTGGTGCTGGCCGCTGGGCTCCTGGCGCCGATCGCGGTGATCGCCGCTCCGGCCTTGCTGGCAGTTCTGCCCGTGCTGCTTGCGCTGGGCCTGGTAGCCAGCGCGGTCGGCCTGCTGCTGACCACCCTGCTCTTTCGGTTGATCGGCCCGCGCCGCACCCGCACCCTGGCGCAGGTGCTGTCGGCGCTAATCGGGGCTTCCCTTTTCCTCAGCTCCCAGCTGCCGAATATTCTTCGCGGCAAGAGCGAAAGCTACAGCCGCTGGGGCTGGCTGCGACCCTACTTCACCGGCGAGGCGCATCTGGACCTGCCGCCACATGCCGACCTGATCGCCCGCGCCGCCGTGGGCCAGCCGATCCCGCTTCTGCTGGTTCTCGCGGTGTCGCTGGTCTTCTTCATGCTGGTCACAGGGATGCTCGGCCGGCAGTTTGCCCGCGACGCCGCCTCCGCAATCGGTTCCGATCCGGCTCGCCGCGTTTCGAAGCGGGTAACCGGCGCCTTTGCGGCCGGCGCCTTCGCGGCAACCCTTCGCAAGGAACTGCGGTTGCTGATGCGGGACATCTCCCTCTTTTCGCAGGTTCTGCTTCGCGTCCTCTACATGCTGCCGCTGGCCTTTGTGTTTGTCCGCAACGCCAGCGCGGGAGACAGCCTGCTGCTGCCGACCGCCGCCGCGGCCATGGCGGTAATGGCCGGCCAGCTGTCATCCAGCTTCACCTGGATCACCGTCTCCGCCGAGGACGCCCCCGACCTGCTGGTCGCCGCGCCCGCCTCCATGAGCCTGATCACCCGCGCCAAGCTTTGGGCGGCCCTGATCCCGACCGCCGTTCTGGTGGCGATCCCACTGCTGGCGGTCGGACTCTTCGCGCCGCTGACCGCCCTGGTCTCGGCGGCAGGGTGTTTCGCCTCGGCCTGGGCCTGTGGCGTGGTCAACATCTGGCGCCAGCGCCCGGGCCGTCGAGCCGATTTTCGCCGGAGAGGCAACGTCAACTGGGTGGTCGCCTTTGCCATTCTGGGCATCAGCGGCCTCATCGGCGGCGCAACCTTCCTCGCCGCCTCCGGCATGACCTGGGCAATCCTGCCGGCGGTGCTGGCCGCCGTCCTGACCCTGGCCATGCGGCGCAGCGACAAGCAGATTCGGGAGAGGCTGCGGGACGAAGCCTGAGCTATCCCGCCGTCGGCGCGCTCCGGGCGTCTTCCTCGGCCTCGAAGGCCTCGATCTGTCGGGCGATATGCTCCGGTGACTTCGTGAACCGGGCCAGCAGGTTGTAGAACACCGGCACGATGAACACCGTCAGCATCGTCGAGACGATGGCGCCAAAGAAGATGACCACGCCGATCGTCTGACGGCTCTCGGCCCCCGCGCCCTGCCACAGGATCAGCGGCAAGGCCCCGAACGCCGCGGAGATGCTGGTCATGATGATCGGCCGCAGCCGCAGCGACGCCGCCTCGATCACCGCATCGCGGATCGATTTTCCCTCGTCCCGCAGCTGGTTGGCGAACTCGACGATCAGGATGCCGTTCTTGGCCGCGATGCCGATCAGGATGACCAGGCCGATCTGACTGTAGGTGTTGATGGTCGATCCGGTGACCAGCAGGCCGAACAGCCCGCCCAGCGCCGCCAGGGGCACCGTCAGCATGATCACCGCCGGATGGATCCAGCTCTCGAACTGCGCCGCCAGAACCAGGAAGACCAGCAGCAGCGCCAGCCCGAAGGCCAGCCCCACCGCGCCTGAGGCTTCCAGGAAGTCGCGCGCCTGGCCGCCCCACTCGATGGACACCGTTGAATTGTCCTGCTTGGCCGCCTCGGCGCGCAGGAAGTCCACCGCCTCGGCGACCGTATAGCCGGGGTTGAGCTGCATGGTCAGGGTCACCGCGCGCAGGCGGTCGACGCGGGGCCGGTCCGGAATGTCGCCCCGGACCTCCGTCTTCACCACGCTCGACAGGGGGATCAGCTGCCCCGCGCCGGAACGGACATAGAGGGTGTTGAGGTCCTCGATGGTGCGCCGCTTGTCGATCTCGGTCTGGACGATGACGTCGTATTCCTGACCGTTCTTGATGTAGGTCCCGACCCTTCGCGACCCGAACATGGTCTCCAGAACCCGGCCAACCGCCTGGGCCGAAACACCGAGGGTGGCGGCCTTGTCCCGATCAATATCCACCGAAAGGCGCGGCGCATTGGGTTCATAGTCCACCCGCGGCCGCGACAGGCCGGGATTGTTCTCCGCCGCCCTCAGCAGGGGCTGGAGCCAGCGGTTGATCTCCGAATAGTCGTTGCCCAGCGCGATCAGGTCGACGTTGGAGCCGCCGCCGCCGCCGCGCTGGAACGGCCCTCGCACGCTGGCCACGGCGCGGACGCCGGTAATCCCGCCGAGGGTCTTGTTTAGCTCGGCCGCGACCTCGTCGGAGGTTTTGGTCCGCTGGCCCCAGTCCTTCATCACCAGGACGCCGTTGCCGGTATTGAACTGGGTCTGGCCAAAGCGCGGCACGCTGACGACATAGCGTTCGGCCTCGCCCTCGTCGGCATACCGCTTCAGCTGCTGCTCCACCTGGGCGGCGGCCTTGAGGGTGTATTCATAGCCGGCGCCCTCGGGACCGTTCATGCTGACGTCGACCCGGCCCCGGTCCTCATTGGGCACCAGTTCCTGCGGCACGGTCTTGAACAGCACTCCTGCCAGCCCCAGCAGCACCGCCACCAGGATCGCCGCCCCGATGCTGGCGGCCCGTCGGCCCAGCAGCAGATCCAGGGAGTCGTGATAGGAGGCCCGAAGCCGCGCCATGCCGGCGTCGACCTTGCGGGCCAGCCAGCCTTCGCCGTGGGCCGGACGCAGCAACTTGGACGCCATCATCGGCGACAGGCTCAACGCCATCAGGGCCGAGAAGGCCACGGCCGAGGCGATGGTCACCGCCAGCTCGACAAACAGCCGGCCGATGTAGCCGGGCAGGAACATCAGCGGCGCGAACACGCTGATCAGCACCAGGGTCGTGGCCACCACCGCGAAAAACACCTGCCGCGCCCCGCGCAGCGCCGCAACCGCCGGGGGTTCTCCATCATCGACGCGCCGCTGGATGTTCTCGACCACGACGATGGCGTCATCGACCACCAGACCGATCGACAGAACCAGGGCCAGCAGCGTCAGCAGGTTCAGTGAAAAGCCCATCGGCGCCAGCACGATGAAGGTCGACAGCAGGCATATGGGCGCCACGACCGAGGGGATCACCGCCGCCCGCCAGCTGCCCAGGAAGACCAGATTGACCAGAGCCACCAGCGCCAGGGCGATGCCCATGGTGATCCACACCTCATGGATGGCCTGGGAGGTGAACTTCGAGGAATCCACGGCGATCACCAGGCTGGTGCCGGCCGGAAGGCCCTTGTTGATCCGCTCGACCTCGGCCGTCGCCAGCTTGGCGATCTTCAGGTCATTGGCCTGCGACTGGCGGGTCAGGACGATGCCGATCTGCTCGACGCCGTTGCCCTTGAACAGCCGGCGGCGCTCGTCGGGCCCCTCCTCGATACGGGCGATATCGCCGAGCCGGGTGACATAGGACGGTCGCGTCACCCCCGCGCTGGTGACCTGTCCGGTGCTGGTGGTGGTGTTGGCGCCCCTCGCGCCCGTGACGGTGGACGCCGTCGTCGCCCCCACTGTACCCGACGCCTTGACCGGCAGTCTGGCGAAGTCCTCGGGCCGCGAATAGGCGCGGTTGACGCGGATGGTGAAGTCCTTGGACTGGCTCTCCAGGGCGCCGGCCGGCAGCTCGACATTCTGGCTGTTGAGTGCGGATTCGACGTCCTCGACTGTCAGGCCCCGGGCGGCCATGGCGTCGGCGTCCAGCCAGATGCGCATTGAATACAGCGGGGCTCCGGCCATCCGCACCGCCCCGACCCCGGGAATGGTCGACAGCCGCTCGACCAGATAGCGGTCGGCGTAGTCGCCCATCTCCAGCAGGCTGAGGGTGCTGGAGGTCATGTTGAGAATGATGATCGGCGAGGAGTCGGCGTTGGCCTTGGCGATCTGCGGCGGATCGGCCTGGTCGGGCAGCTGGCCGCTCACCCGGCTGACGGCGTCGCGGATATCGTTGGCCGCCGTCTCCAGATTGGTGCTGAGGGTGAAGGTGATGTTGATGCGCGAGACGCCGTCCCGGCTGGAGGAATTGACCCGGTCGATGCCCTGTACGCCCGAGACCTGGCGCTCCAGCACCTGGGTGATCCGCTCCTCGATGACTTCCGCCGAGGCCCCGCGATAGGTGGTCGAGATGGACACCACCGGGGCGTCCACGTTCGGCAGTTCGCGGATCGGCAGGGCGACGAAGGCCGCAAGGCCGATGACGCAGAGGATGATCGCCGCCACGGCGGCGAAGACCGGGCGGCGGACAGACAGATCCGACAGCATCAGCGCGCGCCCTTGGCGCCCTTGGGGCCCTGGGCGCGGCCGGCGCCGGTCTGCACCGGTTGGCCGTCCTGCAAGCGGTTCAGGCCGTCGGCGACGAGCCTGTCACCGGCCTTCAGCCCCTCGACGATCTCGACCCGGCCGCCCTCACTGAGCCCCGGCGTCACCTCGGTCTTGCGGGCGACCTGCTTGCCGTCGCGATCAATGATGACGAAGACGAAGGCCTTCTCGCCCTCATACTGGATCGCCGCCTCCGGCGCCGCCAGCGCCTGTCGCTGACCGTGTTCGATGCTGACCCGCATCAGCATGCCGGGCCGCAGTCGCCCGCCGGGATTGGGAAATTCGGCGCGCGCGGTCACCGCGCGTGTGGTGGTGTCGACGCGGGTGTCGATCTGGGCGATTCGCCCGCTGAACGATTCATCCGGATAGGCGTCGGGCGCGGCCACGATGGTCGAGCCGGTGCGCAACACCGCCAGGTACCGGTCCGGCACCTCGAAATCGACCCGCACCATCGACAGGTCATCGAGACTGACGATGGGCGATCCCGGACTGATCAGGGCGCCCGGGGCGATGTCGCTCAGTCCGACCACGCCGGAGAACGGCGCGCGGATCACCCGGTCCAGCTTGCGGGCGCGGGCCGCCGCAGTCGCCGCCTCGGCCGACTGCAGTGAGGCCAGATACTGTTCCGCCGTCGCCCGGGGTGCCACGCCCTTCTCGGCGAGGGTCTTCCACCGCTCATAGTCGCGCCGGGCCTGGCTTTCCCGCGCCTCGGCCTCGGCTACGGCGGCGTCCTGCTCGGTCGCCTTCAGGGTGACCAGCACCTGGCCCCTGGAGACCGCCTGCCCATCCCTGAACAGCACGCCGGTCACCAGTTCAGCGGTGTCGGAGGTGATGGTCACCGACTGGCGCCCCTTGGCCACCCCCAGAACCGATATCCGGTCCGCGAAGGGCTGCTCTCCGACCACCACCTGGCTGACCTGAGCGGCGCGCTGGCCGCCGCCGGCCTTTCCGCCCGGCGTGGCGTCGGCGGTGGCGAGGCGCACGCCGCCGATGATGACCATCAGGGTCAGGATGGCGGCGGCTGCGATCAGAAAGAAATGGCGGCGGATCAACTGTTACTCCCGGACGCCGCCGCCCTGGCGGCGCATTGACGCGCTAGATGGATCATCGGCGAGTGTTGTAAACCCGCCGCGCATGCCCCGCACATGTCTGAACCGCTACAGAGCGGCAACAAAGGTTCCGCCCTCGCTCGGATTGCACCGGTATTTCAAGGGCAAAGGCCATCGGGATTGAAACAGAACGACCCGGCGCCCGGTTCGCGCGCACGCAAACCGCACCGGGTCGTGATCGCGTGCGACATCGCCATGCCGCCCGCTTGCGCTTGATGTCCTGTCAGGCGTCGTAGCCCGGCAGGTTGCGCTCGAGCTGGCGCAGGCAGCCTGGCCAGGCCAGGCCGCCGATCGGTCCCATGCCATTGCCCATCTGACCGCGAACCTCGGCCTGGGAGGCGTCGGGCGCGAACAGGACCCCCTGACGGCCCGCGCTCAGGGCCATCACCTGCTGGGCGCAGGCCCGCTCCAGATAGAACATGCCCAGCCAGCATTCCGCCGCAGAGGATCCGACAGCCAGGGTGCCGTGGTTGCGTAGCATCATCAGCTTCTTGGTCGGGCCCAGATCGGCCACCAGCCGCTCCCGCTCGTCCAGGTTCAGGGCGATGCCCTCATAGTCGTGGTAGGCCAGTTGCGGCAGGACGATCAGCGCATGCTGGCTCAGCGGCAGCAGCCCCTCGGCCTGGGCGGCGACGGCTACGCCCTGGTCCGAATGCAGATGCATCACGAACATGGCGTCCTCGCGGGCCGCGTGCACCGCCGAATGGATGGTGAAGCCCGCCGGATTGATGAAGTAGGGCGTCTCCTGCAGGACCTTGCCCTCCAGGTCGATCTTGACCAGCGAGGAGGCGGTGATCTCGTCGAAGAACATGCCGTAGGGATTGATCAGGAAGTGGTGCTCGGGCCCCGGAATGCGGGCCGAGATGTGGGTGAAGATCATGTCGTCCCACCCATGCAGCGCGACCAGGCGATACAGAGCCGCCAGATCGACCCGCGCCTTCCACTCCTCGGCGCTGACCTTGTCTTTCAGCGATGAAGCCGGCGTTGAACCGTCAGCCATGGCGATGTCCTTCCCGATTGGAACTGTTGTTTGAACCGTCGCGCCGGGGCCGCCCTGCGTCAAGGGGCGAGGGTCATGATCTCACCTGGGCCACCGCGTCCAGCCAGCGGGCGTAGGCGCTTTCCCGCGCATGGCCGTCAATCGCGCTGACCAGCCGTTCACCGCCCGGTCGCGCCTTGGCGGCGGCCTCGACATCGGCGAACACCCCGGCCCCGACCCCGGCGAAAAGCGCCGCGCCCAGAGCCGTGGTTTCTTCGTAGTTGACCCGGAACACCGGCAGGTCGGTCAGGTCCGCCAGCCTCTGGCTGAACCAGGCGCTTCGCGACATGCCCCCGTCGATCCGAAGTTCCGCCGCCTCGCCGAAGGCCTCCGGGGCGTCCGCCTGCATCGCCTCGATCAGGTCCCGGGTCTGCAGGGCGCAGGCGTCGAAGGTGGCGGCGGCGATCTCGGCCAGGCCGGCGTCGCGTGTCAGTCCGAATATGGCCCCGCGCGCCTCGGCGTCCCACCACGGCGCGCCAAGGCCGGTGAAGGCCGGCACCACCACCACCCCGTTACCGGGACGGGCGGTGCGGGCCAGCGCCTCGGCGGCGGCCGGCCCGCCTGTCAGCCCCAGCCCCTCCCCCAGCCACTGGATCGCCGCCCCGGCGACGAAGATCGAGCCCTCGAGGGCATAGGTCGTCTGTCCTCCGACCCGGGCGGCAATGGTCGTCAGCAGGCGCGAGCGTGAAGTCGGGCGGGTCTCGCCGGTGTTCAGCAGCATGAAGCAGCCGGTGCCGTAGGTGGCCTTCATCTCGCCGGGATGGATGCAGCCCTGCCCCATCATCGCCGCCTGCTGGTCCCCCGCGACGCCGCGGATTGGGGTCGGGTGGCCGAGGATGTCCGGACGGGTCATGCCGAAGTCGTCGGCGCAGTCGAGCACCCTGGGCAGCAGCGACGCCGGAACCTCGAAGATCTCCAGCATCTCCGGCGACCAGTCCTGCGCCTCGATGTCGTACAGCAGGGTGCGGCAGGCGTTGGTGACGTCGGTGGCGTGCACCTCGCCGCCGGTCAGATTCCAGATCGCCCAGCAATCCATGGTTCCGGCCAGCAGCTCGCCACGCTCGGCCCGCTCCCGGGCTCCCGGGACGTTGTCCAGCAGCCAGGCGATCTTGGTCGCCGAGAAATAGGGGTCCAGCAACAGGCCGGTCACGGCGGTGACCCGCGGCTCCACCCCGGCGCGGACAAGCGCCTCGCAGGCGTCGGCCGTGCGTCGGTCCTGCCAGACAATCGCCGGATGGATGGGCCGGCCGGTCGCCTTGTCCCAGATCACCACCGTCTCGCGCTGATTGGTGATCCCAATGGCGGCGACGTCGCTGGCCGGCCGTCCCGACTTGCTGACCGCCTCGCGCAGCACCGCGGCGCAGGCTGTCCAGATCTCCTCGGCGTCATGCTCAACCCAGCCATCGTGGGGATAGCTCTGGCGCAGCGGGCGACTGGCCTCGGCCAAAGGCTTTCCGGCCAGGTCGAAGACGATTGCCCGGGTGCTGGTCGTGCCCTGGTCCAGGGCCAGGATTACCGGATCGGCCATATGTCGCTTCTTCCCATCTTTCGGGTTCCTGGCACGGGAACCGCTTGTTCGTGGCGGGCCGGGGGGGCGCTCACCTGAAAACGTCATTGGTCGCGGCGTGGTTACCCGCTTTGGGCGCCGCTCTTAAGCATGTTTTCACGTCCGCCCATCAGGTTGAACATCACAGCGCTGATTCGAGGGAATTGCGAGTGTCGCTCGCCGCCCAGACTGCCGAACTTCTCGACCTGGCGCGCGATCGCGAGCCCAAGGCGCGGGAGCGCCTGCTCGACGGCATCATCGCCCTTTGCAACTCCGCTTCACAGGTCGTCGACAGCGAGACCATCCAGGGGCTGCTCGGTTCGATCTTCATGCAGCTTGTCGCCCAGGCCGAGCGCGACATCCGAATTCGGCTTTCGGAGAAGCTGTCGAAGGCCGAATGGGCGCCGTCAGCGCTTATCAATGTCCTGGCCCTCGACGACATCGAGATCGCCGCCCCGGTCATCGCCAGCAGCCCGGTGCTGAAGGACCATGACCTGATCCGCATCCTGGTGGAGTCCACTCTGGACCATCAGATCGCCGTCGCCCGGCGCGGCCAGATCACCTCCACAGTCGTCGAGGCCATCCTCCAGCAGGATGAGCCGGCCGTTCTGACCGCCCTCGCCGCCAACGACACCGCGGCGATTTCCGAAGCCGGCATGACGCGTCTGGTCGAATCCTCGCGCCGCATCGCCTCCCTTCGCAGCCCGCTTGCCCGCCATCCCCGACTGTCGTCCGACATGGGGCTGCAGCTGTATCTCTGGGTCGGCCAGTCCCTGCGCACGGCGCTGATGTCCCGTTTTCGGCTGGATCCGGCGATGATGGATGGCCTGCTGGCCGAGTCCGTCCGCGAGGCTCACGCCGCGCCCGGGGATGGCGATGTCGTCGCCCGGCTCGCCAAGGCCGATGAGGCCGAGAACGAACGCCGCCTGGTCGACAAGCTGCATGAGGCCGGGCAGCTCAGGCCCGGCTTCCTGCTGCGCATGCTGCGGGAGCGAAAGCTGAACCTGTTCGTCGCCGCGCTGGCCGCGCTCGGCGGATTCCAGCCCGATCACATCCGCCGGGCCATCGACAGTGATCGTCCCGAACTGCTGGCCCTGGCCTGCGTCGCGGTCGGCATCGACCGCGGGGTCTTCCCGGCCATCCTCGACTCGGTGCGCGAACTGAACGGCGGCGCGCCGGGTGGTGGTCCGGACAGCCTGCGCCGCGCCTCGGGCGCCTTTGGTCCGTTTGACGCCGACATTGCCGGCATGGCCTTCCGTCAGGCCATTTCCTCGGTTTGACTTTGGCCTCGGCCTCGGGCCTTCCTTGGGCGACATGTTTCAAGCCCAGCCCAACCTGACCCGCCTCGCCTTCGCCGCCAGCGACCGCCCGGAAGCCAGGGAGGCGCTCGCCCGGCTGACGGCGAAATACGGCCAGTCGCCCGAACCCGAGGCTCAGGTCATCGTCGCCCTCGGCGGCGACGGCTTCATGCTCGAGACGCTTCACCGGACCATGGCCCTGAACAAGCCGATCTACGGCATGAACCGGGGCTCGGTCGGCTTCCTGATGAACGAATACAGCGAGGATGAGCTGATCGAGCGGATCAACGCCGCCGAGCGGGCGATCATCCATCCCCTGACCATGGTGGCCATCGACAGCCACCGCCGCCAGCATCGCGCTCTGGCTATCAACGAGGTGTCGCTGCTGCGCCAGACGCGACAGACCGCCAAGCTTCGGGTGTCCATCGACGGCAAGGTGCGGATGTCCGAACTGGTCTGCGACGGCCTGCTGGTCGCCACGCCCGCCGGCTCGACCGCCTACAACCTGTCGGCCTATGGACCGATCATTCCGATCGACGCCCGGGTCCTGGCCCTGACCCCGATCAGCGCCTTTCGCCCCCGTCGCTGGCGCGGCGCCCTGCTCTCCCACACCGCCCGGGTGACCATCGAGGTGCTGGAGGCCGACAAGCGTCCCGTCAGCGCGGTGGCCGACAATTTCGAGGTCCGCGATGTCATCGAGGTTCACATCGCCGAGGATCGCAGTTCCAGCATGGCGATGATGTTCGACGCCGGCCGCAGTCTTGAGGAACGCGTCCTGGCCGAACAGTTCAGCGGCTAGATCACGTCCGTTGACGTCGCGGTCCGATCAATCGGACCGCCGCACTGTCTCGAATCGAGCATCATCTTCCTCAACACAGATGAGCGCGCCGGGGGCCCAGGAAGGCCGTCACATGAAGCGGTGCGACAAGATGCCCGTTTCAAGGTTCCAAACTGAAATGGCGGTCTCACGGCTTGTTAACACCAAGCCTCTACAACGCCGACTGTAGAACGCCAATGGAGAGGCGCGCGTGAGCAGCAATACCCCGGTTCAAGTCATCAATGCCCCCAACACCCTCAAGCTTCGGCTTGGCGGCGGCAAGTTCGGCGGCATCGATGCTGCGGCAATCGCCAAGGCCGAGGCGGCCTTGAAGTCCCTGTCCGGCAACTTCTCCGAATGGCTGCAGGACGAGCTGACCAAGCTGGAAGCGGCGCGTCAGGCGATCCGGGTGGACGGCCTGACGGCGGAATCCGCGGAGACCCTCTATTTCCGCGCACATGACCTCAAGGGCCTCGGGGCCACCTACGAGTTTCCCCTCGTCACCCGCATCGCCGCCTCGCTGTGCAAGCTGATCGATGATCCGGACACCCGCCTGGCGGCGCCGATGTTCCTGGTCGACGCCCACATCGACGCCATCCGGGCCGCCGTGCGCGACGACATCAAGACCGACACCCATCCCGTCGGAAAGGTGCTCATTGCGGAACTGGAACGCCGGGTGGCCGAGATCGCGCCGGAGGAATAAGCCCCTCTCCCCGAGGAATTTGGAAAGGCCCCGGTTCGCGCCGGGGCCTTTTTCGTTGCGCGTCGCAATGGCTGACCGAGCCCCTGCGGCCGGATCTAGCGGATCGCCGACAGCGGCTCCTCGACCGCGCCATAGCCGGCGTCGACGGGGATGGTCAGAACACCGCCGCCTTCCCGGCGTTCCACCTTGGGCAGAACGGTTACCAGGGTCCGGCCGGCCGCCCGCGCCGTCGCATCGGCCGCACTCTGCGCCTCGCCAAGCAGCTGCAGGTTCATGCGGGTGGGAAAGATTATGGTTCGCTCGCCGGTCTGCGCCAGGCGAAGCGCTTCAAGCGGGGCGATCCATTCGGCGTCCACGGTCTCGCGTCCGTCGCAGGCGGCCAGCTGGTTGTCATCGGCCGTGGCGAGATAGAACCAGGTGTCGAACCGCTTGGGCATCATGTCCGGCGTGATCCAGCGGGCGAATACCGTCAGGGCCGACAGGTCCAGCCTCAGCCCCAGGCGCTTGACGACATCGATAAAGGCTCGCTCGCCGCGATCGACCTCGCCGCGCACGCTGGCCGCCCAGTCGTCGCCGTGGAACAACTCGCCGTTCTCGAAACGGGCGAGGATGATGCCGGTTTCCTCATAGGCCTCGCGGATGGCGGCGATGCGAAGCGGCCGCTGCTCGGCCTCCACGGCTTCCCATGCGACACAGAAGTCGGCCCAGGCCGGATCGTGGTCCCCCTCGTGAGTCTTGCCGCCCGGGAACACCAGCGCGCCGGAGGCGAAATCGACCTGATGATGGCGCTTGACCATCAGGACCTCGAAGGTCGGGTCGTCCCGCACCAGCAGGATAGTCGAGGCGGGCCGGATGGCGACGGGGGCTTTGTCTGTCATGGCGCGAGGATGGCGCGCGCCGCAGTGCAACAGCAAGCGTGACGCAAGGGCGCCCTGCGTCCGATTGTCAGGCCGCGCCCCGCTGCCCCTCGCGCTGCGGCTTCAGCCGGTCCAGCTTGTCGAGCATATAGTCGATGTCCTCGCGCTGGGTGGTGTGCGACTGGGTCAGGAACCGCTGCAGCATCCGCTCCTGAAAGCGCTCCCGGTCACGGGCGCCGCCGTCGAAGTCCATCGAATGATAGGTGTCGATCGCCACCCGGAAGGCGGAGAACAGCCGCGCCGGCAGCCCCGCCCGCTCATAGATGGCCCGCAGGCCCAGCGGGCCGGCGTCGTGGATCATCAGCCAGGTCCGATGGTGGGGTACGCCGGCCAGTTCCGCGACGCCGCACTCGAAGAAGCTGATGTGCCCCTGCGCCAGGGCCCGCAGCAACAGGCTGGGCGTCAGCCGCTTGGCCTTGTTCAGATGGGCGGCGAAGGCTTTGGGATCGTGGGTGCGCCCGGCCTGGTCGACCAGATCGACGATCGCCCGCTCCCGCGTGCCGATAGCGATCTGCAGCGCCAGTTCCGGCGAGACGGCCTGATGGGTCAGCAGATGCTCGCGCACCTGATCGCTGACCAGGCTGATCAACTTTTCGGTGACCGACGGCGGCAAAACATTGCGATAGGCGACCGCCGCCAGGACCTTCTCGGACTTCTCGAACTTCTGCAGAGCCCGGGTCAGGGTGCGTTCGGAGAAGCTGGCATTGTCGTTGGCCGCCGCGGTCTCGACCGCCGCTTCCGCCCCATGTTCGACAATGGCGTCGGTCACCCTTTCGGAAATCTTCGGCCGCTTGGCGATGGCCACCTGCCGCACAGGTCCGCCAAGCCGGACGATCTCCGTCAGGTCGTCGTCGGAAAAGGCCGGCGAGAAATTCAGCATCGGCAGGCAGATGCTCTCGACATCCCTGGCCAGCTTCAGCGCCACGTCCCGCGGCACCAGCGGCGACGACTTCAGCGTCACCGCCAGGGCCCGGCGAACCAGTTCGGCCGCGTCGCCGGCCATGATCCGCAGAATGTCCTGGGCCTGCAGCCGGTCCTCGCCGGTCAGGGGCTCACGGTCGATGACCCGGCACAGCTTGTGCGCGGCCAGGGCCCGCTCGTCAGCGGTGGCGCCCTTGAGCAGGGTGTGGAGGTCGGCGTCGGTCAGGGCGGCCCGCGTGGTGGTCATGGCGCTGTCGATGCTCTCGCTTCCCCTTGAGTCGAGCAGGGATAGTGGATCGTTAGGCTTAACGATCAATTGCCCGGCCAACCTCTGGTTAAGGATACCGCGTAACCGCTCGCAAACGCCGGTCCGGTACACTCCCCGCCGTTCAGCCTCGGGGTTCCTTACGTGTTTGAAGCCGCTTCTCCCGACGCCGCGACGCCGTTGCGCGGCGGCGCCAGTTCGACCTCCCAGTGCCTCGACGCCCAGCGCCGGCTACTGCCCTACGCCCTCGCCTGTTTCGCCGTCAGCCTGCCGGTCTTTGTCTGGGCCGGATCCTTCGCGGAGAATTCGGGCTGGATGGCCGCCAGCTTCGCCATCTTCGCCCTCAACTGGGGCGTCTTCTACGCCGTGGTGAACTGGCTGCGTCAGGCGACTGACGCGCCCGAGAGCCGCCGCGTCCGGGTCCATATCCTGTCGGCCCTGCTCTGGGCCGGCGCCGTCGCCCAGGTCTCGGCCTTCGCCGACCATGCCGGTCCCGCCCGCGAACCCCTGCTGTTGATGGCCGCGGCCGGAGCCATCGTCTGCTTCTTCTTCAGCGCCCCTCTCCTCCCCGCCCTCCTCGTCGTCGGCCCCGCCGCCGCCGCCGGCCCCCTGATCGCCCTGTTCAGCCGCCCCGAGAGCCGCGCCCAGGGCGTCGCCGTCTGGGGCGCGGTCGCCCTGGCCATGGCCCTGTGCCTCATCCTCAATCGCATGATGCGCGGGCAATTCGCCCTTGCCGCCGAGCGCGAGATACTGATTGCCGAGCGCGGCGAGACCCTCGATCAGGCCCAGCGCCTGGCCCGCTCCAAGTCCGATATCGTCGCGACCCTCAGCCATGAAATCCGCAACGGCCTCAACGGCGTTACCCATGTGCTGGCCGCCGCCGCCGGACAGGGTGGACGCGCCGCCCCCAGCCGCGAACAGCTCGGCGCCGCCCTAAGCGCGGCCAATGAACTGATCGCCGTACTGAACGCCACCCTTGATTCCGAGACCGCCGAAGCCGGCCGACTGGCTCTGGACAAGAAGCCGTTCGATCCGGTTCGCCTGGCTCGCGATCTGGTGCTGACCCATCGTCCCCGGGCCGCCGCCAAAGGCGTCGAGCTGGCGGTTCATGTCGACGCCGAGCTGGAAGCAGCTGGCGGCGCGGTGATCGGCGACGCCACCCGCGCCCGCCAGGTCCTGGCCAATCTGATCGGCAACGCCGTCAAATACACCGTGCGCGGTCGTATCGAGGCGCGGCTGGAGCTGCGTCCCGACGGCCGGATCGCCATGTCCGTCGCCGACACCGGCCCCGGCCTCACCGCCGAGGAGCTGGAGCTGGCCTTCGAGCCCTTCCGCCGCGTCGAGCGCACCGGCGCCGGGGTTCCGGGCGCCGGCCTTGGCCTGTCGCTGTCCCGCCAGCTGGCCCGCTTGATGGGCGGCGAGGTCGCCGGTCAGAGCGCGCTGGGCGTCGGCAGCTGCTTCACCTTCGAACTGCCCTGGGAGCCGTCGGCCCGGGCCCCCAGCGAGGCGGAGGAGTCCCTCTTCCGCAACGGTCCCGTCATGGCCGGCCAGCGCTCGCTGCGTGTCCTTGTCGCCGAGGAGGACGCCCTCAACGCCGCCATGCTGCGGGCCATTCTCGAACAGCTGGGCCATCAAGTGGTCCAGGCCCAGACCGGTCGCCGCGCCATCGAACTGCTGGGAGCCTGCGACTTCGATCTGGTCATGCTTGACGCCCGCATGCCGGCCATGGACGGCGCCCACCCCGCCGCCGCCATGCGCGGACTGGATGGACCCGCCTCGAGCCTGCCGATCATCGCCGTCATCGCCGGCGACGCCTCCGAGGCCCGTGACTGCCTCGACGCCGGGGCCGACGCCGTGCTGCGCAAGCCGGTCAGCGTGGCCGGGGTCGCCCGCGCCGTCGCCGACGCCGCCGCCCGGGGACGCGGTTCAATCGACTATCCCAACGCCTTCGTCGCCTAATCCTTGACGTCAGGGGGAATGCGGTCGGCCGGCGAGGCCAGCGGTCGCCATGAGACCCTTCGACGAAACACCTGCTCGCTCTGCCGCGCCATATCAGGCTTGGCGAACAGGAACTGTACGGCATGGAACAGCCCGCCCGGCCTCGCCGCCGGCCGATGCGGCTGGCGGGCGATCTCTTCTGCCCGAACCTGATCGGCGGCCCGCTCGGCGGCGGTCAGGGTCGCCATCGGCGGCAGGCGACGGGGTTTGGAAGGGGTCATCGACCTGGCTCCGTGGGATGGGTCAGCACCGCGCCGGCCCGCGACAGGCGCAGGACGGAGAACGGCCTGGCCACGCTGGTGTTGCCGACCATCTCCGATTCCGTGATCGGCAGCGAAAGAAGCTGCCCCGCCAGATCCCCCAGCGGTCCGACGCTGGCGGCCCGAACCTTCTGGCCGAAGCTGTCCTCGATCGCCTCGCGCCAGGCCAGCCGCGTCGAATAGAGCCCCAGATAGGCCGAGTGCATGACCGCCCGGTCGATCTCGCCCCAGAATTCGGCGTCGCCCTTGTGCTCTGCCGCCCGCCTCACCCGCTCCATCTCGGTCAGGCTAAGGATCACCACCCGGCGAAAGGCCTCGGCGGTGAATTCCTCGTCGGCGCCATAGAGAAACCGGTCCACCGCCCCGTTCTGGGCGAAGGAGCGAACGATGACCGGATTGTCCCGCCCCACCCGCGCCGCATCGGCGATCCGGTATTTCAACAGATCCCCGATCAGCCCCATCACATGCATCTCGATGTAGGCGGGGGAAATCTCGTCGGCCCCGAACCCGGCGATGACGACCCCGGTGTAGCGGGCGCCGTTGGGCATCCAGTTGGTCAGCAGCCCCTCGCGGGCGATGGCTCCCAGTCGCGCCCTGATCTCCTGACTGACAGTCCCCTCGCCGAACAGCGCGTCGACCGACAGATTGATGATCGGCTCCAGGTTCTCGTCGATGATGGCCTTCAGGCGCGGGGTCTCTTGGCCGATCCGCTCGCGCGGCACGAAGCTGACGGCGTCATCGACCCAGGCCGGCTCGTTGGACACCTCATGCGCCAGGTCGGCCAGCGCCTCCTCGAAGGCCTCGGCCGGCGTCAGGGTGGGACGCGCCCCGGTTATCTGCTCCACGCCGCGATGGAAGTCGGCCACCGTCTGGAAGACGAAGATGCGAAACGGGATCACCCCGTCGCCCGAGGCGATCAGGTCGGAATCGCACAGGCTGTTGATCTGCGACAGGAACAGGCTGGCCGTCGCCGCCAGGGTGGGCTGTCCGCCCAGGCCGTTGCGTCGGCAATGCTCGATCACCGTGTCCCAGGGACAGCCGCAGAACTCGGCGTTGGCGAAGATCATCAGCCCGGAACCGCTCGTCCCGTCCAGCACGAAGGCCTTGCTGATCCCGGTCTGGGTGATGTGATACGGCGGCTGGTCCGAGGTGATGGTGACGGCGCTGTCGGCGGCCATGGCGACCGCCGTCCGGTTCATCAGCAGTACTTCAACCGTCATCCCTGGCCCCGCCCCTGGTGCGAAGAGACCCTAACCGGAGCCCGCCAGGGCCGTTATCCCATTCGCCTTGCAGGGGCGCCCGGCCCGCTTGCGCCCTGTTCTAGTCGCGCCGGGAATCCGAGAGCATCCGCAGCATCTCCGAGGAGAAGACCGAGCCGGCCAGGCCGCTGCCGCGACCGTCGGCGCTCTGGGTCCCGCGCAGGATCAGCGCCACCATCGCATCCTCCTGGGCCCGGGTGTCGCCCCGGCGTCCGGCGTACTGCAGGAACCCCTGATCCTCGCGCGGCAGGGCGCGTTCCCGCACCGCGCTGGCCGCGCCGCCGGTTGCGGTGAGGTTGTTGTAGAGCTCGGCCACCGTCACCGGTCGGCCGGCCTTGTAGAACAGCGGCCGGTTGGAGGCCGCCGCGTCAGGAAACAGCGCCGCCGCGCTGGCGCCCGGCTGGCTGCGGGCCGCCTCGATCAGCCTGGCCGAGCCCTTGGGCCCGAGAAAATGGGCGGCATAGAGCTCGCCCGCCGTGGCCGGTCGACCTATCCGCCCACGCAGATAGTCGGCATGGTCGCTGGTCATCTCGCCGGCCATCAGCGAGGCGGCGCGAGGATCGTAGCGCAGGTTCATGACCGCCGCCCGGGCCTCGGGATTGGCCACCCGATAGCGACCATCCGGTCCCCGGGTAATCAGATCGGCGTACCGGGCGTAGCCGTGCTTGGAGCCGTGCTGCTTGAGGGTCGACAACCACGTCTGTTCGACGAACTGAAACAGGCCCGCGGCGGAGGATGTCTGGGCCTTGGCGGTGGGCCGCAGTCCGCTCTCCCGCTTGGCTGTGCCCAGCAGGAAGGAAAAATCCACGCCCGTCGCCGCGGACGCGCGCTGGATCGCCGATTCGACGACGCCTCTGATGGACTCGACCGCCATGCGCCCGTGTGTGCGCCGCATCGGTTAATTCCGGATTAACCATGAGCGGGGCTTCCGGCGCCTATCTTTGACAAATGTCATATTCGTGACTTTACGTTCGTCATCCATTATGACTTACATATGTCATCTCTCGTCCCTGGCGAGACCCTCATCGGAGGAACAGATGACCGCCGCCACCATCACGGAACACGCCTTCAATGCCTATGACTATCGCGGACCGCGCAAGCCGATCAGCAAGACAGCCCTGATCGCCCTGGCGATCGTCACCAGCGCCCACGTGGCCCTGGCCGCCTACCTCGCCTACCAGCGCATTGCCATGAAACCACCGCGGATTATCGACGGCCCGCCGCCGATAGTCGTCACGCAACCACCACCAGAGCACCCCGATCCGCCAAAGCCCGAGCCCCAGCACGAGCGGCGCCACCAGCCACCGATCCATACGCCAAAACCCGTGGTCAGCAGTGTCGTTGATCCGCTTCCCATCGACCCGCCGCCAGGGCCTGTCGTGGCGCCCGGACCGTTGATCGATTTCACCCCAGGGCCGGCCATGCCCGCGGGTCCGTCCGTCCCCAAGGGGCCGCTGGTCATCAATCGTCCCGACTGGACCCGCAAACCTAACGCCCGCCAGGTCGCCAACGCCTATCCTGATCGCGCCATCCGCCGGGGCGTGTCCGGCGAGGCCGTCCTCAGTTGTCAGGTCAGTGTCGCCGGGACGGTTCGCAATTGTCATGTCGTTTCAGAGACCCCGTCGGACTACGGTTTCGGGACGGCGGCCCTGAAACTGAGCCGCTATTTCGAGATGCGACCGCAGACCGAGGACGGCCGCCCGGTCGACGGCGCCTCGGTAAGGGTGCCGATCCGCTTCCAGCTCGGGGAATAGGCTCGCGCCGGCCGGTCAGTAGCTCTTGGGCAGGTGCAGCACCCGCTCGGCGATGAAGTTGAGGATCATCTCGCGGCTGACCGGCGCGATCCGGGCGATCATCGCCTCGCGCATGTAGCGTTCGACATCGTATTCCTTGGCATAGCCCATGCCGCCGTGGGCCAGCACCGCCGCCTCGGCGGCGGTGAAGCCGGCTTCGGCGCCCAGGTATTTGGCGGCGTTGGCCTCGGCCCCGCAGTCCTTGCCCGCGTCGTAGAGGGCGGCCGCCTTGAAGGCGAGCAGATTGGCCGCCTCCAGCTCAGCCCAGCTGCGCGCCAGGGGATGCTGCACCCCCTGGTTCTGGCCGATGGGCCGGCCGAAAACCACCCGCTCATTGGCGTAGGTCGCGGCCTTGGCCAAGGCGGCCCGGCCAATACCCACCGCCTCGACGGCGAACAGCACCCGCTCCGGATTGAGGCCGCTCAGCAGGTACTGGAAACCCTTGCCTTCCTCGCCCACCAGGTCTTCCGCCGGAACCTGCAGGTCCTCGATGAAAAGCATATTACATTCAACGGCTTTCCGGCCCATCTTGGGGATCGGCTTGGCCTCGATCCTGGCGCGGTCGAAGTCGGTGTAGAACAGGCTCAGGCCCTGCATCGGCTTGGCGGTCTGTTCCTTGGGCGTGGTGCGGGCGATCAGCAGGATCTTGTTGGCCCGCTGGGCCATGGTCGTCCAGATCTTGCGACCGTTGATCCGGTAGCCGTTGCCGTGCTTCTCGGCCCGGGTTTCCAGACTTGAGGTGTCCAGGCCACTGTTGGGCTCGGTGACGGCGAAGCAGGTCTTGTCCTGACCGGCGATGATCCGGGGAAGATGACGCCGGCGCTGTTCATCGGTGCCGAACTTCACGATCGGCATCAGGCCGAAGATGTTCAGATGCACCGCGCTGGCGCCGGTGAAGGCCGCGCCCGACTGGGCCACGGTCTGCATGACGATGGCGGCCTCGGTCAGACCCAGGCCCGACCCGCCGAACTCCTCCGGCATGGCCACGCCCAGCCAGCCGCCTTCGGCCATGGCGGAGGCGAACTCTTCGGGAAAGCGCCCGGTCTCGTCGGCGGTGCGCCAGTAGTCATCGCCAAAATCGGCCATCACCTTGCCGACGCCTTCGCGGATGGCTTCCTGTTCCTCGGTCAACCAGAATCCGGACATCATGCCTCCAGGTCGGGCGCCGCAAACCGGCGCGCATCAAGTCTTTCGGCCCAGGGGCCGGGATCGTCGCCCGCGAGATACGCGCGGATCATCGAGGCGACAAGCGGGGCCAGAAGCCAGCCGTTGCGACGCGCGCCCATTGCCAGCCAGACCCCGGCCCGGGCGCTGGGCCCGACCAGCGGCAGGCCGTCGGGGGCCGCGCCGCGAATGCCGACCCGGACCTTTCCCGCGACCCCGACGCCCGCCAGGTCCGGGAAGACCTCGGCCAGCATCCGGTCCAGAGCGCCGTCCGGCTCCAGATCCGTCCGGCCAGGCTGCATGGTCGCGCCGATCAATCCGCCGCCCTCGCCCGGACAGATATAGCCTCCGTCCCGGCGTCGAACAGGGTCGCTCGCGCCGATATTCAGGTCGACTCCAGATACCTGAAGAATCTGCCCCTTGATGGCTGTAATCACACGACTTTCCGGCGCCCATCTAACAGGCAAAAACCCGGTCGCCGCGATGGCGTCATCACCCGGCGATGGCGTTTCCAGTCCCTCGGCGCGGAACCGTACGCCCAATTCGCTGGATCGGCGGCGCAACAGCGCCAGCGATGGACCAGCCTCGATGCGCCAGTCGTCCGCGCTGAACAGGCCCTCACTCCGAGGCTCGGCTTTCAAGCCGCGCTGCTCGATAGAGGCCCTTGCCTGGGGTTGTCGCGCGCCGCTGTAGAGGGCCCCGCTACGGTGAAGGGTGATGCCGTTTCGGGCGGCGAACGCCGGCCAGGCCTCGCGAGCCGACATCAGAATTTCGAAGTGATCGGCGGCGGCCGGATCGAGGATCGTCTCGAACACGGGGGCCAGCATTCCCGCGGCGACCGCCGACGCCCTGCCCCGCGGCTCGGGATCAAATACCGTCACCTTCGCGCCGGCCTCGGCGAGGGTCTGGGCGATGGCCAGGCCCAGCACGCCGGCCCCGGCCACCTGCACCGCCCTGCCCTTGAGACTCGTCATGGCGCCGAGACACCGTTTCACAGGCGCGAGGTCAAGCGGGAAAGCCGAACAGACGCCGAAGCGGCCGGCGGCAAAGCCTCAGGGCGTGAAGCGCAGGCCGATCCGGAAACCGCGCGGCGCGTCATAGCTGGACAGGCCGGTCGCGGTTTCGGCGGTCTCGACGCGGGCGTCCGTGACATTGTCGATGGCCAGCCAGACGCCGGCTTTTGGCGAAAGGCTCCAGTCAGCGCGCAGGCCCAAGGTGGTCGCCGCCGACAGGCTGCGGCTGTTGAGGTCGTCCTCATAGCGCTGGCCGTCGTATCGCAAGGCGGCGGACAGCTGCAGGCCGGGCGTCGCTTGCCAACCCAGATCAAGGCTGGCGCTGGTTCTCGGGGTCTGGGCGGGGCGCAGACCGGTCAGCTGGGCGGCGGTCGTTCCGCCGTCGACCTCGGCGTCGGTGTAGCCGGCGGAGAGCCGCAGCGTGACGGTCTCTCCCCAGCGCCGCTCCACCTCAGCTTCCACGCCGACGGCGTTGATATCGCCGGCGTTCTGCCGCTGACGCAACACGCCGCCGGCCGGCACGAAGCCGGCGACGGGGAAGGTCCCTGGGCCATAGCCGATGGTCACATTGGTCACCGCCCCGTGGATCTGGTTGGCGAACAGGGTCGTGCTCCAGCGCCAGGCGCCCTCGCCGCCGAGGCCGAACTCGATCCCGTACAGCACTTCCGGCTCTAGGGCGGCGTTGGCCTCGGTAATGTCATTGCCGACCCGGAATGGCCGGTGCAGCTCATTGAGGGTCGGCGGACGAAAGCCGGCGTAGGCGGCGGCCCGCACGGCGATCGCCCCGTCACGTCGAATGCCCAGCCGGGCAGTGGGCTGCCACCCGTCGGCGTCATCGGGGTTGAGGGTCAGGGTCGGGGCGCCGGTCGCCAGATCCCGCTCGCGGCGGCTCCCGTCGAAGCTTGACCAGTGATCGATCCGTGCGCCGCCGGTCAGCAGCCAGGGACCATTTTGCCGCCAGACCTCGCTGTAGAGACCTCCGACCGTCTGGGCCCCGCCGGCGATACGCCCACGGGTAAAGCCGGCGCCGAGGTTGCGGAAATGCTCGCGGGTCTCGCCCTCGGCATAGCGGAAATCGCCGCCGACTTCCCAGCCGCCAGCATCCAGTTCTCCCCGCACGGCGACATTGAATCCGGCCCCAATAGCCGGGGTGGCGTACTGTTCCGCCGCCGGGCTGGCCATCGAGCGGTCGGCCGAGACGGCGAAGAAGTCATTCTCCAGGTCCGACACCCGGCTCCAGACCTGAAACCGCCATTCACGGCTCGAGGCCGCCGACCTCCCAGTCGCGGCCAGCGAAAGGGCTGCCCCGGTCCCTCGCGACCGCGCGCCGCGCAGCCCGGTTCCGCGATGCTCCTCATAGGCCGACCCCCGCAGGGCCAGATCGACCCCGCCAAGGCTGGGCGCATAGCGGGCCACCGCCGACCGCGCCTCATAGGCCAGCGGCGTATCGGCCGCGCCCCGTCCCTCGCGCACCGGCGTCCAGCCGTCAGTGCGCTGCCAGGCGCCCGCCAGGAACAGATCGCCGCTGGCGAACGCCCCCTGCCCGCCGGTCAGGCCGCGATCCCCGGCGAAGACCTCATAGTCGCCGCCCCGCGGAACCGCGGTGCGCTCGGAAAGCTGCACGACCCCGGTCAGGGCGCCCGCGCCATATGGACCCGCGCCCGCCCCGCGAACGATCAGGGCGCTCTCGAGGCTGACCGGCGGAAGGCCCGACCAGATTACCCATCCGCCGAACGGGTCGTTCTGAGGCGCGCCATCCAGCGTCACCAGGGCCCGCCCGGCGCCCGATCCGGCAATCGACCTCAGGGATATTCCCTGGGTAGTCGGATTGGCCGCCACGCTCGAGTTGCGGCGAAACAGCTGCACCCCGGCCACCGCGGTCAGCGCCTGGTCCACCCTGGGCGCGGTGATCAGGGCCTGATCATCGAGGGCGACAGTCGCGAACGCCTCGTCGGCCGCCGAGGGGTCCAGCCGCGCGGCCTGGACCACGACCGCCTCGACCGTGGGGGGAAGATCCTGGAACATCCCTGCGAATTAACCTGATTACGCTACGGCGGCGAACCCCTTCCCTGCCGGACTGGCCGCCAGGAAAGGGGCCGGCTCAGTCATCCCTTTGCCGCCGCCCGGGCCTTGGCCTGCATTGCCTGCTGGCGGCGGGCCAGGTCGAGCAGGTACTGGCGCACCGCCTCGGCCTCGCTGTCGCTGACCAGCCCGCTGAACGAGACCATGCCCTGCTCCTTGCGCTCGCCGCCGATCACGATCCGCTTGAAGCCGTCCGCGTCGAGGATGGTCGGCGAGTAGCGCAGGTCGGGGATCGAGAAGTTCGACACCCCGCTGGCGCCGTGACAAACGCCGCAGTTGGCCGCGTAGACCGCCGTACCGGTCGCGATCTGCTGCGGGGTCCCCTTGGCGGGCGGCAGGTCCATGAACTCCTTGGTCGAGACTGGACGCGGCGGCAGATTCTCCTTGCCGCCCAGCTTGAACACCAGCAGCCGGCGCGGGCCTTCCGAGCGGGGATCGACCCCGGCGCCGGCCGAGACCGCGAAGCCGCCGCCGAAGCCGGCCATCAGGGCCACATACTGCTCGCCGTCGATCTCATAGGTCATCGACGGGGCGACGACGCCGGTCTGGGTGTCGAAGCCCCACAGCTTGGCGCCGGTGCCGGCGTCGAAGGCGGCGAATTCGCCGGTCGCGCTGCCCTGGAAGATCAGGCCGCCGGCCGTGGCCAGCACCCCGCCGTTCCACGGGCCGTCATAGGTCACCGACCACTTCTCGGACTGGGTCACCGGATCCCAGGCGATCAGTCGGCCCTTCAGAGAGGCCCGGATGGCTTTCAGCGTCGCCTCGTCGTCGGGCAAACCGGCGGCCAGGAAATCGACGCCGACGTTCCAGCCCTGCGGCCGATACTTGAAGGTCGCCTTGTCGCCGCCCGGCTGCATGTAGGGGAAGGGAATTTCCTGCGCCGGGATGTAGACCAGCCCGGTCTTGGGGCTGAAGGCCATCGGGTGCCAGTTGTGGGCGCCCAGCGGGCCGGGGTTCGACAGGTGCAGGTTCTTCTCGTAGCGGGCCCCGGCCGTTTCGATCGGCCGTCCGGTCGCCTTGTCGATGCCGCTGGCCCAGTTGACCGCCGGGACATATTTTTCGGCCGAGATCAGTTTCCCGTTGGTGCGGTCCAGCACATAGAAGAAGCCGTTCTTCGGCGCCTGCATCAGCACCTTGCGGGTCTCGCCGTTGATGGCGATGTCGGCCAGCACGATGTGCTGGGTGGCGGTGTAGTCCCAGCTCTCGCCCGGCGTCGTCTGATAGTGCCAGACGTATTCACCGGTTTCCGGCTTCAGCGCCACGATCGACGACAGGAACAGGTTGTCGCCGCCGCCCGGTGAGCGCAGCTCGCGGTTCCAGGGCGTGCCGTTGCCAACCCCGATGTAGAGCAGGTCCAATTCGGGGTCATAGGCCATCGAGTCCCAGACCGTGCCGCCGCCGCCGATCTTCCAGAACTCGCCGTTCCAGGTCGGGCGGGCGATCTTCATCGCCTTGTCGGAGGCCGCGCCGTCGGTCTCCTGCTCGCCAGGGACGGTGTAGAAGCGCCAGGCCTGCTTGCCGGTCTCGGCGTCATAGGCGGTCAGATAGCCGCGAACCCCGAACTCGGCGCCGCCGTTGCCGATCAGCACCTTTCCCTTCACCACGCGCGGGGCGCCGGTGATGGTGTAGGGCTTTGACTGGTCGACCGTCACCGTCGACCACGCCAGCTTGCCGGTCTTGGCGTCCAGCGCCTCCAGACGGCCATCGAGGGTGCCGTAATAGACCTTGCCGCCCCACAGGGCGACGCCGCGATTAACCGCGTCACAGCAGGCCTTGATATCCGTGGCACGCGCCACTTCCGGATCGTGCTCCCAGAGCAGCTTGCCGTTGCGGGCGTCGAAGGCGCGGACCACCGACCAGGCGCTGGTGGTGTACATCACCCCGTCGGCGACCAGTGGCGTGGCCTCGATGCCGCGATTTTCCGGTAGATCGAAGGACCAGGCCAGACCCAGCTGACCCACGTTGCTCGCGTTGATCTTGTCCAGGGGACTGAACCGCTGTTCCGAATAGGTCCGTCCGTGCGACAGCCATTCGCCCGGCGTGGCGTCGGCGGCGGCGATCCGCTCGCCCGATACCCCCTTGGAGGCGCCCGGTCCGCCACAGGCGGCCAGAAGAAGCGCCGCTGTGGCGGCGGCCCAGATTGCGCGAGTGGCGCTCATTGCGATGTCTCCCAAGCCCTGGATCCGCGTCTGATGCGCGGAGTCGTCAGGCAGTATGGGCGCCCGACGCTGCGTCAGGCAACGACCCTTTGAGCGTTCGGTTGACCGGCCGCTCGAACAACCGCCAGCACAGCCATCCGCCCAGGCTGGCCAGCAGCAGGGCCAGGGGAATGAACAGCCACGGCCGCCAGGTTCCCATCACCACGGCCAGGGCGCCGATGATCAGCGGGTGGGTCAGATACAGGCTGTAGGAGGCGTCGCCGAGGGCGCGGATCGGCGGCAGCTCAGGCAGCCCCCCGTCGGCCTCGACGGCGGTCAGTCCCATCACCAGCAGCAGCGCCGGCAGCCCCCAGACGATAGGCCGCCACAGGTCCCACTCGCTGCGTGTCGCCCACATCACGGCGTAACAGCCCAGCGCGAAGGCCATGGCCGTCCAGCCGAGGTTGCGCCCCAGCTGGAACCCTCCGTCCATGGCCCTGGCCAGCAGCACCCCGGCCAGGAACTCCAGAACCAGCGGGTTGGCCAGCATCTCGTAGGCCGGCGGATAGAAGAAGCCGAACAGCCCAAGGCTCAGCAGCCCGCAGGTCAGGGCCAGCAGGCGCGAGGCTCGCGGCAGCGCCAGGCAGGCGGCGAAGATCAGGTAGAAGACCGCCTCGTAGTTCAGGGTCCAGCCTGGCGGCAGCATGGGAAACGGCAGACCATCCGGATTGCGATGCTGGATGAAGGCCAGCGACTTCAACACATGACCCAGTTCGGGATGGGTGTCGGGAAACCGCGCCGGCCACAACAGCGCCGCCGCCGCCAGCCCCAGGGTCACGGTCCAGTACAGGGGAATGATCCGCACCGCCCGCCGACGCAGAAACTCCAGCGGCGCCATCGGCCGGTCCTGCGTCGTCCGCCACATGATGAAGCCGCTGATGACGAAGAAGATGTCGACGCCCGCCCCGCCGATATCGAAGTCCAGCCGCGCCCACTGAAAGGCGTGGAAGGCGGCCACCGAAAAGGCTGCGAAGGCGCGCAGATACTGGATCGAACGGAGGGTCTGCATGCCCCCTCCCCGAGCGCATGATCGTCGGGCGACTGTTGCGCCGATGCGCCCGGCGACGCAACCGTGCGTCAATCGCCCTTGCAGTCGGCGGCTCCCGTGCGAGGATCGCGCCATGGCCAAACAATTTGATCGCATCGGCGCCGATCACGCCGCATTCATCGCAAAACAGCACCTGTTCTTCACCGCCAGCGCCACCGCCGACAGCCGGGTCAACCTCTCACCCAAGGGGCTCGACGCCTTCCGTGTGATCGACCCGAACAACGTCTGCTGGATGGACCGCACCGGCAGTGGAAACGAGACCGCGGCGCACATGCGTCACGACGGTCGGCTGACGGTGATGTTCTGCGCCTTTCAGGGGCCGCCCCTGATCCTGCGTCTCTATGGCCGCGGCGAAATCCTGGGGCGAGGGACCGCAGCCTATGACCAGCTTCTCGCCGAGGCCTTCGCCGGAGAGGAGCCGCCTGGCGCGCGCCAGATCGTCCGCCTCGCGGTCGACATGGTCCAGACCTCCTGCGGCTTCGCGGTGCCCCTCTACGACTACCAGGGCGAACGCGACTCCCTGACCCGCTGGGCCGAGTCCAAGGGCGAGGAAGGCCTCGTCGCCTATCGCCAGGAAAAGAACCGCGTCAGCATCGACGGCCTGGACACCGGCCTGATCTGACCCCTTGCGCGACGCCGGGGAAGCCCGGCACAGGATCGGCCAGCGCCAAAACCGGAGTTCGACAGATGAGCACCCAGACCCACGCAGGCCGCACCGCCCTGATCACTGGCGCCTCCTCCGGGCTTGGCCGTCGGTTCGCCCGCCAGCTGGCCGCCGCCGGCGCCGCTGTCGCCGTCTGCGCCCGCCGCAAGGATCGCCTCGACAGCCTGGTGGCCGAGATCGCCGCCGCCGGCGGCAAGGCGGCGGCCTTCTCCATGGATGTCCAGGACGAGGCCAGCGTCATCGCCGCCTTCTCCGACGCCGAGGCCGCGCTGGGTCCGGTCGATACGGTCATCGCCAATGCCGGCATGAACAACGAGGGCATGGCTGTCGATCTGTCGGCCGAGGATTTCCGCACCGTTCTGGACATCAACGTCACCGGCGTCTTCCTGACCGCCCGCGAGGGCGCGCGGCGGATGATGGCGGCGGGATCGAAGGACAGCGGACGCGGGCGCATCGTGCTGATCGCCTCGATCGGCGCCCAGAAGGTGCTGCCGGGCCTGGCCGCCTACTGCGCCTCAAAGGCCGCGGTGGCGATGATGGGCCGCACCCTGGCCCGGGAGTGGGCCAACAAGGGGATCAACGTCAACATCGTCTGCCCCGGCTACATCGAGACCGAACTCAACAGCGACTGGTTCCAGAGCGAGGGCGGCAAGAAGCAGGTCGCCACCTTCCCGCGCCGCCGGCTGATGGACGAACAGGATCTGGACGCCGCCATGGCCTGGCTGACCTCCGACGCCGCCGGGCGGGTGACCGGGAGCGTGATCACCATCGACGACGGCCAGACCCTCTGACCTGACGTTGCCCCGGCGCGTGGGACGTGCATCATGACGCGAAACGTCTCGAGGGGGAATCATGACCGACTTTGGCGGAAGCAGGCGCTCGTTTGAAATCGGGCGGATCTTCGAACGGACCTTCGGCGCGGTCGGGTTCAACTTCATGCCGTTCCTGGGGCTGTCGCTCCTGCTGTCAGGCTTGCCCCAGGCCGTATTCGCCTACATCCAGCTTGAAAACGTCAAGTCGACGGACGGCGACTTCAGCCCCACCTATTTCGGGTACCTCTTGGTTGGCTGGCTGGTTGCGCTGGTCTGTTCGATGACGCTGCAGGCCGCGATCATCCACGGTGCGGTTCTGGACATGAACGGGCGCAAGGCCCGGTTCGCTGACTGCCTGGCGACGGGCATTCGCAACTTTCTGCCCGTGCTGGCGATATCCATCCTGTCCGGGCTCGGGGTCGGGCTCGGGACCCTGATGCTGGTCATCCCCGGCATCTTTCTGGCCATTGTCTGGGTTGTGGTCGTCCCGGTTCGGGTGGTGGAGAACGCCGGCGTGTTCGAGTCCTTCGGTCGAAGCATGCGACTGACGGAAGGCAGCCGCTGGAGCATCCTGCTGCTGTTTGTCATCTACGTCGTGCTGTCCGCGATCGTCGGCGCCATCGTCACGGCCGTCGCCATGGGCGTGGCCGCGGGTGTTGGCGGTCTCGCCAGCCTGCAGGGCCCCAGTACGGCGATGACCATTGTTCAGGTGGTGGTGTCGCCGCTGATCGGTTCCCTGTCGGCGATGATCGGCGCGTCCGGCGTCGCGGCGATCTACACCGAACTGCGCACCATCAAGGAAGGTGTCGTGCCCGAACAGCTGGCGTCCGTGTTCGACTAGCCGCGCTCCGACGAAGGCGAACCGGTCGTCGGATCAAGACTGCGCGCCCGTTCGGGCCTCACGCCTTGTCGTGCTTGTCCTTGCGGCGATGCCCGAACAGCATGCGCTGCTCGAGCCGGCTGCGCAGGGCGGCGTAGTAGGCCGCGAGAAAATCTTCGTCCCGCTCGTCGGGACCGGCGACCCACTCGATCTTGCGGCGGATCCGCATCGCCACCGCGGCCATGGTCTTGCGGTCCCGCGTCCGCAGAACCTGCTCCAGAACATGCAGTTCCTTCACCCCGTAGGCCTGGATCTGCTTGTCGGTGAAGGCGAAGTGGGCGTGGGTGTGGGCGCCGGTCTGGCTGAGATCGGGCAACAGCGTACGCTTGGGCGCCCTGACCACCCAGGTGCCGGCCAGCAGATCGCCGACCCTCAGACGGTCCTTGTTGAACAGGGGGAAGAACAGAAAGATCCCCATCCAGATCGCGGCCATCAGATAGAACAGACCGTCCACGCCGCCCGTGCCGCCGGCCACGAAGATGAAGGCGATCGGCATGAAGACTTCGATTTGCCGGGTGACGTTCCGCACGATCACCGCTTCCGGCGTCAGTCGCCCTCCGTCCCGCGAGGCCACCCTGAGGCCGAGGAACCTCTTGCCGGGCGTCGCGGCGCGCGGCGACAGCTCAAAGCCGATGAACCAGCCGTTCTGCAGCACGAAGGCGCCCAGGAAATACAGAACCGCGACATTCTCGGCCCCCTTGCCCTCGACCGCCCCGTCGACCGTCGCAAGGACCAGAACGAAGACGAACAGCGCGCCATACTGGATGATCACATCGATCATGAAGGCGCCGATGCGTTGCCCGCTGTCGCCAATCCGCAGGTTCAGGTCCACCCCTTCCGGGGTGATCAGGGTCCGCCGCAGCGCCTGATCGGCGCGATCAAGCTGATCATAGACGCTCAAGTCGGCCTCCCTCAGGGCGCGGAAGGTAGAAATAGCCAAGCCAGATGGCGCCGATGACGCCTCCAACCGCATAGCGCAGGAGGTCGGAGGTGATGAGCTGACGCCCGAAGCCTTCGAGCAGGCCGGCGAAGAGCAACATGATCACCACGCCCGCCATTGCGGCGCCCGTCTGCCGACCCGCGGTGGCCACGGAGTCCAGACGGGTGCGATCTCCGGGGAAGGCGGCCGCGAGGCCGATACGGAATCCGGCGCCGCCAGCGATGAGAATGGCGAAGATTTCCGTCGTTCCGTGGATGAACAGCCAGCCGCCGAACTGCCAGCCGAGGCCCTTGGAGGCGAATACCGCGATCATGGCGCCCATCAGGGCCCCGTTCTGGATCAGCAGCAACGCCGTCGGCAGGGTGAAGGCGAAGCCCAGCGCAAAGGCCAGCAGGGCTACCCGGGCGTTGTTGTTGAACAGGAAGGCCGCGAAGGTGGCCAGGCTCTGATCGCCTCCCCCGTCATAGAGGGACTTGCGCAGGAACTCCGCGCTGGCGGCGGGATCGCGACCGTTGGCCATGTCGGAACCGACGATGGCGTAGTACCAGTCCGGGTTCTGGACAACCAGCAGATAGCCGACCACCACGCTCAGCACCGTGATCAGCGTTGCGGCGAGGGTCTCCTTCCAGATCGACCTGACCGCGGCCGGCCAGCCATGGGAAAAGAACCGCAGGATCCGTTCGCCGATCCGCGCGCGCGCGCCATAAACGAGGAAGTAGGCCCTCGCGCAGAGGCCTTCCAGATACTCGATAACCCCTTGGTCCAGGGAGGTCGCCCGGGCGACCGACAGGGACGACAGGGCCGACCGGTAAAGCACCGGAATCGCCATCAGCTGCTCGTCCGTCAGCGATTTCGCGCCGCTGCGTTCCACCTTCTCGAGCAGGAAGGCGAGGCGGCGCCAGTCCAGCTCTCGCTCCTCGCGGAACTGCTGGCTCTTCAGCTGGAGAGGGGCCATCGGTTCAGTCCTCCTACAGCAGGTTGCGACGCTTGATGTCGAGATAGGCGTTGACCACGGCGGGGCCGATCCCGTCGGCGGGCGCCTCGACGAGCTGCACCCCCAGCCGCCTCAGTCGGACCATGACGATCTCACGCTCCTTGAGCAGCGCCGCTGCGGTCACCGCCCGGGCGATATCGGCCCCGTCAACCGGTTCGCGACGGGCCAGGCTTTCCAGTTCCTCGTCCCGCATCACCACGAACAGCACGAGGTGCCGCTTGAGCAGGCGCTTGAGGTTTTCCAGCATCAGCTCGGCGCCGATCGAGTCGGTGAACTCGGTGAAGATGATCACCAGGGACCGTCGGTCCAGGTCCCCCGCAAGGGTGGTGAGCCCCAGGGTGAAGTTGGTCTCTTCCGTCGTATAGTCGAGACGCGACACCAGCCGCTGGATCAGCGGGAACGACTGAACCCCCGAGACGGCCCCGGTCGACAGCCGCGGCCTGGCGTCAAAGCCGAACAGACCGACACGGTCGCCCGTCGCCAGGCTGACATAGCTGATCAGCAGCGCGGCGCTGATCGCCCGATCGATCCGCGGCGCTCCGGCTACCGGCTCGCACATGGTTCGGCCGCTATCCAGTGCCAGCACGACGGTATGATTGCGTTCGGTGCGGCGTTCCTGACTGACCAGCTTTCCGTGGCGGGCCGACTGCTTCCAGTCGATCGTGCGGTGGTCCATGCCCGGCAGGAAGTCGCGAAGGGCGTGGAACTCCGTCCCCTCCCCCGTCTCGATCTGCGCCTTCAAGCCGTGCAGGGCGTCGCGGGAGAACAACCGCAGGGCCTGGTCCTTGACCGCGGCGATATCCGGCGTGACCGGAGCCCTGTGGTCCAGGGGATGGGCGATTTGGGTCCAGGCCAGCCGCAGCGGACCCGCCCAGCGAAGCCAAAGCCGGCTCAGGACCGCCTCGCCACGCCGCGGCGAGGTCAGGGTGATGGCCGCGGCCGCCTCCTTCTCCGATGCGCCGGCGACGACACTGTTGTCTTCCACTGCGACAACCGCCTTGCGCGGGGCCAGGACGATGTCGCCTTCGCCCTCCAGCATCATTTCGACCTGACGAGGGGAGATGATGCTGCGAAAGGCCACCGCGACCTTGACCACCGCCTGCTCTCCAACCGCCAGAGCGCCCGGCGCCTGCAGGACGATCCGCGGCGCCCGGCGCAGGCGGCTCACGCCGGCGTCCAGCAGCATCAGAAGGACGATCAGGCCCGACCAGGCCACGCCGATCACCCACCACCTGGCCGCAAGCACGCCGGCGGCCAGGGCGATGGGCGCCCCGACCGCGGCGAGCGCCACGGCTGTGCGGGTGGGATAGATCACCGAGGCGCCTCGATCTGGTCGATCAGACCGGTCAGGGCGTCATCGACCTTGCGTCCCTCGATCTCCGCGGCGGGCGAGAGGATTACCCGGTGACGCAGCGAAGGCAGGCACAGCGCCTTCACGTCATCGGGGATGACATAGTCGCGGCCGTTCAGCACGGCGCGCGCCCGGGCGGCCGCGGCCAGCACCGAGGCGCACCGCGGCGAGGCCCCGATGTCGAAGTCCGCCGACTCCCGCGTGCCCCGCACGATGTTGACCACATATCCGGCAATCTCATCGGTCAGCCGGATCGAGGCCAGCAGCTCGCCCATGGCCTTCAGTTCCTCGCGGTCGACAACGGTTTCGACCCCCATGCTGGCCGGCTCCTGATGGCCCACCTGACCGCCGTAGCGAAGGACGATGGCCTTTTCCTCTTCGGCGCTGGGATAAGGCAGAACCTGTTTGAACAGGAAGCGGTCCAGCTGCGCCTCCGGCAGAGGATAGACCCCCTGCTGTTCGATGGGGTTCTGCGTCGCCACCACCATGAACCGGTCATCCAGCTCGTGGCGCACGCCGTCGAGTGTCACGGTCCGCTCCTGCATCGCTTCCAGCAGCGCCGCCTGGGTCTTGGGCGGGGTGCGGTTGATTTCGTCGGCGAGCAGCAGGTCGCAGAAGATCGGCCCTCGTGTCAGGGTGAAGGCGCTGGTCTGGAAGTTGAAGATGTTGGCGCCGATGATGTCGCCGGGCATCAGGTCCGGGGTGAACTGGATCCGGCCGAAGTCCATTCCCACCGTTCTGGCGAAGGTCTGGGCCAGCAGGGTCTTGGCCGCGCCTGGAGGCCCTTCCAGCAGGATGTGCCCCCTTGCCAGCAAGGCGATCAGCAGCAGGTCGACGGTCTCGGTCTGGCCCACCACGGTCTTGGCGATCTCCGCACGGATGCGGGCGGCCATGGCCTGGGTCTCAGCGACGTTCACGGGTCATCTCCAGTCTCCAGAAATACAGGCGCCGGGCGGCGGCGAGCGCCGAGGCGAGATCATGGGCGGCGGCGCCCTGACGGCGCAGCTCCGAAAAGAGGGGCAGTCCAAGCTGGCCGGACATGCGGTCAAGCAGGGCTTCAAGATCGGCCTCGGCGATGGAGTGGGGAATGCCGACCGCCCGGGCCGCCTCCCCCCGCACATAGAGCGCATAGCGCTCGACCATACGGTGTTCGCGCCTGGCCAGCCGGATAAGGGCGGCGGAATTATCGGCCAGGCTCTGCTTGCCCAGGGCGAAGACCCGGCCCCGTCCGATGGGTGGGCCAAACCGCGAAACCGCCTGCATGCACAGCAACAGCGTCGTCAGCCCCAGCGCCAGGGTGACGCCAAGAAACGGGGCCGTGAACGCCAGCTGTAGCAGATTGCGTTCGCTCTTCAGGCCATTAAGCGATACATCGAAGACCACCGGGCCATCGCCATCGCGGACCAGCTGCAACAGCCCGATCCCCGCCTTCGCGGTCGCCAGATCGCTCAGGCCATGGGTGTTGAGCAGGTCGGGATCGGACAGAATCCACTCATCCCCACGCCGCCCCAGAACGATGCCGCCCTTGGCCTCGCGGACCACGGCGGTCCAGCCGCCCCCGCCGACAGTCCGAAAGCCCTCAATGGGGCCGGTCGTGGCGAAGGGCTGGCCGTTGGCGAGGACAAGGGTGCGCTTGGCGGTCCCCTGAGCCGTCGCCATCAAGGTTGATGGGAAATTCGGCCGCGCCTCATCTTCGGCCTCCGCTTCCTCGTCCTGCACCTCTTCGGCCTTGCCCCCGGTCTTGTGATCGGCGTCGTCCTTCTTGTCGGGATCGCCGTTTGCCGGCCAAAGGCTTGCCTTCGGGGACAGGACGTTGCGCCCCCGCACCCACCCCTGTCGGTACGGTCCGGGCATCCATTTGGGCAGCACCAGCAGACGGGGCCCCTCGAAGTAGATATCGTTGATGGCGTCCGGATCGGTCCCCGCCGGCGGGGTCACGATCAACACCGATCGTCCATCATCGGCGGGATAGTCGACCCGGCTGATCTCGACCTCGGTTCCCATGGCCCGCAACACCTCGACAACGCCGGCGAAGCCGATCGCCGAGCGCGACAGGGCATGGCCCGCGCCGTTGTCGCCGCTCTTCCATTCCGCACCGAAGGCGCCGATGACCAGGCTGGCGATGAAGGCCAGGGCGCCGATCAGGGAGAGCCACAGCACCAGGACGGCGGAGAAAGGGCCGACATTGCGTGGTGAACGCGCCTTGGGGGTCGCGAGGGCGGTCATTTCCAGACCTCCGAGAAGACCAGCTGCTCATAGGCCTCGCGGGCCTGAAGCCAGCCGGCTTGCTCCACCGGTCGTCCCCCGAACCAGCTGCGTTCGACGATTTCCGCGATCAGGGTGAAGGCCGGTCGCGCCGCCTCCGGAAGATCGGGATGGGCGGCGATGTCCCGGCTGGTCAGGGCCGGACCGACAAGCTTGGGCCGCCTTGCAACGATGTCGGCGACCCCGCGGAGCAGCAGGATGTGCACCGCCTCCTCGAAGCGCCCCTCCGCCGCCAGGGCGTCGGCGTCGGCCAGCAGGATGCGGGCCTTTTCCCGATCCGGCCGCCAGTCGGTCTGGCCCAATGAGTCGGGTCCGCGCTTCTTCCAGCCAAGCTCGACGCCGAAAAGCTCCCGAACCACAAGAAAGACGACCAGCGCGACGACGAGAATGATCGCGCCCCAGATCAGGAACTGGATGATCGATCCAAAGGCGGCCAGACCCTCCAGCGCATGGACCAGCCAATCGGGCGGCGGCTTGGGCTTGGGCGAATCCGGAAAGCTGTGCTGCAGGGCCTTGTTGGCCAGCATCGCCGCATGGGCGCGCTCCAGCGCCGCCGGGTCAGGCCCAGCGGTCGGTACGCTCTGCACAGTTGAAGCAAGCTGGCCCATCCCCACGGCGATACTAGGGGACTCCCCCGGCAACACAACTCTTGCGAGGGGCCCCGGCGCCCGATCCCGCCACTTTTCGCTTCAAGACCGCAAGTTGGGCAGGCGGGCCGGCCTTTGATCCAGATCATGGCGGCGCAGGCGCGGCGAAGGAAATGTCTCCGGGCAACAGGAGACCGCCATGCCCACGCTTTCGACCCCCGAAACCCTCTATCTGATCGGTGTGATCGTCGCCTTCGGCGGCTTCGCCCTGACCCTCGGTGTAACCAACCTCATCCTGACCCTCCGGCCCTAACCGGCCCTAACCGGCCGTCGAACCGCCCGACCGCGCCTGGCCCGGGTTTCCCTGGGCCATGTCCTGCAGGACTGCCGGGCGAAGGATGGCGATATCGCTCAACGACAGCAGGCGGATCACGCCTGTTGTCTTGAGACGCGAGGTGACGCGGCTGACCGTCTCGGTGGTCAGGCCCAGATAGTCGGCGATCTCCGCCCTGGTCATCGTCAGATGAACCCTATCGGCCTCGCCGTCCGCCCGCGCGCACCGCCGGGCGGTGTCCAGCAGAAAGCTTGCGAACCGCTCCTGCGCCGTCTTGCGGCCAAGCAGCAACATCTGCTCCTGGGCGGCCGCCAGTTCGTGCGAGGCTCGCTCAAGCAGGGCGGACTCCAGATCCGGCAGATCATGCAGCAGCCGGCGATACTCGACCTTGCGAAACTTGCAGACCTTGACCGGCTCCAGCGCCTCGGCGGTGAAGGCGTAGTGGTCGCCGGTGGCCAGCCCCAGGAAATCGCCCGCATAGAGAAAGCCGACGATCTGCCGCCGTCCGTCCGGCAGCAGCTTGTAGACCCGCACCGATCCGGCGGTGATGTTGAACAGGTGGTGGGCGGTGTCACCCTCGCGGACCAGGGCCTCACCCGGGTTGAAGGCGACATCATCCGCCAGCGCAGCCAGCCGGCGCAGGCCGTCCTCGGCCAGACTGCCGCAAACGCTGAGGGCCCTCGCCCCGCAGGTCGCGCATGGCGAAATCCCGTCGACGTTGACGCAGGCGAGGTGGTGCGAGTCGGTCAGGCTCATGAGGCAGGGTCTCGACGGCCGGAACGGCCGATGGACCGCAACGATAGACCAGGGACGACGGGCCGCGATTGACACAGATCAACGCCTTTTCGCGGCCGGATCGCCAGCCTTGTCCGAAATCGGATGCGGGAATGCGCCAGATCACCACCACCAGACTGACCCAGCGAGACGCCCCCGAGGCCTACGGCCTGGCGCGTCTGGCCTTCGACGGTCTGACGCCAGGTCGCTGGCGGGCGATGGTCCGACGCTGGACCCGCAGGGAGGCCGGCCCATTGGGCGCCCTGATCGGCCGCGACCGGGCCGGCCGCCTGGTCGGATTCGCCCCCTTCGCGGTTCGCGACAGCCTGGCCGAGGGGCGCGTCCTGTGGGTCGAGGGGATGGTGGGCTTTTCCCTGCTGGATCCCTCGCCGGTTCTCACCGCCCTGGCCGATGGCCTGACCGGCGTCGCCGCCGCGCTCGGCTGTCGGGGCTTCGAGGTGGCCGTGAAGCAGCAGGATCGCCTTCTCCGGCTCACCCTTGGCGATCATCATGGCCGCCAGGACGGGGCCCTGATTCACTGTCCGGTCTAGACCTCCGGAAGAGGCGACTGGCCTTCGGGGCCTTTCGTCAGTCGGCAAGCCGCCGACGGGCGGTCATCGCCCAACCGACAACCGCGCCAACCGTCGCGGCGGCGGCGGGGTAGCAGAGCGGACAGTGGCCGATCAAGCCAGAGGCCTCGCCGCAGAGGGGGCCTGTCTCCAGACCGCCCGCCTGCAGGATCCACACCCAGAGCCAGAGGAATCCCGCGGCGATCGACAGCAGCCCCGAGGCCAGGGAGAGGCGATCTCGCGGGGTCTCAAGCGTATCGACGTGGGCCATGGAATCCCTCCGCTGGGCCGAAAACTGACGCGGGGACTAGGCCACGGGCGGGGCCGCCGGACCTTGATCCAGATCAAGGCGGCAATGCGGCGGCGAGCCGATGTTGCACCGCAAGAATGCTCTGGGGATTCGTCATGACAACAAATTCGCCCGCCCGTCCGGCGCCCTTGCCGGGCTCCGGTATATTGCTCGCCCTTGTCGTCATAGGGGGCCTGTTGTTCACCGTGGCGGCGGCGCTGACCGACGATCCGCTGTTCCGCATGAGCTGCTTCGTCTTCGTCGCCGCGGCGGTGCTGGGCGGGTTTGCCCTGACCGCGGGGATCAGCTCGGGCCAGCTCAGGGACGAACCCGACAAATACATGGACGGGGTCATCCGCGCCGGGGTCATCGCGACGATGTTCTGGGGCGCGGTCGGCATGCTGGTCGGGGTCGTCATCGCCGCCCAGCTGTCGTTTCCAAACCTCCTCTACTTTCCCGAAGCCGGCTGGCTGAACTTCGGACGCCTTCGTCCGCTGCATACCTCGGGGGTGATCTTCGCCTTCGGCGGCAATGCCCTGATCTGCACCTCCTTCTGGGTGGTCCAGCGCACCAGCCGCGCTAGGCTAGCCGGCGGCATCGCCCCCTGGTTCGTCTTCTGGGGCTATCAGTTGTTCATCGTCCTGGCGGCGCTGGGCTACGTCAGCGGCATCACCCAGTCGCGGGAATACGCCGAGCCCGAATGGTTCGTGGACCTGTGGCTGACGGTCGTCTGGGTCGCCTATCTGCTGGTCTTCCTCGGCACCA
>JAHBYC010000029.1 GCA_019636175.1 Caulobacter sp. | reverse complement strand
GGGTGACAGAACGCCGAACCGAGATCACGCCCCTCTGGGTCCCGGCTCTCCGCGCCGCGCGCTGCGGCCGGGATGACGGGGGTGGATCAGCCCGTCACCAGCGAGAAATCCGCGACCTTGCCCATCGCGGCCTGGACCTGTTGCAGCAGGCGCAGACGGTTGTCGCGTTCGGCGGGGACGTCGCTGTTGACCAGCACCGCGGTGAAAAAGGCGTCGACAGGACCCCGGAGGGCGGCCAGCGCGGTCATGGCGCCGGTGAAGTCCTCGGCGGCCAGGGCGGCGTCGAGTTTCGGCGTCAGGGTCTGGAGCGCGGCGTAGAGGGCGGCTTCCTCGGCAGGTTCGGCGACGGCGACGGGCGCGCCGGTCGGCAGCTGTCCCTTCTTCTCCTCGGCCTTGAGGATGTTGGCGGCGCGGCGGTAGCCGGCCAGCAGGTTCTTGCCGTCCTCGGTGGTCAGGAAGCCGTCGAGGGCTTCGACGCGGGCGACGATACGGACGAGGTCGTCGTCATTGAGGGCGAAGACGGCGTCGACGAGGTCGAAGCGCTTGCCCTGGTCGCGAAGGGTGACCTTCAGGCGGTCGGCCAGGAAGGCGAGTAGGTCGGCTGCCAGCCGTGCGGGCAGCGGGAGCTCAAGCGATGCGCCCCGCCGGATTTCCGCAAATCCCTCCTCGGAGGCGACGCTATCGATCACGGGGATCCCGGGAGCAACGAGCCACATGACCTCGGGCTCGATTTCGCTTTTGATGATCTCATCCAAATCCTGAACGCTGTAGACATCGCGTCCGAGACCTTGGAAGTCCTTGGTGAACCTGCTCGTCTCACTGGCCGCCTCGGCGAGGCAGACAGTCCCAATTTGCGAAAAACTGCTCAGCAGTCCGTTGTAGCCCCGCTCCAGTAAGGCAGAGAGATGAACCCTCTGCCCGGATTCCATGAGGATACGGATCACTCCGAGTGCGGCGCGCCGCAGCGCAAAGGGGTCCCGGGAGCCGGTTGGCTTCTCGTTGATCGCGAAGAACCCGACCAGTGTGTCCAGCTTTTCCGCCAACGCCACAGCGATACTGAGCGGCGCGGTCGGCACGGCGTCGCCCGGGCCTTGCGGCCTGTAGTGGTCGCGGATGGCGTCGGCGATGTCGGCGTCCATGTCGTCGGCGAGGGCGTAGTAGCGGCCCATGACGCCCTGAAGCTCGGGGAACTCGCCGACCATCTGGCTGGTCAGGTCGGCCTTGGCCAGGCGGGCCGCTTTCTCGGCAACGTCAGGATCGGCGCCGACCAGCGGGGCGATCTCACGGGCCAGGGCGGCGATGCGCTCGACCCGCTCGGCCATGGTTCCCAGCTTGGCGTGGAAGGTCACGCCGTCGAGTTTCTTCAGCCAGTCCTCGAAGCCGCTCTTGCGGTCCTCGTCCCAGAAGAACCGCGCATCGCTGAGCCGCGCCGACAGCACCTTGGCGTTGCCCGCGGCGATGACCTTGCCGCCGTCCTCGGCGGCGATGTTGGCGACCACGATGAAGTGCGGGGCCAGCTTGCCGGTCGCCGGGTCGCGGACGGCGAAATACTTCTGGTGGGTGCGCATGGAGGTGCGGATGACCTCCGGCGGCAGGTCCAGGAAGGCCGGATCCATGTCGCCCAGCACGGGCGTGGGCCATTCGGCGAGGCCGGCGACCTCGTCCAGCAGGCCCTCGTCCTCGACCAGTTCGAGATTGCGGGCGAAGCAGAGGGTGCGGGCGCCTTCGAGAATGCGCTCCTTGCGGTCCTCGGGGTCGAGGACGACGTAATGGCCGGCCAGGGCCTCATGATACTCGTCGAAGTCGCGGGCGCGGAACGCCTGGGCGCTGCCCATGAAGCGGTGGCCTTTGGAGATGTCGCCGGCTTCAAGGCCCTCGAAGGCGATTGGCACGATCTGGCGGTCGAAGACGCAGAGGATCGACTGCAGCGGGCGCACCCAGCGCAGCTTGCCGCTGCCCCAGGTCATCGACTTGGGCCAGGGAAAGTTCCGCACCGTCTGCTCGACCAGCTCGGCGATGATCTCCGTGGTCGGGCGACCCCGCGACTGGATACGGCCGAACCAGACGCCGTCCTGCTCGACCAGCTGCTCGCGGGTCAGGCCGGTCTTGCGCAGGAAGCCGTCGATGGCCTGATCGGGCGCGCCGACGCGGGGGCCCTTGAGCTCCTCATCCCGGTCGGCCTGGGCGATCGGCAGACCCTCGACCACCAGCGCGAGGCGGCGCGGGCCGGCGAAGGCCTTCATGCCTTCGCTGATCAGGCCGGCGGCGGACAGGCCGTCGCGGACCATGCGTTCGAGATCGCGCGCGGCCTGGGCCTGCATGCGCGCGGGAATTTCTTCGGAGAAGAGTTCGAGAAGGAGTTGGGGCATCGAGGTCCAGACTTACGGACGGTGGAGCGTAATTCGGTGACAGTCACTTTTTTCAGGCCCGCTGGCCCCTCCACCCGCCGTGAGGTGGAAAAAAGTGACTGTCACCGAAATACGAGCGCTGGCGGCGGGGAGAGGCATCACGCCGCTTCCTGCTGCTTCAGCCATTCACTGGCGCAGAGTTTACAGAGGTCACGGATGCGGCCGATGTAGCTGGCGCGCTCGGCCACGGCGATGGCGCCCCGGGCGTTCATCACATTGAACAGGTGGCTGGCCTTCAGGACGTGGTCATAGGCCGGCAGGACCAGCTTCTGGCCTTGCGGACCAACACCCTCATCGAGGATGCGGACGACCTGGCGCTCCATGTCCTCGAACTGGCGCTTGAGGGTCTCGACGTCGGCGATCTCGAAATTGTAGGCGCTCATCTGGCGCTCGTTCTCGAGGAACACCTCGCCGTAGGACATGCCGCGATCGTTGAACGGCAGGTCGTAGACGTTGTCGACGCCGAACACATACATCGCCAGCCGCTCGAGGCCGTAGGTCAGCTCGCCCGCCACCGGGTTCACGTCCAGCCCGCCGACCTGCTGCATGTAGGTGTATTGCGACACCTCCATCCCGTCGCACCAGACCTCCCAGCCAAGACCCCAGGCCCCGACCGTGGGGTTCTCCCAGTCATCCTCGACAAAGCGGATGTCGTGGACCCGGCTGTCCAGGCCAATGGCGGCCAGGGAGCCGAGATAGAGATCCTGCATGTACGGCGGGTTGGGCTTCAGCAGCACCTGATACTGGTAATAGTGCTGCAGCCGGTTGGGGTTCTCGCCATAGCGGCCGTCGCCCGGCCGGCGGCTGGGCTGGACGTAGGCGGCATTCCAGGGCTTGGGCCCCAGGGCGCGGAGCACCGTCGCCGGGTGCAGGGTGCCGGCGCCCACTTCCACGTCGTGCGGCTGCAGGATCACGCAACCCCGGTCGCTCCAGTAGTTGTGAAGCGTCAGGATAAGGCCCTGGAAGGAGGTCGGTCTGGCGGCGGTCATCTTCGTTGTTCGCAGGCGCAAAAAAAGTCGGCGGACCATAGGGCCCGCCGACCCCGGCTTCAAGCGAAGCCGGTCGCTGTCTTTTCGCCTGTATGATCAGGGCATGGCGGCCGGTTCTTCAGTCGGCTCGGCGGGGGCCGTGGCCACGGTCTTCTCGGCGCCGGGGACCAGCACCTTGTCGATCACATGGACGATGCCGTTGGTCGCGTGGATGTCGGCCTGAACCACCGTGGCGGCGCCGGCCATCAGGCTGTCGCCGCGGTCATCCAGCATCAGGGTGCTGCCGCCGACCGTCTGCACGTCGCCGGTCGTGCCCTCGACCTTGCTGGACTCCAGCGACGAGTTGACCAGGTGACGGGCCAGCAGGCCCTGCAGCGCCGCCGGATCGGCCATCAGCTTGTCCAGCTCGGCCTTGGGCATGGCGGCGAAGGCGGCGTCGGTCGGAGCGAACAGGGTCAGACCCTGACGACCTTTCAGCACCGCGGTCAGGTTGGTGGCGTCCAGCGCCTTGATCAGGACAGTGAACTGACCAGACCCGCGCAGCGTCTCGACGATGTCGCCCTGGGCCACGACCTGGGCGACCGGCGCCGTCGGCGCGGGAGCGGCCTTGGTCGCGGGGACCTGGGGCGCGGGGGTGGGCGCCGCGTCAGTCGGCGGAACCGGCGCGCCGGGCGGCGTGGCGGCCACCGGCGGGGTCGCCGGAACGGTCGGCTTTTCCTGCGCCCAGGTCTGGCCGGCGGCCGCGATCAGGGCGGCGGCGGACATGGCGGAGAGCAGTGCGAGTCTGGTCATAAATCATCCTTTGTCGTCTGGGGAGGAACGGCGGGGACGGGAAAATCAGTTGCCGACCGGTTTGGTCTGTTGTCCGCCGTGCGAGTCCGGACCGCCAAACTCGGCGCGAACAGCAGGGGTGTCCGGCACCGGCGTATTGGAAGTCACCGTCGGATCCCCCGCCTTCAGAAGGTAGGCCTGATCAACAGGCGTCGGGGAATCCGCCGGCAGAATAACCGGCTGAGCCATGCTGTCATCCTTCATCGTACCCTCGGGTACGGTTTGCGGCGCGGTGGTCGCGTCCACGGGCGCGGCCGACGGGGGCTGATCGACGGGAGGACCGGCGTGGGCGAAAGCGGCGGAGCCGGCGGACAGGGCCGCGACGGAGACGGCGGCGGTCAGAAGAATGGGAAAGCGCATCACAACCTCAGGAGTCGGCGCCCTTTCGGGCTTGTGGCCCCCGACAGCGGGCAGAGCGCGCCAGCGCCGGACTCCGTTGCGGATGATCACGCGCTCGTGATCGCGGAGCGCCGTCGGCGGCGTCCCTGGCCTGCCGTGGAACTGGGCGCCTAAAAAACGGGCACGCAACAGGTCCGGCGCACAGGGATCGGGCGCGGGGCCTGTTTATTGCCGATTCCTTACCTCGTCCGGACCGGTTCGGACCGGCTGTCCCGCAAGCTTGGCGCTGACAGGACGTGTCCCGCTCGGGGCCACGGCCGGTCGCCTTCAAAAGAAACAGAGGGGCGCCCGTCGCAACCGGCGGGCGGAACAAGGCGGATGAAACTGATCATAGCGGTGGTCAAACCCTTCAAGCTGGATGAGGTGCGTGAAGCCCTCGTCGCGGCTGGCGTCGAGGGGATGACCGTCTCCGAGGTGAAGGGCTACGGCCGGCAAAAGGGCCAAACCGAGATTTACCGGGGCGCCGAATACCAGGTGAACTTCGTGCCCAAGGTGAAGGTCGAGGTCGCGGTCGACGACTCGGCCGTCGGCAAGGCCGTGGAGGCCATCAAGGCCGCCGCCGCCACCGGCAAGATCGGGGACGGCAAGATCTTCGTCCTCAATCTCGAGGACGCGGTGCGCATCCGCACCGGCGAGACCGGCGCCACGGCGCTCTGATCCATCGCTTACAGGGGATAGCGACAATGAAATTCAACACTCTCGGGCGGTTCGGACGGCTTGCCGCCGCCACCGCCGTCGCCGGACTGGCCCTCGCCAGCCCGGCCTTCGCACAGGACGCCGCGCCGACGCTGGATACGGGCGACACCGCCTGGATGCTGACCTCCTCGCTGCTGGTCCTGATGATGACCATTCCCGGCCTGGCGCTTTTCTACGGCGGCATGGTGCGCAAGAAGAACGTCATCGCCACCGTGGCCCAGTCCTTCGCCATCACCGCCCTGGTGACGGTGCTGTGGATGGTGATCGGCTACTCGCTCTGTTTCACCGCCCTGCCCAATGAGGCCGGCAACCAGTTCGTCGGCGGCCTTGAGAAGGTGATGCTGGCGGGCGTCGGCCTCGACAGCCTGTCGGGCACCATCCCCGAGACGGTGTTCGTCTTCTTCCAGATGACCTTCGCCATCATCACCCCGGCCCTTATCGCCGGCGCCTATGCCGAACGGATGAAGTTCTCGGCGGTGCTGCTGTTCACCGCCCTGTGGCTGATCCTGGTCTACGCGCCTCTCTGCCACATGGTCTGGGGCGGCGGCATCCTGGCCTCCAAGGGCGTGCTCGACTTCGCCGGCGGTACGGTGGTTCACATCAACGCCGGTGTCGCCGGCCTGGTCTGCGCCCTGTTCCTCGGCAAGCGCAAAGGCTACGGCGCCGAGAACATGGCCCCGAACAACCTGGTCTTCACTATGATCGGCGCCTCGCTGCTGTGGGTCGGCTGGTTCGGCTTCAACGCCGGCTCGGCGGTCGCCTCCAACGGTCTGGCCGGTATCGCCATGCTCAACACCCAGGTGGCCACGGCCGCCGCGGCCCTGGCCTGGATGGTTGTCGAGTGGTTCCAGCGCAAGAAGCCCGGCATGCTGGGTCTCGCCTCCGGCGCCGTCGCCGGTCTGGTCGCGATCACCCCGGCCGCCGGCTTCGTCAACCCGACCGGAGCCCTGATCGTCGGCATCGCCGGCGGCGTTGGCGCCTACCTGGGTTCGGTCTGGCTCAAGCGCCTGCTGGGCTATGACGACAGCCTGGACGCCTTCGGCGTGCACGGCGTGGCCGGCATCATCGGCGCCCTCCTGACCGGCGTGCTGGCCGACAAGGCCATCAACTCGGCCGGCGAAGGCGCCAGCATCGTCACCCAGGCCATCGGCGTCGCCGCGACCATCGTCTTCACCGGCGTCATGACCTCGATCATCCTGCTGGTGATCAAGTTCATCACCGGGCTGCGGGTGTCGGATGAAGCCGAGACCGAAGGCCTCGATATGGCCCTGCACGGCGAAAGCCTGCACGAGTAAGCGGGACAGCGTCGGGCCCGTCTCCGGGCGGGTCCGACAACCTTCCGGTCAGAGTCAGCGAAGGGGACCTCGAAAGGGGTCCCCTTTTTGATGTCGGGCAATCCCGTCATTCCGGCCGTAGCGCGCTGCGCGGAGCGCCGGGCCCCATGGGTGAGGACCTGCCCTCAGCCCAGTCGGCAGCGGCGGATCCACCATTTGGGACGCATCGACTGCAGGCGCTCGGCCAGGCCCTCGGCCTCGATGTCGCTGGCGCAGAGGGCGAAGCAGGTCGCGCCCGAACCGCTCATCCGGGCCAGCAGGGTCTCGGGCTCGTCGCGCAGGGTCTCGAGAACCTCGCCGATGATCGGCGTCAGGGCGACGGCGGGCGCCTCCAGATCATTGCGGCAGCCTGCCAGGACCGCGGCGACCTCGACCACGTCCTCGAAGGCGTCGGGCAGCCAGGGGCGCTCGGCGCCGCCCGGGCAGCCGGCGGCGTCATAGGCGGCGTAGACCGGACCCGTCGGCGAGGCGACGCCGGGGTTGACCAGCACCGCGTCGACGGGCGGCAGGGCCGGCGACGCATGGAGCCGGTCTCCCCTGCCCTCGCCGATCACCGGCCGGGCCCAGAGGCAGGCGGGCCCGTCGGAGCCGATCCTGGCCGCGATGGCGGTCAGGGCCTCGTCCTGGACCGGCAGGCCCAGGGCGTCGCGCAGCAGTTTCAGGGTCGCCCCGGCGTCGGCCGAGCCCCCGCCCAGCCCGGCGGCCACCGGAAGCTGCTTGTCGAGGATCAGGCGGAACGGCGGTTGGGGACCGCCGACATGACGCATCAGGTCGTGAGCCGCGCGCATCACCAGATTGTTGGGGTCGTCCCACAGGGCCAGGCCGAACGGGCCGGTGATCTCGAAGTCCAGGGCCTCGGACGGCTGCACCGCCACCACGTCGCCGACGTCGGCGAACACCATCAGGCTGCTGACCGGATGGAAGCCGCTGGCCTCGGGCGGGCCGACGTGGAGATACAGGTTGACCTTGGCCGGCGCGAAGGCGGTCAGGGACACGGGCGGGCCGTCAGCGCTGGGCCACGACCGGCTTGACCCCGGTCAGACCCCTGGCGAGCTTGTCCTCGGCCGCCGCCTTGATCTTGTCATCGGGTTCCAGTTGCAGCACCCGGGTCCACTGGAAACGGGCCTCGATCCTGCGGCCGACCTGCCAGTAGGCGTCGCCCAGGTGGTCATTGATGTCGGGATCGGCCGGCTCCAGCAGCACCGCTTTTTCCAGCTTCTCCACCGCGTTGCGGTAGTCGCCCATGCGGTAGTAGGCCCAGCCCAGGCTGTCGACCATGGCGCCGCTGCGCGGATTGGCGTCCACCGCCTTCTGGACCATGGCCATGGCCTCGCCCAGCCGCTCGCCGCGATCGATCCAGGCGTAGCCGAGATAGTTGAGCAGTTCCGGCTCGTCCGGCGCCAGCTTCAGCGCCGCCACCATGTCGGCCTCGGCCCGGGGCCAGTCGCCGGCCCGCTCCAGCGCCGCGCCGCGCATGTACAGCAGCCGCCAGTCGACCTTGTCGCCATCGGCGGCGATGATCCGGTCGAGCACCCTGGCGGACTCGGCATAGCGCTCATTGGCCCGCAGGACGTCGGCGTAGGTGACCAGGGCGTCCCGGTCGCCGTCGGCGGCGCCCTCCTCGGCCAGCTTCAGCGCCTGTTCCTTCTCACCGGCGGCCTGGAACAACCAGGCCAGCCGCGAGCGGGCCGTGGCGTACTCCCGGGTTCCGGCCGGCACGCGGCGATAGGCGGCGCGGGCGTTGTCGGGGTCGCCGAGCCCGGCGAAGACATCGCCCAGCTCGACCCACAGCTCCGGACGATCGGGGTCCAGCCGCTGGGCGAGGCGCAGATAGGCCAGGGCCATTTCGAACTGCTTCTCGGCCGCCATGGCCGAGGCCGGGATCAACAGGGTGCGGGCGGCGCCCTCGCGGATGGTGACCATGGCCGGCGGCTTGCGGCGGCCGGCGGCGCGGGCGCGGGCGGCGGTCAGGCCCGGATCGCCCGGCCGCACCTTCAGGGCGCTGTCATAGACGGCGACGGCGTCGGCCCCGCGCCGGCGCCGTTCCAGGAAGGCCCCGTAGTCGGGGGCGAAGATGGCCGAGGCGTCGCCATAGGACATCAGGATCTTGTAGTCGGTCTCGGCCTCGTCATAGCGCTTGAAGCGCTCCAGCAGCAGGGCCTGGTTGAGCAGGCCGAAGACATCCACCAGCCGGTCGCCGCGCAGGCTGGGGCGGGTGACCGCCGCATCCATGTCGCCGGTCGCCGCGGCGGCCCAGGGGGCCAGCATCACCGAGGCCTGGCGGTAGGGAAAGCCGATGCTGCTGTCGACCAGGATGGCCCGGGCCGTCTTGCCGTCGCCGGCGACGATGTCTTCCACCGCCTGGGTCAGCTGGCCCAGCCGGACCACGACCAGCGGGGCCTCGCCCTGCTGCGGCGCCAGGGTGGCGGCGCGCGTCACGTCTCCGGCGAAGAGGGCCGTCTGGAAGGTGCGCTGCTTGAGGGTCTCGACGTCGGCGCCGGCCGCCTCGGCCCGCTCGAAGAAGGCCGCCGCCTCCTCGTTGCGGCCATCGGCCTGGGCCGCCTGACCGGCCAGGAACAGGCCGTAGCCGGACCGGTCCTCATCGGCGGCCGGATCGAGCGCGGGACGCAGACCGGCGTTGGCGGCGTCCGGGGAACCGGTCCCGGTGGTGGCGCAGGCCGCCAGCAGCAGGGTCGACAGGGCGGCGGAAACAAGGGCAAGGCGCTTCATGACGCCTAACTTGCCCCAATCGGTGGCGGGAGCAAGGCGGTTCACGCCGGGACGGGAATTGTCGCCCCCGGGAAGTCCCGGAGGCGAGCGCGGTTACATGTTCGGATAATTCGGTCCGCCGCCGCCCTCGGGCGTGGTCCAGACGATGTTCTGCGACGGATCCTTGATGTCGCAGGTTTTGCAGTGGACGCAGTTCTGGGCGTTGATCTGGAACTTCGGATTGTTTCCGGCGTCGTCGTACAGCACCTCATAGACCCCCGCCGGGCAGTAGAGCCGGGCCGGTTCGCCGTATTTGGGCAGGTTGACCTCGATGGGGATCGACGGGTCCTTCAGCTTCAGGTGCGCCGGCTGGTCTTCCTCATGGTTGGTCGCCGACAGGAACACCGACGACAGCTTGTCGAAGCTGATCACGCCGTCCGGCTTGGGATAGACCTTCTGCTTGTAGTCCTTGGCCAGGCCCGTGGACTCCGCATCGGTCTTGCCGTGCTTGAGGGTGCCCAGGAGCGAGAAGCCGAAGAGCTGGTTGCACCACATGTCGAACATGCCGACCGCGCCGCCGAGCAGGGTGCCGAGCCTGGACAGCAGCGGCTTGGCGTTGCGGACCAGCTTCAGCTCCTTCGCCACCCAGCTGCCCTCATAGGCGTCCTGGTAGGAGGTCAGCTCGTCGCCCTCGCGGCCGGCCTGCAGCGCCTTGAAGGCCTCCTCGGCGGCCAGCATGCCGGTCTTCATGGCGTTGTGGCTGCCCTTGATGCGCGGCACGTTGACGAAGCCGGCCGAGCAGCCGATCAGCACGCCGCCCGGGAAGGTCAGCCTGGGCACCGACTGGTAGCCGCCCTCGGTGATGGCGCGGGCCCCGTAGGCGATGCGCTTGCCGCCGACCAGATGCGGCTTGACCGACGGGTGGTGCTTGAACTGCTGGAATTCGTCGAAGGGCGAGAGGAAGGGGTTCTTGTAGTTGAGGTGCACCACGTAGCCGATGGCCACGTAGTTATCCCCGAAGTGGTACATGAAGCTGCCGCCGCCGGTGCTGTTGTCCAGCGGCCAGCCGGTGGTGTGCTGGGCCAGACCCGGCTGGTGATTCTCCGGCGGCACCTGCCACAGCTCCTTGATGCCGATGCCGTACTTCTGCGGGCTCTTGCCCTTGGCGAGGTCGAACTTGGCGATCAGCTGCTTGGCCAGCGAGCCGCGCACGCCCTCGGCGATGAACACATACTTGCCGTGCAGTTCCATGCCCGGCTCGTAGGAGCCCTTCTTCTCGCCATCCTTGCCGATGCCGACGACGCCGACGATGACGCCCTTGACCGAACCATCCTCGCGCCAGACCAGCTGGGAGGCGGCGAAGCCTGGGTAAATCTCGACACCGAGGTTTTCGGCCTGGGTCGCCAGCCAACGGCAGACGTTGGCCAGGGAGGAGATGTAGCAGCCGTCATTGTGCATGAACGGCGGCATGGCGAACATCGGCAGATCCAGCTCGCCCTGCGGACCCAGCACCAGGAAGCGGTCCTTGGTCACCGGCGTTTCCAGCGGCGCGCCCTGTTCCTTCCAGTCGGGGATCAGCTCGTCGAGCGCCTTGGGATCGATCACCGCGCCCGAGAGGATGTGGGCGCCGACCTCGGAACCCTTTTCCAGCACCGCGACCGAGACCTCGGTTCCGGCCTCGGCGGCCATCTGCTTGAGCCGGATCGCCGCGGACAGGCCGGCCGGCCCGCCGCCGACGATGACGACGTCGTACTCCATGGCTTCCCGCTCTTCGGCGGCGGTGTCGATGTCGCTCATGGTCAGTCCCCGGTTCGATTGCTTGCCCTGCTTATCTTAAGCAGACGCAAGGGCGGTCAAGGGCGAATGGGCAGGATCGGCCCCACAGGTCGAATATCAGGCCCTCTGCCGACCATTCCTGCCCCTTCCGGCCCGCTCCGTAGGAAAACAGTTCGGGGGATGACCGGGCCGTCGCGCGCCCCTATTCTGACGGTCCGATGACTCCCGCCCTCGATCGCCGCGCCGCCGAGAGCCTGCTCGCCTTCTGGGCCGAAGCGGGGATCGACGCCCTGTACGGCGACGACGCCGTCGATCGTCTGGCCGAGGGGGCCGAACGGCTGAAGGCCAAGGTGCGTCCGGCCGCCCCCGCCCCGACGCCGCTCAGGACGGTCCGGGCCGCCGCGGGACCCGACATCGGCGAGGCCGTGACCCAGGCCCGGGCCGCGGCGGCGGCGGCGGAGACCCTGGAGGCCCTGGCCGAAGCCATCGCCAGTTTCGAGGGCTGCTCCCTGCGCACCGAGGGCGCCCGCCAGGCGGTGTTCTCGCGCGGGGCGGCCGATGCGCCGCTGATGATCATCGGCGAGGCGCCCGGCGCAGAGGAAGACGTCCAGGGCGCGCCCTTCGTCGGCCGGGCCGGCAAGCTGCTGGACCGGATGCTGGCCGCGGCGGGACTTGAGGGACGGGTGTTCATCACCAACACCGTCTTCTGGCGACCGCCCGGCAACCGCACCCCGACCCCGGCCGAGCAGGCGGTCTGCGCCCCGTTCCTGGAGCGCGCCATCGCCCTGGTGAAGCCGCGCATGTTGCTGCTCGCCGGCGGCGCCTCGGCCAAGGCTGTGCTGAAACGGGACGAGGGCATCCTGTCGATGCGCGGCCGATGGTTCGAATGGAAATCGAGCGACGGCGCCCTCGACCTGCCCGCCCTGCCCACCCTCCACCCGGCGTTTCTGCTGCGCCAGCCGGCCGCCAAGAAGAAGGCCTGGCTCGATCTCCTCACCCTGACCGAGAGGCTTGATCGCCAGGGACGGCCCGAATAAGTCTGCACGGCTCTTGCATGAGCGGACCGCGCGGGGGGCCGCACGGGGTAGACCAAGGCATGGCTTCAGCCGCCACACGCGTTTGCAGATTGCTCTTTGGCGTTGTCGTCGCCCTGCTGGCCCAGCTCTGGCTGGCCAGCGCGCCGGCGCTTGCATCCGACGGTCCGCTGGGGTCCGCCGACGAGGCGCGGTATCGCGCCGCCTTCTCCGCCGCCGACCGGGGTGACTTCGACGAGGCCGAGGCGGCGCTGGTCAAGGTCAGGGACCGCTCGCTGATCGGCCATGTGATGTTCGTCAAGCTGATGCATCCGACCGCCTACAAGGCCAGCTACGAGGAGCTGTCGGACTGGCTTAAGGACTATTCGGACCTCGGCGGCGCCGAGCGCATCTACGCCCTGGCCCAGAAGCGCCAACCCAGGGGCGCGCGCGAACCCAAGGCGCCCAGCTTCCTGGCCGCCAGCCGCGCCTGGATGGCCACGGTCCAGACCGGCGCCTCCAGCGACCCGAGCTTTGACGCCCGCGACGCCTACTATTCGGGCCGGGTGAACGAGGCCTGGATCCTGGCCCCCACGGCGGGCGAGCCCTGGATCGCCGGTCTGGCGGGCTGGCGGCTTGGCAAGGTGGAGGAGGCGCGCCGGTTCTTCCTGCAGGTGGCCGAGGACGACAGCAACGACGACTGGTATCGCGCCGGCGCCTGGTTCTGGGCCGGTCGCTGCGCCGAGCGACTGGGCGACGTCGCCGCCGCCCGGAGCTATTTCGGCCGCGCCGCCGCCGCGCCCTACACCTTCTACGGCCTGCTCGCGAGCCGGAAGCTGGAACTGGGCGGCCAGCGGTCGGCCGATCTCAAGCTGGGTCAGGCCGCGCCGCCCCCGCCGTCACGGTCGGCCCCATCGGCGGAGCCGGAAACGGCGTCAGGCAATCCGCTGCTGTGGCGGGTCTCGACGCGGGACGACGCCCGGGCCAGCGATCTGATCGAGCGCGACCCCCGCGCCCGTCGCGCCGCCGCCCTGGCCCAGATTGGCCGCACCGTCGAGGCGGCGCAGGAACTGCGGGTCGGCCTCGCCCTGGCCCGCAGCGAGACCGCCCAGCGCCAGTGGCAGGCGCTGATCGTGTCCCTGAACGTGCCGCTGCAGGCGGCCCCGACCCCCGGCGCCCCGTCCACGCCGGTTCGCTCCCGGGCCCGTCCCTATCGGCCCGAGCCCTATGAGGCGCCGGAGCTGTATCCCGACGGCGGCTTCACCCTCGACCGCGCCCTGATCTACGCCCTGGTGCGCCAGGAAAGCCGGTTCAACCCCTATGCCTACAGCGCCGCCGGCGCCGTGGGCCTGATGCAGGTTCGCCCGGAATCGGCGGCCCGGGCGGCCGGCGACGACAAGCTGCTCAACAACATCATGCCGCTGTTCGACCCGCCGGTGAATCTGAGGGTCGGCCAGGACTACATGAGCTGGCTGATCGAGCGTGGCCTGGGCGGCGGCGACCAGTCCTGGGACCTGTTCCAGGTCATCGCCGCCTACAACGGCGGCCCGGGGGCGGTGCTCAAGACCCGCTCGCGGATGGATCCCGATTCCGACGCCCTGCTGTTCATCGAAAGCCTGCCGGCGCGGGAGACGCGGGACTATGTCGAGAAGGTCGCCTTCGGCTACTGGACCTATCGCCGGATGTTCGGCCGCCCCACCGCCACCCTCGACGCGGCCGTCCGCTATGAGCGGCTGATCGACATGCGCGCCGACAACTGAGCCGCCCGCAAGCGCGCCAGGTCCTCGCCGGTGTCGATGTCGGCCAGGGTTTCCAGGCGCTGAACCCGGCCGCCCAGGGCCGCCTCGGTATCGGTCAGGGTGTCCGGCCCGGACCAGCGGACCCCCGCAAGGGACACCGCCCTCGCCCGCCGCGCCGGCAGCGCCAGCAGCCAGAAGCCTCCGTCTTCCGCCGGGCCCAGCACCGCCTGGCCGCCCCGCGTGCCTGCAAAAGCCCGGGCGATCCGGGCGGGCGAGACGTCGGGCGCATCGGTCCCGATGACCGCGACCGGCCCCGCCGAATGGGCCCGCAGGGCGCGCTCGAGCCGCTGTCCAAGGTCGCCCCGCCCCTGGTCCTCGATGGTCGCCGATCTCCAGGCGGGATCGCCCGGCGCACCGGCGAGGCGGATGACACATCGCCAGCGATGATCGGCGAGGGTGCGGATCAGCCGCCCGCTCATCTGGCGATAGAGACGCCAGGCCTCGACCGCGCCGACGTCCCGCGCCAGCCGGGTCTTGCCGACGCCGATGGCCGGAGCGCGGGCGAAGATGATCAGGGTCGGCCTAGCCATAGCGCGCCGCGAGGCGGGCCGGATCGGCGCCGGCGAGATAACGGGCTAGCAGGACCCAGTTTCGCAGACTGCGGCCGAGATAGCCGTCGCGGCGGAATTTCTCCGCCGAGGTGATCGCCCGGGCGTCCAGGGGCCGCAGCGAGCCGCGACCGATCCGCCGCGCCAGGTCCACATCCTCGAACAACGGCAAGGCGCGATAGCCGCCAAGGGCGCGGTACAGCCGCTGCGAGATCAACAGACCCTGATCCCCATAGGGCAGGCCGGCGAGGGCCGCCCGCAGGGCCACCCCGGCTTCCCACAGCCTCGGCCGGGCGCCGCGATCATCCAGGGTGAACCGGAAATAGCCGGCGAGGTCCTCGCCCCGCGCCATGTGATGCGCCGCCGCCGTCTCCCAGTCCGGCGCCAGGCGGGTGTCGGCATGCAGGCAGAGCAGCCAGTCTCCGCGCGCGGCCTCACAGCCGGCGGCCAGCTGGCCTCCCCGCGAGGGCGGCGTTGTCAGCAGCCTCGCCCCCGCATCCTCGGCAATGGCCAGGGTGGCGTCGGTCGAGCCGCCATCGACGACGATCACCTCCTTGACCAACCCCTCGACCGCCGCCGGGATCAGGGCGGTCAGGCTCGGCGGCAGACCGCCGGCGGCGTTGAGCGTGGGGATGACGACGGAGATCATGGTCCTGTTCATGGCCGTTCGCCGGGGCGCTGGGAAGAGATGCCGGGAGGATCGGGGCCCGCGACCGCGATGTTCATCTTTTGTGTGTGGATATTAACCATTCGCTGAAATCCGTAGTTCTTGTTTTGTTCGCGTGCGCTGCTACAGTCCCCGCCGTGTCCACCATTCCGATCGAGACCAGGGGCCGCGGCGCCCGCAGCAACGAGACCAGTCGCTTCCTCAGCCAGCAGCGGGAGGCCTTCGATGACGGCTGGACCGGCGAGGACGCCCGGCCGCGGCGGCTGAACACCTCGCTGGAGCCCGATCACGCCCGCACCATCATCGCCAGCAACGACAGTCCCGACATCGGCTTCAACCGCTCGATCAATCCCTATCGCGGCTGCGAGCACGGCTGCATCTACTGCTACGCCCGCCCGGCCCATGCCTATCTCGGCCTCTCCCCGGGACTGGATTTCGAGAGCCGGCTGTTCTTCAAGCCGCACGCCCATGAGCTTCTGGCCCGGGAGTTGTCGCGCAAACGCTATGCGCCTCAGGTGATCCACATCGGCGGCGACACCGACCCCTATCAGCCGGCCGAGCGGCAGGCGCGGGTGACCAGGCGGGTGATCGAGACCCTGTATCGCTTCAAGCACCCCTTCACCCTGATCACCAAGTCGGCGCTGGTGCAGCGCGACCTGGACATCCTGGGCCCGGCGGCGGCGGAGGGGCTGTGCCGGGTGGCGGTGTCGATCACCAGCCTGGACCGCAAGCTGGCCCGCAGCATGGAGCCCCGGGCGGCGACGCCGGGCCGCCGGCTGGACACGGTGCGGGCCCTCAGCGCCGCCGGGGTGCCGACCGTGGTGATGGTCGCGCCAGTAATTCCGGGGCTGAACGATCACGAGATGGAGGCCATTCTCGAGGCCTCGGCCCAGGCCGGAGCGATATCGGCCGGCTATGTGGTCATCCGCCTGCCCCGCGAGATCGCCGGCCTGTTCCAGCAATGGCTGATTTCGGATCAGCCCGGGCGGGCGGCGAAGGTGATGTCGCTGATCCGCCAGATGCGCGGCGGCGCCGACTACAGCGCCAACTGGGGCGAGCGGCAGCGGGGCGAGGGGCCCATCGCCGAACTGATCGCCAGCCGCTTCGCCGCCGGCCGCCGCCGGTTCGGCCTCGACGGCGAGATGCCGCCGATGGCCCTGGACCTGTTCAGGGTTCCGCCGAAGGCCGGCGATCAGATGGATCTGTTCGGCGAGGGCCGGCTGGTCGAGGCCCTGCCCGACGTCTCGGCCCGGCGGGGAGAGACGGCCAACCCGGTGCATGCGCCATTGCCGACGGGGACGGGGGCGCGATCACCGCGGGAGGCCTTGGCGCCCCCTTCCCCCTGGAGGGGGGAAGGGTTGGGGATGGGGGTGGAGGCGCCCGCGCCGGACGCGGAGTCGGGGAGTCTGGCGACCAGATCGGAGGCGGTGTCGCCGCAACACCAGCGGAACGGCGGCCAAACCACGCAGGCTGAACGGCCGCCACCCCCATCCCCGGCCCTTCCCCCCTCCAGGGGGAAGGGAGATTTAAATGACCCGACTACCGCGAAAACACCCCGACCATCTCGACGTGGGGCGACCAGAGGAACTGGTCGACGGGGAGCACCTTCTCCAGCCTGAACCCGGCGTCGACCAGGACGCGGGCGTCGCGGGCGAAAGTGGTGGGATTGCAGGACACCCCGACCACCCGGCCGGCCCCGGAGCGGGCGATCTCTCCGGCCTGTTCCAGGGCGCCGGCGCGGGGCGGGTCGAACACCACCGCCTCGATCTTCGCCAGCTCTCGCGCCAGCACCGGGCGGCGGGCCAGGTCGCGGGCTTCGGCGGTGATGGTCTTGAGGCCGGGCGTGGCGCCGGCGGCGGCCTTCAGGGCGGCGATGGCCGGGGCGGCGGCGTCCGCGGCCAGCACCGTGCCGACCTGCGCCAGGCGGAAGGTGAAGGTGCCCACGCCGCAGTAGAGATCGGCGATGCGGGATGCGCCCGCGACGGCCTCGACGGCGAAGCGGGCCATGGCCTCCTCGGCCTGGGGCACCGCCTGGAGAAAGGATCCCGGCGGCAGGGCGACATGGGCCGGCCCCAGGGTGACCACCGCCTGCCGGGCTCCGTAGATGACCTCTCCGGCCAGGGTCACCCGCGCGAAATCCCCGGCCTGGGCGGCTTCGGCCGCGCGCAGCCGGGCGTCGGCGGACAGGCCCCCGCTTCTCGCCTCGACCCCGGTGACATCCACGTCCAGCCCCGTGCGGGTGAGGGTGACATGCAGGGTGGGCGCCGACTTGGGATGTTCCAGGAAGGGGCGGGCCAGGGCGCGCAGGGCCGGCAGGGCGGCGACCAGTCGCGGATCGGCGATGACGCAGGTCTCGATCGGAACCAGCTTCCAGGAGCGTCGGGCCTTGAAGCCGACCACCGCCCCGCCCTTCACCGCCCGGGCGTGCAGCGCCAGGCGCCGACGTGAGGACGGCGGCGAGGCGAAGGTGTCCAGCACCTCGGTCTCCAGCGACTCGCGGGACAGGGCCTCGATCACCCGGTCGCGCTTCCAGGCCAGATAGGGGGCGGCGGACCAGTGCTGCAGCCCGCAGCCGCCGCAGTCGCCAAAGTGCGGACAGGGCGGCGAAACGCGGTCGGGGCTGGTCGAAAGGGGCTCGATGAGCTCGCCCCGATTGCCCTCCACAGCCACCCGAACCCGCTCTCCGGGCAGGGTCAGGGGAACGAAAAGACCGCCGTCGCCGATGCCGTCGCCCTGGGCGCCGATGCGTGTGATGTCGATGTCTCGGGTCAAGGTCAGGCTCTCTGCACGGGGGAACCCGTCGGGCCGCTAGCTGTTATGGCCCCGAGCGCCGCGACGCAAGCCACTGGCGCCCGACAACATCGATGACCACCCCTCCCCCACCCCGGTCATCACCCACGATCACGCCACCCGGCCCACGACCGTCTCGTGGACAGGCGGCGTCGCAAGGAAAGGCAGATGCCATGCGCAAGATCACGACCCTGGCGGTTTGCGCCGCCATGTCCCTCCCCGTCTTCGGCGCCCCCACCCTGGCCAGCGCCCAGCAGTACCGCGACTACCGCCGCGGCCAGCCCTGCGCGGAACAGAAGCGCCAGGCCAAGAAGGAAGGCGCCGTGGCCGGCGCCATCATCGGCGGCGTCCTGGGCGCCGCGGTGGCCGGCGACGACGACCGCGGCAAGGGCGCCCTGGTCGGCGGCACGGTCGGCGCCTTCGCCGGTCGCGAGGTCGGCCGCAAGAACGTCCGTTGCGCCAGCTACCCCGCCCGGGTCAGCTATCGCCGCAGCAACTGCCGCTGGGTGCAGGAATACCGCGGCGGCCGTTGGCACGGTTTCGAGGTCTGCCGCGATCGTCGCGGCGTGTGGCGTCCCAGCGGTCGTCACTGATCGCGGCGACTGACGCCTGACAGCAGACGGGCCCCGGAGCGATCCGGGGCCCGTTTTCGTGTCTTCACGGCCTGAGCGGCGCGATGGGCGATCAGGGCGCGGCGGGTTTGGGCGCCGCGCGTTTGGCGCCGGCCTTGAAGCCGGGCTTCATGAACTTGACCAGCACGCGCTGGCCGACCAGCAGCGGGGCGTTGTCGGCGGAGACGACCACCTCGACCACCCGCTCGTCGCTGCGCTGGCCCGGATCATCGGACGCCAGCTTGCGAGCCCCGAACACGCCCGCCCGACGCAGGACCTTGCCGACGTAGAGCTTGGTGGGATCGGACTCCGGCTGGATCTCGACTTCCTGGCCCGGCGTGACATTGGGGATGTCGGCCTCGACGATCTCGGCGCGGACGATCCGGGCCGTATCGGGTTCCAGGTCGAACATGGTCGAGACGTTGAGGGTCGAGGCGCCCGAACCGGGGTTGGCGTAGCGCCGCGCGATGTGGCCGTTGGTCGGGGCGCGGATGATGGTCAGTTCGAGGGCGTATTCCGCCTCGGCCAGCGCCGCCTTGCTGGTGGCGATGGTGGCGCGCTGGGCGGCGATCTGGGCCTCCCAGTCGCGAATCTGGTCCTGTTGCTGATCGAGACGCTGACCGGCGACGAAATTGCTGGCCGACAGTTCCTTCAGACGGGCGTACTCACGGCGGGCCGCGTTGAGCTTGACCTCCATCACTCCGACCTGGGACTGGGCCTGGGCGACCTGGGCCCGGGCGCGAGCCACCGCCAGGCGGGCCTCGTCGTCTTCCTGCCGCGCCAGGATCTGGCCAGCGACGACCGCATCGCCTTCCTCGACATAGACGGCCTTGACCACCCCGCCGCGCCGGGCGGCAACCTGGATGATGCCGCCCTCGACGTCGGCCTTGCCGTTGCCGATCGCGGCATAGGGGCTGGGCGCCATGGTCTTGGCCGCCGCCGCCGTCTGACGCTTCTTCTCGGCGCCGGCGCTCTTCATGAACAGGAAGCCGCCCACAAGGAGCACCGCCAGAACCGTGACGATCCAGAACCAGGGTCTACGCAGGAAGCCAGGCATTACGAGTTCGTCCTTGAAAGGTCAGTGCGTGAGGGGCGCGGGATTGGCGTCGGGCGTGCGGCGCACGTCGTCCAGGATCCGGCCGTCCTCGATGTGAATCACCCGGTCGGCATAGGCCTCCAGGCGAGGGTCATGGGTGACGCAGATCACCGCCGCGCCGTGCTCGGTGGCCGCGCGCCGCAGCAGGCGAATGACGACCTGGCCGTTTTCCCCGTCGAGGGCCGAGGTCGGCTCATCGGCGAAGATCAGGTCAGGATTCTTGGCCAGGGCGCGGGCGATGGCCACCCGCTGCTTTTCGCCGCCGGACAGCTCGGAGGGGCGCTGATTGACCTTGCTGGCCAGACCAACCTCCTCGAGCGCCGTCAGGGCCCGGCGTTCGGCCTCGGCGCCGGAAACGCCCTGATACTTCAGCGCGGTCATCACCTGCTGCTTGGCGGTCAGGGCCGGGAACAGGTTGAACCCCTGGAAGATGAAGCCGCAGTGGTCGAGGCGGAAGCGGTCGATCCGGCCCGAAGACCATTTCCACAGGTCCTTGGCCTCCAGCGCGGCGACCTTGCCCTCCTCGGGCTTGAGCAGGCCCGACAGCGCCGCCACCAGGGTCGACTTGCCCGACCCCGACGGGCCCATGACCATGGTCACGTCCCCATGGCGGGCGTCGAAGTCCACGCCCTTGAGCACCTCGATGTGGGTCTTGCCGGTCTTGAACCGCTTGACGATTCCCTTGGCCTCGAGGGCGACCGAACCCAGCTTGTGGCCTTTGGTGGTGGGGGCGCTCATCGCAGAAGGTCCGCAGGCTGGCTGTTCTTCAGCACGCCGAGCGACAGCAGGCCCGACAGCATGGCGATGATCAGCAGGAAGATGGAGACCGCGATCACGATCGGCAGGGGGAAGGCCATGGGCAGGGCGCCCATGCTGGCCAGCATCGACACACCCCAGGTCAGCGCCAGCGCCATCAGGATGCCGACCACCCCGACCCAGAAGCTCAGCTCCATGACGATGACCCGCAGACTGCCCATCGACACGCCCAGGGCCCGCAGCGAGGCGAACTCCTTGATGTTGGCCATGATCGCGCCGCGCAGGGTCTGCCAGGTGATGACCACCCCGATGAAGCCGCTGATGATCACCGCGGCGATCAGGATGATGGCGATGAAGCTCTCCTTGAACAGCGAGCCCTCATTGGCCTGGGCCAGTTCCGACCGGGTCCAGGCCTTGAACTTGCCGTCGGCCAGCTTGTTCAGCTGGGCGGCGACGATATCGGCGCGGGCCGGATCGGCGATCTTGACCATCAACGGCCCGACGCGGGAGCCGGTGTCCGCCTCGCCCAGCATCCGCAGGGTGTCGCGCGACGCCACCAGGGTCGGCTGCATCATGTTGGGATAGCCGGTGGTGACCACCCCGATGGTGATGGTCTTGCCGTTGTAGAGCGCCTGGTCGCCCAGCTTGACCCCGAGGGTCTTGAGGGCGGTCTGGTCCACCGCCACCGCATAGGGCTGCCGCAGGGCCTCGACCATGGCGTCGGTGTAGTCGGTTGGGACGGTCACGCTGCCCGGGACGGCGTCGATCACCGTCATGCGGACAAATTCCATCTTGGTGTTCTTGGGCGCGGTGCTGGGGTCGGTCGGGCCGTCCTTGCTGCGCTGGGCGATGTTCTGGAAGCGGCCGCCGGAGCCGTCGAGGGGCGCGACCTGGGTGACTTCCGGATGGCTCATGACCAGCGGCATCAGCCGGCGCGGCAGGCCGGAAGGTCCGCCGTTGAACAGGGCGGTGGCGCCCGGCCCGAGGACCATGATGTCGGCGCGGGCGCGGTCGATCTGGGCGGTGAATCCCTTGCCGATGCCCATGAACATGCCGATGAAAAACAGCACCAGCAGACCCGAACAGGCCAGGGCGATCACGGCCGCCATGTAGCGCCGCCATTCGTAGATCAATGTGGCCAAAGCGAGCGACATGAACGCCTGCAACCCTCCAGAACTTGCCCCCTCGTATGGACGCAAGCATCGCACCACTCCAAGTTAAATCGGGGTAAGGGCCGACGCGCTTTCTGGCCAAGGAGGCAGATTGCGCGCTATGCCACCGCCTGCGGGCAATTTCCTGCCGCCATATTCCCGGACGAAAGAGCTTTCATGACCCGAATTGCGTTGCTGGCCGGCATTGCCGCCACCACCCTGTGCGCCGCCGGCGCCGCCTCTCCCGCCCTGGCCGACGAAGGCATGTGGACCTTTGACAACCTGCCCACCGCCAGGATCAAGGCCGAATACGGCGTCGAGCTGGACGCCAAGTGGCTGGACCATGTGCGCCTCTCGGCAGTGCGGATTTCGGGTTGCTCGGCCTCGTTCGTGTCCCCCGACGGCCTGATCCTGACCAACAATCACTGCGTCGTCGGCTGCACCAGCAACCTCTCCTCGGGCGGCAAGGTCGACTATGTGAAGCAGGGCTTCCGCAGCAAGGTGCGTGAGGAAGAGCTGAAGTGCGCCGGACAGACCGCCGAGGTGCTGCTGTCCATCACCGACGTCACCGACCAGATCCGCACCGCCAGCGCCGGCAAGAGCGGCGAGGACTTCATCAAGGCCCGCGACGGCGCGATGAGCGCGGCCGAGGCGGACATCTGCGGCAAGGCCTCCAACCTGCGCTGCCAGGCCATCCCCTTCTATCGGGGCGGCGAATACAAGGTCTACAAGTTCCAGCGCTACACCGACGTGCGGCTGGTGTTCGCGCCGGAGTTCGACATCGCCTTCTTCGGCGGCGATCCGGACAATTTCAACTTCCCCCGCTACGACCTCGATTCGGCCTTCCTGCGCGCCTACGAGAACGGCAAGCCGGTGAAGACCAAGAACTTCCTCAAGTGGAACCCCAACGCGCCGAAGGAAGGCGATGTGACCTTCGTGGTCGGCAACCCCGGCTCGACCCAGCGCCTGCTCACGGTCTCGCAGCTGGAGAGCCTGCGTGATGTCTCCATCCCGGTCGGCCAGCTGCAGCGCAGCGAATACCGCGGCCGGCTGATCCAGTTCGCCAAGACCGGCGACGAGGCCAAACGCCTGGCCGGCGACGCCCTGTTCGGCACTGAAAACAGCTTCAAGGTCTTCTACGGCCGCCAGCTGACCCTCAACGACAAGGCGTTCATGGACGCCAAGCGGGCCGAGGAGGCCGAGCTGCGCGCCAAGGTCGCCGCCAATCCCGAACTGGCCGCCAGGATCGGCGACCCCTGGGCGGAAATCGAAAAGGCCCAGACCGCCTATGCCGACAACTACCTGGTCTACCGCCAGCTGGAGGCGGAGTCCGGCGGCGGATCGCGCCTCTACAACTGGGCCGAGACCCTGGTGCGGGCGGCCAAGGAGCGGGCCAAGCCGGAGGCCGAGCGGTCGGCCGCCTACAGCCCCTCGCGCCTGGCCCGCATCGAGCGCGGCCTGCAGACCGAAACCCCGGTCGAGCTGCCGATCGAGAAGATCCGTTTCGAACACTGGCTGCTCAAGACCCGCGAATACCTCAGCCCCGACCATCCGGCGGTGAAGACCCTGCTGGGCAAGGAAAGCCCCGAGAGCCTGACCGAAAAGGCCGTCTCGGGCTCGAAGCTTGGCGACCCGGCGGTGCGCAAGGCCCTGTGGGACGGCGGACTGGAGGCCATCGAGGCTTCCGATGATCCGATGATCCAGCTGGCGCTGCGGGCCGATCCGCAGGCCCAGGAGATCAAGAAGATCTGGGAGTCCGAGGTTGACGCCCCGATCGACGCGGCGGCCGAACGGATCGCCCAGGCCCGGTTCGCCGTCTATGGCCAGAGCGTCTATCCGGACGCCACCTTCTCGCTGCGCCTGTCCTACGGCAAGGTCGCCGGCTGGACCTATCGCGGGACCACCATCGCCCCCTTCACCCGCATCGGCGGAACCTGGGACCGGGCGACCGGAGAGGCGCCCTTCGCCCTGCCGCAAAGCTGGATCGACAAGAAGGACGCCCTGAACCCGCAGACGGTTTTCGACTTCACCACCACCAACGACATCATCGGCGGCAACTCGGGCTCGCCGGTGATCGACGCCAAGGGCCAGGTGATCGGCGCCGCCTTCGACGGCAACATCCACAGCCTGGGCGGCGCCTATGGCTATGACGGCAGCGTCAACCGCACCGTCGTGGTCTCCACCGCCGCCATCACCGAAGCCCTGACCAAGGTCTACGGGATGGACAACCTGGTGAAGGAACTGACCGGCAAGTAGCCGGAGATACGGTCCGGGGCGGCCGCTCGTCCAGCGACGGCGGCCCCGGATTTTTCATTGCCGCGCCGCGATCCGCCCTCTACCCCTCGGCCCATGACCCTCAGCGCCGACCGTCTCGCCGAACTCGACGCCTTCCTGATCGAGCTCAACCGCGCCTCCGCAGCGGCGATCCTGCCCCTGTTCCGAAGCGATCACGGCCTGGAGGACAAGGGCCTGGCCGGGCCGCCGGGCGCCGTCTTCGATCCGGTCACCGAGGCCGACAAGAGCGCCGAGCGGGCCATCCGCAATCTGATCAACGACCGCTATCCCGAGCATGGAATCATCGGCGAGGAGTATGGCGAGGAGCGCGCCGACGCCGAGTTCGTCTGGGTGCTGGACCCGGTCGACGGCACCCGCGCCTTCATCGCCGGCCTGCCCCTGTGGACGACCCTGATCGGACTGCGCTGGCAGGGCCGGCCGGTGCTCGGCTCCATCGGTCAGCCCTATCTCGGAGAGCTGTTCATCGGTCACGCCGGCGGCTCGCGCCTGCTCAGCCGGGGACGGGAGACGCCGCTGCAGGTCAGGCCATGCCCGCGCCTGACCGAGGCCATCATCTGCACCACCGACCCGGCGATCCTCACCGGTTCCGAGCTGGGGTCCTGGACCCAGGTGCATGCCGCCGCCCGCCTCTCCCGGCTGGGCCTGGACGCCTACGGCTACGCCATGGTGGCCATGGGCAAGATCGACCTGGCGCTCGACACCGGGCTCAAGGTCTGGGACGTCGAGGCGGTGATCCCGGTGATCGAGGGCGCCGGCGGGATCGTCACCCAATGGGACGGCAGCCCGGCCCGCACCGACGGTGGCCAGTTCGCCTTCGCCGGCGACCGGGCCTGTCTCGAAGAGGCCCTGGTGACCCTGAAACGGTCGGCGCTCTAGACGCCGATCGCCATTCAGACAAGCTCTTGTATTCCGCTCTTCCCGGCGAAGGCCGGGATCCAGTTTCGGCCGCGCGGGCGGCCGAGTCCTCCTGAAGAATGGGAGCTCAGGCGGCTGGGCCCCGGCCTTCGCCGGGGTGAGCGGGAGAAAGGGGATCCATCCGGCGAATGTCGATTGGATCTAGACTCCGATCCGCGCCGTCAGATCGTCGAAGGCCGCCCAGACCCCGGCGCGGATGGCGTCGGTTTCCTGGAACAGCTCGTGGTTCGCGCCAGGAACCTCGGTCCAGCTGCCCTTGGGCATGCGGGCGACGATGGTCCGCTGGTCGGCGTTGTCGACCAGCGCCTCGTCCTGGGCGCCCAGCACAACGACCGGAATGTCGATCGCCGCGACCCCGGGGGCTCGCTTCAGCCAGGCCGAGGCGCTGAAGGCGAAGTCGAGCCAGGCCCAGGTGCCGGCGCCCAGCGCCAGGTCGGGACAGGCCTTTACCTGGGCGGTGTTGCGGGCGTAGCGGGCTGGATCGTGGGTCAGCACATTGCCCTCGAAGGGGCCGCCGTGCGGGTCGCCGGGCTGGCCGAGAATGTAGTCGCCGCCCTTCAGACGGGCCATCACCCAGGCCAGGGCGCGCGCCGCCGCCTTGGGTCGTCCGGGCGTCTGCAGACCCAGCATCGGGGCCGACAGGAAGGCGCCGGCGAAACGGCCAACCTCCCCATGGGCCAGGGCCAGGGTGGTCAGGCAACCGCCCATCGAATGGCCGAGAGCGATCCAGGGCTTGGGCAGACGGCTTTCGAAGGCGGCCAGCAGGGCGTGATAGTCGGCGACGAAATCGCCAAAGCCCTGCGCATGGCCCTTCAGCCGGTCGGGCAGCAGGCGGTGGGACAGCCCCTGTCCCCGCCAGTCATGCACCAGGACGACAAACCCCCGCCCCTGCAGCTCGGCGATGACCTCATAGTATTTCTCGATCGGCTCGGTGCGGCCGGGGCTGACCACCACCGAGCCGCGCGGCTTGCCGGTCGGCTGGAACAGGGCGGCGCGAAGCCGCGCGCCGTCCGCGCCCCGGAACCACTCCGCCGCGCCCCCGGCTGGGACCGGGGCCTCGGGAATATCCAGCAACGGGGCGGCTAGGGTCATTTGGGTCGTCCGGCGAGCAGGAGGGCTGAAGGAGCGCGGGCCAGTCTCACGGTGACCGCCGAGGCCATCTGACCCGGGTCGAAGGCGGGAGAACCGTCCATCATCGGCAACGGCGTCGCCACGCCCTGGGCGGTCACGGCGGCGCCGGAGCCGGCGCCGACCAGCATTACCCGCCGGATCTTCGGCGCGGCGAACCCGAGCAGCCCGGCCTTGGCCTTGATGGCCGCGTCACACTGGTTGATCGCCCGCGTCAGGTCGGCGGCGGCCAGCGTCGCGGCGGGGGCGACCCTGGCGACCATGTCGAGATTGATCGACACCTTGACGCCGTCGGGCTTGACCAGTTCGACCTGGGTCTTGGCCTTGTAGTCGGCCAGGGTGGGCAGGCGGAGGACCCGGCCATCGGCCCCGATGGTCAGCGGCGTGCGGCCTCCACCCGGTCCCAGCAGGGTGATCGACACCCCGGTCGCCGGCTTGCCGTCCCGGCGCAGCGTATAGGTCAGGGCGAAATGGCTGCGCTGGGCCGGTGGCAGCTCCAGATACATGTCCAGGTAGGGAAACACCTTGCTGACCTCGACGGTCCGGGTGTCGGCCCGGGCGGCGCCGGCCAGGCCCGCCGGAAGCAGGCTGGCCAGGCCCAGCATGGCGGCGCGACGGCTATGGATCATTGCGACAGTCCTCATCGAAAGCGCGCCGCCCCGGCTCTCCCACGCCAGAAAAGCAGAACGGCGCGGAAGGGTCACCCCCTCCGCGCCGTCCATCGGCATTGATTGCCTTGAAGGCTAGGCCATCTTCGAGAAGAGGGCGCCCATCTTCGGCTGCAGGCTCATCGCCAGACCCATGTCGGACAGCTTCAGCCGGCCGCTCATGAAGGCCATGGTGGCGTCCAGCTTGCCGGCGCCCATGTCTTCCAGGTCCGCCTTGGACATGGTCATGGTCAGGTCGGCGGGCTTGTCTTCATTGGTGACTTCGCCGCCATCGATGTGGATGAAGCCGTCACCCTTGAGGTCGAACTTCAGGGACTTGCCGAGGCCGGAGTCGTCGCCGACGGCCGCCTTCACGCGATCAGTAATTTCTTCCAACGTAGCCATGACGTCTCTCCCATTTGGCCTGAGGCACCGGGATAGCTTGGCAGGGCGCGGCGGGCAAGCGAACAGCGATTGGCGGCGGGAAAAAAGTGACGGGGGCGACACTTTCGCCCGGAAGTTGCCTCAGCTCCCTGCCGCCTAGCCGAAGACGACGCCTGAGTGTTTCGGCCCGGCGAATTCCATCCGCCAGGGCGTGCGGGCGAACCGCAGCCGCGACGCGCCGGCCATCTGGTCGGGATTGAAGGCCGGGGAGCCCTTGAACATCGGCAGGGGCGCGGTGGCGCCGTTGGCCATGATCGCCGTCCCGGTTCCGGCGCCGGGGAAGGCCATCTGCACCATCTTGGGCGCGACCATGCCAAAGCGTCCGGCGGCCTTCTTGACGATGACATTGGCCGCGTCGATGCCGTCGGCCACCTGACGGGCGTCCATTTCCAGCGCCGGGCGGGCGCCCCAGACCAGGCCGATCCGCACCGAGAAGCCCGAGCGGTCCTCACCCTCGAAGACCATCTTCGACTTTTCGACCAGCTGGCGCAGGGTCGGCTCGCGTTCGAAGCGGCCATCGGCGGCGATCGGCACATCGGTGCGGGTACCGTCCTTGTCGATGATCCAGGCCTTCACCCCGCGCGGCGGCTTGCCGTTCTGGGTCAGGTAGAAGGACACCTTCACGATCGACCGCTCGCTGGGCGACATGCGCAGGAAGTTGTCGAGGAACACGAAGACCCGGGAGACGTCGGTTTCCCGCTGCGCCGCCGCGGCCGGCTGGGCCAGCAACGGAAGGGTCGCCAGGGGCGCAAAAAACACAACGCGGCGACTGACGGTCATTTGGGCTTCACCAGTTTCAGGGTCATGCGGTCACTTTCACCGATCGCATCATACTTGGAATGATCGAAACCTTCCTGTGGCGGTTGGCCACGGGGCGCGGACAGCCGGGTCGGCGGCAGGGTCCATACGCCGAACGGGTGTTTCCTGTCATCCTTTGGGTTGGCGTTGATCTCACTCTCGGCGACAAGCAAGAAACCTGCCTCCTTGGCCAGCTGCACCGCATAGTCCTGTTGCACATAGCCATCGGCGGCCAGTGGGTCCTGAACCGCGCCGGGCACGCCGCGATGCTCGACCACCCCCAGAACGCCGCCCGGCTTGAGCGCGGCGAAGGCGTCCTTGAAGGCCTTGTCGGCGATGCCGGCCGCCATCCAGTTGTGCAGGTTGCGCAGGAACAGCACCATGTCGGCCGACCCCGCCGGCGCCACCGGACCGCTGGTCGGACCAAAGGCGGTCACCTCGACGTCGCCATAGACCTTTCTGTTGTCGCTGAGCTTGCGCTTGTAGGCCTCGACCACCTCCGCCACCTGCGGGTCGGTCGGCTCCAGGTTGGCGACATAAAGCTTGCCCTTGGTCGCATCCAGGAAGGGGGCGAGGATGTCGGTGTACCAGCCGGCCCCGGGCCAGAACTCCACCACCGTCATGCCCGGCTGAAGCCCCCAGAAGGTCAGGGTCTCCACCGGGTGACGCCAGACGTCGCGGGCGCGATCCGCGGGCAGCCGCCAGGGGCCCGCAACGGCCTTTTCAATGGTGTCGATCTTGCTGGCGGCGGGAGGCGGTTTGTCGTCGGCCTTGGGCTTGTCCTTGGGACCGCATCCCGCCAGCAGAAGCCCTGCCCCGGCGCCCAGAAGCAGGTTGCGTCGCGACGCAGAACGAAGGTCCGGAATCATCACATCAAGCACCAAGGACGCCCCCACGGCCTAAGGTGGCAAGGCCATACTCCGGCCTGCCCCCCGCGTCAAAAACCAGCGGCCCGCTCACGGTTTCACAAAACGCAGCGTCATCCGATCACTTTCACCTATCGCGTCATAGGCGGCCCGGTCATAGCCCTTGGGCGGCGTCTCGCCGGGCGCGGGTCCCTGACGGACCGGCCGCAGGGTCCAGACGCCGTAGGGATGGGTCTTGTTGTCCCTGGGGTTGGCGTTGATCTCCGAGCGCGCGTCCAGCCGGAAACCGGCGCGCGCCGCCGCCGCGATCACGAAATCGGTGGACATGTATCCGCTCGCGGCGCCGGGTTCCTGCGGCAGCGGGTCGGACCGATGCTCCTCGACCGCCAGGACGCCGCCGGGCTTCAGCACCGCGAAGACATCGGCCATCACCTTGTCGAGCAGACCCTCGGGTCGCAGCCAGTTGTGGATGTTGCGCGCCGTCAGAACCAGATCGACGGAGCCGGGAGGGCCCAGGGGCCCGGACCGCACGCCGAAGTCCAGATAGCGAATATCGCCGAAGAACGCCTTGTCGGCGTATTTCGCCTCGAAGGCCGCCCTGCCCTTGCGCGCCCGGTCGGACACCGCCGGATCGGTCAGATCAGCGACCCCGACGCCAAAGGCGCCGCCGGTCATCCGGGCGTAGGGCGCCAGAATCTCGGTCCAGTAGCCGCTCCCCGGCGACAGTTCGATCACCGACAGGCCCGGCCTGAGCCCCCAGAACACCAGACTCTCATAGGGATGCCGCTGATCATCGCGGGCGGCGTGCGACGCCGCGCGCTGCGGCCCGGCCAGCACGGTGCGAAGAACCGCGTCCTCCGCCTCCGCCTCCGCCGCTGAAACGCCGCGGGCGGCGGTCAGGGCCAGGGCGGAGCCCATCAGCAACACGGCGCGTCTGGCGATCATTGCGGCTCTCGGTGACGGTGTCGGGAAGGCCTCACCCTAACCGCGCGGGAAAGGCGATGTAACCCCGATCAGGCGCCCCTTGACATCAAAATACCCCCTCACCACCTGACCAGTCGAAGGCGCCGCTTACGGGTCTTCCGGGTTCCAGACGAGGCCGCATCGGGTCGTCGCCGAGCCTGCCAACCGCAACCTTGCTTATGCAAAGAAGGATGTGACTCACATGCGTACGATCGACTTTTCGCCCCTGTACCGTTCCGCCGTCGGCTTTGATCGCCTGGCCTCGCTGCTGGACTCGGCGGCCGCCCAGGACAGCCAGGCGGGCTACCCCCCCTACAATATCGAGCGTGTCGGCGATGACGCCTATCGCATCGAGATCGCCGTCGCCGGCTTCCGGTCCGACGAGCTGACCATCGAAGTCAAGGAAAGCCTGCTGACCGTCACCGGGCGCAAGGCGGCCAACGACGAGACCCGCAAGTTCCTGCATCGCGGTCTGGCCGAGCGCAATTTCGAGCGCCGCTTCCAGCTGGCCGACTACGTCGTGGTGACCGACGCCAACCTGTCCGACGGCCTGCTGTCGATCAGCCTTGAGCGTCAGCTGCCCGAGGCCCTCAAGCCCCGCACCGTCAAGATCAACTCGGCGCCGTCCGAGCCCCTGATCGAGGGCAGCAAGGCCGCCTGAGGTCTTCCTTCCTGAAATGAACGAGGGGCGGCGCGACGCGCCGCCCCTTTTTCGTTTGCCCGCATGGCCCAGCCTGCGGCGGCTTACGCCGCGTCCAGGCCTATGGCCGAGCTGATCTCCGCGTCGCGGAAGCTGGTCGAGGCCAGCTTGGCGCCAGTCAGATTGGCGCCGCGCAGGTCCGCGCCGTCGAGGATGGCGTTGGTCAGGTCCGCCGCCTGGACGTGGGCATAGCGCAGGCGCGCCTGGTTCAGGGTCGCCGGGTTGGACCGCTCCGGCCCCAGCGGCAACACCCCGATGTAGGCCCCGCGCAGGTCGGCCTTGGTCAGGTTGGCCCCGGCCAGCTTGGCGCCGCGCAGATCGGCCCGTTGCAGATTGACGCCGCGCAGGTCGGCGCCTTCCAGATTGGCGCCCTGAAGCTGCACTCCCGCCAGATCCATGCCCACCAGACAGGCGCCCTTGGCGCTCATCGCGGTCAGCCGCATGCCTTTGAGCTTGTCGCGCAGCGGACGCAGGTCGGAGCCGTCGACGCGGGCGGGCGCGCCGCTCTTGCCGCCGGTCTCGCACCAGGCCTGATTGGCCATGAACAGGTCGAGCAGCGACGGCGCCCGGGCGATCGCCTCCTGCGTCGGAGCGTTCAGCGCCCCGGCCAGATTTGCCCCGCTGGTGCGGGCGGTGGTCACGTCGACGCCGGCGATCACCGCCCCGCTGAGATTGGCCCCTTCGAGATTGCAGCCGCCGACCGTCGCGCCCTCGAGGTTGGCGCCGGACAGGTTGGCGTCCTTGAGATTGGCTCCGGTCAGGGTGGCGCCACGCAGCGAACAGTCGGTGAAATCAGAGGCGAAGGCGGACGCCCCGTTGAACCGCGAACCGTCGAGTGTCGCGCCGACGAAGATGGCGCCGTCCGCCTCGCCGGTTCGGGCTTCATGCCGCAGATTGCTCAGCCCCTTCTGGGGATGGGCGATGGCGATCTGGCCCTCGCGGAAGTCGGCCTGGGTCAGGTCGGCCTGGGTCAGGTTGGCGCCACGCAGACAGGCGCCGCGCAGGTCGGCCCGCACCAGGCTGGCCTGGATCAGATTGGCCTTGCGCAGGTCCGTGCCGAACAGGTTGGCGCGGTCGAGCTTGGTGCGGATCAGTCGGGCGCCGTCCAGGATCGAGGCCGAAAGATCGGCGTCCGTCAGGTTGTGTCCGGACAGATCAAGGCCAGACAGGTTCAGGAACCGCAACGAGGCCCGCTTGCCTCCGGGCCGGCCGGTCAGAAAACGCTCGTGGGCCTCGATCATCATATCGAGCTCCGCCTGGGTCAGGCGGCGGCGGCCGGTCATGCTGGCGTTGACGGTCACCAAGTCTTCAACCCCCCGGATGTTCGAATCATTGGCTGGTCAGGTTAGCGCACGAATGGCGCCGAAGGGTTAAACGTCCCCCAATGCGCTCAGGTCCAGATCCCTGGCGCCGTTGCGCAGAGTGTCGGCGAGATCGGCCCCGCGCATCGTCGCCCCTGAAAACTTGGCCCGCGAGAGATTGGCCCCGGCCATCCTGGCCTGACGCAGGTCGGCCCCGGTCAGGTCCGCGTTCTTCAACTGCACGCCGCGAAGATCGGCCGGCAGCAGCCGGTCGGCGGCGATCAGCAGCGGGCCCAGATGCGCCTCGCGCAGATCGGACCCTGACAGCTTGGCCCCCGCCAGGCGCGCGCCGCGCAGGTCGGCCCGTCGCAGATTGCAGGCCCGCATGTCGGCGCCCTCAAGGTGCGCGCCCTGAAGTTGCGCCCCTTCCAGATCGAGGCCGTAGAAGATGGCTCCCTTGGCCGACAGCGCCGTCAGGTTCAGCCCCTTGAGGGAGTTGAGAGAGCGCAGGTCGGCGTCGTCGAAGCGCGACGGAGCTCCTTCGGCGCCGCCGGTCTCGCACCAGCGGGCATGGTCGCGGATCATCGCCTCATAAGGCAGGTCCGCCACCGCGACGCCGGTGGGCTTGTCGGTCAGGACCCCTTTCAGATTGGCCGCGTCCACCTTCCAGGCATAGGTCTTGGCCCCGACAAGGACGGCGTCATGCAGGTCCGCGCCGGAGAGATCGGCCCCCGACAGGTCGGCGCCGGCCATGTTGCAGCCGCTCATCGTCGCCTGCTTCAGATTGGCCCGGACCAGCTTGGCGTCCTTGAGAATGGCGTCCGTGAAATCGGCCTTGATGGCGATCACCCCCGACAGCCGCGACCGTTCAAGATTGGCCCCTGACAGATTGGCCCCGCAGGCGTCGCCGGTCCGCATGGCGTGGGCCAGAACGCGGTAGCCCTTGTCCTTGTCGGCGGCGGCGATGGCGCCCTCGCGCAGGTCGGCCTCGAACATGTCGGCGCCCGAGAGGTTGGCTCCCCGCAGGCAGGCGCCCCGGAAATCGGTGCGTCGCAGCGAGGCGTCGGTCAGATTGCAGTCCTGCATGTCGGCGCCGAAGAAGCTGGCGTTGTCCAGCTTGGCTCCGGAAAGGTCAGCGTCGGCCAGCTGGGCGCCGGTGAAGTCGGCGTCGCAGAGATTGCGCCCGGCCAGATTGAGGCCCGACAGGTCGGCGAAGCTGAACACCGCGCGCGCGCCGCCGCCCCGTCCCGACCACAGCCGGTCGTGACGGGCGCAGATCAGGTCAACATCGGCTTGCGTCAGCCGTTTGGGGCCGGACGCCTGCGCGGCATTCATGCGCGGTCCTCCAGAGACGGAGTCCTAGGTGTTTTTGCTTAAGTTTACGCTTACGGCCGGGCGGCGGCGAACCAGGCGCCATAGTCGAGGGCCGCGAGCGCTTCATCCGCCAGCAGGCCCATCTCCACCACGACGCCGGCGGCGGCCAGACGTTCGGCGCCGCGTCCCGAGGCGAAGGGGGAAGGATCGTCACAGGCGACGACGACCCGCGACACCCCGGCGCTCACCAGCAGTTCCGAGCACGAGGTCCCGCCCGAGGATCGCGCGCCGCAGGGCTCGAGGGTGACATAGGCGGTCGCGCCGCGCGCCGCCTCGCCGGCCACGGCCAGGGCCTGGTCCTCGGCGTGGGGCCGTCCGCCCGGGGCGGTGGCGCCGCTGGCGATGATCCTGCCGTCCTTCACCAGGACGCAGCCGACGACCGGATTGGGAGCGGTGAGCCCCAGATTGCTCCTGGCCGCATCGATGGCCGCCCGCATGAAGGCCGCCTCGTCCATGGGTCAGATGGCCGGCAGAGGCTGGGCCCGGGCCTCGTCGAGATAGCGGGCCGAGGTCGGCTTCAGGTCGCCGTCCAGTTCCACCACCAGCGGATTGCCGGTGGGGATTTCGACATGGACGATCTCGTCGTCCGGCACCGCGAACAGCAGCTTGACGATGGCCCGCAGGGAGTTGCCGTGAGCGGCGACCAGAACCGTGTCCCCGGCCTTCAGGCGCGGCGCGATCTCGGCGTTCCAGTAGGGCTCGACACGGTCCAGGGTGGTCTTCAGGCTCTCGGTGTCGGGAATGGCCTTGCCGGCGTAGCGCTCGTCGCCGGCGAAATCGAACTCGCCGCCGGGGGCCAGCGGCGGCGGCGGCACGTCATAGGAGCGCCGCCAGATGGTCACCTGCTCCTCACCATGCTTCTCGGCGGTCTCGGCCTTGTTGAGCCCGGTCAGGCCGCCGTAGTGCCGCTCGTTCAGCCGCCAGTCGCGGGTGAAGGCCAGATCGCCCTGGCCGGCCGCCTGCATGGCCATGGCGCCGGTGCGGATCGCCCGGGTCAGCACCGAGGTGTAGGCGCGATCGACCTTCAGGCCCGCGGCCTTGATCAACTCGCCGCCCTTGACGGCCTGGGCCTCGCCCTCGGCGGTCAGGTCCACATCCACCCAGCCGGTGAAGCGGTTTTCGAGATTCCACTGGCTCTGGCCGTGGCGGAGAAGAATGAGCGTCGACATGGTCCGGTGGGCTAAGGCCCGCGCGGGTCACGGTCAAGTCGGCTTTCAACAGCCGGGGTTCTACCCGGCGGCGACCCGCGCTATAGCCCCCCGATGCGTGACCGCTACTTCTATCCGCTGGCCGCCGCCGTGATCCTCGGGATGGTGCTGCTGGCTCTGGTCTGGCCCCAGGGCCAGGGCGCGCCCTCGCCGCCCCCCTTCGGCCACCCGCAGGACACCCCCGCCTCCACCGCAGGACTTCGCCCCGCCAAATGAGCACCTTCGACCCCATCGCCGCCGGCCGACGCGTGCTGCAAGCCGAAGGCCAGGCGCTTCACCAGATGGCCGACGAACTGGGCGACGACTTCGCCCGCGCCGTGGAAATCGTCTTCGCCGCCAGGGGCCGGGTCGTCTGCACCGGCATCGGCAAGTCCGGGCATGTGGCGCGCAAGATCGCCGCCACCCTGGCCTCGACCGGCGCCCCGGCGATGTTCGTCCACGCCGCCGAGGCCAGCCACGGCGACCTGGGCATGATCGGCCCCGATGACGTCATCCTCGCCCTCTCCAAGTCCGGCGAGGTGCGCGAGCTGTCGGACGTCATCGCCTACAGCCATCGCTTCGGCATTCCGCTGCTGGGCATGACGGCCAATCCCGACAGCGCGCTGGGCAAGGCCTCGACCGTGGTGCTGAAACTGGCGGACGCCCCCGAGGCCACCGGCGAACTC
>JAHBYC010000028.1 GCA_019636175.1 Caulobacter sp. | reverse complement strand
GTGATCGGCTCGGCCTTCACCGACCAGATGATCGGGAGGTCGGGCGACGACACCTTCGAGGGCGGCGACAGCGACGACCTGCTGCGCGGCCGCGACGGCAATGACATCCTGAGCGGCGGCGCCGGCAATGACTACCTGCAGGGCGGCGAAGGCGACGACATCATCGACGGCGGCGACGGCGCCGACCGGGCGGCCTTCTACCTCAGCCTGGCGACCGACGCCCAGGTGGGCGCCACCGTCAATCTGAACCTGCAGGGGGTGGCCCAGGATACCGGCCACGGCATGGACACCCTGATCGGCATCGAGCATGTCTCGGGCACCACCCTGGCCGACACCCTGACCGGCGACGCGGGCGACAATTGGCTGTGGGGCCAGGGCGGCGCCGATGTGATCGACGGCGGGGCCGGGGATGACCTGGTCGAGCTGGGCGCCGGCGACGCCAGCGCCTCCGGCGGCCTGGGAACCGACACCCTGTCCTTCGGCAACGACCAGACCCTGACCGGCGGTGTCACCGTCTCCCTGCGCGACCAGGGCGCGGTGCAGGACACCGGGGTCGGGATGATGACCCTGGAAGGGTTCGAGAACCTGTCGGGCAGCTATTTTGACGACGTGCTGATCGGCAACGGGGTCGGCAACGTGCTGGCCGGGAACGCCGGCAATGATACCCTGAAGGGCGGAAACGGCGACGACGTCCTGTATGGCGATGGCTACTTCGGCATCGACGGCGTCGGCTATGGCGGGACCATCACCCTGTTCACCGATGTCGATGATCCGGCCGACGCCGGCAACGACACCCTGATCGGCGGCGGCGGCAACGACAGCCTCTATGGCGGCGGCGGCGACGACATCCTCAAGGGCGGCACGGGCGACAACCTTCTGGACGGCGGCGACGGCTTCGACACCGCCAGCTACGCCGGCTCCAGCGGCGGGGTCACGGTCCTGCTCGATGCCAACTACGCCGAGGGTCCCGACGGGACCGACACCCTGATTTCCATCGAGAAGGTCATCGGATCGTCCTTCGACGACATCCTCTATGGCGACAGCAACGACAACACCCTGGTCGGCAGGGACGGCTCCGACGTCCTGGTCGGCAATGACGGAAACGACACCCTGATCGGCGGCGCCGACGACGATCTGCTGCGCGGCCGCAACGGCAATGACGTGCTCAAGGGCGGCGACGGCAACGACTATCTGCAGGGCGGGGAAGGCGACGACATCCTGCGCGGCGGCGACGGGACCGACCGGGCGGCCTTCTATCTCAGCCTGCCGACCGACGCCCAGGTCGGCGCCACGGTCGATCTGAACCTGCAGGGCGTGGCCCAGGACACCGGCCATGGCATGGACACCCTGTATGACATCGAGAATGTCTCGGGCACCACCTTCGCCGACACCCTGACCGGGGATGGAAACGCCAACTGGCTGTGGGGCCAGGGCGGGACCGACATCATCGACGGCCAGGGCGGCGACGACCTGATCCAGCTGGGCGCCGGCGATGCGACGGCGACGGGTGGCGACGGCGTCGACACGGTCAGCTTCGGCAGCGACGGGACCATCACCAGCGGCGTCACCGTCTCGCTGAAGAAGCAGGGATCGAGCCAGAACACCGGCGTCGGGGCCATGACCCTGGCCGGGTTCGAGAACCTGTCAGGCAGTGAGTTCAACGATGTGCTGACCGGGGATGACGGCGACAACGTCCTGGCCGGCTCGCTCGGCGACGACGTGCTGAAGGGCGGCAAGGGCGACGACACCCTCTATGGCGATGGCTACTTCGGCGTCGGCGGCATCGGCTACAGCGGCGAGATCACCCTGTTCGACGATGACGCCGATGTGGTGGGCGCCGATGTCCTGATCGGCGGGGCCGGCGACGACGCCCTCTATGGCGGGGCGGGCGCCGACACCCTCGACGGCGGCAACGGCGACGACCTGCTCGACGGCGGGACCGGCGATGACGACATGACCGGCGGCAAGGGCGACGACACCTATGTGGTCGACTCCGCCGGGGATGTGATCCACGAGAGCAACGGCGGCGGCGACGACCTGGTGATGGCTGGCGTCAGCTATGTGCTGTCGTCCAATCTGGAGAACCTGACCCTCACCGGGACGGCGGACCTGAACGGAACCGGCAGCGGGGACGACAACGTCATCACCGGCAACAGCGGGGCCAACATCCTCGACGGGGCGGCCGGCGACGACACCCTGATCGGCGGCGACGGCAACGACGTGCTGATCGGCGGCGACGGGGAAGACGCCCTGAGCGGCGGCGCGGGGGCGGACCATTTCGTCTTCACCAATGCCGATGTGCATCTCAGCGGCCGGGCCCAGACCGACTCCATCTTCGACCTGGACTTCGCCGCGGGCGACCGCATCGACCTGTCGGCGATCGACGCCAACATCCACATGGCCGGCGACCAGGCCTTCACCTTCGTCAACAAGTTCACCAGGCACGAGGGTCAGGCGGTGCTGTCGTTCAAGGGCGGGGTCACCACCCTGAGCCTGGATGTCGACGGCGACGGCAAGGCCGAGTTCAAGATCTCGATCAACGGCCATCTCGACGGCAGCGAGCCCATCCTGACCGGCGCATCGCCGCCCGAGGACGGCGGCTGGGTGCTGTAGGGGGGGCTGGTTCGCCGCCGCTGCGGACTTGAGCCACCCGTCCGCTCACCCCGGCGAAGGCCGGGGCCATCCGCCTGAGCGCGGACGATTCAGGATGGATTGTCCGACTGGGTGGCTGAAGCTGGGTCCCGGCTCGCCCTGCGGGCGTCCGGGATGACGGAAAGCGATCGTCTGCACTGCCCCCCTCCACGTCCGTCCTCACCGGACTTGTTCCGGTGATCCATACGCGCGGGCGTCGGACCGGCTGAGAGCAATCCTCAGAAGCCTGAGTCTATGGCCCCCCGGAACAAGTCCGGGGGTGACGGTTGGTTGGGGGGGGCAGGACGTCAGCCCTTTGACCAAACAGCGCCGCCGGTATGAGCGGAGCCGGGGCTCGTTGACTCCCGACCTACCCAAACACCGCCACGTTCTGCCGGCCGATGATCAACGGCCGGCCGGCCTGGTCCCAAAGGGTCATGGCCTGGCTGGAATAGCCGTGGCGGGTGACCTCGGCGGTGCTGCGCAGCAGCCGCCAGCCGTCGTCCCCGGCCAGGGGCGGCGGGTCGAGGATGTCGATCATCCAGGTCATGGTGCTGATCGGGGCCGAGGTCTTCATCAGCCGCACTGCGGCGGGCGGCGGGGTGTCGGACAGGGCGATCAGGGCGGCCGGGCCCATGCCGGCGTCAGGGTCGCGGTGACGGGCCCAGAGCAGTAGGTCGGGACGGTTGTCGGCCTCGCGGGCTTCGCGGCTGAAGATGGCCACCCCGTCGGCGGGGCGAATCTCGAAGTTGGCGACGAAGCTGGGCCCCTGGCCCGGCTTGCCGTGCAGCGACGGGCAGTCGTCGGGCGAAAGGGCGGTCGGGGCGGCCAGGTCCTCGTCGTCGATGGCGCTGGCCCGGGCCGCGCCGAAGGTCAGCAGGGCGCGGGTGGCGATGCCCGCCTCGCCGTGCAGGTCGGCCTCGACAAAGACCGTCGACTTGCCGCGTCGTAACACCTGCGTCGACAGCCGCAGGGGCCCGGAGGCCGGGCCGATGAAGGCGAACTGGGCCGAGCGCAGCGGCGGGGCGTCCTCGCCGGCCGCCCGCTCCCCGGCCTTGACGCAGAAAGCCGCCGAGATGCCGCCGAACAGGGTCCGGCCCTGGGTCCAGTCCTCGGTCACGGTCAGGGAGGAACCGTCCGGCTTGTCGGCTAGCTGGGCCATCAGGGTGGTGAAGGAGGTCATGGCGGGTCTTTGTCGTTGGAACGAGGGTCGTGCGTAGTCAATCGCAACCCGTGGGACAAGGGCGATGCGGCCCTGGCGCGGCTCAGGCGGCGTCTTCGGCGACGAAGCCCTTCCAGCCGGCCATGTAGTCGACGAAGGCCGGGCCCAGGCCCTCGGCCCGCAGATGGGCCCGGGTGACCGGCAGGCTGACCGGCGCGAAGGCCGGGTCCCGGGCGGCCAGCAACGGCCAGTCGTGATGCAGGATGGCGGCCCGGCCCAGCAGCACGAAATCGGCCCCGTCGGCCAGGGCCTGGGCGGCGGTGGCGGGGCTCATCACCTTGCCGGCGACGCCGAGGCGGACGTTTCCGCGCGGCAGTTCGGTGAAGACGCTCATCAGGCTGCGACCCTGGAAGGCTTCCTCGTTGGGCGCCTTGGCGATGTCCCACAGGCTCATGTCGAGGTAGTCCATGGCGTTTTCGGCCATCAGGGCGGCGGCGAAGTCGCGGATCTCGGCCAGCTGCAGGCCGAAACGCTCGGGCGACAGCCGCAGGCCGATCTGGAAGTCCGGGCCGCAGCGGTCGCGCACCCCGTCGAGGATCTCGCGGATCAGCCGGCCGCGATTGTCCAGCGAGCCGCCCCACTGGTCGTCGCGCAGATTGATCTCGGGGCTGAGGAACTGACAGAGGATGTAGCCGTGGGCGCCGTGGATCTCGACCCCGTCGAAGCCGGCGGTCTTGGCCCGGACCGCGGCGGTGATGAAGTCGTCGCGCAGCTGCTCGACCTCTTCGCCGGTGAGGGCGCGGGCGCCGAACTCCTCATTGTCTGACGGGCAGACCGGCGCCTCGCCGATGATGTCCTTGGGCGAGCGCATGCCGGCGTGATGCAGCTGGATCACCGCCAGGCTGTCGTTGGCCTTGATAGCCGCGGCCAGGCGGGTGAGGCCGGGCAGATGGTCGTCGGACCACACGCCCAGCTGTCCGGGAAAGCCCTGGCCGATGCGCTGGACATGGGCCGCGCAGGTCATGGTCAGGCCAAAGCCGCCCTCGGCCCGCTTGACCAGCCAGTTGAACTCGTCCTCCGACATCGTCCCGTCGACATGGCTTTGCAGATTGGTCAGCGGCGCCAGCATCAGCCGGTTCTTCATGGACGGGCCGTGGGCGAAGGTCAGCGGCTGGAAGAGGGTCGAAAGATCGGTCATGCGGGGCTCCTGAACGGGCCCCTGATAGCCGGGCGACGCAGGGTCAGGAAACAGAGGAATTCTGGCGCCGGCCTCAGCCGCCGGCCGGGCGGCGATCGGCGCGGATCTCTTCCAGCAGCTCGATCTGCTGGCGCATCATCGCCGCCAGGTCGCGGTCGCGCAGGGCGTCCAGCTTTTCATGCAGGCGCATGATCTCCAGCTCGGCCTTGAGGTTGACCTCATAGTCATGGCGGGCGGCCTCGCGGTCTTTCTCGGCCTGGCGGTTCTGGCTCATCATGATGATCGGCGCCTGGATGGCGGCCAGCATCGACAGCATCAGATTGAGGAAGATGAAGGGGTAGGGGTCGAAAGCCTTCTGGCCGATGCGGACCAGGCCGATGGTGTTGAGACCGACCCAGGCCGCCAGGATGACCCCGAAGGCGATGATGAAGCCCCACGATCCGCCGACGGCCGCCACCCGGTCGGCCAGCCACTGGCCAAAGGTCTGGTCGTCCCTGTCGCGCCGGGACATGTCGCGGGAAATCGACTCCCGCTCGATGATCCGCTGGATGACGGTGGCCTCTTCCGGCGACAGCTCGGCGATGGAACGACCGAGCAGCGCGTTGGCCGCCTCGTCGGGGGAGAGGGACAGAGCCTTCATGGCGCGCGCTCCGGCGGCGATCAGGGGGTTTGGGTTCCGGCCAGCTTGCCCGCGAAGGCCTCCCGCACCAGGCCGGCGATCTCGCGGCAGGCGATGTCGGCGGAGGGGATGGCGCCGGTGAAGGCGGTGAAGCCATGGGCCAGGGCGTCGTAGCAGCGGTAGAGGGTCGGAACCCCGGCGGCCTTCAGCTTGCGGGCGTAGGCCTCGCCCTGGTCGTTGAGCGGGTCGAAGCCGGCGGTGACGACGATGGCCGGCGCCAGGCCAGACAGGTCCTCGGCGCGGATCGGCGACAGGCGCGGGTCGGCGGGATCGGCCTCGGGGCCCATGTAGTGGTCCATGAACCAGGTCATGGTGTCGCGCGACAGCGGATAGGCGTCGGCATAGGTGGTCATCGACTGGGTCTCGCTGGCCACGTCGACGGCCGGGTAGATCAGCAGCTGCAGCACCGGCTGCGGCTCGCCGGCGCGCTTCATCTCCTGGGCGATGATGGCCGCGAAGTTGCCGCCCATGGAGTCCCCGCCGATGGCCAGTCGGCCCGGCGCGGCGCCGAAGCGTTCGGCATGGTCCCGGGCCCAGCGCCAGGCGGCCAGCATGTCCTCCAGCCCGGCGGGAAAGCGGTGCTCGGGGGCCAGGCTGTAGTCGACCGACAGCACCGGGCAGCGGGCCAGGCTGGCGAGGATCGAACAGAAGGCATGGCAGGTGTCGAGGTCGCCGATCACCCCGCCGCCGAAATGGGCGAAGACCAGCAGGGGCGCGTCCGCGTCCTGGTCGGCGGGCCGATAGGCCCGGGCGCGAAGATCGCCGGACGCGCCCGGCAGGGTCAGGGTCTCGATCCGCACCCCCGGCTCGACCTTGCCGGTCATCATGGCCAGGCCCTGGGCGCTGGCGGCGCGGGCGTCCTGGGGGCTGAGGGTCGACATGGCCGGCATGTTGCGGGCCCCGGCGGCGAGGAACTGGAAACGGGGGTCCAGGGTGCGACCGCCCTGATAGACCGCCGCCCCGCCGCTGAGCAGCCGCAGCACCGGCGCCGGCAGCGACAGAAGAGTCTTGAGAATGAACTTCTGAACGCCCGGGTCGGCCATGGCGGGTTTCCTTAGGGCTGCGCGAGCCGGGGCAGGGCTGGGAGGCCGCCGAGGATCAGGCTGACAGCGAAGTTGCAGGCGGAGCGGGTGTCGATCGGCCGGCGGCGCAACATCCGTTCGCCCACCTCGCGGGCGATGGCGATACAGGCGGCGGCCAGATAGTCGGCGTCGACCCGGGGCGCGCCGCCCTTTTCGATAGCCAGGGCGAAGGCGTCGCGCACCTCCTCGAAGACCCGCTCCATTTCCGGGGTCTGGATGCTGACATGCGGGTGACGCTCGTCCAGCGGCCGCTGCGACTGCCAGCTGGCGTGCTCGTCGGCGACGAAATCGTAATAGGCCTGGATCGCGCCGCGCAGATAGCCCTCGAAACTGTCCGCCTGCTCCCAGCAGGCCCGCAGGATCGGCCGGAAACGGCGGGCGCCGTCGTCGGCCAGGGCCTCGAACACCTCGTCGCGGGACCGGAAGTAGTTGTAGAAGGCCCCCACCGACAGGCCGGTGCGGCGGACGATGTCGCGCACCGTGGCGGTCTCGTAGCCCATCTCGGCGAAGACGCCCCTGGCCGCATCGAGAATGGCCTGGCGGTTGGCGAGCTTTGTCTGCTCCCGTTTGCCGGTGGAAAGGACAGTGGTCGGACTCATCACGCCCGAAGCTAGCAGGCCTTGGCCCTTCGCGAAAAGGATTTGCGAGGGGTCCGACAGACGACTCACGCTTCATTCCTGTTCAGGGTATGGTGCGTTTCGGCCGGCGCTCGACCGGCAGGGGCTGTGGCAAGGATGACGGGGCCGGTTGCGCTCAATGAGGGAGCTGACTCGCTGACAGAGCGGGGCGGCAGACGGCGTCGGGAAATCCTGACGGCGGCGCGGACACTGGTTTCGGAAAAGGGCTTCGACGCCTGCCGCATGGACGAGGTGGCCGCCGCCGTCGGCGTCACCAAGCCGGCGGTCTACCGCTATTTCCCGGGCAAGGCGCGGCTGATCGAGGCCCTCCTCGAAGAGGATCTGCTGATCCCCAGCCAGGCGCTGTTCGCCGACGTGCGGGCCTTCGAGGGGCCGCTGCGCGAGATGCTGGACATCTTCGCCCAGCGCACCCTGGCGATCCAGGAAGGCGGGCTGGCGCGGGGCTATATGATGCTGGCCATGGACGAGGCCCGCCGCCGGCCGGAAATCGCCGCCCTGATCCGCGACCAGGTCCTGACCCCCGGATTCCAGCTGCTGGCCGCCGCCTTTGTCCGGGCCATGGCCAATGGCGAACTGAAGCCGGGCGAGGACCCGACAATGATGGTGCGATTGTTCTTCGCCCCCTTCATGCAGATCACCCTGATCCGCGGCGGCGTGGGCGTGCCGATATCGGGCCACGAGGAGCTCGAGGCCTATCTGCGCCTGCATGTCGACGCCTTCATGCGGGCGTTCGGCGCATGACCCGGCGGACCGCGCGTTGCCAGTGCGGACAGCTGTCGCTGACGATCGAGGGGGAGCCCCGGTTCACCACCGCCTGCTGCTGCTCCCGCTGCCAGAGGCGGACCGGCAGCTCCTATTCCCACATCGGACGCTGGCCGCGAACCGCGCTGGTGGCGCAGAGCGGGGAAGGGCGGGTTTTTGAACGGACCGGCGAGTCCGGCGGCCTGGCGCGGCAGACCTTCTGTCCGACCTGCGGATCGACCGTGCTCACCGAGGTCAGCCTGATGCCGGACCTGATCGGGGTGCCGGTCGGCTGCTTCGGCGATCCCGCCCTTCCGGCGCCGGCCATCGCCGTCTGGTGCGAGAACCGGCCGGCCTGGGTCGTCTTCCCCGAAGGCGTTCCGCAACTGGACCAGCAGACCGGCGCGGCGTCCGACCGGTCCTGACCGCTCAGGCCGACTGTCGGGCCCGGGCCGCCACCGGCAGGGCGTAGCCGGAGGCCCTGGCCCTCGCCTCGCCCTTGGCGACCTCCTTCTTCAGATCGACGACATAGTGGTTGAAGTCGACCTGGATGGTGTGGCGGGCGGCCTTGTAATAGGGGCCCAGATAGAAGGCCTCGTCCCTGGCGGTCACCGCCTCCATCTCCGCCTTCGCCGGCGGGCGATAGCGGCCGGTCAGATAGGCCGCCGCCAGCTTGCTCTGCTGTTCGGCGAAGTTGACCAGGGTCGGCAGCGGCTGGGCCAGGCCCATGAAGAACAGGTTGTCGATCCCCGGCTTCATCATCCGCTTGAACAGCGGGAAGCGATGCTCGGCGTCGGGCAGCAGGTCCGGATCGCTGAAGAAAGGGAACTTCATGTCGTAGCCGGTGGCGAAGACGATGGCGTCGACCTGTTCGACGCTGTCGTCGGCGAAGCGGACATTCCTTCCCTCCAGCGCCTTGATCGCCGGCTTGAACTTCACGTCGCCGCAGCCGGCACGGGTCAGGAATTCGCCGCTGACCGACGGGTGGGCCTCCAGCGGCTCATGGTCCGGCTTGGGCAGACCGTAGTCTTCCATCCTGCCCAGCGTCTTCTTGATCACGTTGCGGGCCATGGCCTGGCCCAGAGCGCGGGGCATCCAGGCGGGCAGGGCGCTTTTGTCGGCCGGCTTGCCGTTCATGTACTTGGGCAGCACCCAGACCCCGCGCCGGGCGGAGACCCAGAGGTTCTTGGCGATCGGCCGCTGGGACAGCTCGCTGGCGATGTCCATGGCCGAATTGCCCATGCCGACCACGACGATGTTCTTGCCGCGCATGTCGACCGGATCGAAGGGGTCGCTGTAGGCGTGGCTGTGGAAGGCGGCGCCGTCGAACTCGCCCGGATAGTCGGGGATGCGCGGGCTCCAGTGATGGCCGTTGCAGACGAACAGCACGTCGTAGGTGCGGGTCTCGCCGGTGGAGAGGGTGACCTTCCACAGGCCCTCGGCGGTCCGCTCGGCCGTCTCCACGGCGGTGTTGAAGGTGATCGTCGGGCGCAGGCCGAAGTGGTCGACGTAGTCCTTGAAGTACTGGAACAGCTGGGCGTGGTGCGGAAAGTCCGGCCAGTCCTGCGGCACCGGAAAGTCCTCGAAGGCCAGGCGCCACTTGCTGGTGTCGATATGCAGGCTCTCGTAGCAGGCCGACATGCCGTTGGGGTTCTTGTAGTACCAGTTGCCGCCGATCTCGTCGGACATCTCGAAGCAGTCGTAGGGGACGCCGGCGTCCTTCAGACGCTTGGCGGTGGTGAAGCCGGAGCAGCCGGCCCCGATGATGCAGGCCGTGGGCAGGGCCTTGCTGGTCTTGGGGCCGGTCATGCGGCGTCTCCCTGAGGTGTCGGGTCTGACTTATCGTTGTTCAGGTGAGGCTATATCGGTTGCCGCGCGCGTCAACGGTGACGTGGCGTGAGGCGGCTCAGGAACAGCCGGCGACGCAGCGCGACCATTGCGGATTGCAGGTCTGCTCGTCCTCCGCCGCCAGACAGAAATAGTGGCTCTGGGCGCAGGCGGTGCGGCATTGCGAGCCGTTGCCGGTCTTTGGCGTCCCGCCCGAGGTGCTGGCCAGCGGGCGGGTGAAGGCCAGGCTGGCCGGCAGGGTCGAGGTTCCGCCCGGGACCGAGAAGTCGAGCGGCGGCGGCGGTTCCGGCTCGGTCTTGTCCTGGCTGGCCCGCAGTCCGGCCCGGGCCGCGCCGGCGCCGTCGTCCGGGGCCAGGCGCTGCTGGCGCGCGGCGACCGGGCTGGCGACCAGCGACAGGACGAGGAGAAGGGCGAGGCGGCGCATCGCTGCATCCTGCCCCCGCCCCGTTAATCGCTGATTAACTACGTTTCAGCGAGGCGGCGCCCCTCGGGCGGCCGGTTTCATGAAGAAAGTTTTATGTGACGCCGGGGCAGGTCCGGGAGCATGGTCCCGGCCTCGCAAAAACTCAGGACCCCATCGTCCCATGAAACGCATTCTGCTGTCGGCCTGCGCCGCCGCGACCCTCGCCATCGCCGGCCTCAGCGCCGCCGCCCTCGCCGCCGACGCGACATCCGTTCCGAGCGTCGCCGCCGACCTGACCAAGGCGCCCCGCATGGGCCCCTGGGGCTTCGACCTGACCGGTCAGGACAAGGCGACCAAGCCCGGCGACGACTTCTATGAATACGTCAACGGCAGCTACACCAAGGCGCTGGAAATCCCCGCCGACCGCACCCGCTGGGGCAGCTTCGACCAGCTGCGCGAATTGTCCGACGCCCGCAGCCGGGCGGTGATCGAGGCCGCGGCGGCGGCCAAGGACCCCAAGGGCGAGGCCCAGCAGATCGGCGGCCTCTACAACAGCTTCATGGACGAGGCGCGGGTCGAGGCCCTGGACGCCAAGCCGCTGGCCGGCGATCTGGCCAAGGTCAGGGCGGTCAAGAGCCGTGAGGAGATGGCGACCCTGATGGGCTCGACCCAGGGCCGCTTCGGCGCCGGGGTGTTCGGCCTCTATATCGGCCAGGACGCCAAGGACACCGAGCACTACGCCCTCTACGTCGGCCAGTCGGGCCTGGGCCTGCCTGACCGCGACTACTACCTCGACGCCAAGTTCGCCGAGAAGAAGGCCGCCTACCGCGCCTACATCGCCAGGATGCTGACCATGGCCGGCTGGGCCGACGCCGAGAAGAGGGCGGACGAGATCCTGGCCATGGAAACCGCCATCGCCGAGGTCAGCTACACCAAGGTGCAGCAGCGCGATCCGGAAGCCACCTACAACAGGATGTCGGTCGCCGAGCTTGGCGCCCTGGCCCCCGACTTCCCCTGGCAGGCCTATCTGAAGGGCGCCAACCTGGCCGGTGAAACCACCCTGGTGGTCGGCGAGAAGGACGCCTTCCCCAAGATCGCCTCGATCTTCGCCAAGACCCCGCTGGACACCCTGCAGGCCTGGGAAGCCTTCCACATCACCGACCAGGCCGCGCCCTACCTGTCCAAGCGCTTCGCCGACGCCAGCTTCGACTTCCACGGCAAGACCATGTCGGGCCAGCCCGAGCAGCGGGCCCGCTGGAAGCGCGGCGTCAGCCTGGCCGGCAACACCCTGGGCGAGGCGGTCGGCAAGCTCTATGTCGAGGCCTACTTCCCGCCGGAGTCCAAGGCGGCGATGGAGACCCTGGTCGGCAATCTGAAGGTGGCCATGCGCGGCCGCATCGAGAACCTGACCTGGATGAGCCCCGAGACCAAGGCCCGGGCTCTGAAGAAGATGGACAGCTTCAACGTCAAGATCGGCTATCCCGACAAGTGGCGCGACTATTCGGCCCTGACCATCAAGGCCGACGACCTCTACGGCAACGTCGAGCGCTCGGGCGCCTTTGAGTGGAACTTCCAGGTCAACCGCCTGCACAAGCCGGTGGATCGCCAGGAGTGGGGCATGTTCCCGCAGACGGTGAACGCCTACTACGACCCGACGATGAACGAGATCGTCTTCCCGGCCGCCATCCTGCAGCCGCCCTTCTTCGATCCCCAGGCCGACCCGGCCGTCAACTACGGCGGCATCGGCGCGGTCATCGGTCACGAGATCAGCCACGGCTTCGATGACCAGGGCAGCCAGTTCGACGCCGACGGGTCGCTGACCAACTGGTGGCAGCCGGTCGACCGCGAGAAGTTCGAGGCCCAGACCAAGAATCTGTCGGCCCTCTATTCCAGCTTCGAGCCCCTGCCCGGCGCCCACGTCAACGGCGACCTGACCATGGGCGAGAATATCGGCGACCTCGGCGGGGTGCTGGTGGCGCTGGACGCCTACCACGCCTCGCTGGGCGGAAAGCCGGCCCCGGTGATCGACGGCCTGACCGGCGACCAGCGGTTCTTCCTCGGCTTTGGCCAGATCTGGCGGGGCAAGATCCGCGACGACCAGCTGCGCCAGCAACTGGTCAGCGATCCGCACAGCCCGACCTACTACCGGGTGATCGGCACGCTGCGGAACGTCGACGCCTGGTACAAGGCCTTCGACGTCAAGCCGGGCGACAAGATGTACGTCAAACCGGAAGATCGCGTCCGCATCTGGTAGCCGGCGCGGCAATTCAATCTAACTTGGACGGGGCGGGCCGAAAGGTCCGCCCCGTTTTCGTCGGTGCATGAACAAAAATTAAAGTTCCCGCCCTCCGTGGCGGGTACAATGCACCCCTGCCCACGAAAAAAGCCCGAGGCTCCTGTATCCCATGAAAAACATTCTGATGTGCGCCGCCGCCGCGGCGACCCTGTCCCTCGCCGCCTTTGGCGCCGCCCAGGCGCATGACCCGGCGGCGGACGATGTCGTCTGCCTCAACGAGGCCTGCACGATGCAGTCGCTGTTCGGTTTCGCCGACACCGACCTGGCCGGCGGCGCGGCTCCGGTTTCCCTGGAAAGCCCCCACTACGGAACCTGGGGTCTGGACCTCAGCGGCTTCGACACCTCGGTGAAGCCGGGCGACGACTTCTTCCGCTACGCCAACGGCGCCTGGGTCGACCGCACCGAAATCCCGTCGGACCGCACCCGCTTCGGCAACTTCGACGCCCTGTCGATCCTGTCGGAGGCCCGGGTCCGGAACATCATCGAGGACGCCGCCGCCGGCAAGGTGCAGGACAAGGACGCCGCCAAGATCGGCGCCGCCTACAACACCTTCATGGACGAGGACCTGGCCGAGAAGCTGGACGCCAAGCCGATCCAGGGTGAGCTGGCCGAGATCACCAGGATCAAGACCCGCGACGAGCTCACCGCCCTGATGGGCAAGGGCCAGACCCAGGGCTATTCGGCCCTGATGGGCATCGGCATCGGCGCCGACTCCAAGAACCCGACCCGCTACGCCGTCTATGCCGGCGTCGGCGGCCTGGGCCTGCCGGACCGCGACTACTACCTCGACGCCAAGTTCGCCGAGAAGAAGGCCGCCTATGAGGTCTATGTCGCCAAGATGCTGGGCATGGCCGGCTGGCCCAACGCCGAGCAGGCGGCCAAGGACGTCGTCGCCTTCGAAACCCGCCTGGCCGAGGCAACCTGGACCCGGGCCGAGCGCCGCGACCGCGACAAGACCTACAACCCGATGAGCCTGGCCGAGCTGAAGGCCTACACCCCCGGCTACAACTGGGACCTCTACCTGGCCAACACCGAGCTGCCGAAGGTCGACCGCTTCATCCTCGGCACCAACACCGCCTTCCCGAAATACGCCAAGATCTACAGCGAGACGCCGATCGAGACCCTGAAGGCCTGGCAGGCGTTCAACGTCATCGACGACGCGGCCCCGATGCTGTCCAAGCGCTTCGTCGACGCCCAGTTCGACTTCCGCGGCAAGACCCTGTCGGGCCAGCCCGAGCAGAAGCCGCGCTGGAAGCGGGCGGTGGCCTTCGTCAACGGCACCCTCGGCGAGTCGGTCGGCCGCATCTATGTGGCCCGCTACTTCCCGCCGGAATCCAAGGCCAAGATGCTCAGCCTGGTCGGCGACATCCGCTCGGTGCTGAAGACCCGCATCGAAAACCTGGCCTGGATGAGCCCCGAGACCAAGGAAAAGGCCCTCGACAAGCTGTCCAAGTTCACCGTCAAGATCGGCTATCCCGACCAGTGGCGCGACTACTCGGCCCTGGAGATCAAGGAAGGCGATCTCTACGGCAACGCCCTGCGCGCCGGCGCCTATGAATGGCGCCGCGACGTCGCCCGCCTGAACGAGCCGGTCGACAAGAAGGAATGGGGCATGACCCCCCAGACCGTGAACGCCTACTACAACAGCGTGAACAACGAGATCGTCTTCCCGGCCGCCATCCTCCAGGCGCCGTTCTTCGATCCCGACGCCGACCCGGCCATCAACTACGGCGGCATCGGCGGGGTGATCGGTCACGAGATCAGCCACGGCTTCGACGACCAGGGCCGCAAGTCCAACGGCGACGGCGTGCTGACCGACTGGTGGACCGCCGAGGACGCCACCAAGTTCAAGGCCCAGGCCGACAAGCTGGGCGCCCAGTACAGCGCCTTCGAACCGCTGCCCGGCGCCAAGGTCAACGGCGCCCTGACCATGGGCGAGAACATCGGCGACCTGGGCGGGCTGTCGCTTGGCCTCGACGCCTACCACGTCTCGCTGGGCGGCAAGCCGGCCCCGATCCTCGACGGTCTGACCGGCGACCAGCGGGTGTTCTTCGGCTGGGCCCAGGTCTGGCGCCAGAAGATCCGCGACGAGGCCCTGCGCCAGCAGGTCGTCACCGACCCCCACAGCCCGGCCTACTACCGCGTCAACGGCACCATCCGGAACGTCGATGGCTGGTACGACGCCTTCGGCGTCAAGGAAGGCGACAAGCTGTATGTGAAGCCGGAAGACCGGGTTCGCATCTGGTAACGACCGGCGCTCGCCGATCGGGAAAAGGGCGGTCCGCGCGGGCCGCCCTTTTTCTTTGCCGGTCTCGCCGGACGCCGGCGGCCCACGCCGGCGCCAGTTTTGACGGTAATGTCAGTTTTATGTGAGGCGGTGGCTGGAAAGCATTGAGCCCGCCGCGGGGGATAATCGCGGCGGGCTCAAATTTACCTCGATCACTCGATCCAAGCGGGCGTTTCCTCCCCGAAACGCCGGAGGCGAGATGCTCTTGACGGCCTCTCTTCCTCGCCAGTCAAAAAGACGGCAATTCCTTGTCTGTGTCAACGCTGCAATGGGGCCTCCGGCGCAAGAATCTGCGCCAATTAGGCTCAAAAAGGGTTGATCATTGGACGCTGGCGTCAAAACAACCGCCTGAAACGGCAGTTTTTGACTTCACCGTCAAAGAACCGTCACGCGCGCGGCCAGATCGTCCCACGGCGGACAGTCCGGAGAGAAGACATACTCCGGCGCCGAGGCGGTGACCGGACCCACGCCGGCGGCTTCCAGGGCGGCGGCGCAGGCCGCCAGTTCGCCCCGGGAAATCAGCAGACCGCTGGTGCGGGCCTGGCCGCCCTGGTCGGCGAAGCCGGCGGTCGCCTGGCGGGCGGCCACATCCTGCTCGGGCGGCCAGACCAGGGTCAGGGTGCGGCGGGCGCGGGCGCGGGCCTCGATCATCGACAGCAGGCGGCGCGCCACGGCCAGGCGTCCGGCGCCCCAGTCGGCGGTCAGGGCGGCGGCCAGCTGGGCCTGGCTGCGCAGGATCACGCCGTCGCTCAGGGTGCGCAGGTGGTTGGCCGCCAGGGTGGCGCCGGTGGTGGTGATGTCGACGACGATCTCCGCCGCCCCGGCCGCCGGGGCGCCTTCGGTGGCGCCGGCCGATTCGACGATGCGGTAGTCGCCGACCCCGTGGCGGGCGAAGAAGTCTCGGGTCTGGGCGATGTATTTGGTCGCCACCCTCAGGCGTCGGCCCGTGCGGGCCAGATGCTGGTGGGCCACCTCCTCGAGATCGGCCATGGTCTCGACGTCGAGCCACCCTTGCGGCGCGGCGACCACCAGATCGGCGCGGCCAAAGCCCAGGGCCCGCAGCAGCAGCACCCGGGCGTCCATGTCCTCGCCCTGCTCGCGCAGCAGATCCTCGCCGGTGACGCCCAGGTGGACCTCCCCGCCGCTCAGGGCGCGGGCGATCTCGCCGGCCGAGATCAGCCGCACCTCCAGGCCGTCCAGGCCGACGATGCGCGCGCGATAGCCCCGCTCGCCGCCGTCGGACTCCAGCCGAAGGCCGGCGTCGGCCAGCCAGGCCTCGACCTGTTCCTTCAGTCGCCCCTTGGAGGGAATGGCCAGAATCACCGGCTCGCTCATGGTCATTCTCCCCCCTGGGCCAGGGCCCGGGCCGGGCGCACCATGCAGCCCGCCGCGCCGCTCGCCGATCCGCCGAGGCGGGCGATGAGCCCATCGTATCGGCCGCCGGCGGCCAGGGGACGGTCTGCCCCCAGGGCGGCGCTGCGCACCTCGAACAGCGGCCCGTCGTAATAGCCGAAGGCGCGGCCGAACCCGGCCCCGAACCAGGCCCCGGCGGCGGGAACACCGAGGCCTTCCAGCGCCTCGAGCCGGCGACGCCAGTCGGCGAGCAGGGCGGCCAGTCGCGCGCCGCCCAGGGCGCCCAGGGCCTCCAGCGCCTCGGCGGGCCGGCCCTCCACCGCCAGGAAGGCGCGGACGGCGTCGGCCTGGGCCGGGGTCAGACGGGCCCCCGCCCCGGCGCCGCCGCGGGCGGCCAGTCGGCGGGCGATCTCGGCGGTTGGGCGGCCCCCGACGGGGGAGACGCCGGCCAGGCTCCAGACCTCTTCCAGCAGTTCGACCGCCTGCTCCTGCGGCAGTCCGGCCAGCAGGGCGGCCAGCCGCCCCTGGCCGGCGGCCGGCGCCTTGGCCGGGGCTCCGTCCAGTTCGGCCGCCAGCAGGCGCGGGCGGCCGAAGGCGCGGGTCAGCCGCGCCGCCAGCCCCGGTTCCAGGTCCATGTCGGCGATGAAGGCGGAGAACAGGCTGACATCGCCCAGCAGCAGGGCCAGGTCGCCCCGGCCGCCGGCCCGGGCCGAGCGCCAGGCCAGGCTCAGCACCTCGGCGTCGACGGCGACGGGATCGGGGCCGCCATAGGCCTCCAGGCCCAGTTGCAGGAACTCCTCGGCGCGGTCCGCCCCGCCCGAGGCGCGGAAGGCCTTGCCCTCATAGACATAGCGACCGGCCGCCGCGCCGGAGGCCAGGTGGGCCCGGGCGATGGGAATGGTGAAGTCCGGCCGCAGGGCCGCCTCCTCGCCGCCCTCGGCCTGGACCACGAACAGGCGCGGGCGCATCGCCTCGCCCGCCAGATCGAGCAGCAGCGAGAGCGGCTGCAGCACCGGCACGTCCAGGCTGACGCCGGCCCCTTCGAAGGGGGCGCGAATGGCCGCCAGGGCGGCGGGCGGGATGGCGGGTTCCAGTCGCATGGCCTCGCCTCCTAGCCGGCCGCGTCGACGATGGCGCGGACCCGGGACAGCAGTTCGCCGCGCGGCACGGTCTGCTGGCCGGGGCGCTCGGCCCGCCAGGCCTCGTTGCCTTCGATATTGGCGGCCAAGGCGCGGCCCAGATCCAGGTCCTTGATGGTCACGGTCCCGGCGGCAATCTCGTCCCCGCCCAGGATGATGGCGGCCGGGGCCATGCGCCGGTCGGCGTACTTCATCTGCGGCCGCATGCCCGATGAGCCGAGATAGACCTCGGCGGCGATGCCGGCGGCGCGCAGTTCGGCGGCGACGGCGAAGTATTCGCCCATGTGGTCCTGGTCGAAGGCGATGATCACCACCGGTCCGCGACCCTTGGTGGCCTCCTCCCGCCCGGCCGCCTTCAGGGCCGCCGCCAGGCGCGAGACGCCGAAGGAGAAGCCGGTGGCGGGGACGGGCTGGCCGGTGAAACGAGCGACCAGATCGTCATAGCGGCCGCCGCCGCCGATCGAGCCGAAACGCACCGCCTGACCCTTCTCGTCGGTCGTTTCCAGCAGCAGCTCGGCCTCATAGACCGCGCCGGTGTAGTATTCGAGGCCGCGAACGATGGACGGCTCGATGCTCGCCCGGTCCTCGCCGACGCCCAGAGCCGACAGGGCGGCGGCGATGCGGCCCAGGTCCTCGACCCCCTCGGCGCCCTCGGCCGAACCGCCGACGATGTCCGACAGGGCCGACAGGGTCGCCGCGCGATCGCCCTTGCCGGCGGCCAGGAAGGCCAGCACCCGGTCGACGGCGGCCCCCTTCAGGCCCGCGCCCTTGGTGAAGGCGCCGCTCTCATCGAGCCGGCCTTCGCCCAGCAACAGCTTGACGCCCTCCTCACCGAGGCGGTCCAGCTTGTCGACAGCCCGCAGCACCGCCAGCTTCTGGCCGGCGCTGTCGACCCCGGCCGAGGTCAGCAGGCCGTTGAGAAGCTTGCGATTGTTGATCCGCAGCACGGCGGTTCCGCGCGGCAGGCCTGCGGCCTCCAGCCCTTCGACGGCCATGGCGATGATCTCGGCGTCGGCCTCGGGGCGGGCCGAGCCGACGGTGTCGGCGTCGCACTGGATGAATTCGCGGAAGCGACCGGGTCCAGGCTTCTCGTTGCGCCACACCGGGCCGAAGGCGAAGCGACGGAACGGCTTGGGCAGGGTCTCCCAGTTCTGGGCGGCGAACCGGGCCAGGGGCGCGGTCAGGTCATAGCGCAGCGCCATCCACTGCTCGTCGTCGTCCTGCAGGGCGAAGACACCCTCGTTGGGGCGGTCGCTGTCGGGCAGGAACTTGCCCAGCGCATCGGCATATTCGAACGCCCCGGTATCCAGCGGCTCGAACCCCCAGCGCTCATAGACCGCCGACACCTGCTCGACGATCCGCCGCTCGGCCCGCAGCTGGGGGCTACGCTTATCGGCGAATCCGCGAGGGGCGCGGGCTTCGGGGCGGAAAGTTTCTTCGGTCATTTCGGCGGTCCATCGGTCGGTGTCTTGTACCGGATGGAGCGCTCGCCCCATCCGCATCGGGCGGGGCGGTGAAGGGGCTTGGCCTTAAGCCGCGCGAACCCGACCCGTCCCGCAAGGGAAGGTGTGGTGGTGCGCGTGATGGTGCGACAGGCAGGTCATCGGGGAGGGGCTATAGCGGAGGACGGGCGGGGCGCCAACCGGGTTGCTGGGGCGGTGGCGGCTTTCAACCCTTTTCGGACCGCGGCAGAGACCGCTTCAGGCATCGGCCAGTGATTTTGATGGGCGGACACTTCGGCGCGCCGTGTGTCCGCCTCTTCTCGATCACCCGCAGACGTGGGACGCGATGGACTGAAACAGAGCCATATGCTCCAGATCGCGGTAGCCAGCTTCATTGAAGCTCCGCCCGTAGTTTCGATTTGCAGAAGCCTTAGCGATAACCACTCGCCGGGAGGCATCCACCCAGCAGTACTGATTATAGATGCCGATGGCTGAGCAAGCTCCCTCGTGCAGCCAGAACTGATAGCCGTAACCGAATGGCTTCGCGGTGCTGTTTTCACCGGTCAGGTGAGGTGCGCTGGGTTGGGTGGCAGCTTGCACCCAATTTGATGGAACCAAGTCATCGCCGTTCGCAGCGATTGTGAGGCCTAGGCGGGCGCGATCTCGCAAGGTGCAGATCAATCCTGCCCCAGCCCATTCAGCGCCTTCTCCATCTACCGTCATGAACGCTTCGGCTTCGGCGCCGAGTGGGTCCCACAACCACTCGTGCATGAGGTCACTTAGGAGGCGGTCGGTGGCTCTACGCAACACGAGGCTAAGCACATTGGTGTCTATCGAGTTATAGCGAAGCTTTGTGCCGGGCTCCCACTCACGCGGGAGCGAAGCAGCGAACGCGTCAAGCGATCCGCCTGTAGCGTGAACGACTCCATGCCGACGATTGTCCGCCTCTGGGTCGGCATAGTTCTCATACCAGCGCACCCCAGAGGACATGGTCAACACGTCATGGAGGGTTACGCCGTCGTAGCCAGACCCACCAAGCTCAGGGGCCAAGTCAGTGACGCGCGTGTCAACGCCAGAAATGACGCCCTTGCTGATTGCAATCCCGACCAAAAACGACACGAATGATTTTGTGATCGACCAACACGGCCATGGGGTCGTTCGGTTGAGCGGATGCGTATACGTCTCGTAGACTACATGACCATCCACCAGCACCAACATGCCGGTCGTATCAGTCTCGCGCAGAAAGCCCCGCGTCTGCCGTACAAGGCCAGAAAATTCGTAGGCTGAAGGCAGAGCAATTCTCTTTCCCTTGGGCAGCGGTCTCGGATTGTTGGACCGCCGGACTACGCGCACCGGATAGGCACTCACGAAGTCGCGAAAATTCTGCGCCTGAGGAGCGCCGCTAAAGAGGTTTGGGTTTCGAATGAGCCAACGCTTGGCCATTGGTATCTCCATTTCCCGGCGCAATAGGCCGTAAGGAAATGGAAGCCCTCCCCGGCGAGAACCGGCGAAGGGCTTTTCTGAGAGCTATCAAAGCTGCGGGCAGGGTCAATCCCCAAACGCCAATGTCAGCAAACCACCCATAGCGACCTCCCGCGTCGCCACAGCCCCGCCAGCACTCGCCGCCTTTCCGTCCAGTCCACCCGCCATTCCAAAGATGAATATGTCTAGACATATCCATTTAGCCCCGATTTGGGCCGAACGTCGCGGGTCCCAAACCGTAGGCTGAACGCCTCACAAACCGGCCCACATTCCCCGCGCCGGCGCCTACGCGGCGCCTACGCCCAACCCTACATTCCCGGCCGCTCCACCCCCAAAAAAGCCAACAGGGCCGGGCGCTTCGCCGTCCGGGCCCGGGAATCCCGCGTCTGATGTAGCCCCGGCCGGCGCGCTATAATGGTCTCGCCGCTTCGATAAGCTACCGCGCCAGCCGGGCGATCAGGGCCGCCGTCGAGGGGTCGTGGCCGGGCCCGTCGCCGCCGCCCAGTTCCCGCAGCACCCGGCCCGCCAGCACCTTGCCCAGCTCCACCCCCCACTGGTCGAAACTGTCGATGTCCCACAGCACCCCCTCGACGAAGGTCTTGTGTTCATAAAGGGCGATCAGGGCGCCCAGGGTTTCGGGCGTCAGACGGTCGAGCAGGATGAAGCTGGACGGGCGGTCCCCGGGGAAGTGGCGGTGCGGCTCGGCGATGTTCTGCTGCCCGATCATCAGAGCCTCGGCCTGGGCGATGGCGTTGGCCAGCAGGATGTTGCGATGCCCGGCGGGCCCCTCATGGTCCTCGGCCAGGGCGATGAAGTCGACGGGGATGACATCGGTCCCCTGGTGCAGCAGCTGGAAGAAAGCGTGCTGGCCGTTGGTGCCGGCGTCGCCGAACACGGAGGCGGCGGTATGCTGGCTGACGGGCGCGCCGTTCTGGGTCACCCGCTTGCCGTTGGATTCCATCTCCAGCTGCTGGAGATAGGCCGGGAACAGGGTCAGGCGCCGGGCGTAGGGCACGACCGCCCGCAGGGGCCGGTCCAGGCCATTGCGGTTGAACACATGGGCCAGGGCCAGCATCACCGGCATGTTGGCGTCCAGCGCGGCGGTCAGGAAATGCTCGTCCATCGCCGCCGCCCCGGCCAGAAGGCCCTCGAACGCCGGCCAGCCCAGACCGATGGCGCAGGAGAGTCCCACCGCCGACCACACCGAATAGCGCCCGCCGACCCAGTCACGGAAGGCGAACACCCGGTCCTCGGGAACGCCGAACCGCCCGGCCTCGGCCGGATTGGCGCTGACAGCCGCCAGATGGCCGTCGGCCTTGCCCTTGCCGAGCCCGGCTTCCAGCCAGGCCTTGGCGGCCCGCGCATTGGCCAGGGTTTCCTGGGTGGTGAAGGTCTTGGAGACGACGACAACCAGGGTCTGTTCGGGGTCGAGGCTGGCGACGGCGGCGGCGAATTCGGCCCCGTCGATATTGGCGGCGAAGCGCAGCTGGATGTCCGGGACCAGCGGCCGCAGCGCTTCCCAGACCAGCCGTGGTCCCAGGTCCGAGCCGCCGATGCCGATGTGCAGCACCGCCTTGAACGGCTTGCCGGTGGCGCCGCCGGCCATGCCCGAGCGCACGGCGGCGACAAAGTCCTGCATGGCGTCGCGAACGTCCTCGACCTCCTCCGAGACCGGCTGTCCGGCGGCCCGCAGGTCGGCGCCGGCGGGGGCGCGAAGGGCCATGTGCATGGCCGCCCGGCCCTCGGTGCGGTTGACGATCTCGCCGGCGAACAGCCGCTCCCGCGCCGCCTCGAGCCCGCAAGCCTGCGCCAGCTCGACCGCGGCGGTGGCGCCCTCACGGCTCCAGGGCTGCTTGGACAGGTCCAGCCGCAGGCCGCAGGCCTCGAAGGTCAGGCCCTCCAGGCGATCCGGCTCGGCGTCGAACAGGGCGCGGATGGGGGTCTGGCTGTCGGTCCTGGCGGCGGTCTTCAGGGCGGTCCAGGCGGGGGTATCGGCCATGCGGTCAGGGGCCTTCGAACGGGGAGAAGTAAACGGCGCGTTTACCATGTCGGGTCATGGTGGCCGCCTATCTCTAACGCCTGCAATGAGGGATCGCCATGTCCTGCGACGCCATCGCCGCCGCCGCCCTGCTCTGGATGGCCCCGATGGGCGCAGGCGCCGGCGCCCCCGCGCCGCAGGCCGCCCTGCTGATCCATGCCGACGCCGCCGTTTCGCCCCTGGCCTCCGAGCCGTTGTTCGCCGACATCGTCTCGCGGGCCGGCGCCCTGGGCCAGAAGACGCAGGCCTGGAAGGGCAAGGACATTCCGCCGGCCGAGTTCGCCAGCTTCAGCGCCGATGTCTCCACCCTCGCCGACCTCGACATGAAGGGTCACCTGGTGCTGAAGGAGCGGGGCACCGACGGCGATCTGAAGTGCATACTGAAGGGTATTTCCCAGGATCTGCCGCTGAAGCTGGAGGCGGTGAAGACCGCCGCCGTCGGACCGGCGCGGGACGCGGCCCTGACCGATCTCTTCTATCTGCTGCGCGACAATGTCGAGGTCATCACCACCCCGGCGGTGGTCACCAGCGGGACCTGACGCGCCGTTCTAGTACTTGATCGCGCAGCCGTAAGCCTGGGTCCAGGGCGTGGCGACCGGACGGCCGGCGTGCAGATCGGCCAGGGCGGCGGCGACCAGGTTGCGCGCGCCCTTGAGGTCCTCGACCTTGCTGCTGGGCCGGTCGTCGATGGCGCCCTGGTAGGCGATGGCGCCGGTCTTATCGATGACGAACATGTGCGGCGTGGTCTTGGCGCCGTAGGCCCGACCCATGGTCCCGTCGGCGTCCAGCAGCATGGCCGTGGCCGCCGACCCCTTTGACGCCATCCAGGCCTTGGCCTGGCGGCCATGGCTCCAGTAGCCGGGCTTTCCCCTGGCCGAAGAGGCGACGCTGAGCCAGACGACGCCCTCGCGGGTGGCCGAGACCTGCAGCCCCGGCATGTTGCCGCTGTTGTAGTGCTTCTTGATGTAGGGGCAGGCGCGGTTGACCCACTCGAGCACCACGATCCGGCCGCGGAATTCCTCCAGGGTGCGGACCTTGCCGTCGGCGTCGACCACGGCGAAGCCGGGCGCCGGCCGGGCCAGCGCCAGGCCCGGCAGGGTCAGGGCGGCGGGCAGGGCGAGGGTGATCGACAGGGCGGCGCGTCGGGTGATGCTCATGGCTCAGTCTCCGGTTCCGGCGGCGTCATGCAGGGCCCTGGCCACCATGCCAGGGGTCAGCAGCTGGGGCAGCACCCGGGGCGTCGGGGCGCCGGGGGCATAGACAAGGTACAGCGGAACGCCGGCGCGGCCATGCTCGGCCAGGGCGGCGGCGATGACCGGGTCGCGGCGGGTCCAGTCGCCCTTGAGGTAGACGGCGTTGGACGTCTTGAGGGCTTCGGCGACCTCGCGGGTCGACAGGGCCACCTTCTCATTGACCTGGCAGGTGACGCACCAGGCGGCGGTGAAATTGACCAGCACCGGCCGGCCCTCGGCCCGCAGGGCGGCGAGCCGCTCCGGCGACCAGGCTTCGTGGGGGACATCGGCGGCGGCGGCGTCCGCGGCGGCGGGGGCCTCCGCCACCGGGCCGGAAGCGCTGGCCCGGGGCGTCAGGGCCAGGGCCGCGGCGCCGATCAGGCAGAGGGCGGCGAGCAGCTGCAGCCCGCGACGGGCGCCCCGCGCCTGGCCCCAGACCCACAGCCCGAAGGCGGCGAGCAGCAGGGCCATCAGGGCCAGGGCCAGTCCTTGCGCGTCGGTCTGCTGCGACAGCACCCAGACCAGCCAGGCCACCGCGCCGTACATCGGAAAGGCCAGCAGCCTGCGCAGCACGTCCATCCAGGCGCCGGGCCGGGGCAGCAGGGCCAGCAGGCCGGGGATGAAGGTCAGGGCCACGAAGGGCGCGGCGAACCCGAGCGCCAGTCCGGCGAACACCGACAGGGTGACCAGCGGCGGCTGGCCCAGGGTGAAGCCCAGCGCCGATCCCATGAACGGCGCGGTGCAGGGGCTGGCCACGGCCACCGCCAGGGCGCCGGTGAAGAAGCTGCCGATCAGCCCCTGGCGCGAGGCCAGGCCCTGGCCGGCGCCCTGCAGGCTGGAGCCGACCTCGAAGACGCCCGACAGGTTCAGGGCCACGGCGGTCATCAACAGGGCCAGCATGGCCACCACCGGCGGCGACTGCAGCTGGAAGCCCCAGCCGATGGCGGCGCCGCCCATCTGCAGGGCGATCAACAGGCCGGCGAGGGCCAGGAAGCTGACCAGCACTCCGGCGCCATAGGCCAGCCCCTGGGCGCGGGCGCCGCGCGGCTCGTGGGCGTGACCGGCCAGGGCGGCGGCCTTCATCGACAGCACCGGGAAGACGCAGGGCATCAGATTGAGGATCAGCCCGCCGAGGAAGGCGAAGCCGATGGCCGCCGCCAGACCAAGCCCCGGAGCGGGCGGCGCCGGCGCGGCGGGCGGGGGTCCAAGACCGGAAACCCCGGCCGGGGGCGCTCCCTGGGTCGCGGCGACCTCATAGGCCTTGCCGCCCACGGTCAGGACTCCGTCCAGCACCTCCGGCGGCTTGCCGCTCTCGAAGGCGTAGCCGGGCGGAAGGGTCAGGGTCAAACCGTCCGGACCGCGATCGGCGGTCTGGGCGGCGGCGTGGTCGAGAACCCCGCCGGTGAAGGGAAAGAACCAGGCGCCGCTCATGTCCGCGCCCTTCAAGGGCGCGCCGGCGACGGCCAGGACCGGCGTCGTTCCCTCCAGCCTCCATGTCGCGGTCAGGCCCGCCGCCTTGGGCGCGTCGGCCAGGGCCCGGGCCACCGGCTCGCCCCATCGCGCGTCCGGGGCGGGAACCGCGTCGGCCACGGTGACGGTGATCTCCAGCGCGGCCTCTTCGGGAATGCAGATGTCCTCGCAGACCAGGAAGCTGGCCCTGGCCTTGAGCGTCACCGGGCCCGCGGCGGCGCCGGCGGGCGCGGTGATCGCCACCGGCAGCAGCACCTCGCCGGAATAGCCGTAGTTGGTCAGCGGCCCGACCGGCAGCTTTTGCGGCGTGGCCCAGACGAAGTCGCCGGCGGTCCAGCCAGGGGGAAGGGTCCACTCCAGCTTTGTCGGCTCGCCGCTGTCGCCCGGATTGCGCCAGTAGGTGTGCCAGCCCTGGTCGATCTTCTGGCGCAGGGCGAGATAGGTGGTCGATCCCGGGGCGATGGTCCTGTCCGCGGCGACCAGCTCGGCCTCCAGATGACCGGTGTCGACCGGGGCGGCGAGGGCCGGGGCGGCAAGCAGCAGGACGGCCGCGACGGCGGCGAGGAAGGCGCGCATGGCCGCTATATGGACCGGGGAGGGCCTCGAGGCGAGTCATCGCCGGCGCCGTCATCGGGGGGCTCGACTTCCCTGACGCCAACCGCCCATTCTGGCGATCAAAGGGAGGCCCGAACATGCCGACGAATCGACAGTGGATCCTCAAGCATCGACCCGAGGGCGAGATCGCCGCCGGCGACCTGGAATTCCGCGAGGCCCCGCTGCGCGCCATCGAGGACGGCGAGGTTCTGGTCCGCAACATCTATCTGTCGCTGGACCCGACCAACCGCATCTGGATGAGCGACCAGGACCAGTATCTGCCGCCGGTCGCGGTCGGCGACGTCATGCGCGGCGGGACCATCGGGGTGGTCGAGGCCAGCCGCTCGGACCGCTGGAAGGAAGGCGACCTGGTCAACGCCGGCCTGTCGGGCTGGCAGAGCTATTCGATTGTTCCGGGCGCCATGCTCAATCCCGTGCCGCAGATCCCGGGCGTGCCCCTGACCGCCTATATGAGCGTGCTGGGCGCCACCGGCCTGACCGCCTGGTTCGGGCTGATGGACATCGGCCGGCCGCAGCCCGGCGAGACGGTGGTGGTCTCCGCCGCCGCCGGGGCGGTGGGCTCGATCGTCGGCCAGATCGCCAAGCTGAAGGGGTGCCGCGTGATCGGCATCGCCGGCGGGCCCGACAAATGCGCCTGGCTGACCAGCGACCTGGGGTTCGACGGGGCCATCGACTACAAGAACGAGGATGTCGGCGCGGCGCTGGACCGGCTTTGTCCCGACGGGATCGACGTCAATTTCGAGAACGTCGGCGGGGCGGTGATGGACGCGGTCATCGGCCGGATGAACAACTTCAGCCGCATGCCCCTGTGCGGCATGATCAGCACCTACAACACCGAAGGCCCGGTTCCGGGACCGAGCGATTTCGCCCGGGTGCTGATGCGGCGCATCCTGATCAAGGGCTTCATCGTCATCGACTATCTGCCCCGGGCGGGCGAGGCGTTCGCCGAACTGGCGCCCTGGGTGGCGACTGGACAGATCAAATGGAAGACCCATGTCATCGAAGGGCTGGACAACGCGGCCGAGGCCGTGAAACGGCTGTTCACCGGAAACCACGACGGCAAGCTGCTGGTCCGCATTTCCCCAGAGCCCTGACCCCGCACCCTGAAGAGGACCGATGCCTGCTTCCTTTGACGACTTCGAGATCGGCCAGGTGCACTCCCTGGGCGTGGCGCCGGTGGACGGCAAGGCGCTGGACGCCTTCATCGCCGCCTTCGCCCCCGGATGGGAAGCAAGCCGCGGCGCCCCGGACGCGATGATCTATGCGATCTGGTCGCGGCTGGAGATGGAGGCCGGCGATCGCTGGGCCCAGACCAAGCGGCTAGGTGTCGACGCCCTGCGCTGGGCGCGCAATCCGCCCGCCGGGGAACTGATGCGCGGCCGCATGACCATCATGGGCAAGGACCCGGTCGGCGACGGCAAGGGCGTGATCATCGCCCAGCACGACCTGCTGGATGAGGCCGGGCGGCTGGTGTTCAGCTGCCTGACCCGCAGCGTCTTCGCGCGCTGACCCGCTGATCCGTCTTCGAGGCAAAGAAAAAGGGCCGGTCTCGCGACCGGCCCTGATCCTGTTTGCCGAGGTCTGACCCCGGCCTTTGCCGGCCTCAGGCGGCGTTGGTCTGGGCGGCCTTTTCGGCGGCCACGGCCACCAGTCGGTCCCAGCCGGCCAGCGAGGTCATGTGGTTGTAGATGCGCTCGAGGGCGCCGTTGTCGCGCAGCTCGATCATCTTTTCCGGCGACAGCTTGGCCAGCTTTTCCTCGGTGACCGCGAAGTACTCGGCGATGACCACGGTCGGGGCCGGGGTGCCGTCGGGATTGGTCGGGGTGAAGGTCGCCTGCTTGGTGTCGAGCAGATCGAGGTCCTTGATCAGGTTGACGAAGTTCTCGGTGCGGCGACGCTCGCCCTCGAAGTCTTCGCAGAACTTGATGGCGTTGGTGGTGTATTCGCTGGGCTCGCCCTTGTCGTCGAACAGCGGGACGTCGCCGCCCTTCTCGTCGAACAGGGCGGCGCCGCGCTCGATGCAGACGATCATCCGCTGCTGGGCCTCGTCCTGGGCCAGGACGAAGGGATAGCGACGGATGTAGGCGGGGATGTAGACGCCGTTGGTGAACACGCCCTCGGCGTTCACGAACAGGTTCTCACCCGGGTTGATGCCCAGAACCGCCAGCGGCTGGCGCTGGTCGCCCGCGAAGATGATCGGGAAGGACAGGGCCGCGAACTGGAACTCGGCGACGGTGAGCGGAACGACGTGGCCCTGGGCGGCGAAGCCGAAGGGGCCGGCCAGCTGCTTGACGCCGATCTTGCCGTGCATCTCGCGGCTCAGCGGCTCGGGCGAGGTGTAGAACAGGACGTTGCCGGCGACCGGGCTGACGTTGGTGACGGTGGAGGTTTCCATGAAGGGCTCTGACAGGCAGGCGGCCGGAAGGCCGGGAAAAGGATGGAGCGGCGCTTCTATCCGATCCGGGGGAACCGGGCAATGCAACCTTGCCCCACGGGCGAGGAGCCGCTCGCGCGGGGGCTTGCGCGCCGCAGGGTCAAGGCGCTTTGATCGCGCCAAACGCCCAGGGAGGACGCCGCCATGCCCATCGCCTATCCGGAGATTCTGTCGCTGACCAGCGAGCCCCAGAGCTTTCGCTGGGGAGACCGCGAGACCATGCTCTATGCGCTCGGCATCGGCATGGGCGCCGACCCGATGAACACCGAGGAACTGCCCTTCGTCTATGAAAGCGGACTGAAGGCGGTGCCGACCATGGCCACCACCGTGGCCTGGGGCGCGGGCCCCAGCGTCGGCAAGATGGGCATCAACTTCCTGATGGTGGTGCACGGCGAACAGAAGGTCGAGTTCCACAAGACCTTCCCCACCGAGGCGGAAATCACCGCCGAGGGGCGGATCATCGGCGCCTATGACAAGGGCCCCAAGGGCGCGGTGATCTACAGCGAGACGGTGCTGAAGGACGCGAAAAACGGCGAGAAGATCGCCACCCTGACCAGCTCGACCTTCGCCCGCGGCGACGGCGGCTTCGGCGGCCCCTCGGAAGGCGCGCCCGAGCCGCATGAGGTTCCGACCCGGGCGCCGGACAAGACCGTGGAATTCACGACCCGTCCCGACCAGGCGCTGATCTACCGGCTGTCGGGCGATCGCAACCCGCTGCACGCCGACCCCGCCATCGCCAAGATGGCCGGCTTTCCCCGGCCGATCCTGCATGGGCTATGCACCTATGGCGTCACCTGCCGGGCGGTGCTGCAGGAATACGCCGGCTTCGATCCCTCAAGGCTGAAAAGCCACCAGGTGCGGTTCTCCTCGCCGGTCTTCCCCGGCGAGACCATCGTCGTCGATCTGTGGAAGGACGGCGACGTCGTCTCCTTCGAGGCCAGGGTCAAGGAGCGCGACGTCACCGTGGTCCGGAACGGCAAGGCGGTCCTGGGCTAGAAGCGCATCGCCAGGCCAACCCGGACCGAGCGGCCCGGGAGGGGGGCGATGTCCTTGAGGAAGGACACGTGCTCGCGGGCCACGACATCGGTCAGGTTCCGGCCCTCGACGAACAGCCGCAGGTCGGGATCGCTGAAGGGCTTCACCGCGCCGTAGAGATTGACCATCGTATAGGCGTCGGTGGGCAATTCGTTGGTCGCCACCCGGTCCTGCTCGGCGGCGTAATGCACCTCCACATGGGCGTCGTACATCGGGCTTTCCCAGATCAGCTTGGCGGTCGCCGACCACGGCGGGATCCGGGCGGGAATTCCGGTGTCCAATGTTCCATGGACGAAGTCGGCGCCGAGATCGACGCTGAGGGTGCGCGCGCCGGAGGTCCACAGGTCATAGGACCCCTCGGCCTCGAAACCGTAGAACCGGGCGCCGGTCGAGAAGTAGCGATAGACCGGCAGGCCGTCCTCCACCGCGCCAGTCCGGGCCTGTTCGATATAGCCGTCGTAGTCGGCCCACCACAGATGCGCCTCGCCCCGGACCCGGTCGAAGGTCCAGCGGCCGGTGGCCTCGAGGCTGATCACCGCCTCCGAATCCAGGTTGGGATCGCCCAGCTCATAGGCGCCGGTGCCGGGGTGGGGGCCATCGGAATAGAGCTCGGCCTCCGTCGGGGCGCGGGCGCTGCGGGCCAGGGTCAGGGCGTAGAACTGGCTGTCGGACGGCTTGAAGAAGACGCCAAGCGATCCCGACACGTTGGTGAAGTCCGGCTTGCTGTCGGCGGTGGTCCAGTCGATGCCGCCGGCGATGGCCGGGACGCTGGCGGGGCGTCCGGCCAGGGCTGAGTCCATGGTCTTGTGGTCGATCCGAAGGCCGCCATCCAGGCCCCAGCCGCCGAAGTCCAGCCGCTGCAGGGTGAAGATGCCGAATTCCTGGATGTCGGTCTGCGGGATGGAGGCCTCGTCGCCCAGGGAATTGAAGTGGCGGCTCAGCGCCTGAAAACCGACCGCGCCCTTCAGGATGTCGGTCTCGCGTTGAACCAGTTCGATGCGGCCTTCGACGCCCTGCGACAGGAACCGGGTGCCGGTTGACCCATCGACGCGGGAAATTTCGGCGTGTTCGTAGTCGGCATAGCCGATGGACGCCTTTGCCTTGCTGATCGGTCCCTGATCGAAGTCGAGTTCGCTGCGGAAATCGAAGCGGGTCTGGTGCAGGTCAATGGCCACCGGGCCCTCGGCGTCGGGGTCGATCGGGGCGAGGATCTGCAGGTCCGGCACGCCATAGACGGTGTCGGTCTGTTTCACCGACAGGCCGATGAAGCCGTTGTCGGTGACGAAGGAAACGCCCAGGCCATAGGCGTCCAGCCGGGTGTCGGTATTGCGCACCACCCGCGCCGGATCAGGCGTCAAGCCATCGGCGACAGCCAGCTGCCGGCTGACCGGCGTGCCCGGCACATCGTAGTCGTCGGAGCGGCGGCTGACGCCGTCGATGGCGACCACAACCGGCCCGCTGGCCGCCTGAAGCCCGAAGGACAGGCTCCGGCCGCTGTCGACGCTGGATCCGGACACCGAAAGACGACCCGAGACGCCGCCGTCGGGGATGCGGGTGGGGATGCGGTCATCAAGGATATTGACCACCCCGCCGATGCCGGCGCCGCCATAGGCCAGGGTCGAGGGTCCGCGCAGCACCTCGATCCGCGAGGCCTCGCCCGGGTCGGAGGCGACGGCGTGGTCAGGCGACAGGGAGCTGGCGTCCACCAGTCCGACCCCGTTCTGCAGGACCAGCACCCGGGGCCCGGAGAGGCCGCGGATCACCGGCCGGCTGGCCCCGGGTCCGAAAAAGGTCGACCGCAGGCCGGGCTGGCCCGACAGCAGATCGCCAAGGCCGACCGGAGGGGCGATGTCGAGGTCGTCCCGCGAGACGACGCTGACGCTGGTGGTCACGCTGTCGAGGGAGACGGCGAAGGGCGATCCGGTGACGACGACCTGTTCGACCTCGTTGTCCGGGCCGTCGGTCGTCGAAGGCGCGTCGGCCGCCAGGGCCGGTGCGGCGAGTGACAGGGCCAGCAGGCTGACGCCGGACAGGATGGCGAGGTTTTGCAGACGCATGAAGGCGCTCCCGGGAACAACTGCGGAAGTGTTATGAAATAACATATCTAGTCGTCAAGGCCGTTCTCCGCCCTTGCGTCTTGACGGGGGCGCGGGGCTTGTCACTGTCGCAAAAACAGGCGGAAGGGCGGCGGAATGCTCAAGATCGGATTGAAGACGGGTGCGGTGCTGGCCGGGGCGGCGGTGCTGGTCTGTGGCGGACTGACCCTGACCGCGATGGCCCAGAGCGCCAGGCCGCCCGGCTATCTGCCGCGCGAGGCCCTTCCGGACAGCCTGCTGGTCATCGGCCCCCCGCCGGAATCGGGCTCAGCCCTCGACAAGGCCGACCACGAGAGGTTCAAGGACAGCCGCAAGATGATGGGCGGCCCACGCTGGACCCAGGCCCAGCAGGACGTCGAACTGTTCGGCGCCGTCGCCCACAAGAGCTTCGCCTGCGCCATCGGCAAGGCCATCACCCCGGAGGCGACCCCGGTTCTGTCCAGCCTGCTCGACCGGGTGGTGATCGACGCCGGCGGCAGCACCTATGCGGCCAAGAACCGCTACAGCCGCACCCGGCCGATGATCGGCAACGATGAACCGATCTGTGTCCCGCGCGAGGACTGGATGAAGACCAACGGCTCCTACCCCTCGGGACACGCCGCGGCCGGCTGGGCCTGGGGTCTGATCCTGGCCGAACTGGCGCCGGACAAGGCCACCGAAGCTGCGACCCGGGCCCGGGAGTTCGGCGACAGTCGCTGGATCTGCGGGGTCCACTTCCAGAGCGACGTGGAGGCCGGACGGGTGATGGGGGCGGCGACGGTGGCCCGTCTTCACGCCGATCCCGCCTTCATGGCCGACATGGCCAAGGCGAAGGCGGAACTGGAAAAGGCGCCGGCGGCACAGGGCTGTGGCGGTTAGGGCGTTGGGGACGAAAGCTGGCGCGTCGTCCGACCCGACTGGCGGTCGCTAGCCGGTCCGGCTTTCCCAGACCAGATGCCGCTCCAGGCGGTGTCCGGGGGGCAGGGCGGGGTGGTCGAAGTCGAGGTCCTCGCGGCGCGTCATGCCGATGCGCGCCATGACCGCCTGTGAGGGCAGGTTGGGAACGGCGGTGAAGGCGACGATCCTCTGGAGGCCCAGGCGCCCGAAGCCGTCGCGCAGGGAGGCGGCCGCCGCCTCGCTGGCGTAGCCCTGGCCCCAGGCCTGTCGGGCCAGCCGCCATCCGGCCTCGACCCCCGGAAACATCGGATTGTTGTCCTTGAGGTGGGTGAGGCCGGTGAAGCCCAGGAAGGCGCCGTCCTCGCGGCGCTCCACCGCCCAAAGGCCAAAGCCATGTTGATCGATATGGGCCTGGTTGCGCGCGGCCATCGCCCTGCACTCGTCCGCCGTCTGGGTCGCCGGGAAGAACCGCATCACCTCGGGATCGGCGTTCAGGGCGATCCAGGGCTCAAGGTCACTGTCGCGCCAGCCGCGCAGGATGAGTCGGTCGGTGGTGATCATATCGGACGCAAGCATGCGCCTTCACCCTTCCAGGGGGAAGGGTGGCGCTAGACTGGCCGGCCACTCGTCAGCGAACCGTAGAGATCGGGCCGGCGGTCGCGGAAGAAGCCCCAGGCGGCGCGGTGGGTGTCGAGGAAGTCGAGATCGACCGTGGCGCTGGTGAAGCCCTCTTCGTCCTGGCCCATGTCGCCGATCAGCTCGCCGCTGTGGTCGGCGATGAAGCTGGAGCCGTAGAAGCGCTGTCCGCCGTTGGGATAGTCGTCCCAGGGCTCGAAGCCGGTGCGGTTGGCGCCGACCACCGGAATGACGTTGCAGACGGCGTGACCCTGCATGGCGCGCCGCCAGGGCAGGGCGGTGTCGAAGTCCGGCTGATGCGGCTCGCTGCCGATGGCGGTCGGATAGAGCAGGGCGTCGGCCCCCATCAGGGTCATGGCCCGCGCCGCTTCGGGGTACCACTGGTCCCAGCAGATGCCGACGCCAATGCGGCCGTGGCGGGTGTCCCAGACCTTGAAGCCGGTGTCGCCGGGCCGGAAGTAGAACTTCTCCTGATAGCCGGGGCCGTCGGGAATGTGGCTCTTGCGGTAGACGCCCATCAGGCTGCCGTCGGCATCGGCCATCACCAGGCTGTTGAAGTAATGCGGCCCCTCGCGTTCGAAGATCGAGATCGGCAGCACCACGCCCAGTTCCCCGGCCAGGGGGGCCAGGGCCTTGACCGCCGGATGCTCCCGCCAGGGGTGGGCGGTGCTGAACCAGTGCTCTTCCTGGGTGACGCAGAAATAGGGGCCCTGGAGCAGTTCGGACGGCAGAATCACCTGGGCCCCGGCGGCGGCGGCCTGGCGGATCAGGTCGGCGGTGCGGGCGAGATTGTCGTCCAGATCCATGCCGTAGTGGGTCTGGAGGGCGGCGAGGGTCAGGGTGCGGGACATCAGGCCGGCTCCTGCTGGGTGATGCAGTGGAAGGATCCGCCGCCGGTCAGGATGGCGCTGGAGGGCAGGCCGATGACCTTGCGCTCGGGAAACAGGCTGGACAGCGCATCCAGGGCGAAGGCGGCGGCCTTCTCGTCATAGGTCGGGCAGATCACCGCCTGGTTGGCGATCAGGAAGTTCATGTGGCTGGCCGGGACCATCTCGCCGGAGGCGTCGGTGGTCCAGCCCGGCGAGGGTATCCGCATGACCTGCAGGCGCTGGCCGCGGGCGTCGGTCATGGCGCCCAGCATGCGGGCGGTCTCGTCGTAGAGGTCGGCGTTGGGATCGCGATGACCCCAGCCGATCGGGCAGGCGACCACGCCCGGCGCCACGAAGCGCGCCAGATTGTCGACATGGCCGTCGGTGTGGTCGCGGCTCAGGCCATCGCCCAGCCACAGCACCTTCCGTGCCCCTAGCGCGCGGGTCAGCGCCGCCTCGGCCTCGGCCTCGGTCCAGCCGGGATTGCGATTGGCGTTGAGCAGGCACTGGCGGGTGGTCAGCACCGTGCCGTGACCGTCATGGTCCAGGGCCCCGCCCTCAAGGATGAAATCGTTCATCACCAGTGGCGCGCCGGCGGCGGCGGCGATCTGGGCGGCGACCTCCTCGTCGCCCTCCATCACATACTTGCCGCCCCAGCCGTTGAAGGCGAAGCCCTGGGCGCGGCCGTCGTCGGAGAAGATCGGCCCGGTGTCGCGCAGCCAGATGTCGCCGAACTGGCCGCGAACGATCTCGATGCCGCTGTCGTCTTTCAGGCGCTGGCGGGCGCTGGCCTCGGCTTCGTCACCGCTGACCATCAGCCGCACCCGCTCCGCCCCGGGCCCGGCCAGGGCGCGGGCCAGGGCGGCGACCTCGTCGCGGGCGGGCTCGAGATACTCGAACCAGTATTCGCCGTGGCTGGGATAGCCCAGCCACATGGCGCGGTGGGGGGACCATTCGGCGGGAATGACGGAAGCGGTGGTCATGGGCCGGGGCAAGTGGCCCTCCGTGGCGGTTACGTCAAGACGCCTGTTGATCACAGCGGCGCCAATGAAATCGGGGACGCCAACGAAAAAGGGCGGCCCGCGAGGACCGCCCTTTCCCGTCTTGATGTCCGTTCCGACTAGAAGTCGGTGCGGAAGGTCAGCTGCACCGTGCGCGGCGCGCCGACCGAGTAGGTCGGGGACGAACCGGTGCGGTTGGAAATGCCGGGGCCGGGGAGGACGTCCAC
>JAHBYC010000027.1 GCA_019636175.1 Caulobacter sp. | reverse complement strand
CAGCCAGGTCCTGGCCGTGGGCGACACCGTCAAGGTCCAGATCGTCAAGATCAACCCCGACACCCAGCGCATCAGCCTCGGCATGAAGCAGCTGCAGTCGGACCCGTGGGACGGCGTCGAAGCCAAGTACCCGGTCGGCGCCAAGTTCACCGGCCGCATCACCAACATCACCGACTACGGCGCGTTTGTTGAGCTGGAAGCCGGCGTTGAAGGCCTGGTGCACGTCTCGGAAATGTCCTGGACCAAGAAGAACGTCCACCCCGGCAAGATCGTCTCCACCTCGCAGGAAGTGGACGTCATCGTGCTGGACGTCGACAGCTCCAAGCGCCGGGTCAGCCTGGGCCTCAAGCAGGCCGCGGCCAACCCGTGGGAGAAGTTCCTGGCCGATCACCCGATCGGTTCGACCGTCGAGGGCGAAGTCAAGAACGCCACCGAGTTCGGCCTGTTCATCGGCCTGGACGGCGAGATCGACGGCATGGTGCACCTGTCCGACCTGGACTGGGCCGTCTCGGGCGAAGAAGCCCTGGCCAAGTACAAGAAGGGCGACATGGTCAAGGCGCGCGTCCTCGACGTCGACGTCGAGAAGGAGCGCATCAGCCTGGGCGTCAAGCAACTGGCCGGCGATCCGATGGCCGGCGACAGCTTCCGCCGCGGCCAGACCGTCACCTGCACCGTGACCGAAGTGACCACCGGCGGCATCGAAGTGAAGTTCGGTGACGAGGAAGCCCCGATGACCGCCTTCATCCGCAAGTCGGATCTGTCGCGCGACCGTCAGGAGCAGCGCCCCGAGCGCTTCGCCGTCGGCGACCGCGTCGACGCCCAGGTGACCGCCGTGGACAAGGCCGCCCGCAAGGTGTCGGTCTCGATCAAGGCCCTGGAGATGACCGACGAGAAGACGGCCATCGAACAGTACGGTTCCTCGGATTCCGGCGCTTCGCTGGGCGACATCCTCGGCGCCGCCCTGCGCGAGAAGGCTTCGAAGGACTAGGGGCGGCTGGCGTGGGCGCCGCTTGCGGCGCTCGCGCGGCCCTCCTGCCCCGACCCTTCAGGTCGGGTCGACAATATGCGGCGGTCGGGGCAACCCGGCCGCCGCTTTTGTTTCTTCCAGCAGCTTTCCGGCCTCGCGGCCTCCGGGCGTGATGTCCAGGCTGGCCCAGCTGGCGCCCGCCGCCCGCGCCGCGCCCAGCGCCAGCACCGACCCGACCCCATGGATCAGGATGCCGGGGCCGATGGTCTGCAGCATCAGCACCCGGCGAAGCATTTCCTTCTCATCCTCGGCCGCCTCCAGACGGTCGGCCAGGATCGAGGCCCCGGTGAAACCGCACCCGGCCAGATGGCGCACCATCGGCGGGTCCGGGCGGGTCCGGGCCAGGACGCCGCGAAAGATCGGCTTCAGACCGCCGGTGACCTCATGCAGCACGGTCCGGGGCGTGCCCGGGTCCAGGCCGATCACCTCGCACAGGGCCAGGACGCCATGCTCGATCTGGCCCACCGCCGCCCGGCGCAACAGCCGCCGGCGGGACTTCTCCGACCGCAGGGTGGTCCAGTTGACCGGCAGGATCAGCAGCGGCGGCCGCTCGCCGGGCGCCGGCGGCTCCAGGGCGCCGAAGGCCGCCTCCATGGCGGCCATGTCGACCCGCCCGGCGTCGACGCTGTTGAGACTTGTCGGATCGAGTCGACGATGCTCGCCCTCGACCTCGGTCAGGCGATAGACCAGGGCCCGGCCGCGAAGACCGCCCTCCTTCAGTCCGATCGCCGGCCGAAGACGTCCGTCGATCAACAGATCGCCGCCCACCGATGCGGCCAGCCTCACCCGGACCCTGGGCCCTCGCATGGCCTCCAGACCTGCGGCTCGGGCCGGTCGGGTCCCGGCGTCCGTGGTTTGTTGCATGTTTACGCGCCCATACTCGCCCTGAGCATAGCCAGGCAGCCTTGCGTCCGGTTTAACGTCCGCAAAATTTATGCAACCCCTTGAAGACTCAGGGTGAGTTGGGCAAAGGTCGCCCGGCCTTAGTGGCGGGGTCCGGGGATAGAAGAATGATCAAGTCGGAGTTGATCGCCAGTCTGGCGGCGGAGAATCCACACCTCACCCAGAAGGATATCGAGCGGGTGGTGGGCGTAATTCTGGAAAAGATGATCCACGCGCTGGAACAGGGCGGCCGGGTGGAGCTGCGCGGCTTTGGCGCCTTTTCGGTGCGGTCGCGTCCGGCCCGCTCGGGTCGCAACCCCCGCACCGGCGAGACCGTTGATGTGCGGGCCAAGCATGTGCCCTTCTTCAAGAGCGGCAAGGAACTGCGCGCCCGGCTCAACGCCGACTGAGCGGCAGGCCGGGCCGCGCCGGCCGCCGCGCGCGGCCCCGTCAATCCGAGGAGATTCCAGCCATGGGTATCGTCGCCGAGTTTCGTCAGTTCATTTCCCGGGGCAACGTCGTCGATCTCGCTGTCGGCGTGATCATTGGCGCCTCGTTCGGAAAGATCGTCACCGCCCTGGTCGACCAGATCATCATGCCGCCGATCGGGGTGCTGCTGGGCCAGGTCGATTTCTCCAAGCTGAAATACGTCCTGATCCAGGCCGATCCGGTCACCGAGAAGGCCGAGGTCGCCATCGGCTACGGCCTGTTCATCAACACCATCATCCAGTTCCTGATCGTCGCCTTCGCGGTGTTCATGCTGGTCAAGCTGGTCAATGCCGCCCGCCGCAAGGAGGCAGAGGCGCCGGCTCCCGCCGAGCCGCCGCCGCCGACCCCCAGCGAAGCCCTGCTGATCGAGATCCGCGACCTGCTGGCCGCGCCGCCGGCCGCCAAGGTGGTTCCGGCCAAGGCGCCCGCCGCGACAAAGGCGGTCGCCCGCAAACCGGCCGCGAAGAAGCCCGCCGCACCGAAGAAGACGTGACCATGCGCCTTGCCCCGCTCCTGGTCTGTCTTGGCCTGTGCCTGGCGGGGCCGGTTGCCGCCGCGCCGCCGGCAATAACCATCGAGACGCCCGATGGCGGGTTTTTCCAGGTTCAGACGCTGCCCTTCAAGGCGGGCGATCACTGGCGCTATCTTTCGGAAACCCGCCTCACCGAGGTGGGCGGCGATCATCCCGGCGCCCAGTCCAACAACCAGACCTTCGACCTTGAGGTGGTCAGGGTCGAGGCGGATGGTCAGCCCGTCTTCCGATACACCCTGCGCAGTGTGGTGATCGTCGATGAGCGGCAACCCGGTATTCAGGAGATCATGGCGGCCTTCGTCGGCGTGCCCGTCGAGTTTCGCACCGTCAATGGCGTCTATCCCGGGGTGACCCTCAACGGGGCGGATGTCCGCAAGCAGGTCTTCGCCAATCTGAAGACAACCGCCACTGACGAGGCCGGGGCGAGGGTGGCGCTGGAGGGCCTGTTCAAGGATCTGGAAAGCCGCGCGGATGGCCTGTCGGTTTGGATGGCCGGGGATGTCAATAATCTGGCGGGCATGCATCTGCCGCGGATTCCCAACAAGCCCTTCGTCATGCCCACCCGAACGGAAACGCTTGCTGACGGATCGACCATGGTGGCCGACGGCGGAATGAAGATCGACGCCGTTGACCAGGCCCGCTGCGAGATCACCTACAGCCGCAACTCCCGCTTCAGAATTGCGGCGACCGGCTATGACGAGGCTCTGGTGACCCAGGCGACGCTGGCGGCAGACGCTCTGCCAGTCACCCTGACCCAGACGAAGACAAGAACGGCCCCGGCCGGCTACGCCTTTCGCGAAACCCTGACAATGACGCGCCAAACGGCTGCCCCGGGCTGCTCATGATGGCGACAGCCAAGATCTGCGGCCTGTCCACGGCGGAGACGGTGCGGGCGGCGGTCGATGGCGGCGCCGCCTTCCTGGGGTTCAACTTTTTCGCGAAAAGCCCGCGCTACGTCACGCCCGAGGCTGCCGCCCGGCTGGCCGAACCGGTGCGCCGCGACGGCCCCCGTCAGCCGCCGAAACTGGTCGCCGTCACCGTTGATCCCAACGATGCCCTGCTTGACCAGCTGATGACCACCCTCAGGCCCGACCTGATCCAGTTGCACGGCCGCGAAACGCCGGCCCGCGTGGCGCAGGTGCGGACCCGGACCGGGGTCGGGGTGATCAAGGTTCTTTCGGTCTCCGAGGCCTCCGACATCGCCGCCGCCGCGCCCTACGACGCCCTGGTCGAGCATCTGATGTTTGACGCCAGGCCCCCGGCCGGGTCCGAGCTTCCCGGCGGCATGGGAGCGAAATTCGACTGGACCCTGCTGGCCGGCCGCCGCTACGCCCGGCCTCACATGCTGGCCGGCGGTCTCGACCCCTGGAACGTAGCCGAGGCGCTGAAGATCTCCGGCGCGCCCGTCGCGGACGTTTCCTCTGGCGTGGAGCGGGGTCCGGGGCTAAAGGACGCCCCCTTGATCACGGCCTTTCTGGACGCCGTGCGCAGCGTGTGAGCCCGCCTTGAACGCCCCTGTTACGCCGACCGAACGCCCCAACGACTGGAACGCCCTGCCCGACGCGCGGGGCAAGTTCGGCGAGTTCGGCGGCCTCTATGTCGCCGAGACCTTGATGCCGCTGGTGCTGGACCTGGGCGAGGCCTACGCCGCCGCCAAGGCCGACCCCGAATACCAGGCCGAGCTGACCCGCTTCCACCGGCACTACACCGGCCGGCCCAGCCCGATCTATTTCGCCGAGCGGCTGACCGACTATTTCGGCGGCGCGAAAATCTACTTCAAGCGCGACGAGCTCAATCACACCGGCAGCCACAAGATCAACAATGCGCTGGGCCAGATCCTGCTGGCCCGCCGCATGGGCAAGACCCGGATCATCGCCGAGACCGGCGCCGGTCAGCACGGCGTGGCCACCGCCACCGTCTGCGCCCGCTTCGGCCTTCCCTGCGTGGTCTACATGGGCGCCACCGACGTCGAGCGGCAGAAGCCCAACGTCTTCCGCATGAACCTGCTGGGCGCCGAGGTCCGTCCCGTCACCTCGGGCGCCGGCACCCTCAAGGACGCCATGAACGAGGCGATGCGGGATTGGGTCACGAACGTCGAGGACACCTACTACCTGATCGGCACCGCGGCCGGGCCGCACCCCTATCCGGCCATGGTTCGCGACTTCCAGTCGATCATCGGCCACGAGGCCCGCGAGCAGATCCTGGCCGTCGAGGGCCGTCTGCCCGACGCCGTGGTCGCCTGCATCGGCGGCGGCTCCAACGCCATCGGCCTCTTCCACCCCTTCCTCGCCGACGAGGGCGTGCGTCTGATCGGCGTCGAGGCGGCCGGCCACGGCATCGAGAGCGGCCAGCACGCCGCCAGCCTGACCGGCGGCCGCCCCGGCGTCCTGCACGGCAACAAGACCTATCTCTTGCAGGACGACGACGGCCAGATCATCGACGCCCATTCGATCAGCGCCGGCCTCGACTACCCGGGCATCGGTCCCGAACACAGCTTCCTGCATGAGACCGGCCGCGCCGAATACATCAGCGCCACCGACAAGGAGGCGCTTGCCGCCTTCCAGCTCTGCGCCGAACAGGAGGGCATCATCCCGGCCCTCGAACCGGCCCACGCCCTGGCCCGGGTTGGCGATCTGGCCAGGGACCTCGGCAAGGACGGGATCATCGTGATGAACATGTGCGGCCGCGGCGACAAGGACATCTTCACCGTCGCCGAAGCTCTGGGACGGACGATTTGACGCTCCCGGGCTTGGCTATTGCAATTGTTCTGGCCGGGGCGGCAGCTTTGGATCCACCGACGCAGCTCTTTGCGGACTCGCAAGATTTGCCGTTGGTCGTCGGCGTGCTTCGAGACTGCAAACAGCCGCCGGTCGGAGGTCCTGTGCCCCGGCGCTTTGCATGCGTGGCTGTGTCCCGAACTGATGCCCCTCAGGCGCTGGATAACTACGTAGAGGTCCTTGCTTCTCACGGCTGGCAAGAATATCGCCGCGGGCAATACCAAGTGTGGGTCCAGAAGCATCAGCCTGACAAACGCTGCAGCCAACTCCTGATCACCGTGAAGCCGCTGGCGGTTGCCGCCGGGCAGAACCCTTCACTTGAGACCCGAGTCCTCCAGTTCATGCACATTCCAGCCAACAATTGCTGGGTGGGAAACGCTGAATGAACCGTATCGACACCCGCTTTGCCGCCCTCGCCGCCGAAGGCCGCGCCGCGTTCGTCGCCTATGTCATGGGCGGCGACCCGGATTACGACACCTCGCTGAAGACCGTTCAGGGCCTGCCGGGCGCCGGGGTGGACATCATCGAGCTGGGCTACGCCTTCTCCGACCCGATGGCCGAGGGCCCGCCGATCCAGCGCGCCGCCTTGCGCGCCCTGAAGGCCGGCATGACCCTCAATCGCACCCTTCAGCTGGTCGCCGACTTCCGCAAGGCCGACAACGACACGCCGATCGTGCTGATGGGCTATCTCAACCCGCTGTTCAGCGCCGGATACGAGGCTTTCGCAGCCCGGGCCGCCGACGCCGGGGTCGATGGCCTGATCTGCGTCGACTGCCCGCCGGAAGAGGCCGACGAGCTGACCGACGCCCTGGAAGCGGTCGGCATCAGCCTGATCCGCCTGACCGCCCCGACCACCGACGACAAGCGCCTGCCGACCGTGGTCAAACGCACCTCCGGCTTTGTCTATTACGTCTCCGTCGCCGGCGTGACCGGGGTGAAGTCGGCTGACGCCGCCGACGTCGCCCCCGCCGTGGCCCGGATCAGGGCCGCCTCCGGCCTGCCGGTCGCCGTCGGCTTTGGCATCCGCACCCCCGACCAGGCCGCCGCCGTGGCGAAAGTCGCCGACGGGGTTGTCGTCGGCTCCGCCTTCGTGGATGAAGTCCAGGCGGCTCTGGAGGCCGGCGGGGATAATTCGAACGAAAACGTGACCGCGCGCGTTCTTTCCAAAGCGTCGACATTGGCGAAAGCTGTGCGTTCGGCGAGAGTCGGTAAGGCTTGAGGCTTTAAAGACGATGGCTATGGCAGACTCCAAGGGCGACAAGCCCACTCGTCCCCCGGTCTCCGGCAAGGAGCGCAGCGGCGGCTGGCTGTCGCGCATCGCCCCCGGCGTGCGCGGGGCCTTCACCAAGCGCGAGACCCCGGAAAACCTGTGGGTCAAATGTCCCGACACCGGCGAGATGATCTATCGCCCCGACCTGGAGGCGGCCCTGTGGGTCACCCCGGCCGGCCGGCATATGCGCATCGGGCCCAAGCAGCGCTTCGCCTTCACCTTCGATGACGGGGCGCATGAGGTCCTGCCGACGCCTGAGGTGCCGGAAGATCCGCTGAACTTCTCCGACGGCAGCCCCTACAAGGACCGCCTGGCCAAGGCCCGCAAGGCCACCAGCGAGCCCGACACCATGGCCCTGGCCTTCGGCAAGATCCGCAATGTGCCGGCCGTGGTGCTGGTGCAGGACTTCGCCTTCATGGGCGGCTCTCTGGGCATGGCCGCGGGCGAGGCCTTCATCGCCGCCGCCCGCGCCGCGGTCGAACGTCAGGCGCCGCTGGTGATCTACACCGCCGCCGGCGGGGCCCGGATGCAGGAAGGCACCCTGTCCCTGATGCAGATGGCTCGCACCACCCTGGCGATCCAGGAACTCAAGGCCGCCAAGCTGCCCTACGTCGTGGTGCTCACCGACCCGACGACCGGCGGGGTCACCGCCAGCTACGCCATGCTGGGCGACATCCACCTGGCCGAACCCGGCGCCCTGATCGGTTTCGCCGGCCCCCGGGTGATCGAACAGACCATTCGCGAGACCCTGCCGCCGGGCTTCCAGCGCTCGGAGTATCTGGTCGAGAAGGGCATGGTCGACCGCGTCGTCCGCCGCGAGGACCTGCCGGCCATTCTCGGCTCGGTGCTCGGCACCCTGATGATGGGCCGCTCCGGTTCGAAGGCGGCGTAGTCCAGAAGGCCGCCCTGGCCAAGGCGACTTCAACCATCAAAGCCGCCGTGAGAGTTCCTTCTCCCCTTGAGGGAGAAGGTGGCGCGAAGCGACGGATGAGGGGTCGATGACTCGCCAAGCCGTGCAATTGCACCGACCCACACATCCCCTCCCGCCGGTTGGACCCCTCATCCGACCCCTTCGGGGCCACCTTCTCCCGCAAGGGGAGAAGGGCGTTCTCCAAGCCGTTCCTCCGATGGCGCCAGAATGACCGACCACCTGCTCCCCCACGACGCCGCTCTTGAGCGCCTGCGCCTGCTTCACCCGAAGCTGATCGATCTGTCGCTGGGCCGGATGCGGCGTCTCTGCGCCGATCTTGGCGATCCGCAGCGTCACCTGCCGCCCGTGATCCATGTCGCCGGGACCAACGGCAAGGGCTCCACCGTCGCCTTCCTGCGGGCCATGGCCGAGGCGGCGGGTCTGAGGGTCCATGTCTTCACCTCCCCGCATCTGGTTCGCTTCGCCGAGCGCATCCGCCTGGCGGGCGAGCTGATCACCGATGATCACCTCGCCGAGGTGCTGGCCCGGGTCGAGGCCGCCAACGCCGGCCAGCCCATCACCTTCTTCGAGATCACCACCGCCGCGGCCTTCCAGGCCTTCAGCGAGGTTCCGGCGGACCTCTGCCTGCTGGAGGTGGGCCTCGGCGGCTCCCTTGACGCCACCAACGTCATCGAGCAGCCGGCGGTCAGCGTGGTCTGTCCGGTCGACCATGACCACCGCGAATTCCTCGGCGACGACATCGCCTCCATCGCCGGAGAGAAGGCCGGCGTCATCAAGCGCGGCCGGCCGGTCGTCACCGGCTGGCAGGGCGAGGCGGCCTTCGCCGTCATAGAGGCGCGGGCCCGGGCCCTGGGCGCCCCGCTGACGGCCATGGGCCGCGACTTCGACGCCTACGCCCAGGGCGGCCGCATGGTGCTGCAGGCGGACGACCGGCTGCTCGACCTGCCGGCGCCCGCGCTGGTCGGAGCCCATCAGATCGCCAACGCCGGCGTGGCCGCCATGGCCGCCCTGGCGCTGGACCACCCCCGGCTCACGGAGGCGGACATCGCCCGGGGCATCGAGACGGTGGTCTGGCCGGCGCGGATGCAGCGCCTGACCGCCGGGCCGCTGGCCGAGCGCGCCCGCGCCGTCGGAAGCGACCTGTGGCTCGACGGCGGCCACAACGTCCACGCCGCCCGCGCCCTGGCCGACGCCCTGGCGGCGCTGAAGGCCCGCGACGGGCGTCCCGCGACCCTGATCTGCGGCATGCTGGCCGGCAAGGACGCGGAGGGCTTCTTCGACGCCCTGCGCGGGGTCGATGGACAGGTCATCGCCATTCCCTTCGCCGCCGACACCGCCAGTCCGCCCGAGCGCCTGGTCTCCGCGGCGCGGGCCGCGGGTCTGGAGGCGAAGGCCGCCGACAGCCTTGAGGCGGCCATCGGCATGGCCCTGACCGGCGAGGGCCCGCCGCCCCGGCTGCTGATCTGCGGATCCCTCTATCTCGCCGGCGAGGTCCTCGCCCTCAGCCCCGAGACCTGGCCGAAATAGAGGTCGGTCCTTCCGGACCTCGCCCCTCATGCCAGCACGAAATCCCCGTCCGATAGGGGCGCGGTCTTCAGGCCCTGCACCAGGGCCCGCAGGGCATGGCGATAGGCGGGGAAGTTCTCGCGATCGGCCACCAGGGCGACGCGATCGAACAGGGCGACCAGCAGATCGACCAGGGGCTCGACCGGAACCGGGGTCACCAGGCCCGAGGCCATCAGCTGTCGCACCCCGGCGTCCATCTGCGGCCGCAGATGGCGCCCGCGAACGGCCTGCATCCGCTCTGCGCCCAGCACCGCCGGCCCTTCGAGCATCAGGATGCGTCGACGCCCGACCTCGGCCATGGCCACGACAAAGGCCTCGCCGACGCGGATCAGCTGTTCCACCGGATCGGGATGGGCCTCGGCGGCCTTGGCCATGCGCGAGCCCACATCGGCCTGTTCGGCCTCGACCACGGCGGCGAACACCGCCGCCTTGTCGGTGAAGTGATGATACAGCGCCCCGCGGGTCACCTTGGCGGCGGCGACGATGGCGGGGGTCGAGGCGGCGGCGTAGCCCTTCTCCGCCACCAGCTGACGCATCGCCCAGAGGATACGGCCACGGGTCTGGCGGCTTCGTTCGGCGTTGGGACGGCGTTCGGCCATGCCCGAAGATACATACAGCCTGTTTGTCGAAACAAGGGAACGCCGGGCAAGGAGAGGACTCACCCCTCACCCGCCCGGAGACACAATGGAAAAGGGGCGGCTCCTCGCGGAGCCGCCCCCTCAACCTCAGCCTTGACCGGCGCCTCAGGCGTCGGCGGCCTCTTCCTTCTTGGAGAGGTCTTCACCCGTCTCCTGGTCGACGACCTTCATCGACAGCTTGGTCTTGCCGCGATCGTCGAAGCCGATGAGCTTGACCTTGACCATCTGGCCTTCGGTCAGCACGTCGCTGGGCTTGTTGACCCGCTCGTTGCTGATCTGGCTGACGTGGACCAGGCCGTCCTTGGCGCCGAAGAAGTTCACGAAGGCGCCGAAGTCGACGACCTTCACGACCTTGCCGTTGTAGATCGCGCCGACTTCCGGTTCGGAAGCGATCGACTTGATCCAGTCCTTGGCGGCGTCGATCTTGGACTGCTCGGAGGCGGCGATCTTGATGGTGCCGTCATCGCCGATGTCGACCTTGGCGCCGGTGGTGGCGACGATCTCGCGGATCACCTTGCCGCCGGTGCCGATCACTTCGCGGATCTTGTCCGCGGCGATCTTGATGGTCTCGATCTTGGGCGCGAACTCGCCGAGTTCCTCACGCGGCGCATCCATGGCCTTGTTCATCTCGCCGAGGATGTGATCGCGGCCTTCCTTCGCCTGGGCGAGGGCCTGCTGCATGATCTCGATGGTGATGCCCGAGATCTTGATGTCCATCTGCAGCGAGGTGATGCCGTCGCTGGTGCCGGCCACCTTGAAGTCCATGTCGCCCAGGTGGTCTTCGTCACCCAGGATGTCCGACAGAACCGCAAAGCCGTCGTCTTCCAGGATCAGGCCCATGGCGATGCCCGAGACCGGACGAACCAGCGGCACGCCCGCATCCATCATCGCCAGCGACGAACCGCAGACGGTGGCCATCGAGGACGAGCCGTTGGACTCGGTGATCTCCGAGACCAGGCGGATGGTGTAGGGGAAGTCTTCCTTGGCCGGCAGCATCGGGCGCAGGGCGCGCCAGGCCAGCTTGCCGTGGCCGATTTCGCGGCGGCCGGGGCTGCCCATCCGACCGGTCTCGCCGACCGAGTAGGGAGGGAAGTTGTAGTGCAGCAGGAAGCTTTCCTTGTAGGTGCCTTCCAGGGCGTCGATGAACTGCTCGTCGTCGCCGGTGCCCAGGGTGGCGACCACCAGGGCCTGGGTCTCGCCGCGGGTGAACAGGGCCGAACCGTGGGTGCGCGGCAGGATGCCGACTTCGCCGAGGATCGGGCGCACGGTCTTGACGTCACGGCCGTCGATGCGCTTGCCGGTGTCGAGGATGCCGCGACGGACGACGTCCGCTTCCAGTTCCTTGAACACGCCGGCCAGCTTCAGCGGGTCGTGGCCTTCCGGATTGGTTTCGCTCTTGCCGAGGGCCGCGATGGCCTTCTTCTTGGCGGCGCCGATCGCTTCGTAGCGGTCCTGCTTCTTCTGGATGGTGTAGCCGGCGGCGATGTCGGCGCCGACCAGGCCCTTCATCTCGGCCTTGATGGCGTCGGTGTCTTCCGGCTCGAAGTCGAAGGGGTCCTTGGCGGCGTGCTCGGCCAGTTCGATGATGGCCTCGATCACCGGCTGCATGCCGTCATGGGCGAACTTGATGGCGCCCAGAACGATCTCTTCGTTGAGTTCCTGGATCTCCGACTCGACCATCATCACCGCCTCGGCGGTGCCGGCGACGACCAGGTCCATCTTGGTGTCGGCCATCTGTTCGGCGGTCGGGTTGAGGATGTATTCGCCATCGACGTAGCCGACGCGGGCGGCGCCGATCGGGCCCATGAAGGGGGCGCCCGAAAGGGTCAGGGCGGCGCTGGCGCCGACCATGGCCAGGATGTCGGGATCGTTCTCAAGGTCGTGCTGCAGCACGGTGACGACGACCTGGACCTCGTTCTTGAAGCCCTTGACGAACAGCGGGCGGATCGGACGGTCGATCAGGCGGGAAACCAGGGTTTCCTTTTCCGACGGACGGCCTTCGCGCTTGAAGAAGCCGCCGGGGATCTTGCCGGCCGCGAAGGTCTTTTCCTGATAGTTGACGGTCAGCGGGAAGAAGTCCTGGCCGGGCTTCTGCTGCTTGGCGAACACGGCGGTGGCCAGGACGACGGTCTCGCCCATGGTGGCCAGCACGGCGCCATCGGCCTGACGGGCGATGCGGCCGGTTTCGAGGGTCAGCGTCTTGCCGCCCCACTCGATGGTCTTGCGACGAATTTCAAACATGTGAGTCTTTCTTTTCTCATCTCCCGCGGGCGTATTCCTCGCGGGGGCGGACAGGGGCGGTGCGCGCAGTCTGTATGCGGGCGTTTCCGGGGATCCTCTCCAGTGTCAGGTCCGGTGAGGATCGCTTTGAACCCTCTGCGGATGTGTGGGGGGAGCCCCCCCGCCGCCGACCCCCAGGACCTGAGAGGGATGGGCGGGTAATGCAAGAGGCGGGGCCCGTGAAGGACCCCGCCCCTGGTCGTTGGTGTTAGTGCTGACGACGCAGGCCGAGCTTGGCGATCAGGGCCTCGTAACGGTCGGCGTCGGATTTCTTCAGGTGGCCCAGCAGCGAACGACGCTGCGAAACCATTTGCAGAAGGCCACGACGGCTGTGGTTGTCCTTCTTGTGACCCTTGAAGTGCTCGGTCAGGTTGGCGATCCGTTCGGACAGGATCGCGACCTGGACTTCGGCGCTTCCGGTGTCGCCCGGGGTGCGGGCATGTTCGGCGATAAGGGCGCTTTTGCGCTCGGGCGTAATCGACATCGGATGGTCTCCGCTCAGGTGAGTTGAAAGACCCGCACCGGATTGAGCGATCCCGCGCGCATCTCGGCCAGGGCCACCAACCGATCCCCCTCCATGGCTGAAACAACGCGGGAACCGCCGGTGAGGCGGGCGCGCAGGGCTTCAACCTGTCGGGGAACGAGTACGATCGATCGACCCTGAGCCAACCGGAAAGCCTCTTCAGCGGTCACGGCCAGCACCGGGATGTCGTCCAGTGCGGTCGCGACCGGAAGCAATGCCTCCGGAAGGGCGGCCTTATGGCCCAAATCTTCCAGCTTTTCCAGTGTTATCGCTGTTTCTTCCCCAAACGGCCCGACACGGGTCCGTCGCAGGGCGCTGACATGGCAACAGGTTCCCAGGGCGGCGGCCAGGTCCCGGGCCACGGCGCGCACATAGGTTCCCTTGCCGCAATCCATTTCCAGGGTGACGTGATCGGCGTCGGGCAGGTCGAGGATGCGCAGGTCGTCGATCCGCACCGTCCGTCCGGCCAGCTCGAAATCGACCCCCTCCCGGGCCAGGTCATAGGCCCGCTCGCCATCGACCTTGACGGCCGAGAAGTGGGGCGGGACCTGGACGATCTCGCCGATGAAGGCGGGCAGGGCCGCCGCGATGGCCTCGCGCGTCGGCCGCACGTCGCTGACAGCGGTGGTCTCGCCCTCGCGGTCCAGGGTGGTCGTGGCCCGGCCCCATTCCAGGGTGAAGCGGTAGGTCTTGTCGGCCTCGGTCATGAAGGCCACCGTCTTGGTCGCCTCGCCCAGGGCGATGGGCAGCACGCCGGTGGCCAGCGGGTCCAGGGTGCCGGCATGGCCCGCCTTCTGGGCGTTGAACAGCCAGCGCACCCTGCCCACGGCCTGGGTCGAGCCGAAGTCGTAGGGCTTGTCCAGATTGACCCAGCCGCTGACCGGCAGGCCCTTCTTGCGACGGGCCACTAGGCCTCCCCGCCCCGGTCTTCGTCCCGCTCGTCCTCGTGATGCAGATCGGCCTGCACCCGGGGGTCGCTGAACAGCCGGTCCATGTGGGCGGCGCTGTTGAAGCTCTCGTCGTGAATGAACTTCAGGTCCGGGGTGAACTTCATGTCGATATTGCGGGCGAGCCGTCCGCGCAGGAAGCGGGCGGCGTGGTTCAGGGCGTTCAGGGCCTCGGCGGTGCCGGCCCCGGTGACCCCGGCGCCCAGCACCTCGATGAAGCAGACCGCGTGCTTGAGGTCGGGGCTCATCCGCACCTCGGTCACGGTCAGGGACACACCGGCCAGGGCGGGATCGGCGATCTCCTCCTCACGCAGCACCTCGACCAGGGCGTGGCGGATCAGTTCGCCGGCGCGGAGCTGGCGCTGGCTGGGGCCGGTCGAGGGGCCCCTGTTCTTGCTGTTGCGGCTCATCTTATCCATCCAGGCGTCCGGCGAGGGATCGAACCTCGGCTCCGGCGGGGAGGGCGGCTTCTAGTCCCCGCCGCGGCCGCTGTCCAGCGCTGGACCTGCCGGGCCGGCCCGTTTAACCCGCTGCATCAGATCCACGGAGACGAACATGCCCAGCCGACGGCGCCTGTTGACCCTGCTGTGCGCCGCCGGCCTGACAGGCCTGCCGGCCGCGGCCGCCGCGGACCAGCAGACCTGGCGCGGATACCGCATCGATCTCACCGCCCTCGACGAAGACCGGCGTCCGGAGATCCTGGCCTCGCTGCAGCGCCAGATCGACATCGTCGAGGGCCTGGCCATCGATCCGGCGATCAAGGCCTGGTTCCGCGACATCGCCATCATCGTCAATCCCCGGCTGAAGCAGCCCGGGCGGTACGGCCAGGGCCGGCTGGAGATGGCGGCGATGATCTCCCCGCCCGACAACCCGGTGCTGCTGCATGAGATGCTGCACGGCTATCACTTCGACCGGCTGCCCGACGGGCGGAAGAACCGCGATGTCATCGCCGCCTGGGAGGCGGCCAGGGCGTCCGGGCGCTGGCCTGAACAGGCCTATATGCTGAAGAACCCGGGCGAGTTCTTCGCCATGACCGCCTCGGTCGTCCTCTGGGGCCAGGCCGCCCGTCCGCCCTCGACCCGGGCGGCGCTGAGAGAGGCCCTGCCCGACTGGTACGACTGGCTGGTCCGGGAATTTGGCCTGACGGTCTGAGGCGGCGTCAGCCGTCCAGCCGCTGGTGGAAGAACTCAATGGTCCGGTCGGCGGCCTCCCGCGTCGGCCCGGCGTTGTTCAGATGCACCGTCAGAACCGAATGGGGCTGCATGCCGGTGCCGGGCCGGGCGTCCTTGGGATCCAGGCGATGGGACTCGAAGCGCTTGCCGAAGGTCTTCTCCAGCATGTCCATCCGCTCGGCCGGGACGAAGCCGTCGCCGTTGAAGGCCAGGCCGATCATCGACAGGTCCTCGGCCTCGAGCCGGGCCTTGGCGCAGGAGATCTCCGCCGGCGAGGCGTCGATCCGGTCCTTGCCTTTCTTGCCCAGCGGCAGGGACGGCTGCGACAGGACCGGGGCGACCACGCTGGGCTCGGTCATCATCGCCAGGGCGAAGCCGCCGGTGAAACACATTCCCAGGGCCCCGACGCCCTTGCCGCCGCACTCCGGATGAACCTTGCGGGCCAGGGCCCTCAGCCAGTCGACGATGGGGCTGGAGCGGTGGTTGGCCCAGGCGTTGAACTCGCGGCGGATACAGACATTGAGGAACATCTGCTGCACCGCATAGCCGGTCGACAGGGCCTTTCCCGGCGTGCCGAACAGGCTGGGCATGAAGACGGTGAAGCCGGCGGCGGCCACCTGGTCTCCGTAGTCGACGACCTGCGGATGCAGGCCCGGGATCTCATGCATGATGATCACCGCCGGGCCGGTCCCCTTGCGAAACACCGGCCGGGTCCATGGGCCGTCTGTGAAGTCAAACCGGTCCCAGCTCGCCAGAACGTCCTTGTCGGCCATCGCCCGCTCCCCTGTCGCTGAACAAGGTTAGGCGAAGCCGGGACGCCAATGCGAGATAAATCGAGACGCCACTCTCCGGCGCCGCCGCCCGCCCGACCCTCTAGCTGCCCGGGCGGCCGTAGTCGGGGCGGAAGACGGCCTTGCGGGTGTCGCCGCCCTTTGGCCTCGGCATCTGCCAGTCGCCGCGCCAGGTGAAGTCCATGGCGGCGCATTTTCTCACCCCGCCCGAACCGTCGTCGCCGAAGGCGTAGACCCGCAGGGGCTTGCGGTCGTTGACCGCGCCGATGGCCAGCCAGCCCTTGACCGATCCGGGACAGAAGGCCTGGATCATCACCTTGCCCTCGGCCTTCTCGGGGTCGATTTCGTAGAGGGCGCCCTTGCCGCGATCCTCGCCCATCAGCGCGTCCAGCTGCCGGTTGACGGCGGCGTCCCGCGAGGGCCGGGGGACCACGCCCACCGGAACCGCCGTGGCGCGCACCGCCAGGATCCGCGTCTGGAAGAACTGGCGGGTGAAGACGAAGGTCAGGCCGGCGCCGGTCAGCCGCCGGGCCTCGGGCGAGGCGGAGTCATAGGTGACCATCCGCTTGTCCGCGGCATGGGCGGGGACGGCGGCGAGGCCCAGCAGGGTGGCGGCGAGCCCGGCGAGGGCGGTTCTGGCGATCATCAGGCGTCTCTGGCGCGGTGTTGCGGCAAAACTGAGGTTGGCGTCCGGGGCGACCTAGCGGCGGCGGTCCCGCAGGTCGGCGATATCGCCCTCGAAGCCCGACAGCCGCCAGGCGCCGTCCTCGCGGGTGAAGATCAGCACGCAGGGCCCGTCCTTCTTCTTGGTGGCGCAGACCCGGCCGTCGGGCAGGGCCTTGAGGTTGGCGGCGATGGCGATCTGTCCCGGGATCGGCTGGTCGGGGCGATAGCCGTACTGATAGGCCAGGGCGCGGAAGGTCGCCGGCTGGATCAGGGCCTTGTTGGCGGCGTCGGCCAGGTAGGGGGCGGCGATGGCCCCCAGCACCTTCAGGCCCGGGTCGTCGGTGGCCTTGTCGGCTTCGGCCATCAGCCGCGCCTCGATGGAGCGCTTCAGGGCCGGGCGGTCGACATGGGCGTTGAAGGCCGCCTTGTCGTTGTCGCGAATGGCGATCAGCAGGGCGTGGACATCGCCCGCCGCGTCAATGCGCGTGGCGGTCGCGCAGGACGCCAGGCCACTGGCGACGAGCGCGATGGCGACCAGACCGGCTGAAAGACGACGCGTGACCATTCGACAACAACTCCTGCCGGAACGATAGGCTGCTCCCAAGGCTTTTCCGCGACGGGCGGGCGGCGGTCAACGGTTTGCGTGGCGGGCCGGCGAACGGGGCCGCAAGCGACGGGGCCGGGCCTTGCGAAGCGGCGAGACCATTATAGCGCGGGCAGGCCGGCCCACAAAAAGGCCGATCACTCCTGAAATTGTCGGAAGTCGGGTCAGACTCCCCACAGCTGTTGGCTTTGGCGTGGGTCGAGGCCGCGAGAACGTAGGCAAAACGGGTGGCCGGACGTGGGGCGATGCGCGGCGAATGTAGGTCGCGGCGAGACCGCGCGGCCACGCAAAGAAAAGGTTGTATTCACGTTGAGTGTGGGGCGGCTAAGTAGCGGGATGGTCAAGCTGCGCTTTGAGGTTTGGGAGACACCGCACTCCATTGAGTGCGCTGCGGTGAGCGAGAGTTGGGATCGCGCTCGAGACGATTCTGCCCACCGCGTTGATGTCTTCTATGCTTCCACGCATGAGGACGCGATGAGGCATCATCACGAGCGAAACGGCTGGGAGCCGTACAAGCCGCTGCCCGGTGTTACGGATCTGCCGTTCAGCGAAGACCAACTTGCCGAGCAGGAAGCCTACTTGGCTGTGCGCCCCCTCAAATGGCAAGCAACAGACCGACGGACCTCCGACCGATCTGGCCGGTTCTGACGCCTTGCGGCGACTTGCCTCCAGGCCCCATCACACCGCCCTCCAGAGCAAAAGGCGCGGACCCTGCGATCCGCGCCCCTGATTCTGAGCAACCTCGCCCTTGTTGGTTACCATCCCGCACTGGATCTCACTCTGGCGGAGCCTCGCCACAGGCCCATGTCCGGCCGCGGCCCGGTCCGGTGATCTGAAACGCCACCCTGATCTCCTGCTCGACCGCTCTGTCTACAAGGCCCCTGGCTCTCGCCGCCTTTTCAGCAGCGGCGCCGAACCCGTACCCGTTTGAACCGTCTTCATCCTGGCGCCAGCAGGCCTTCTCGGCGCAACTCGACGGCGCGGACGCCTCATCGATGACCTTGCAGGCGCCCATCCCGCAGCGAAGCGTGGCATAGCCCTGGACCTCGCGACGGAGGGCTCGACCGGGATAGAAGGGCGCCAGTTCGGCGTCTCCCGCCGACGCCTGGACGCCATTGACCCAGACCCAGCCCCCAGCGTACGGCGGGTCGCTGGCCAAACAGTCGCCGCCGCTTACATAGACGGTGCGGGCGCAGCCGCCGAGAAGGGCGCCGGCAAGCAACAGACCCACGGACATCCGACCGATCAGGCCGGCTCTGACGCCTCGCGGCGACCGGCCTCCAGGCCCCATCACACCGCCCTCCAAAGCAAAAGGCGCGGACCCTGCGATCCGCGCCTTCGACTTGATCAGAAAGCCTGCCCGACCGCTACAGCGACCGCGCCACTTCCTCGACGGTGAAGCATTCGATCTCGTCGCCTTCCCGGATGTCCTGGAAGCCGGCGAAATGCATGCCGCACTCCATGCCATTGGTGACTTCCGCCACCTCGTCCTTGAAGCGCTTGAGGGTCTGCAGCGTGCCCAGCTCCAGCACCACGATGCCGTCGCGGACGATCCGCACCTTGGAGCCGCGGCGAACCACGCCCTCGGTGACCCGGCAGCCGGCGATGCGGCCGACCTTGGAGATGTCGAACACCTGCAGCACCTTGGCGTAGCCCAGGAAGGTTTCGCGCTGGATCGGCGCGAGCATGCCGGACATGACGCCTTTGATGTCGTCGATCAGGTCGTAGATGATCGAGTAGTAGCGGATCTCCACCCCTTCACGCTCGGCAAGGTCGCGAGCCTGCTTCGAGGCGCGGACGTTGAAGCCGATGATCGGGGCGCCGGCGCCCTTGGCCAGGGTGACGTCGCTTTCGCTGATCGCGCCGGCCCCCTGCAGGATGATCCGGGCGCGAACCTCGTCGTTGCCCAGCTTGTCCAGCGAGCCGGCGATGGCCTCGACCGAGCCCTGCACATCGCCCTTGATGACCAGCGGCAGTTCGCTGACCTTCTTGGACGACAGCTTGGCCATCATGTCGGCCAGCGACGATCCGGCGGCGGCGGCGCCGACCGAGGACTTCTCGCGCTTGAGACGGGCGCGGTATTCGGTCAGCTCGCGGGCGCGGGCCTCGTTCTCCACCACCGCGAAGGCGTCGCCGGGAATGGCGGCGCCGTCGAGGCCGAGGATCTCGACCGGGGTCGAGGGACCGGCTTCGTCCAGCTGTTCCTGACGCTCGTTGAGCAGGGCGCGAACCCGGCCGTAGTTGGAGCCGGCGACGACGATGTCGCCGCGCTTGAGGGTGCCGCGCTTGACCAGGACGGTGGAGACCGCGCCGCGACCCTTGTCCAGCTTGGCCTCGATGACCACGCCTTCGGCGCTGCGATCGGGGTTGGCCTTCAGCTCGAGCAGTTCGGCCTGGACCAGGATGTTCTCGATCAGATTGTCGAGACCGGCGCGGGTCTTGGCCGAGACCTCGACCACCTGGGTGTCGCCGCCCAGGCTTTCGACGACGATCTCGTGCTGCAGCAGCTCGTTGACCACGCGGGTCGGATCGGCGCCGTCCTTGTCCATCTTGTTGATGGCCACGATCATCGGCACCTCGGCCGCCTTGGCGTGCTGGATGGCTTCGATGGTCTGCGGCTTGACCCCGTCATCGGCCGCAACCACCAGCACGACGATGTCGGTGATGGTCGCCCCGCGCGACCGCATGGCGCTGAACGCCGCGTGGCCGGGGGTGTCGAGGAAGGTGATGCGATCGCCGCTTTCCAGGCGAACCTGATAGGCGCCGATGTGCTGGGTGATGCCGCCGGCCTCGCCCGAGGCGACGTCGGTGGTGCGCAGGGCGTCCAGCAGGCTGGTCTTGCCGTGGTCGACGTGACCCATGATGGTCACCACCGGCGGCCGCGGCAGCTGGTGATCGTCGTGATCGTCCTCGGCCAGGAAGCCGGTTTCGACGTCGGCTTCCGACACGCGGCGGACGGTGTTGCCAAATTCGGTGGCCACCAGCTCGGCGGTGTCGCTGTCGATCACGTCGTTGATCTTCAGCATCACCCCTTCGCGCATCAGGAACTTGATGATGTCGACGCCGCGCACGGCCATCCGGTTGGACAGCTCCTGCACGGTGATGACGTCGGGGATGACGACCTCGCGGGCCACGCGGGCCTGCTCGGCCTGGCCGCCGCGGCGCTTTTCCTTCTCGCGTTCACGGGCCCGGCGGACCGAGGCCAGCGAGCGCATGCGCTCGACGGCGCCCTCGTCGTCACCGGCCACGGCCTGGATGGTCAGGCGGCCTTCACGGCGCTTGGGCTCACCGCGGGTGCGGGAGATGGCCTTGCCGGGACCGGCGCCCTTGCGACGATCGTCCTCCTCGTCGGGGCGACGGTCGGTGACCGCGCCGCCGGGACGGGGCGCGGAACGGGTGGCGCGTTGCACTTCCGGCGTGGCCGGCGGCGCATTGGGCATGCCGGCGCCGGGACGGGGGCCGCGCGGGGCGCCGGCGCGGGACGGCGCCGGACGCGGGGCCAGGGCCGAGTAGCGGACGGTCTCGCCGGCGCGCGGGGCCCGGCTCTCGCCGCGTCCGCCGCTGTCGCGCTCGCGGGGCGCATCGTCACGCTGCGGACGGTCGGCGTCAGGGCGCGGGGCGCGCTGGTTGAAGCTGGTGGTGTCCATGCGCGGGGTGCGCTGGTTGTAGTTCCCGCTGGCCGGCCGCTCGGGGCGGTAGGTCGTGGTGCTGGCCCGGTCGTCGCGGCGATCGCGCGAGGGCTCGTAGGTGCGGGTCTGGTTCGGCGCGCTGGGGGCGGCCGGACGCGGCGCGGGGGCGCGGGCCACGGGCGGGGGCAGGGTGGCGGCGGGCGTTTCGGCCTTCACCGGGGCGGCCTCGGCCTTCGGCGGCTCGCTGGCGGCGGGGGCTTCGACCCTGGGCGTTTCAGCCTTGGGCGCTTCCGCCCTGGGCGCCTCGGGGGCCGGGGCGGCCTTGGCCCTGGCGGCTTCGGCGGCAGCCGCGGCGGCGGCGGCCTGACGACGCTCTTCCTCGGCCTTGGCGGCGGCCTGGGCCGCGGCCTGACGCTGGGCCAGGGCGATGGCTTCCTGACGGGCGCGCATCTCGTCGGCCGAAAGGCCGCCGGCGCCGGAGGGGGGAGCGGGACGCGACGGGGCGCCGGCCGGCGGACGATTCCGCTCAGCCGCCGACGGGCCGGCCAGATTGCCGGTCGACGCCGGCGCATGGCTGCGCTGGCGCTTGGTTTCCACCACCACCGTCTTGGTCCGCCCGTGGCTGAAGCTCTGCTTGACCACCCCGGCGCTGACCGACCCCGCGCGGGGCTTCAGCGTCATGGGCGGGCGGCCCGGGCGGTTGTCGTTCTCGTCGCTCATGCGTCTCGCTTAACTCGCGGGTCCCGACAGCCGGTCCCCGCAATCCCATCAATCCAAACTCACAAAGGGCCCGGGCGCGGTTTCCCGCGCGGCCCTCTGGTCACGGCTCCTCGCGCCAGCTCTCAGGGAGAAGCGGGCGAAATCCCGCCAGTCGTTCGACCTCCTGGGTCCAACTTCCGGCTGACCGCCCCGCAAGGAAGGCGGTGTGTATCACATTCTCAGCGCCCAAGGCCAAACCCAATTCGGACTTGGTGAAAAGTCCGACGATCCGGGGGGGCGGGCTGATATGGCGCGCAAGGTTCAGAATCTTGCCACGACCGTCCTCGGCGCCGTCGCTGGCCTCGATCAGCCAGGCGACCTTTCCGCTGCGCACGGCGGCCATGACCTTCTCGAATCCTGAGGTAAGGTCTCCGGCGCGTCTTGCAAGGCCAAGGCCGTCCAGAACCCGCCTGACCAGCAGGGTTTCCACCAGATCGACGAGGCCCTCGGGGGCGCTCAGCTTCTGTTTGGCCGAGCGGGAAAACAGGTTCTTCTTCACCGCCGTCGCCAGGCTGACGCGGTCGGCGGCGACCCACAGGCCCCGGCCCGGCAGCTTGCGCGCCAGGTCGGGGGTCACCACGCCGTCAGGGCCAGGCACGAAGCGAACGAGCCGCGCCTCCGGCATCGTCTCGCCCGAGACGATGTCGCGCCGTTCCCGGGTGGCCTGCGCCAGGGTGCGGTGGACCCGGGGGTCCGAGGGTGGGTCGGCGGTGGCCTGCATGGCGCCGGGTCAAATCCTTGTCGGGACCGGCGCCAGGGGCGGGCCGGTCAGGTCAGTTGTTGCAGCGAGGTCGCGAAGGGTTGGCCGGGGACGCTCACGCGTCCCGAGCCTCGCCCTCGGCCTCGGCGAGGTCGAACGCCTCGGCGTCTTCGGGCTGTTCGCCCTCGACCGCCTCGCCGGCGTCGTACTCGCCCTCTTCGCCCTCATATTCGCCGTCGACGTAGTCTTCCTCGGCGTATTCCGGCTCCGGCGGGGCCTCGACCCAGCCCATCACCACGCGGGCGCGCATGATCAGGGTCTCGGCGTCTTCCGGCGTCAGGTTGAAGCTTTCCAGGGCGCCGGCCTCGCGAACCCGCTCGCCGTCCTTGGTCTCGTACCAGCCGCGCAGGTCGTCGGGCACCAGGCCGGCCAGGTCTTCCACCGTCTTCACATCGGCCTCGCCCAGGGCGACGGCCATGGCCAGGCTCACGCCCTCGACCTCCAGAATCCCGTCCTCGACGCCCAGCTCGCGACGCTTGGCGTCCAGCTCGGCGGCTTCCTTTTCGAGGAATTCGCGGGCGCGGGTCTGCAGCTCCTCGGCGGTTTCCTCGTCGAAGCCCTCGATCTCGGAGATTTCATGCGGCTCGACGAAGGCCACGTCCTCGACGGACACGAAGCCTTCGGTGGCCAGCAGCTGGGCGATGACCTCGTCGACGTCCAGGGCGTCCTGGAACAGCTGGGTGGTCTCGGCGAACTGCTTCTGGCGGCGCTCCGACTCCTGGGACTCGGTCAGGATGTCGATCTGCCAGCCGGTCAGCTGGCTGGCGAGGCGCACGTTCTGGCCACGGCGGCCGATGGCCAGCGAAAGCTGCTCGTCCGGCACCACGACCTCGACCCGGCCGTCTTCCTCGTCCATCACCACCTTGGACACCTCGGCCGGGGCCAGGGCGTTGACGATGAAGGTGGGCTCGTCCGGGCTCCACTGGATGATGTCGATCTTCTCGCCCTGCAGCTCGGCGACCACGGCCTGGACGCGGCTGCCGCGCATGCCGACGCAGGCGCCGACCGGGTCGATCGAGCCGTCGTTGGAGACCACCGCCATCTTGGCGCGGCTGCCCGGGTCGCGGGCCACGGCGCGGATCTCGATGACCCCGTCGTAGACTTCCGGCACTTCCTGGGCGAACAGCTTGGCCATGAAGCCGCCGTGGGCGCGGCTGAGCATGATCTGCGGGCCCTTGGTCTCGCTGCGGACGTCGTAGATGTAGCAGCGGATGCGGTCGCCGATGTTGAAGTTCTCGCGCGGGATCGACTGGTCGCGGCGCATGACGCCCTCGCCACGGCCCAGATCGACGATGACGTTGCCGTATTCGACGCGCTTGACCACGCCGTTGACGATCTCGCCGACGCGATCCTTGTATTCCTCGAACTGGCGCTCGCGCTCGGCCTCGCGGACCTTTCCGAACACCACCTGGCGGGCCATCTGGGTCTGCACCCGGCCGAACTCGAACGGCGGCAGCTCTTCTTCATAGACCTTGCCGACCTCGGCGTCGGCGTACAGCGCCCGGGCGTCGGCCAGGCGCATCATGCCGAGATCCTCCTCGCCGATCTCGGCGTCGTCCTCGACCACGGTGACGAAGCGCTTGATCGAGGTCTCGCCGGTCCGGGCGTCGATCGAGACGCGGATGTCATGCTCGGCGCCGTAGCGGCTGCGGGCCGCCTTCTGGATCGCTTCCTCGATGGAGGCGATGACGATCTCCTTGTCGATCCCCTTTTCACGGGCGACCGCGTCGGCGATCTGGAGCAGTTCGAGGCGATTGGCGGAAATGCCGGTGGCCATGATCTTTGGTCCTTGGGTTCGTCAGACTGACAAAGAGGTGGAACGGGTTATTCGGGGTCCTGCGGGTCCAGGCCGTCGGCGGCCAGCCGGGCGGCGCGCTGTTCGGCCCCCAGCTTCATCAGCGCGTCGTTGAGGACGAGCTTGGCCTCCTGGACCCAGTCGAAGGGGATGAACAGGGTGGTCTCGGCGTCGCCTTCCAGGTTGACGCCGATCTGCCAGACGCCGCCCTCGCCCTGTTCGACGCCGGCCAGCTCGCCCTTGAACCGCTTGCGGCCCTCGGCCACCCGGTCCAGTTCGATGCGGGCCTCGTAGCCTTCCCAGGTCTCGAAGTCCTTCAGGCGGGTCAGCGGCCGGTCGATGCCGGGACTGGAGACCTCCAGGGTGTATTCGCCGGCGATCGGATCGGCGGCGTCCATGACCTCGGAAATGGCCCGGCTCAGGCGGGCGCAGTCCTCGACCACCATCTCGCCGTCCGGACGCTCGGCCATGATCTGCAGCCGCCGGGTCTGACCGCCCATCAGCCGCAGGCGCACGATCTCGTAACCCGCGGCGTCGGCGACGGGATCGAGCAGCTCCAGCAGGCTGCGGTCTTCGGTGGTGCGTCCGCGCACGGGGTCTCCAACAAAACTGGGCCAAAACCCAAAACAAAAGCGGCGCCCCGGAGGACGCCGCTCGAATGCGCTATCCAGCGCTTTCAAACGATGTTGGCGGTTATATAGCGGGTGTGGGGAGGGTTGTCAGCCCCCCGGTGAGGCCTTGTCCCCGCGTGCATCGACACGCGGCCTTCAGCCGCTACTCAGCATGACGCCCCTTTTGCGCCGCCCTACCTCCTTCCGCCTCCCCGACGCAAGTCGGGGCCCAGCTGGCCATCAGCTGACGGGCTGGCGCGGATCAGAGCCGACCTTCACCCGGTGCGGACACTGGACCCCGACTTGCGTCGGGGAGGCGGGAGGGGGCGAAGGCGTTCGCAGGCGCCTATCCCACCAGCCCGACCGGAACCCGCACCGGCATGTCCAGCAGCTGTTGCGCCTTGCCCTTGGCCAGGGGATCGAGCCGCAGGGAGGAAAACTGCCCGCCGCCCAGGGCCTGGATGCAGTGCAGATTGATGGCGTTCATTCCCGGCAGGTCGTAGCGGATGACCCGGGGGTCGCTGGCGCCCTCGAATTCATGGGCGAACCAGGCCCTGACCGCCGTTTCGCTGAGACCCTTGCGGATCCAGGGCAGGTATTCCGGCCGACGGGCGATGACCCCGACGTTGAAGGCGTCGCCCTTGTCGCCCGAGCGGGCCCAGGCCAGATCGATCAGCGGAACCTCGACCATTTCCCCGCCCTCCGCCGGCGTCGGCGCCGCCTCGGGCCGGGTCACCATGCTGTCGTCAAACGGCGTCGCCGGCGCCGCGGCCTCCACCGTGAACCGCCGCCCGTCCAGATCGACGCTGGCCGGCGCCGCCTCGCGCGGGACCAGCACCGAGAAGACCCGCGACACCGGCGTCACCGTCGGCGCGCCGCCGAACCAGCCGGTGGTGCCCACGCTCATCGAGGTGGTCGGCGACTGGAACTCCCGGGTCAGCAGGCGCAGGGCCCGCTCGTCGTCATGCTCGGCCCCGACCCGGGTGACGACCTCGCGCACCCCCTGGGCGGCGGCGCCCGCGTTGGCGCCGTAGCTGGCCTCGGCGCCCAGGATCTCGATGCGGCTGGCCCGCAGCGGGGGGAGGTTGCGGTCGCGCAGCATCTCGCCGACCCGTTCCAGCACCGCCTCGCCCTGACGGCGGGCCTTGGCGGCGGCGTCGCGTCCGACCACCGGCATGGCCCCGATGAACCGCCAGCCGTCGCCCCAGGTGATGCAGGCCTTGTAGCGGCCGCTGGGCGGATAGCCTTTCGCCCCCGACACCTTCACCCGCTGCTCGCCGGCCGCCTCGACCGTTACCCGGGTAAAATCACAGACCACGTCGGGCAGGGCGTAACCCTGCGGATCGCCGACCTCATAGAGGATCTGTTCGGCCACCGCCGCCGGCGACACCAGTCCTCCGGTGCCGGGCGGCTTGGTGACCACGAAGCTGCCATCGGCGGCGCATTCGATCACCGGATAGCCGATGTGGGCCCAGTCGGGCACTTCTTCCCAGTCGGTGAACAGCCCGCCGGTGGCCTGGGCCCCGCACTCGATCACATGGCCGGCCAGAGAGCCGGCCGACAGCAGGTCGTGGTCCTCGTCGCGCCAGCCGAACTCGTGCATCAGGGGCCCCAGGGCCAGGGCGCTGTCGACCACCCGGCCGGTGATCACCATCTCCGCCCCCGCCGCCAGGGCCTGCGCGATCGGCCGCCCGCCGAAATAGACATTGGCCGAGAAGATCGCCTCCCGCGGCGGGAAGGGCGCGCCGGTGTAGAGCTCGGTCTGGCCCTGCAGCACGTCCAGCCGGCCCGACAGGTCGTCGCCGTCGATCACCGCGATACGGAAACTCAGGCCGGCCTCGGCCGCCAGTTCCTCCATCCGCGCCCGGCAGGCGTGGGGATTGAGACCGCCGGCATTGGTGATCACCTTCACCCCCCGGGCCTTCAGTTCGCGCAGATTGTCCTTCCACACCCATTCGGTGAAGTCGCGGGCGAAGCCCTCTTCCGGCCGCTGCGCCTTGATCTGGCCCAGCACCGACATGGTCGCCTCGGCCAGATAGTCGAGGATCATGTAGTCGAGGTCGCCGCCCTTCAGCAGCTGCGGTGCGGCGACGGAGGAGTCCCCCAGGAACCCGCCGGCCCCGCCGATTCTGATGGTCTTGCTCATGGGTGGTTCCTCCTGCCGCCACCTTGCCCCCCTGCCCCAACGTCCGGCCAGACCCTTTCCGCCTCCCCGACGCAAGTCGGGGCCCAGCTGGCAATCTGTCGAAGGGTGGGCGCTGATCAGAGCTGTGCTCTCTGAAGCCGGCGGCCCCGGACCCCGACTTGCGTCGGGGAGGACGGAGGGGACCTCAGTCCGTCGGCGCCGTTTCCAGAACCTCGACCAGCAGCTTCAGGCTGGCCTCGGCGAAGGCCCACATGTTGGCCACCCGGTCGTCCGAGCCGGTGCGCAGGGTCCGCACCACGCTCACCGCCCCGACCACCGCCATGCAGGTGTGGCCGGCCGGGTCGCCGTAGGGGTTGCCGTCCGGTCCGGCGGCGCCGGTCTCCGACAGGCCCCAGCTGATCCGTCCATGCCGGGCGCGGATTTCGGTCGCCAGCAGCAGGGCGTAGGGCTCGGAGCTCGAGCGGATGCCGTCGGCCCGCATCTGCTCGATGGAAATCCCCGCCAGACCCCGGATCGACCGCGCCGAATAGGTGATCGCCCCGCCGGTGAAATAGGCCGAGGCCCCCGGAACCGCCAGCAGACTGGCCGAGATCAGGCCCCCGGCGGAGGTCTCCCCCACGGCGATGGTCTCCTGTCGTTCCTTGAGCAGGGCGCCGGCGCGGGCGCCGAGGGCCAGAATGTCGTGCATGGGGCCTCCGGGGGGTCTGCAGTCTTTCCCGACTATCCCCCATCCGGCCGGGCCGCCAGCCCCTGCGCCGGCTCCCCGACGAAAGGAGGGGGCCAACTGGCGATCTATTGAAGGGTCGGCGCTGATCAGAGCTTCCTTCCGCGAGGTCGGCGGCCTCTGGGCCCCCACTTTCGTCGGGGAGGCGGAGGGGGTTTGCCTGCCGCGAGGACAACCGCCTAACCTTGCCGCCAAGGTCGCGTCACGACGACCCGGGAGCGCGCATGTCCGAGGAAAACTCCGTCCCCGAAGGCGTCGATCTGGCGGTGCTGACCGCCTTCATGGACGCGCACAAACTCGGCGAAGGCCCGCTCACCGACCTGATCGTGCTGACCGGCGGGACCCAGAACATCCTGCTGAAATTCACCCGCGCGGGCCGCGCCTTCGTCCTGCGGAGGCCGCCGCCGAAGCTGCGGGCCAACAGCAATGAGACCATGCGCCGCGAGGCGCGGGTGCTGGCCGCGCTCGCCGGCTCCGATGTTCCCCATCCGGGCCTGATCGCCGCCTGTCCCGAAGAGACGATGGATGGCGCGGCCTTCTATCTGATGGAGCCGATCGACGGCTTCAATCCCACGGTCGGCCTGCCGGCCCTGCACGCCGGCGACCCGGCGGTGCGCCACCGCATGGGCCTGGCCCTGGTCGACGGCATCGTGGCCCTGAGCCGCATCGACATCGCCGCCGTCGGCCTGCAGTCCCTGGGCAAGTCCGAGGGCTGGCTGGAACGCCAGGCGCCCCGCTGGAAGGCGCAGTTCGACAGCTACGCCGCCTTTCCCGACTGGTGCAACGAGATCCCGGGGGTCGACGAGGTCGGCGCCTGGCTGGAGGCCCATCGACCGGCGCGCTTCCGTCCCGGCCTGATCCACGGCGACTATCACCTGGCCAATGTCATGTATCGCCATGACAGCGGCGAACTGGCGGCCATCGTCGACTGGGAGCTGGCCAGCGTCGGCGACCCGCTGCTCGACCTCGGCTGGCTGATGGCCATGTGGCCCGAGCCCGGCGCGGCGGCGGCCCCGGTCACCCCCTGGGACGGGTTTCCGACCATCGAGGAGGTCATCGCCCGCTATGGCGAGGGCAGCGGTCGCGACCTGACCGATCTTGCCTGGTACGGCGTGCTGGCCTGCTACAAGCTGGGCATCATCCTGGAGGGCAGCCACGCCCGGGCCAGCGCCGGCCAGGCGCCAAAGGCCATCGGCGACCGGCTGCACGCCTCGACCCTCAATCTGTTCCAGCGCGCCCTGCGCTGGATCGCCTGACGAGAACCCGCATGAAAGCCCTCCGCTACTTCGGTCCCCGCGATGTCCGCTACGAGAGCATGGAGGACCCGACGCTGCAGGATGACCGCGACGTGCTGGTCAAGGTCACCGGCTGCGCCATCTGCGGCAGCGACCTGCACATCTATCATGGAGAGGGATTCAGCGAGGACCTCGGCTTCTGCGTCGGCCATGAGGCGGTCGGGGAGGTGGTGGAGACCGGCCGGGCCGTTCGCCGGCTCAAGAGCGGAGACCGGGTGATGATCTCCGCGGCGGTCGGCTGCGGCGCCTGTCCGTCCTGCCTGAGGGGCGACATCGTCCGGTGCGAGACCGGCTCGGGCAGCTGCTACGGGCTGTCGTCCCGGCTCCAGGGCTCACAGGCCGAGGCGGTCCGCGTGCCCGCCGGCGACTTCAACGCCGCCCTGATTCCGGAAGGGATCAGCGAGGACCAGGCCCTGTTGATGACCGACGGCATGGCCACCGCCTGGTACGGCGCCCGCAACGCCGACATCAGCTCGGGCAAGACCGTCGCCGTGGTCGGGCTTGGACCCATCGGCCTGATGGCGGTCGAACAGGCCTTTGTGCTCGGCGCGGCGCGTGTCTTCGCGGTCGATCCGGTGCCCGAGCGCCGCGCCATCGCCGAGGGCCTGGGCGCCATCGCCCTGCATCCGGACGAGGCCCCCCAGGAGCTGGCCGAGGCGACCCGGGGGCGGATGGCCGACAGCATCGTCGAGGCCGTCGGTCACCAGAAGACCATAGACCTGGCGCTGCGGCTGGCGGGCCGTCGGGCCACCGTCTCGGTGATCGGCGTCAATCAGGACCGCCGCTTTGACTTTCCCATGGCCCGCGCCTTCGCCATGGGCCTGACCTTCCGCATCGGGACCTGCAGCGTGCAGGAAACCTGGCCGGAGCTGATCCCGCTGCTGCAGAGCGGCCGCCTGAAGCCGGAGCATGTGATCAGCCACCGCCTGCCGCTGAGCGACGGCGCGAAAGCCTATGAGATGTTCGACGCCCGCCAGGACGGGGCGCTGAAGATGGTGCTGACGCCGTAAAGGCGGGCGGCCGGCTCAGTCGCCGAAGTTGACCGCCGGCCGGTAGTTGGCGCGCCGGCGGGCGGCCCGGACCTCGCCGGAGATGGCGCCATAGACGGCGCCGGCGATGGTCGAGGCGGCCAGGGTCACCGGGATCATCAGGGTCTGGGCGCCGATCAGCTGGAAGCCGTTGGCGCGCTCGATCCACAGGGCGCGGATCTCGTCCCAAAGGGCGGTCACCGGAAACAGTCCGAACACCGGGGCCGGAATCTGCGCCTGCAGCTTGAGGAACCAGACCACCACCGTCGCCAGCAGGAACAGCAGCCCGGCGGTGAAGCCGGCCTGCGCCGTCGAGCCCGGGCGCTTGAGCATGCCGTAGAGCAGCAGGGCCAGTCCAAGGAAGATCAGGGCGCCCGGGACGCCGGCCGGCGAGGCCACGGCGCCGTTGATCACCAGGGGCAGAATCTTGCCCGCGTCCAGATCGGCGCGATGTTCGACGAGCTGCGCAAGTTCCGCCGACAGCAGGGCCCAGACCATGCCTCCGACGATCCAGCCCAGCCCAATCCTGAAGAAACGAACCATTTTTTATTCCCCGTTTTCCTCAACATACCCGGAACGGGCGCCGCGCAATCCGAAAACGCCTGACGGGAGAATAGGCAGATTTTCTCCTCACGCAGCTAGATACGCAGGAAATCCAGCCAGACCGGGGCGATATCCCCAAGCTTCTTCTCTTCATAGCGGGTCGTCAGGTGGTCGGCGGGGGCGGTGCGCCAGTCGTCGGCCCGGCCGGCCGCCCAGTCGAACAGGCCGCTGGCCAGCACCCGCTCCAGGGTCCAGTCGGCGTAGTCAGCCCAGTCGGTGGCGAAGCGGAAGGCTCCGCCCGGCTTGAGCACCCGGTGGGCCTCGGCCAGGAAATCGGGGTTCACCAGCCGGCGCTTGTTGTGCCGCGCCTTCTGCCAGGGATCGGGGAACAGGACGAACAGACGGTCGACCGAGGCCTCCGGCAGATTGGCCAGAACCTCGCGGCCGTCGCCCGGGTGGATGCGGGCGTTGATCGCGCCGGCTTCCTCGAGATGGCGCAGGGCGCTGGCGACGCCGTTCTGGAACGGCTCGGCGCCGATGATCAGCACCCCGGGGTTCTTCGCCGCCTGCCCGGCCAGATGCTCGCCGCCGCCAAAGCCGATCTCGACCCAGACCGCGCTGGCGTCGGGCTTGAGGGTCATCGGGTCGAAGGGCGTTTCCGGTACGGCGATGGACGGCAGCAGGCTGTCGAACAGCGCCGCCTGCCGCGCCTTGATCGGCCGCGACTTGATACGGCCGAAGCTGCGCAGGGGGCCGTGAGGCTGCTGGGGATTGGGCATGGGGAAGCCAATACGCCCTTCCCCCTGGAGGGGGGAAGGGTTGGGATGGGGGTGGAGGCGGTCAGGCCAGGCTGTCTGTCTGCTGGGGTCGTCAGGCGGAGCGGACGGGCGCAATCCTTACGCACCGCGCACGGCGGACGGGCCGCCACCCCCATCCCCGACCCTTCCCCCCTCCAGGGGGAAGGGGGAACCGGAAGACGGAAGATTTTAGAACGCCTTTTGCAGTTCCGGGACCAGGTCGGTCTTTTCCCAGCTGAAGCCGCCCTCGTTGTCCGGCTGGCGGCCGAAGTGGCCGTAGGCGGCGGTGCGGGCGTAGATCGGCTTGTTGAGCTCCAGCGTCTTGCGGATGCCGGCCGGGGTGCCGCCGCCGATGAAGTCGGGCAGCAGGGCCTCCAGCCTGGCCGGATCGACCTCGCCGGTGCCGTGGGTGTCGACGTAGAAGCTGAGCGGGCGGGCGACGCCGATCGCGTAGGAAATCTGGATGGTGCACTTCTTGGCCAGGCCCGCGGCGACCACGTTCTTGGCCAGGTAGCGGCAGATGTAGGCGGCGGAGCGGTCGACCTTGGTCGGGTCCTTGCCCGAGAAGGCGCCGCCGCCGTGCGGGGCCGCGCCGCCGTAGGTGTCGACGATGATCTTGCGGCCGGTGAGGCCGGCGTCGCCGTCCGGACCGCCGATCAGGAACTTGCCGGTCGGGTTGATGTGCCACTTGGTCTTCTTGCTGATCAGACCGTCGGCGAACAGCGGCAGGATGTAGGGCTTCAGCGCCGCCAGCAGGCGCTTGGAGGTCGGGGCGCCGCCGGGCATCGACTTGCCGTGCTGGTGGGAGACGACGATCTCCTCGACGTGCACCGGGCGGTCATTCTCGTAGCGCAGGGTGACCTGGCTCTTGGCGTCCGGCTCCAGGAAGGGCAACTCGCCGGAGTGACGCAGCTCGGCCAGGCGGCGCAGGATGTCATGGCTGTACTGCAGGGTGGCCGGCATGAACTCCGGCGTGTCGTCGGTGGCGTAGCCGAACATGATGCCCTGGTCGCCGGCGCCCTCGTCCTTCTTGTCGCTGGCGTCGACGCCCTGCGCGATATGGTCGGACTGGGCGTGCAGGAAGCAGCTGTACTTGGCCTTTTCCCAGTGGAAGCCCTTCTGGGCGTAGCCGATGTCCTTCACCGCGTCGCGGATTTTCGGCTCCAGGCTGGCGATGATCGCCTTGTTGCGTTCCTTGTTCTCCTGCTTGGAGAGGCCCGGCTTGCCGGCGCGGATTTCCCCGGCCAGCACGATGCGGTTGGTGGTGACCATGGTTTCGCAGGCCACCCGGGCCTGCGGCTCTTCGGCCAGGAAGGCGTCGACGACGGTGTCGCTGATGCGGTCGGCGACCTTGTCGGGGTGTCCCTCGGACACGCTTTCACTGGTGAAAATGTAGTTCGGACGGCTCACGCGGGGCTCCCAGGCTTGAGGCCGGGGGACCATATAAAGATATCTTTATACCTGCAAGTCGGCTTCGCTCCGGCGCGCCTCCGCGAGGGGCGCGGGGAAGGACATCAATCGTCCTCGTCTTCGTCCTCGACCATGCTGCGGACCAGATCGACGATCCGCTTGCGCAGCCGGGTGTTCTGCAGCCGCGAGAACATCTCGGCCAGTTCCAGACCCTCCGGGCTCATCAGGAAGGCGTTGATGAACTTCTCCGAGGCCGGATCACCGGCGCCGCCTTCCTTGACCAGGGCCGGGTCGGCCAGGCCTTCGAAGAAGTAGGCGGTGCTGGTCTGCAGGGCGACGGCGATCTCGTACAGCTTGGAGGCCGAGACCCGGTTGGCGCCGCGCTCATACTTCTGCACCTGCTGGAAAGTCAGGCCCAGATCATGAGCCAGACGCTCCTGTGTCACCCCCATCGCCTTGCGCCGTTGTCGGACGCGGCGGCCGACGTGAATGTCGATGGGATTGGGCGAACGGAGCGCGTCGTCAGTCATAAAAATCCGGCCTGGGGGAAACCGATGTTTCAGTCTCGATGGGCCGGCATACTGGTGCCTTTTTTATGGTCTCGCCAGCGAAACACCGTTGTTACAGCGCAGGCTGCAATCATGAATAGGATCAGCCAAAGGTCTCCCAACCTGCGGTAGGGGGTTTTGGCGACCTTGGGTGGCAGGACCACATCGATCACGCCAGAGCTCCCCTGATTCAACCGCGCCGAGGGAATCACCCGGCCATAGGCGTCAACCATCGCCGACACCCCGGTCGGGGTCGCCCGGGCCATCGGAATCCCCTCCTCGATGGCCCGGTAGCTGGCCAGGTTGAGGTGTTGAAGGGGCCCGCTGGTGGCGCCGAACCAGGCGTCATTGGAGACATTGACGATCAGCGCCGGGTCTTTGCCCGCCGCCCGCGCGCCGGAGCGGGTAAAGCCGGGATAGAGGCTCTCGTAGCAGATCAACGGCTGCATCACCGGCAGTCCCGGCAGGGCCAGAGGTCGCGGCGCCGGGCCGGCGTCGAAACCATCGCCGATCTTGACCAGGTTCTTGATCCCCAGCGGCGACAGCAGGCCGTCGAGCGGCAGATACTCGCCGAACGGCACCAGCCGGTGCTTGTCATAGACCCCGAGCACCGCCAGGTCGTCTCCCTCGCGCCGCACAGCAGCCAGGCTGTTGAAATAATGCGGCGCCTCCGGCGAGCCCTCATAGCGGGCGGCGCCGACCAGCAGGGTCTGACCGTCCTTCAGCGTGCGGGTGATGGCGGCGCGGGTCCAGGTTCCGGGGGCCAGGTAGTCGTCAATCAGGGCCGGGACGGCGCCCTCTGGCCAGATGATGATGTCGGGCGTCGCCTCCCCCTGACGACGGGTCAGCTCCAGGTAGTCGGAGAAGATCCGTGTAAAGACCCTGGGGTCGTACTTGGCCTCCTGGCGGACGTTCGCCTGGACAATGCGGATCAACGGCGCATCGGCCGCCGGCGGCGGCGCGCGGCTGACCCGCACGGCGCCGAAGACGATCATCGCCGTCAGGGTCGCCGCCGAAAGTCCCAGCGCGATCCGCGCCGCCCGCCCGCGCTCGCGCAGCAACAGCGCCGGGGTCGCGGCGATGGCTAGGGTTACGAAGGTCAGGCCATAGGCCCCGATGAGGGCCGCCGACTGCGACACCCACGAGCCCGCCCGCCAGGTCTCACCGGGCAGATTCCACGGAAACCCTGTCAGGACATGGCCCCGCACCCACTCCAGGGCGGTGAAGGCGCCGGCGAAGACGATGATGCGCCAGGCGCCGGCGACCCGCGCCAGGCGATAGAGGACCATCGCCGCGCCCCAGAACAGGGCGATGCCGCCGGCCATGAAGGTCACCGCGAAGGGCGCCATCCAGCCATGGGCGGCGATATCGACCAGAAAGGCCTCGGCCACCCACCAGGTGCCGATGGCGAAATAGGCGACGCCGGCCAGCCAGCCGCGCAGAAAGGCCGAGCGCAGCGGGCGGTCGCCGCCCACGCTGTCGATCAGATGCATCAGCAGGCCATAGCCCAGCAGCCCCGGCAGCAGGCCGAAGGGGGGATGGGCGAGGGCGGCCGCGGCGCCCGCGGCGAGAGCCAGAAGCCGCGCCCGCCAGGCCGGACCGGGCAGACTCACCCGGCGTTCCGCACGGGGGCCGGCCGCAGGCGGACCCGCTTGACGCGGCGGGGATCGGCCTCGACCACCTCGAACAGCCAGCCGTCGGGATGTTCAATGATTTCGCCCACTTCGGGCACCCGCCCGGCGAGCCCGGTGACCAGGCCGGCGACGGTGTCGAAGTCCTCGCCCATCTCCTCGGGGGTCAACCGCTCGACCTCAAGGGCCGCCTCCAGCTTGTCCAGATCGGTGCGGGCGTCGATGTCATAGGTCCCGCCCGGCCGGGCGACCACGCCGCTGGCCTGGGCCTCGTCGTATTCGTCGTCGATCTCCCCGACCAGCGCCTCCAGCAGGTCCTCCAGCGTGGCCAGACCGCTGACCCCGCCGTGCTCGTCGATGACCAGCGCCAGGTGCACGCGGCTGGCCTGCATCTTTTCCAGCAGGGCGGTGGCCGGCATGGACTCCGGCACATAGAGGGCCTCGCGCTTGTGATTGCGCAGCACCGTGCCGGTCTTGGGTCTCTGGCCCGAGGCCAGCACCCGGAACATGTCCTTGATGTGGATAACCCCTACGGGATCGTCGAGGGTCTCGCGGAACACCGGCAGGCGGCTATGCTCGGTCTCCAGAAACCGCGCCACCACGTCGTCGAAGGGGGTGTTGACCTCGATGGCCTGGATGTCGGCCCGATGGGTCATGATGTCGCCGACGTCGAGCCCTGCGAAGACGTGGGCCTGGCGGGCCATCTCGTCGGTCTCGGCGACCGGATCGTCGAGCTGGTCGCTCTCGTTGAGCACCCGGAGGACCTGGCGCAGCAGCCCGCCCAGCCCCCCGCGACTTCGCGAAGGGGGTTCAGCGGGGGATTCGGTATCGTCGGTGTTTGCCATGGCCCTTTGGTCAATCGGCGGCGTAGGGATCGGAAACGCCCAGACCGGCCAGCACGCGCCGCTCCAGAGCCTCCATCACTTGCGCCTCATCATCGGTCTGGTGATCGTATCCCGCAAGGTGCAGCACGCCGTGCACCGTCAGGTGGCTGAGATGGTCCGCCAGCCTCTTGCCCTGCTCGGCCGCCTCGCGGGCGCAGACGCCGTGGGCCAGGGCGATGTCGCCCAGCAGGCCCTCGGGGTTTTCAGGGGCGGGAAACGACAGCACGTTGGTCGGCCCGGCCTTGCCGCGAAAGCGTTGGTTGAGATCGGCGACGACGTCGTCATCAGTCAGCAGAATCGTCACCGAACAATCCTCCTCCGCGCGAGGCGCGGGGGAGGGGGACCGCCGGCCCGGCTCAGGGCCGGTGGTGGAGGGGGCGGCGCCGGATGTGGGGCGTTCGTTCGGGGCGCTGTCGGTGGTGGTGGTCAGGGGTTCGTCGGACGGGCCGGCGCCGCCCCCTCCACCACGCTGCGCGTGGTCCCCCTCCCCCGTGGCTTCGCCCCGGAGGAGGATATTCAGGGTCGCCGTCGCCGCGTCTGTCACAATGCGCTCGAGGTCGGATATTTCGTTCCAGGCGAGGTCCTCGACCTCGACGTCTATGGCC
>JAHBYC010000026.1 GCA_019636175.1 Caulobacter sp. | reverse complement strand
GGGGGCGTGATCTCGATTCCGAGGGCCGCGCCCTGTCCCCGCTGGGTCCCGGCTCAGCCCTGCGGGCTGTCCGGGATGACGGGGGGAGGGACGCAGGGAGCGGTGCTGCTGACGGTGGTCAATTCGCCGTCACCGAATATCGCCCGAGCCAACCCTGCTGGTCCTCTGGCCCGCCTGGTTCCGCTTCCGCCACTTCTTCCCGTCCGTGCCCCGGCCCGACCTGTGGTTCGGCGTCGTCTGCGCCGACAGCCTGACCCTGCTGGCCATGCTCCGCGACCGGCTGGTGCTGGGGCGGGTGCACCCGGTCTATCTGTGGGTAGGGACGGCAGTGATCGCCGAGACGGCGACGGAGGCGTTGCTGTTCGACAGTGCGGGGTGGCGGGTCGTGGCGGGTTGGGTTTGGGCGGTGTTGGGGTAGGCGGAGTCAGGGCGGAGTAACGTGCACTCTCCGTAATCCGGCGGGGTTAGGCGCACGTGCCGTGACGGGTCCGCGATCTGATAGATTTACAGTATATGAGGTGATTTACTGGGGGCCGGTCAGGTACATATTGTACTGTTCATTGAGCCGGCGCTGATGTCTAGGATAGAGGCCGCTAGAGAAGGTGGGCATAGATTCTACGTTCGAATTATAGTCGCCTAGGATAAGAATAATTGTTTCGACAGAAGGGTTTTGACCCTTATGGCGCTGGAGCTTGTCGACTATGCGCGCCGTGCCCCTTTGCGCGCGACCATAGGACGCTGCAGCGCCGAGAAAATCTGCCGAGAGCAGTACAGCGAGTACGGCGAAGACCGCGCGCGCGGCTAATTCCCACCCCGATTGATCGATAAGCGCAGCGCTGGAAAGCAGGGTCACCGTTGCCAATGCAACAAAGCCACCAAACATCAACCAAGTCTCTCTACATGCGATGCCGGCGAGATTAGTTGTCCAAATGGCGCTTTCCTCGAGCATTTCAATCAGTCGGTTCGTGCCGGGGTGGGATTTGCTCGCAAAATATTCGGGATCAACAAGGCGCTTTGCCTCCGACTTCGGTGCCTTTCCATCGTTGGCCAATTCGAATGCTTCTGCACCGTCGAGCGCGACGCCCAACCCGCCAACAATCAAAGTCGCGCGCCTTAGGCGTTCCGCGTGCCCGCGTGATGCGCCTAATTCCAGCCAGAGCGCCAGCCAGAGGAGGGCTAATGCTAAGGCAAATACAGCTGCAATATACAGCCACGTGTCGGACTTGACGAATATCGTGCCAGCGGCGACTAGCCCTATGAGTGCCTGCAGTCTGAGCGTCCAGGTTCTCAGCTTTGAGGCGTGGTCGAATTCCGCCTTCTGGCATCCGATAAGCGCCAAAACATCAGGTGTGCGCGAATCCGGCATCTTCCGCATTTCTTCAATAGTGAGAGGGAAAAGCATAGTTGAAGAGCTTGTCCCACCATTCAAAGGCCAGAGCCGTATCCCCTTGTCGATCAGCGTCAATCGCTTTGGTCGCGCGGGCGACAGCAGAGTTGAGCTTTGACAGCGCGCCGGGCTTAACTGCGTCGCTGCAGGGATAGATATTTGCCCCCAGACCAAGTGGATCGCGCATTGACGCCAACTCCTTGCTCTGGAGGTGCCTCAGGGCGCGTAGGGTATCAATGGGGTAGATTACCGAAGATTCTCCAGATAAATATTCGGCAACGCGGAGTTCAATGTAAATGCTTCGTAAACCCGCAGAGCAATTATAGTTCCACGACTTAATCAGGCGCACTAGATGTTTTGCCTTCTTGGAAAGTCTGTCGTTCTGAATATTAGTGTATGTGTTTAAGCCTGTTGGGCTAGATTTCATCCAGTCCCCATAACGATTTGGCATTCCGTAGACATTGAATTCTTGAACCCGTTCAATGAAATATGCCGGGGTAATCTCGTGCCTTTCCCACTTTTCGGTGCCGAACTGTACCGCAACGGCCGGGCTGTCCACCCAGACGTCGGTGTTCGGAAATCTCTTAGCGAGTGCATCCTTCAAGGCACGTAGCGCGGTGGAGGAATTTGACGAGAGATTGTTTGCCGGAATAACAGCGAAATAATCTACGTCGCTGTAGCCACTTACGCTGGTCCCGTGACCGTACGAGCCAGCCCGAAAGAGGCTGCTCATACCGAAGTTTGATTTGAGGCAGGCTTCGATGCTTGCCCTGTGGGAACTGGCCTTCGAATTTTCCGTCTCGCTTGAGATCATCCAGCTGAGAAATAGCGTGAAGGCTTCATCTACTGTCTTTGCCATTGGCCCCCAACCCATGCCGCAAGTATCACATTAGGGTTGCGGAAAATGCTGATGCGCGCAATGGGGGGCAGGTGACGTCGGCCGCCGGGGAGCATCAAGGCGCCTTGCCTCACCCCCGCTCCACAAACGAGTCGATCACCCTCTTCTCCCCCGCCTGCTCGAACGCCACCGTCAGCTTGTTCCCCTCCACGGCCACGACCGCGCCATAGCCGAACTTGATGTGGAACACGCGGTCGCCCTTGGCGTAGGCGCTTGAGACTTCCGGCGCGCTCACCGCCACCAGCCTCCCTTCGCCTTCGATGACCTGTTGCCGGCCCGGGTGGCTGCCGCGGTAGTTGCGTTCCTGGGCGCGTTTCCAGCCCGGGCTGCTGTAGCCCTGGCCGAAGGTATGGTCGTCGTCCCAGCGGCTGGTGGTGGGCTGGCTCATGCCGGGGCCGCCGCCGTAGTAACCGGTCTCCGACGCCGCATCGACGGCGTCGGGGGGCAGTTCGTCGACGAAGCGGCTGGGGAGCTGGCTGGTCCAGCGGCCGTAGACCTGGCGGTTGGCGGCGAAGCTGATGCGGGCCTGTTCACGGGCCCGGGTGATGCCGACGTAGGCCAGGCGGCGCTCCTCCTCCAGGCCCTTTTCGCCGCTCTCGTCCATGCTGCGCTGGCTGGGGAAGACGCCTTCCTCCCAGCCGGGCAGGAAGACCAGCGGGAACTCCAGGCCCTTGGCGCTGTGCAGGGTCATGATCTGCACGCTGTCGTCGGCGCCGCCGCGGTCGAGGTCCATGACCAGGGAGACGTGTTCGAGATAGCCCTCGAGGCTGTCGAACTGGGCCATCGACTGGACCAGCTCCTTCAGGTTCTCCAGCCGCGTCTGGCTGGTCGGGCCCTTGTCGAGGCGCAGGGCGTCGGTATAGCCGCTCTCCTCCAGAATGGTCTCGGTCAGGCGGGCGTGGTCGGTCGCGCCCGACTGCAGCTGGGCGGTCCAGCGGTCGATGTCGCGAACGAAATTGGCCAGGGCTGTGCGGGTCTTGCCGGCCAGTTCGTCGGTGGTCGCCAGGCCCCGGCTGGCCTCGATGGCGCTGATCCCGTGGTGGCGGGCGAGGGTGAGGATTTTCTGGACGCTGGCATCGCCGATGCCGCGCTTGGGCACATTGACGATGCGCTCGAAGGCCAGGTCGTCGTCGGGGGACTGGATCAGCCGCAGATAGGCGTGGGCGTCGCGGATCTCTGCCCGTTCAAAGAAGCGCGGGCCGCCGATCACCTTGTAGGGGATCTGCAGCATGACGAACCGCTCCTCGAAGGCGCGCATCTGGAAGGAGGCGCGGACCAGGATGGCGACGTCCCTGTAGCGGCGGCCAGAGCGCTTCCAGCGCTCGATCTCCTCGGCGATCAGGCGGCTTTCGGCCTCGCCGTCCCAGACGCCCCGGACCATGACCTTTTCGCCGGGGGCGTCTTCGGTCCACAGGGTCTTGCCGAGGCGCCCCTTGTTGGCGGCGATCAGGCCGCTGGCGGCGGCGAGGATGTGGCTGGTCGAGCGGTAGTTGCGCTCCAGCCGGATGACGGCGGCGCCGGGGAAGTCGCGCTCGAAGCGCAGGATGTTGTCGACCTCGGCCCCGCGCCAGCCATAGATCGACTGGTCGTCGTCGCCGACGCAGCAGACGTTCTGGCGCGCCTGGCCCAGCAGCCGCAGCCACAGATACTGGGCGACGTTGGTGTCCTGATACTCGTCGACGAGGATGTAGCGGAATCGATCGTGATACTCGGCCAGCACATCGGGGTGCTTCTGGAAGATGGTCAGGTTGTGCAGCAGCAGGTCGCCGAAATCGCAGGCGTTGAGGGTGCGCAGGCGGTCCTGATAGGCCTTGTAAAGGGCCTCGCCCTTGCCATTGGCGAAATGGCTGCCTTCCGCCGGCGGCAGGCGTTCGGGCGTCCAGCCGCGGTTCTTCCAGTGGTCGATGAGGCCGGCCAGGGCCTTGGGCGTCCAGCGCTTGGGGTCGATGTTGGCCGCCTCGATCACCTGTTTGAGCAGCCGTTCCTGATCGTCGGTGTCGAGGATGGTGTAGCTGGACTTCAGGCCCACGAGGTCGGCGTGACGGCGCAGGATCTGGGCGGCGACGCTGTGGAAGGTGCCCAGCCACCGCAGGCCCTCGGCGGAGGGGCCGATGATGGCGGCGATCCGCTCGCGCATCTCGCGGGCGGCCTTGTTGGTGAAGGTGACCGCCAGCAGCTCCCACGGCCGCGCCTTGCCGGTGGCCAGGATGTGGGCCAGGCGGGTGGTCAGGACGCGGGTCTTGCCGGTGCCGGCGCCGGCCAGGACCAGGACCGGACCCTCGGTGGCCTCGACCGCGCGGCGCTGTTCGGGGTTGAGGCCGGTCAGATAGTCGGGGGCGCCGCCCGGGCCGCGATCGGCGCGGGCGAGGTCGGAGATCCGGGGAGAGGGCAGGGAAGAGTCGGTCATCAGGGGAACGTATGTAGCACAAACGGCGCGAGGTTAAGGCCGGGGCGACAAACCGGAACACTGTCGGCGGCGGACCGTTATCCGGGGGAGAAAGGAGACAGCCATGGCTCATACCGCCGACCATCCCCACGGACCCCGCCGCAGCCACCGGAACGGCGGCGCGATGTTCGCCGGCATGGCGGTGCTCGCGGCTCTGGGGCTGACGATCCTGATCGGCTGGACGGTGTGGTCCGGCCTGACGCCGCTGTTGCATAGCGGCCGGACCGTGGAGATCGCCATGCCCAGCGTGCCGACCATGCCGGTGCCCCCGGACCCGCAACCGCTGCCGATGCCGAAGCCGACGCCGCCGCGGTAGGGTTTTCTGACGATATCAGACCGTCATCCCGGCCGTAGCGCGGCGCGCGGAGCGGCGGGATCCACGGTGCAGGGCGCCGGGGTGGAAGTTTTGTTCGATAGCCCGATCCTCCACCCCTGGGTCCCGGGTCGGCCTTTGGCCGCCCGGGATGACGGGTGGAGTTGGGGGAGAGGGAGACATTCCGCCGCCACCGGTGCGGCTCTCATCCGCCTATTTGGCGTCACCTTCTTTTGGTGGGCGGGACAAGGCGTGCTGCAGCGCGAACACGCGGCAGGCCGAGGCGAGGGGGCGGTCGGCGCGGCGGTCGTCGATCTGGCTGATCAGGCGGGCCAGGCTGAGGCCGCGCCGGGCCGCCGCCGCCTCGAGCGCGGCCCAGAATTCCGGCTCCAGGGCCAGGGAGGTGGCGTGGCCGGCGAGTGACACCGAGCGCTTGATCAATCCGGCCATGCTGCAGCGCACCTTGCTATCTAATCACTGTTTACATATCTTTCGACATCCACCCTGCCGAAAGCCGCAAGCCATGAACGCCCTCGTCCAGACCCCGACCATTGAGCGCCCGACCGTGGAGGTCCGCAAGGGCGAGTCGATGCGGCTGCAACCTGTCCGCGCCTTCAAGGCGATCAGCCGTCTGATGAAGGACAAGGAGGACACCCATGCGGTGTTCGACCTGATGCGGGCGCTGAGCGGCAAGACCATTCCCAAGGGCTACGCCCGGCTGATCAAGAGCCCGCAGGGCGGCCGCATCGCCTATTACCGCGAGGAGCTGGCCGAGCGGCTGATGGACCGGCCGTGGCTGGACAGCTTCGCCCCCGGCACGGTGGGCGCGGCCTATCGCGACTTCATCGACGAGCGCGGCTTTACCGCCGACGGCCTGGCCGAGATCAGCCAGGACACCCCTGACGCCCAGATCGAGGCGGCCCATCCGCTGGTCTGGTACGGGCGGCGCATGCGCGACCTGCACGACGTCTGGCACACCCTGACCGGTTATCGCACCGATGCGCTGGGCGAGGCCTGCGTGGTGGCGTTTTCCTACAGTCAGACCGGCGCGCTGGGGTTCAAGGTGATCGCCGAGGCCGCCAGCCTGAAGCTGAGCCGCTCGGGCAATGGCCAGCCCTATGCGGCGGCGATCCGTCAGGCCTTCCGCCATGGCAAGGCGGCGGCCTGGCTGCCGGAAGTCGACTATCCGGCGCTGTTCGCCGAGGACCTGGAGGCGGCGCGGGCGCGGCTGAACATCAAGTCGCCGACGATCTATCAGTCGATCCCCGCCGAGATGCGCGACGGGCTGTTCAAGGCGCACTGAGGCCCGCTCGCGGCCTGCCCACGATGACGGAGATCAGGCCTCGAAGCCGGCGACGGCGAAATCGAGCATGCGGGCCTGGAGGCCGGCGATGTCGTCCTCGCGGGTCAGGCCTTCCGACAGGACGTGCAGACGGTCCAGCTCCATGAAGCGGTTCTGGTGGATCATGCCGAGCACGAAATGCAGGCGCCAGTAGACCTCGTCAGGCTGGAGCGTGGGGCAGGCGGCCAGCAGGGCGTCGGAAAAGCGGCGCAGGTGTGAGACGTCCGTGCCCAGCACCTCGCGGATGGCGGCGGTGCCCTCGCTGCGGGCGCGGATCAGGAACTGCAGCGAGATGCGGTGCTCATGGGCCGGATCCAGCCAGCGCAGGGGCGGGGCGATAAGGGCGGTGAGGATCTCGCGCACCGGCGGCCTGCCGCCATGGCGGTCCGAGGCCTCATGCAGCATGCGGGCGCGCTCGCGGTTCAGCTCGGCGGTGCGCCGGCGGAAGATCTCGAACAGCAGGGCGTCCTTGGATCCGAAGTGGTAGTTGACGCTGGCCAGGTTGACGCCGGCCTCGGCGGTGATGTCGCGCACCGAGACGTTCTGGAAGCCGTTGAGGGCGAACAGGCGCTCGGCGGCGTTGAACACCATGTGCTTGGTGGCGGCTTCGGCCTCGGGCCCCGGCGTCTCTTGCGCGGTTTCGTCCAGACTCACGACTTTTTACCCTTCCCTTCCGGAAACGGAGCATTGCGGGTGCGACGGCGCTTGGCAAGCGGGGATAAACAACCGTTCTAAACGCCCGCGCGGCAACCGCCCGCGCCCGACCCGCGTTGGACTCCGCGAACCCGGAGACCCTCATGGCCGCGCGACCCACATGGCAGGGGCATCTGCGCCTGTCGCTCGTCACCTGCCCGGTGGCGCTCTACACCGCCACCGAATCCGGCAGCGGCGTGCACTTCAACCTGCTGCACAAGGACAGCCACAACCGCATCCGCATGATCCCGACCGATCCGGAGATCGGACCGGTGGAGCGCGCCGATCTGGTGAAGGGCTATGAGTATGAGAAGGACAGCTACATCGTCCTGACCCAGGACGAGATCGACGACGTCAGGCTGGAGAGCACAAAGACCATCGACATCGAGCGGTTCGTCGACGCGGCCGAGATCGACCGGCTGTACTGGGACAATCCCTATTACCTCGTGCCGGACGGCAAGCTGGCGATGGACGCCTATTCGGTGATCCGCGACGCCATGGGCAAGACGAGGAAGATCGCCCTGGCCCGGCTGGTGATGCATCAGCGCGAGCGGTTGCTGGGGATCGAGCCGCGGGGCAAGGGGCTGATCTGCTGGTCGCTGCGGACGGCCGATGAGGTGCGCGACAGCGACGACTTCTTCGACGATATCCCCGCCGCCAAGGGGGACAAGGAGATGGTCGCCATCGCAGAGAAGATCATCGAACAGAAGGACGGGCCGTTCGATCCCTCGGGCTTCAACGACCGCTATGAGGACGCGCTGCGGGCGCTGATCGCCGAGAAGAAGAAGGGCAAGGGCCGCAAGGTGACGGCGGCGCAGCCGGAGGAGACCAATGTGGTCGACCTGATGGAGGCGCTGAAGAAGAGCCTCGGCGGGAAGGGCGGGGCGGGCGCGAAGAAGGGGGCCGGGAAGAAGGCGACGGCGAAGAAGCGGGCTTAGGTTGGTGGTCTGGTTGGCCGGGTCGAGACCCCCATCCCGCTTCCCCGGCGAAGGCCGGGGCCCAGTCGGTTCGATTTGGGGCTTTGGGTGACCTTCCGGCCGCGGGGGTGAATCTGGGCCCCGGCTTTCGCCGGGGAAGCGGGGTTAAGGATGCCGGGGTTGGAGAAGATGGGGGCGGGGAGCGGGGTGATCTTGCAGGTGGGCGATGCCCCTATCCCGTCTCCCCGGCGAAGGCCGGGGCCCAGTCGGTTCGATGTGGGGCTTGGGGTGACCTTCCGGCCGCGGGGGTGAATCTGGGCCCCGGCTTTCGCCGGGGAAGCGGGGGGAGGGATGCCGGGCTTGGAGAAGATGGGGGCGGGGAGCGGGGTGATCTTGCAGGTGGGCGATGCCCCTATCCCGCCTCCCCGGCGGAGGCCGGGGTCCGGTCGGTTCGATGTGGGGCTTGGGGTGACCTTTTGGCTATTTGGGTGAATCTGGGCCCCGGCTTTCGCCGGGGAAGCGGGGGGAGGGGAAGCGGGGTCAGGGCTTGCCGAGGCGCTTTATCGCTGCGGCCAAGGGGCGTTCGCTGTCCTGGTAGTCCTGCCAGGCGGTCATGTCCGCGACGATGGCGGGGGCGGTGCGCAGGGTGAAGCGCATGGGGTCGAGGCCCTTGCGCACCTGGGTCCAGTTCAGCGGCATCGACACCGGGGCGCCGGGCCGGGCGCGGGGGGAGAGCGGGGCGACGGCGGTGCTCATGCGGTCATTGCGCAGATAGTCGAGGAAGATGCGGCCCTCGCGACGCGCCTTGCTCATCTTGATCAGGAAGCGGTCGGGCGCGTCGGCGGCCATGCGGGCGCAGACCTCGCGGGCGAAGGCCTTGGCGGCGTCCCAGTCGGGGCCGGAGCGGGAGGCCTTGAGCGGGGTGACGACGTGCAGCCCCTTGCCGCCGGTGGTCTTGCAGAAGCTGACAAGGCCAAGCTCGTCCAGCCGGTCGCGCACCTCCCGCGCCGCCTCGACCACGTCATCGAAGTCGACGCCCGGGCCAGGGTCGAGGTCGAACACCAGCCGGCCGGGATGGTCGATATCGCCCGGCTGGCAATTCCAGGGATGAAATTCGGTGGCGCCGCTCTGGGCCGCGGCGATCAGGCCCTCGACGCGGTCGATCTGCAGGTAGGGCTTGCGGTCTCCGGCGACTTTCACCTCGGTCAGCAGGCTGGAGGCGCCCTTCATCAGGTGGCGCTGAAAGAAGGACTGGCCATCGATGCCGTCCGGGGTGCGAACCAGGGAACAGGGGCGGCCCTTGAGGTGGGGGATCATCCACGATCCGACCGCCTCGAAATAGCGGGCCAGGTCGAGCTTGCTGACCGGGGCGCCGTCGCCGTCGTCGGGCCACAGGGGCTTGTTGGGATGGGAGATGCTCACGCCCATGACCCGGGCCGGATGACCCGGGCGGCCGGGCGTGGGCGCGGCCAGTTCGGCGTCGCCGGCTTTGGCGGGCGTCTCGGCCTCGACCTCGGCGGCGGGCTTGTCCTCGCGCAGGCCCTTGAAGGCCGCCTGGCGGATGTTGCCGTCGGCGGTGAAGCCGGCGTACTCGATCTCGGCGACCAGCTCGGGCCGCACCCAATGGACAGTTCCGGCCTTGCGCCCGCCGCCCCGGCTGGGGGCCTCGCGGTCGCTGAAGGGCGAGCGATCGGTCTTCAGCGCCTTCAGCTTCGGCAGCAGGTCCTCGACCACCGCCCTGCCGAACCCCGTGCCGATGCGGCCGACGTGGACCAGTTCGCCGTTCCGGTGGACGCCGGCGATCAGGGAGCGGAAGGCCGGGCCGTTGGAGGTCCAGCCGCCGATGACCACCTCATGGCCGGCGCGGCACTTGGCCTTGGTCCAGCCGGACGAGCGGCCGGAGCGGTAGGGCGCTGTCAGGTCCTTGGAGATGATGCCCTCCAGATCCATGCGGCAGGCGGAACTGAGCACCGCCTCGCCGGCCTCCGTGAAATGATCGACATAGCGGATGCGGGCGGCGTCCTTGTCCAGCATCGCCTTGAGCCGGCTCTTGCGGTCGGCCAGGGACAGGGGGCGCAGGTCCTCGTCGTCGGCGGCCAGCAGGTCGAAGGCGAAGAAGATCAGATCGTCGGTGTCGTCCGCCGAGAGGGCCGCCTGAAGGCCGGCGAAACTGGGGGAGCCGTCTTCGTCGAGGGCGACCACCTCTCCGTCGATGATGGCGTCCGGCAGGTCCTTCGCCGCCTCGAGGATGGCGGGAAACCGGTCGGACCAGTCGACGCCCTTGCGGGTCCGCAGGCGGGCCTTGCCGCCGGAGACACGCAGCTGCATGCGATAGCCGTCGAACTTGATCTCATGGGCCCATTTGTCGCCGGATGGGGGGCGGTCGACCGGCTTGCACAGCTGCGGCGCGATGAAGTCGGGCAGGGTCTTGAGGGACGGCGCCTTCGCGGCCGGGGTTCCGCCCCGCCTCCGGGGCGCGGACGCGGCCTTGGCGGCGCGCTCGGCGTTGGCCTCCGGGTCGCCGGACCGCCAGACCGCGTCGGCCTTGGGCGCCTTGCGGGTCATGAAGGGGGTGGGGCGCTTGCCCCTGCCGGCGGCGATCTCTTCCATCGACCGGCCGGAGGCCACGGAGGTGGCGTTGCGGTCCAGCCAGGCCTCTCCATCCCCCTCCTTCTCATACTCGTCGTGGTGCTTGATCAGCAGCCAGTTCTTACGTTTGCCGCCGTATTTGTCGCCGCGCAGCCGGACCAGGACATAGCCGCCCTTCATCCGCTCGCCGGCGAAGACGACCTTGAGTTCGCCCTTCTTGAGGCCCTTGGCGACGTCAAATCCGGGCTCCGGCGTCCAGACGCCCCGGTCCCACAGCATGACGGTTCCGCCGCCGTACTGGCCCTTGGGAATGGTCCCCTCGAAATCGCCGTAGGCCAGCGGATGGTCCTCGACCTCGACGGCGAGCCGCTTGTCGGCCGGGTCCAGCGACGGGCCCCGCGTCACCGCCCAGGACAGAAATACGCCCTCCCATTCGAGGCGCAGGTCGTAGTGCAGGCGGCTGGCGGCGTGTTTCTGGACGACGAAGCGCAGCGCCCTGGAGGGCTGAACCGTCGCCTGGCTGCTCGGCTCGGCGGTGACGCCGAAGTCGCGTTTGGAATCGTAGGTCTTGAGGTCGCGGCTGGCCATGGTTCGATCAACGCGCGTGAGGAGCTGTCGCTCCCAGTTTGCAGCCCTGTAGCTACAGCCCCTTGCCGAGGTTCAAGCGGTAGACCATCGCCGCCTGCTCGGGCGGCAGCTTCAGGGTCTCGTCCAGCTGGGCGATGCTGTAGCGGCACATCAGGGATTGGCGGGGGGCGTCGTCAAGGCTGACGCCGCGACCCGAGAGCATGACGATGGTCTTCTGCTCGTCCTCGGTGAAGCCGGAGCGGGCGCGTCTGGCCACGCCGTCGCGGATCTCGACCTGGCCGTAGCGGAGCTGCTGGGCCTTGAGGCTGCGGTCCTCGGTGGTGGAGTTGGCGCCGGCGGCGCCCGGGGCGTTGAGCACCGGATCGGTGGCGACCTGGCGGAGGATATCGCTCGTGATGTCACGCTCGCGCTGGACCATCTCGGCCGGGACCACGGCGTTGGGATCAAAGGTCAGGCGGGCGCCGCGCGTGAAGTCGTAGCACCAGGAGACGTCCTTCTGGCGCAGGGCCTCGGCCTTGTCGCGGCGCAGCTGCATCAGGCGGATCAGGTTGGCGTCGGTGGCCTTGCGGGCCTCGCGCTGCATCACCGCATTGGCCGTGGCGCGGACCATCTGATTGACCCCTGCGACGCCGAGGCGGTCGCCCTTGACCACCTCCATCTGGTTCTGCAGCGCCGCATAGTCGGCCGGGAAATACTGCTTCAGCACCTTGACGTCGGGCAGGGCCTCGGCGGCGTCGCGGGCGGCGGCGAACTTCTGGGCCGGGACGAAATCATTGATGGCGAGGAAGTAGCCGCCGCCGCCGCCGACCGCCGCGATCAACACGCCCGCGCCGATGCTTAAGGCCGCCGACAGGTTCATGACCCGGCCGATGATGAAGCCGGCCACGGCGCCGACGACCGCGCCGACGGCGACCGAGACCAAGATCAACATGTTCGCATCCATGACGCTTCACGCCCCTGACTGAAAATCGGGGGCGACCTTCGCGGGAATCGAAGGGGGGTGCAAGCGGCGCGGTTTGGGGGCGGCCTCGCGACCCCGCCGCCAGGTTCCGCCTCCCCGGCGAAGGCCGGGGTCCAGGTTCAGCCGGGGAATTTGGGATCCTGGCCTCGGGGGGAGCGCCCCATGATCTGGGCCCCGGCCTTCGCCGGGGAAGCGGGGAGGGGGCTTGGGCCCCGGCTTTGGCTGGCGCCGCCCTTCGGGTCGCCGGGGAAGCGGGGAGGGGGCTGGGCCCCGACTTTGGCTGGCGCCGCCCTTCGGGTCGCCGGGGAGGCGGGCCGTTAGTGGCCGCGGACCAGCTCCTTCATGGCCTTGTCGAGACCGTCGATGGTCAGGGGATACATCCGGTCATTGACCAGCTGTTTCATGACGCCGATCGACTGGGTGTAGTCCCAGTGGCGCTCCGGCGTGGGGTTGAGCCAGGCGATGTTGGGATAGACCTGGCTGACCCGGTCCATCCAGATGGCGCCGGGCTCCTCGTTCCAGTGTTCGACGCTGCCGCCCGGATAGGTGATTTCGTAGGGGCTCATGGTGGCGTCCCCGACGAAGATGACCTTGTAGTCGCTGGGGAACTTGTGGAGCACGTCCCAGGTGTTGATCTTCTCGGTCTGGCGGCGGCGGTTGTCCTTCCACACGCTCTCGTAGAGGCAGTTGTGGAAGTAGTAGAACTCGAGGTTCTTGAACTCGGTCCGCGCGGCGCTGAACAGCTCCTCGCAGAGCTTGATGTGGCTGTCCATCGACCCGCCGATGTCGAAGAAGATCAGCACCTTGATCTTGTTGCGCCGCTCGGGCCGCATGACGATGTCGAGGTAGCCCTTGCGCGAGGTGCCCTTGATGGTGCCGTCCAGGTCCAGCTCGTCCGGCGCGCCCTCGCGGGCGAACTTGCGCAGGCGCCGCAGGGCCACCTTGATGTTGCGGGTGCCGAGCTCGACCGAGTCATCGAGGTTCTTGTATTCGCGCTTGTCCCAGACCTTCACGGCGCGGCCGTGGCGGCCCTTGTCCTGGCCGATGCGGACGCCCTCGGGGTTGTAGCCGTTGGCGCCGAAGGGGCTGGTGCCGCCGGTGCCGATCATCTTGTTGCCGCCCTCGTGGCGCTTCTTCTGCTCCTGAAGGCGCTCCTGCAGCGTCTTCATCAGCTCCTCGAAGCCGCCCATGGCCTCGATCTGGGCCTTTTCCTCGTCGGTCAGGAACTTCTCGGTCAGGGCCTTCAGCCAGTCGGCGGGGATTTCCGAGGTGATCTCGTCGCCGACCGATTCCAGACCCTTGAACACATGGCCGAACACCCGGTCGAACTTGTCGAGGTTCTTCTCGTCCTTCACCAGGGTGGCGCGGGAGAGGAAGTAGAAATCCTCGACGCTGCGGTCGATGACCGATTTGTCGAGCGCCTCCATCAGCACCAGATACTCCTTCAGCGTCACCGGCACCTTGGCCTGACGGAGCTCCGAGAAGAAATTCATGAACATGGGCGACGTCCGAACGGATGTTTGAACCCTGAGGATGGGGGTTCGCCGCGCCCGTGTCCAGCGTCGCGCCGGCCCTGCCCAGAACCGAGGCCCCCTTTTTGGGCGTGAGACGCCCGCCGCGGGCTGGCACGGAGGCGCAAAGGAGTCCGGCGATGCGTATCTGGGGCGTGGTTCTGGCCATTGTGGCGATGGTGACGGCGGCGGCGACTTCCTCGGCCCAGCCAAAGCCGGACCCGAATGATCCGGCTTTCTGGCGGACGCCTGAGCGGATGGAACTGTGCGCGGCGGTCTACGCCTTCCGTCATAGGGAGGAAAAGACCAGCGCGCGGGGCCAGGTCGCCAAGGCGGCGGCGACGGCGGTCATTCGCGAGGTCATGCAGGCCAGCGGTCGGTCGGCCGTCGATGTCGATGGTGCGGTGATCGCCAAGGCGAACAAGCTGCGCGCGGGACTGATGGGCCAGGCCCCCGGGTTCTCGGCGGAGGCCTCGGACATCGAAATGTATGTCCAATACTGTGACAAGGCCTTCGGCCAGAAGGTGGGCGAGGCCTGGACGCCGCACCCCAGCGAGGATCCGGTGTGGAACAACAAGGCCCAGCTGGTCTGCGCGACCTTCTACCAGCGGGCGACCGTCAAGGCGCCGTTGCAGGCCGGCCGCAACGAGGCGAGCCGGGCCGCGCCGATCGAGATCGGCAAACTGGCCAAGCGGCTGGACCGGACCTATCCCGAGACCATGGCCATCGTTCGCAAGAACGTCGGCGACTTCGAGATCGCGCTGAAGGACGGCAGGATCACCGAGGGCAAGATCCTTGAGACCATCGACACCTGCGACCACTATTACAGCTACTACGTGGCGGACAATTACGCGCCGCCGCCGCCGTTTGATTGCCAGGGCGCGATGGTCAGCGCGCTGAACAAGGGCGGTGAGGCGCTGGCCAAGACCAAGGGGTCGACGACCCGGGGCGACAACGACACCGACCACATCGCCTACTACGTCGGCATGAGCTGCGGGCATCTGAAGACGGCGCTACGGGACATGCAGGCCAATAGCTGCCCTGCCGAGCTGGTGAGCAGGATGCGCGGCCAGTACGACGACATGGTGAAAATGCTGGCGCAGTACAACGACGGAAGCCACGTCTACTACAGCTGTTCGCTGACGCCCTGATTGCCAATCCTGGTCGAGGGGGGTAGGGCCTGCGCCAAGCAGCGGAGGCCCCATGAGCGAAGCGATGATCATCGACGGCAAGGCGTTCGCCGCCCGTCTGCGAGAGACGGTCGCGGTCGAGGTCGCGACCCTGAAGGCCGAGCACGGCCTGACGCCGGGCCTGGCGGTGGTGCTGGTCGGGGATGATCCCGCCAGTCAGGTCTATGTGCGCAACAAGGGCGAGCAGACCGCCGCCGCCGGCATGTATTCGGAAACCCACCGGCTGGCCGCCGAGACCTCAGAGCCGGAGCTGTTCGCCCTGATCGACCGGCTCAACGACGATCCGGCCATCCATGGCATCCTGGTGCAGTTTCCCGTTCCCGGCCACCTCAGCCAGGACCGGATCGTCGCCCGCATTTCGCCGGACAAGGATGTCGACGGGCTGACGGTGACCAACGCCGGGCGGCTGGCCAGCGGTCTGCCGGCCCTGACCAGCTGCACGCCGGTCGGCTGCATGATGCTGCTGAAGGACGCCCTGGGCGAGCTGCGCGGCAAGCATGCGGTGGTGATCGGCCGCTCGAACCTGATGGGCAAGCCCATGGCCCAGCTCCTGCTGGCGGCGGACTGCACCGTGACCATCGCCCACAGCCGCACCGTCGACCTGCCGGCCGTCTGTCGCCAGGCCGATATCCTGGTCGCCGCCGTCGGCCGCGCCGAGATGGTGCGCGGGGACTGGATCAAGCCCGGCGCGGCGGTGATCGACGTCGGCATCACCCGTTTTCCCTCCCGCGATCCGGAGAAGGCGGCCCAGGGCAAGACGCGGCTGGTCGGGGATGTGGCGTTTGACGAGGCCAAGGCGGTGGCCGGCTGGATCACGCCGGTGCCGGGCGGGGTGGGACCGATGACCATCGCCTGCCTGCTGCAGAACACCCTGACGGCAGCGCGGCGGCTGAACGGGATCGCGGAGTAGGACCGAGGACGCCTGTCCCTACCGGCCGGCGCGCCCCCTCATCCGGCGCTTCGCGCCACCTTCTCCCGCAAGGGGAGAAGGGAGACCAGAGGCGGCCTTGCAAGGTCGGGTCTGCTGGTGTCCCTTGTCGGCAAGGGCGGACTCACACGCTGCAAGGGGGACGGATGAGGCAGATTCTGATGCTGGCGGCGGCGGCAATGTGCCTGGCCGCCTGCAACAAGGCCCCTGAACCGCTGACCCCCGAGCAGTCCGCCGCCCTGGCGCCGGCGGATGCGCGCCTGGCCGGTCTATACGAGACCTCCTGCAAGACCTGCCACACCGTCGCCGGGACCGGCGCCCCGCTGGCGGGCGACAGGACCGCCTGGGCGCCGAGGGTCAAGCAGGGGCCGGCGGTGCTGCTGGAGCATACGGTTCAGGGCTACCGGGCGATGCCGGCGGGCGGGCAGTGCTCGGGCTGCACGGCGGCCGACTATGAGGCGATGATCGGGTTCATGTCGGGAGGCCGATGATGGTTACACGGCGAAAGGCGATGGTGATGGGCGCGGCCGGGGTCGGCGGCGCCGTGCTGGCGACCGGCGGGGCGGCGGTGATCGCCAACCGCGACAAGCCCGAGCCGCCGTCGCCGCCCGCGGTCGATCCGCAGGGGCGGCTGCTGTGGCGAAACTGGTCGGGCATCCAGAGCGCCTATCCGGCCCAGCGCCTGGCGCCCAAGGATGAGGCCGAGCTGGCCGCTGGACTGAAGGCCGCTCCGGCGCCGGTCCGCGCGGTCGGCGCCGGCCACAGCTTCACCGCCCTGGCCGCCACCAACGGAACCCTGGTGTCGCTGGACGCCATGGCCGGGGTCACCGGCTGGGACGGCAATGTCGCCACGGTGCGGGCCGGCACGCGGCTGGGCGCCCTGGGACCGGCCCTGGCCGAGAAGGGCAGGGCGATGGCCAATCTGCCCGACATCAACAAGCAGTCGCTGGCCGGGGCCATCTCCACCGGCACCCACGGCACCGGCAAGTCCCTGCCGGCGATCCACGCCAATCTCGCCGGGCTGACCCTGGTGACGGCGGACGGGCGGACGGTGGAGTGCGACGCCAGCCATCGCCCCGATCTGTTCAACGCCGCCCGGGTGTCGCTGGGCGCGCTGGGGATCATCACCCAGGCCCGGCTGAACACCAGTCCCAACCGGCGGCTTCGGCGGCGGGTGTGGATCGAGCCGTTCGAGGAGGCGGTGGCCAAGGCCGAGGACCGCTGGAACAGCCACCGGAACTTCGAGTTCTACGCCATCCCCTTCACCGGCCTGGCGGCCAACATCACCCATGACGAGACCGACGATCCGCCCGAGGCGGCGCCGCCGAGCCAGGACGACGCCTTCCTCGAGGCGCTGAAGATGCTGCGCAACACCTTCGGCTGGTCCAACGGCCTGCGGAAGGGGGCGGCCGGCATGCTGCTGGGCGGGACCAAGCCCGAGACGGCAGTCGACGAGGGCTGGAAGCTGCTGTCGACCGAGCGGCCGGTGCGGTTCAACGAGATGGAATACCACCTGCCGCCGGAAACCCAGCTGGCGGCCCTGAAGGAGGTGGTGGCGGTGATCGAGAAGGAGCGGTCCGACGTCTTCTTTCCGATCGAGGTGCGGCGCATCGCCGGCGACGACGCCTGGCTGTCGCCGTTCCAGGGCGGGCCGCGCGGCTCGGTGGCCGTCCATGCCTGGTACAAGGACGACTACGCCTTCTTCTTCGAGATCATCGAGCCGATCTTCCAGCGCCATGGCGGCCGGCCGCACTGGGGCAAGCTGCACAGCCTGCGCGGCCAGCGACTGGCCGCGCTGTATCCCAACTGGAAGGACTTCCTGGAGGTTCGGCGCGAGCTGGACCCGTCCGGGAAGATGCTCAGCCCCTATCTGCGCGGTCTGTTCGAGATCGACTGATCAGCTTTTCAGCGAGACCGCCCAGCTGTTGAGATCGGTCAGGGTGCTGGTCAGCGCGCGGCTGTAGGCGGGGACGATGGCGCTGACGCGGTTGTCGGCGGCCCGGACCTCGGCCTTGAACACCTGCTCGATGGTCTCGCCGTCGCGCACGTTGCGCCGCATCGCCGCCTTGATCTCGATGACGACGGTCGGAGCGGCCTCGGGACCATTGCGATAGTCGGCCTCGAAGCGCTGCACATCGAGGCGCAGGATCCAGTCGCTGCGGCCCATCTCGCCCGGCCCGACCAGCCGAACCGGCCCGGCCTGGAAGGCGCGGATCAGCTCCTCCTCGAACATCTGCTCGGCCGGGGCCGCCCAGCGGGCGCCGTCGATATAGGCCAGTTCGCCGTTGCTGACGGTCAGCAGGCCGTCGCTGGCGGCGGCGTGGTTGAAGTGGATCGGGCCACGGGTCACGTCGACCGACTTGGCCGCCACCTCCGACGGGGCGGTGATCTCGAAGCGGTAGAGCCGGGCGGGCTCGGCCTCGGGAAACAGGGTGATGCAGCCGCTCAGGGCGACTGCTGCGGCCGTCAGCGCGGCGACGCGGAACAGGGAGGTCCTCACGGCTTCACCTTCTTCTTGGCGGCGGGCGGCTTGCCGACCAGGTTCTGCGGGCTCTTCTCGGCCTCGTTGACCAGACGGTTGAGGGAGTGAGCCGCGCCTTGCAGGGTGGTGATGGCGTTGGTCAGCTGGGGCAGGCCGTCGGTGGCGAAATCGTTCACCGGCCCGTCCAGCTTGGCCAGGATGGCGCTGACGTCGGCGCCGGCCTTGTCGACCTTCTGGGCGGCGGCGTCGATGTTGGCCAGGGTGGTCTTGGCGTCGGTATCGAGGAAGCGGCGGCCGTCGCGGGCCAGCTCGGTGTATTCCTTCGCGGCGTCTTCGAAGGTGACCAGGGCGCGGCGGGCGTCGGCGACGATGGCCCGCTGCTCGCGCACCTCCTGGGTGATGGCCTCAAGATTATCCAGGGTGGCGCTGAAGGTCTTGATGTTGTCGTCGTCCAGCACCCGGTTGACCCGGTCGAGGGTCTCGATGGTGCGGCTCAGCACCGTGCCGCCGCCGGCCAGCAGGTCGGACAGGGTCGAGCGCTGGGTGCGGATGACAGGCACCTCGCCGGCCGGGACGGTGTCCTTCAACAGCCGCTTGCTCGGGGTGCCGGCGGTGATCTGGATGTAGTTGACGCCGGTGATGCCCTGGGGCTCGAGGGTGGCGAAGCTGTCCTCGCGGATCGGCACGTCGCTGGACACCTTGATGCGGGCGATGACACGGTTGGGGTCGGACTTGTCGAGGGCGATCCTCGAGACGTCCCCGACCTTGATGCCGTTGAAGTTGACGTCGCCGCCTTCCGACAGCCCGCGCACCGGGCCGACGAACAGCACGTCATACTCGTCGAAGCTCTTGTTGAAGCTGAGACGCGCCAGCCAGAAGGCGAAGACGATCATGGCCACGAAGAGCAGCAGGGAGGCGGCTCCCACCAGGGCGTAGTTGGCGTTTCTTTCCATCAGTTCCTCTGCCTCCCCTTGTGACTTGCCGCCTGGGCGGCGCGGCCTCTGGGGCCCAGGAAGTATTCCCGGATCCAGGGATGGTCGGATTGTTCAAGCACCTCGACGGGCTCCACCGCCACCACCTTCTTGTCGGCGAGAACGGCGACGCGGTCGGTGATGGTATAGAGGCTGTCCAGATCGTGGGTAATCATGAAGACGGTCAGGCCGAGGCTGTTGGTCAGGTCGGCGATCAGTTCGTCGAAGGCCGCCGCCCCGATGGGGTCCAGCCCGGCGGTCGGCTCATCGAGGAACAGCAGCTCCGGATCGAAGGCCAGGGCCCGGGCCAGGCTGGCCCGCTTGCGCATGCCGCCGGACAGCTCGGATGGCTTCAGGGCCCCGGCGCGCGGCGGTAGGCCGGCCAGGGCGATCTTCAGGTCGGCCAGGTCGTTGATCTCGGCGCGGGTCAGGTCGGTATGCTCATGCAGCGGCGCGGCGACATTTTCCCGCACGGTCAGCGAGGAGAACAGCGCCCCCTGCTGGAACAGAACACCCCAGCGCCGCTCGATGGCGGACCACTTTCGGCGGCTGGCGTGCTGAATGTTCTGGCCGAAGATCTTCACCGAGCCGCCCTCTGGGCTCTTCAGGCCGATGATGGTGTTGAGCAGCACCGACTTGCCGGCGCCGGACCCGCCGACCACCCCCATCACCTCGCCCTTGCGGACGGTGAGGTCGAGATCCTGGTGGATCACGGTGTTGCCGAACGCCGAATAGAGGCCGCGCACCTCGATCGGCGGGGCGCTGGCGTCGAGACCGTCCTCGGCCAGGCCCTGGGCGCGGCTGTCGGTCATATGTCGAGCTCCATGTAGACGAGCGCGAACAGGGCATCGAGCAGAATGATGGCGAAGATGGCCTGGACCACGGCCGAGGTCACGCGGCGGCCCAGGGACTCGACGTCGCCGCCGACCTCCATCCCCTGACGACAGCCGATGCCGGCGATGACGATGGCCATCACCGGGGCCTTGGAGATGCCGACCCAGAAGTGGGTCGAACCGACGTTGTCGACGATCCGCTGCCAGAAGAAGGAGGGCGACAGGTCCAGAATGCTCCAGCTGACCACCAGCCCGCCGATCAGGCCGGCCAGGTCGGCGACGAAGGTCAGCAGCGGCATGGTCACCAGCAGGGCCAGGAAGCGCGGCAGAACCAGGGCGTCGAAGGGATCGACCCCCATCACCCGCATGGCGTCGATCTCCTGGTTCATCTTCATCGAGCCGATCTCGGCGGCGAAGGCCGAGGAGGACCGGCCCGCCAGCAGCACGGCCGTGATGACGATGCCGAACTCGCGCAGCACCGAAATGCCGGTCGCCTCGACCACCAGCACTTCGGCGGCGAAGGCGCGCAGGGTGTTGATGCTGAGCAGGGCCATCACCGCGCCGATGAAGAAGGTGGTGGTGGCGACGATGGGGATGGCGTCCAGGCCGGCGCGCTCGCAGAGCGCCACGAAGGGCGCGCCGCGGAACTTGGAGGGCCGGACGATGACCCGGCCGATCGAGGTCAGCAGATGGCCGAGGAAGACGAGGGTCTCGTAGAAGTCGATGCCCAGATTGACCACGCCGCGACCGATCCGCACCAGCAGGTCGTAGAACCCGCGCTTGGGGATCACCGGCGTCGGCTCGGCCTGCACCGCTTCATCGACCAGATGCAGCAGGCGGCGGGTCTCGGCGCGGGCGAACAGGGTTCCCGCGCTCTTGCGGCCGTCGGCGGCGCGGATGATGGCGTAGGCCCCGGCGGTGTCGCAGCGCCCGATCTCGCGCAGGTCGAGGTGGACCCCGCTGGAATCGACCAGATGCTCGGCCAGCCGGTCGCCGGCGTCGTCCAGCGTTTCCGCCGTCCAGTCGCCGGTCAGCAGAGCCGTGAGGCCTTGCTCGCCCCGGGCCAGGGTAAAGTCGGCCGGTTTCGACATGAACGTGAGACGGGACCTTTCGCTACCCCCGGAAAGTGACATGCGCCGCGCGCACCGCAAAGGCTTTCGCATGCCCGACGGGCGGCAGCGGGGGCAATCGGTCGGCCGGTCGAGGCTTTCCTGCAACGGCCGGGGATGTGGCCCCTCAGCCGAACCGGCCGTCCATCAGCGCCGGCAGACTGGCCGGCAGGCCCAACAGCGGACCGGAGGACAGCAGCAGGACCACCTCGTCTCCGGTCAGGTCGGCCAGGGCGGCTTCGCACTCGCTGGGGGTCGCGGCGCCGACGGCGTTGACCCCTGCGGCGTTGATGCGGGCCAGAATCTCGCCGTGGGTCAGCTGGCTGTGGCTGGCGGCGCCGTGAAGCGGGGGCGGGATGACGATGACCCGGGCAACCCCCTCGAAGACGGTGTCATACCAGGCAAGGGCCTCGTGGTTGCGCCAGGAGAAGGTGTGGGGCTCGAAGATCACCCAGAGGGGCCGACCCGGGAAATGCGGCGCCATGGCCTCGATGGCCGAGCGGGCCTTTTCATAGGACGAGCCGAAGCCCTCGATCACCGGCACGCGGGAGGTGGTGGTCAGGCGGTCCAGCCGTCGCCGGATGCCCTGGAAGGAGGCTACGGCCGCCTGCAGCTCGCCTGGCGTGACCAGGTCGCGGGTCAGCAGCAGGGCGGCGACGCCGACGATGTTCTCGATGTTGTGGGCGCCCAGGAGCTGGGTCTGCAGCGGCAGTTCGGCGCCGTCCGGGGCGACCAGGACAAAGCGGGTGGTTTCGCCGAACACCACCTCGCGGGCGCGCCAGCCGCTGTCGGCGGCGCCGTACCACACCGGCGTCACCGGGCACTCATCGGCGATGGCGCGCAGGGACGGGGAGTCCTTGAGAACGACCGTGGCGCCCGGGCTGACGCGGCCCAGCAGGGCCCGGAACGGCGCCTCATACTCAGGCCAGGTCGGGAAGACGTTGAGGTGGTCATGCACCAGGGAGGTCACCAGCAGGTGGTCGACGTCGTAGAGCATGAACTTCGAGCGCCGGTCGCTCTGGCTGACGATGTACTCGTCCCCCTCCAGCACCATCGGGCCCGACCCCCAGGCGCCGGTCGGACCGCCGCCGGCCGGGATGGCGCCGATCATGTAGCCCGGGTCCTTGCCGGCCTCGCGCAGGATGTGGGCCAACAGGGCGGTGCAGCTGGACTTGCCGAAGCTGCCGGCGACGACGGTGACGTCGCGATCGGCGGTCTGGCGGGCCACCAGCTGGGGAAAGCCCGTCATCTCGATGCCCCGGCGCACCGCCTCGACATATTCGGGATTGTCCTCGCCGTGCAGCCGGGCGCTGCCGCCGAGTACGACCAGATCCACCTCCGGGCCGATATTCTCCGCCGCCAGCGTGCGCCGGAAGGGCACGCCGAGGGTTTCCAGATAGGTGCTGATCGGCGGAAAGGCCTCTTCGTCCGAGCCGCCGATGACGTGGCCGGCGTCCCGCATCATCAGGGCGGTGGCGCTCATGCCGGCGCCGGCGATGCCGATGAAGTGGATGTGGCGGTGGGCGGGGTCGCTGCTCATCACGGCGGTTTCGGGCCGACGACGCGGGATGTCAAATTGTCCGCTTCAAATCCGTTGACCGCTCACGTTCGGCGACCTTTGATCGCCGCATGCAAGCGCCTACCGACCCTCGCTCCCTGATCCAGTCCGGCGCCCAGGCGCTTGGCCGGGGCGACTTTGCCACCGCTCGCGATCTGTTCGACGCCCTTGTCGCGTCGGGCAAGGCTGAAGCGCCGGTGTGGCTGGGGCTAGCCGTCGCCCATCGCGGGCTGAGGGACCCCGACGCGATGCTGGCGGCGCTGGACCAGCTGTTGTTGCTGGAGCCGCGGCATCTTCGCGGCCTGATCATGAAGGCCGACCATTTCGCCGACGCCGGGGACAGCCGGGCCGCCGCCGCCTTCTATCGCAGCGCCCTGCGCGCGGCCCCGCCGCCGGAGCGGTTGCCTGCCGAGATCGCCTCGGAGGTGCGGCGGGCCAGGACGATGAGCGAGCGCTACGCCGCCGACTACGAAGCCCACCTGCGGGCGACGATGGCCAGCCAGGGCGTGGCGGCGGACTCGCCGGCGGCGGCGCGGTTTTCCCAGTCCATCGACCTGATGCTCGGCAAGAAGCAGATCTTCCTGCAGGAGCCTCGCCACTACTATTTTCCCGGCCTGCCGCAGATCCAGTTCTATGACCGCGAGCCGTTTCCGTGGCTGGAGCGCGTCGAGGCGGCGACGGGGGCCATTCGCGACGAGCTGAAGGCCCTGCTGGCGGATGGCCCGGCCTTCACCCCCTATCTGGAAAGCCGCGACGACCGACCCCAGGCGGACGCCCATGGCATGCGCGACAGCGCCGACTGGAGCGCGCTGTATGTCTGGCGGGACGGCGCCCCGGTGGAGGCGGTGGCCTCACGGTGCCCGGCGACCCTGGCGGCGATGGAGGAGCTGCCGCTGTGCCGGATCGACGGGCGGACGCCGTCGATCCTGTTCTCGCGGCTGGCGCCGGGGGCCAGAATTCCGCCGCACAACGGCTTCATCAACGCCCGGCTGATCGGCCACCTGCCCTTGATTGTGCCGGACGGTTGTGGCTTCCGGGTCGGCAACGAGACGCGCGAATGGCGCGAGGGCGAGGCCTGGCTGTTCGACGACACCATCGAGCACGAAGCCTGGAACAGCAGCAACGAGGACCGCATCATCCTGATCTTCGACATCTGGCGGCCGGAACTGACCCTGGATGAGCGGGCCATGGTCGCCGGACTTTTCGCGGCCGTCGACGCCTATGGCGAGCCGGCCCCGGCCTGGAGCGCCTGAATGCTGCTCGCGCTGCAGATCGCCCTGCTGCTGGTCTTGCTGTTACCGATCTTTCTGCGAGCGCGACGGAGCCGGGCGTTGCGCCACTATGCCAACGCCATTCGCCTGCGAAACCCGCTCTGGGCGCTGTTCGTATCCAAGCTGGATCGGCGCTATGTCGGGGTGAGCCTGAACGGAGAGGCGCTGGTGCTCGGCGATCCGGACTTCGAGACGGTCTACCCCTTCGCCGAGGTGCGCGGCGCGGAGGTGCTGCGGGATGTGGAGAAGGGCCGGCTGCGCGGTCTCAAGGTGCGGATCAGTCTCGATGACCCGGCCCGGCCATCCCACGATTATCTGATCTTCGACGCAGGGCGCTGGCGCGGTCTCAAGGCGGACGGCGGGGAGGCGCGGGCGATGATCGACCAGGCCGAACGGCTGCGCGACCTGGTGCAGGACGGCATGGCGCGGGCCGCATGACCGACGAGGAGCTGATCGGCCAGATCCAGGCGCGGACCTATTCCGGACTGATCGCGGCCACCAACCGGACCACGGGCCTGACCGCCGACCGCTGGCCCAGCCCCTCGGCCTGTTCCATCGCGGCGGTCGGCTTCGCCCTGACCTGCTGGATTGTCGGGGCGGCGCGGGGCTGGACGCCGAGGGCGACCGCCGCCGACCTGACCCTGCGGGCCCTGCGCACCCTGTCTGACGCACCGCAGGGCGATGCGGTCAGCGGCGTCTCGGGAACGCGGGGCTGGTTCTATCATTTCCTCAGCATGGACACCGGCCTGAGAGCCGGCGACTGCGAACTGTCGACCATCGACACCGCCCTGCTGCTGGCAGGTGCCCTGGCCTCGGCGCGGTATTTCGACGGCGAGGCGGCGGAGGAGGGCGAGATCCGCGAGCGGGTCGCCGGGCTGATCGACCGGGTCGACTGGGGCTTCATGCTGACGCCGTCCGGCCGCTTCGCCCTGGGCTGGAAGCCCGGGGAGGGGGCGATCCCCTATGAGTGGCGCGGCTACAACGAGGCGATGATCCTCTACATCCTGGCGCTGGGGGTGGAGGGATCGCCGGTTCCGGCGAGCGCCTGGCAGGCCTGGTGCGAGGGCTATGGGCAGAGCTGGCGCGAGAGGCCGGCGCCGCATCTTGGCTTCGGGCCGATGTTCGGACATCAGTACAGCCAGCTGTGGATCGACTTTCGCGGCGTGCAGGACGCCTTCATGCGGGGGCGGGGTCTCGACTATTTCGAGAACAGCCGCCGGGCGGTGCTGGCCCAGCAGGCCTACGCCCTCAGCAATCCCGGCCGCTGGAACGGCTACAACGATCAGCTCTGGGGCCTGACCGCCTGCGACGGACCCGGCGATTTCCTGCAGCTGCGCGGCCTTTCGATCAAACGGTTCAGGGCCTATTCGGCGCGCGGGGCCCATGATTTCGACGACGGCACCCTGGCCCCGACGGCGGTGGCGGCCTCTCTGCCTTTCGCCCCGGAGGTGGTGATCCCCACCTTGCGGCGGATGATCGAGGATCACGGGGCGGCCATCTACGGGCCCCAGGGGTTCCAGGACGCGTTCAATCCATCGGTGACGCGGGCGCCGCGCGCTCATGGCGATATCCGGCCCCTGACCGGATGGGTGGGGCGCGACATGCTGGGCATCGATCAGGGACCGATCGTGGCGATGATGGAAAACCACCGCTCCGATCTGGTCTGGCGGCTGATGCGCGGCGAGCCGGTGATCCGGCGGGGTCTGGGGCGGGCCGGCTTCTCGGGCGGCTGGCTGACGGAAGAGGCGGACCAAGGCGGGTTGTCAGCGCCGATCCCTTGAGGCACATGCGCCCCTTCGCCGGACCCGGCCAGATCGGGTGGCTCGGCCGGGCGCCTATCCCCCGGAAACCTGAAAAGACCTGAAGCGCCGCTGTCCTGATGGATGCGGAGCGCCTGGATTGAGTTTGCCTTCCATGACCTTTCTGACCCGGATCCGCCGCGAGTGGCTGGCCAATCCGCGCAATGACCTGCTGTCCGGGACTGTCGTCGCCCTGGCGCTGATCCCGGAGGCGATCGCCTTTTCCCTGATCGCCGGAGTCGATCCGGCGGTGGGGCTCTACGCATCTTTCGTCATTGCGGTGACGATCGCCCTGGTCGGCGGGCGGCCGGCGATGATCTCCGCGGCGACCGGGGCGATGTCTCTGCTGATGGTCGGTCTCGTCAAGGAGCATGGGCTGGAATATCTGTTTGCCGCCAGTATCTTGACGGGAATATTTCAGGTCGTTGTCGGGTTTCTGCGCCTGGGTCGCTACATCAAGTTCGTCTCCCGCTCGGTGATGACCGGCTTCGTCAATTCCCTGGCCATCCTGATCTTCCTGGCCCAGCTTCCCGAGCTGATCGGGGCCAACTGGCAGACCTGGGCGATGGTCGCCGGCGGACTGGCGATTATCTATCTGCTGCCCCGTGTGACCCGCGCGGTTCCTTCGCCGCTGATCGCCATCATTGTTCTCAGCGCCCTGGCCATGGCCCTGAAGATCGACGTGCGGACCGTCGGCGACATGGGCGCCATGCCCTCGACCCTGCCGGTCTTCCACCTGCCGGCCGTGCCCCTGACGCTGGAGACCCTGAGGATTATCGGGCCGGTGGCCGCGACCCTGGCCTTTGTCGGTCTGCTGGAATCCCTGCTGACCGCCAACCTGGTCGATGACCTGACCGACTCCCCGTCGGACAAGGACCGTGAGACGCGGGGCCAGGGCATCGCCAACATCCTGGCGCCGCTGTTCGGCGGCATGGCCGGCTGCGCGATGATCGGCCAGTCGATCATCAATGTGAAATCCGGCGGGCGGGGCAGGCTGTCCACGCTGTGGGCCGGTCTCTTCCTGCTGTTCCTGATCCTGGTGCTGCAGGACTGGGTGGCCAGGATCCCGATGGCCGCCCTGGTGGCGGTGATGATCATGGTCTCGATCGGCACCTTCGACTGGGGCTCGATCCTGCGGCTGAGGACGACGCCGTTCGCCTCCTCGGTGGTTATGCTGGCGACGACCGCAACGGTGGTGGCGACCCATGACCTGTCCAAGGGGGTCATGCTGGGGGTGGTGCTCAGCGCCATCTTCTTCGCGCGAAAGGTTTCCAAGCTGCTGGTGGTCGAGGGCGCCTTCGACGAGGAGGACGAGGTTCGCCGCTATCGGGTTCACGGCCAGCTGTTCTTCGGCTCCGCGGACCTTTTCGCCGCGGAGTTCGAGTTCCACGGCCATCCCCGCCGAGTGGAGATCGACATGTCGGGGGTGCATATCTGGGACCTGACCGGGGTGGCGGCGGTCGACAAGGTGGTGTTCCGCTATCGGCGGCAGGGGGCCGAAGTGGCGCTCAGCGGGATGAACGCCGCCAGCGCCACCCTGGTCGACAGGGTCGGCCGGCACGACAAGAGCCACCTGCCCGCGGGCGGCGGACACTAAGGGGGGCTGGCCTGACCTTCTCGTCCGTCATCCCGGCCGGAGTGCGAAGCGCGGAGCGCCGGGACCCAGAAGGCGCCGTGCGCCCGGCAGGAAGCTGAGTTTGATCGCCAGGCCCTTCACCCCCTGGGTCCCGGGTCGCCCTGTGGACGCCCGGGATGACGGGCGGGGGAGTGGAAAGTTTTCGGCGATTTTTCGGTCGGGGGCTTTCACTCGGGGCCGGGAGCATGGAAAGTGTCAAACGCTTGTTTGGAGGGGCGCCCGTTGAGCACCGTCCGCCAGGCGCCAGATCATCCAGCCGCAGACTCCGGCGGCAATCTCTCGCGGACCCGCCGCCTTCCAGAGCGGGCCGTCCATACGGCAGGAACAGTTCATGCGCGAAGCCGTCATCGTCTCCTACGCCCGCACCGGCCTCGCCAAGGCGGGTCGCGGGGGTTTCAACATTACCCCGCCGATGTCGATGGCCGCTCACGCCATCAAGCATGCGGTGGCAAAATCCGGCGTTGATCCCGCGGAGATCGAGGACTGCTACATGGGCAACAACGCCCATGGGGCCAACAACATCGGCCGCCTGGCGGCGCTGCTGGCCGGACTGCCGGTGACCACGGGCGGGGTGACCATCAACCGGTTCTGCTCCTCGGGCCTGCAGTCGATCGCCATGGCCGCCAACCACATCCGCGGCGACGGCGCCAATTGCGTGGTGGCCGGCGGGGTGGAGAGCATCTCCATTCCGGGCGGCGGGGCCGGCGGCGCGGCGGCGACCGATCCCGAACTGCTCAAGATCGCGCCCGACATCTTCATGGCCATGATCGACACCGCCGACGTGGTCGCCGCCCGCTACGGCCTGAGCCGGGAATACCAGGACGAATACAGCCTGCAGTCCCAGCAGCGGATGGCCGCCGCCCAGGCCGCCGGCAAGTTCGCCGACGAGATCGTGCCGATGGCGACCAAGATGAAGAAGGTCGACAAGGCCACCGGCGAGGAAACCATCGTCGACTATGTGGTCGATCGCGACGAGTGCAACCGCCCCGACACCACGCTGGAAGGCCTGGCCTCGCTCAAGCCCGTCAAGGGCGAGGGCAAGTTCGTCACCGCCGGCAACGCCAGCCAGCTCAGCGACGGCGGCGCCGCGGTGGTGCTGATGGAGGCCAAGGAAGCCGAGCGTCGCGGTCTGGAGCCGATGGGCCGCTTCGTCTCCTGGGCCGTGGCCGGATGCGAGCCGGATGAGATGGGCATCGGCCCGGTGTTCGCCGTGCCGCGCCTGCTGGCCCGCCAGGGTCTGAAGGTCGATGACATCGACATCTGGGAACTGAACGAGGCCTTCGCGTCGCAGTGCCTCTACAGCCGTGACAAGCTGGGCATCGATCCCGACAAGTACAACGTCAACGGCGGCTCGATCTCCATCGGCCACCCCTTCGGCATGACGGGCGCCCGCTGCACCGGCCACATCCTGCAGGAAGGCCGCCGTCGCGGCGCCAAGTGGGGCGTGGTCACCATGTGCATCGGCGGCGGCCAGGGCGGGGCCGGGCTGTTCGAGATCTTCTGACCTTCCGGCAAGGCCGGACGAAGACACCCCCCTGCCATGGCCGGGGGGTGTTTTGCATTCAGCGGACAGGAGCCCCGGCTGAGACGATCCGGGGTGTCAAATGGCGCCTTGCCGAAGCGCGGCCCCTCAGGTTCCGTCGCCGGAGGGGCACCCTTTGGCGGCCTGGGCCTTTTCAATGGCGATCTTCTCGCCCTTGAGCTGGGCGACTTCGCCTTCCGCGCCGTGGCCGGTCATGGACGAAAGCGGCAGGCCCAAGAGGAGCACGCCGACCTTGTCCGCCCGGCGGGTCTTGTTCTGGCGCAGGGACTGAACCTGCAGGTCCTTGTCGGTCTGGGCAAATTGCAGCGCCAACTCGTCACAGGACTTGTTTGCGTAGAGCAGCGGTGAAATGGAAATCGGCTGAACCTTGGCCGCCGACGTGGCGCACCCGGCCAACAGCAGTCCCGCTACGGCCAGCGCAAATACAGGCTTCATGAATCCCCCCAGTAGACGGCAGTTAGCACACGCGCTGAGGGAGCCTGTCAACAACAGCTACAGTTGGAAGAGGCCTGGTCCGGAGCGGTAATCCGCCGGTGTTCGATCCCTTGAGGCGGGGTCCGCGCACTCGAACCGGGCCGGCGTCGTGCAGGGCTAAGGCCCAAGCCTGCTCATGATCGGATTAAGGGGAAACCCTGGTGGATGCGACAGGGATTGAACCTGTGACCCCCTCGGTGTGAACGAGGTGCTCTCCCGCTGAGCTACGCATCCTTCTCAGGAAGGGCGGGTCTATAGCGACCGGGCGCCCGCGGGGCAAGAGGGCAGGGCGGTGATGGCGGCGAGGAGGTCGTCAAAGTGGCTGATGACCGCGGCGGCCCCCAGCTCGGCGACCGGGGTCTGGCTGTAGCCGAAGTCGACGGCGATGCAGGGCACGTTCGCATTGGCGGCGGCTTCGGTGTCGTAGCGGGTGTCGCCGACCAGCACCGCGCGGGCCGGATCGCCGCCCGCCTCGGCGATGCTCATCAGCAGGTGGCGCGGGTCGGGCTTGGGCGCCGGGGCGACATCGGCGCCGATCACCGCGGCGAAGCGGGCGGTCATGTTCAGGGCGTCCAGCAGGGCCAGGGACAGTTCGTTGCGCTTGTTGGTGCAGACCGCCAGGGTCGCGCCCCGGGCGGCGAGGGCGTCCAGGGCGGCAAGGCAACCGTCATAGGGCAGGGTTTCGCGGGCGATTCGGTCGCGATAGGTGGCGACAACCCGTTCGACGAGGCCGTCCAGCCGCTCTTCCGGCAGTTCGACATTGGCGGCGAGGAAGGCCTGCATGACCATCCAGCGCGCGCCGCGACCGACCAGCAGCCGTCCCTCTCCCAGCGACACGGGCGGCAGGGCGTCCTCGACCAGGATGGTGTTCAGGGCGCCGACCAGGTCCGGCGCGCTGTCGACCAGGGTGCCGTCGAGGTCGAAGGCGATGGTCCAGCCGGCCAGGTCGGCGGAAATCTCGATGTTGAGGTTGTGCATGACCGGAGGCTTTCGGCTAAACGGAAAACGATTGCAACGACCGCCAGGACCCGACCATGACCAAACGAGCCGCCGTGATCATGGCCGCCGGACAGGGCACGCGCATGAAGTCGCCGCTGCCCAAGGTGCTGCACAAGGTCGGCGGACGCACCATGCTGGACCGCGCCATCGATGCGGCCCAGGGCGCCGGGTGCGAACAGATCGTGGTGGTCTGCGGAACCCACAGCCCGTCGGTGGCCGAGCATGTCCGGGCGCGACTGGGCGAGAGGGCGGTGGCCATCCAGGATCCGCCGATGGGCACGGCCCACGCCGTGCTCTGCGCCAGGGACGCCCTGGCCGGGTTCGAGGGCGAGGTGCTGGTCACCAACGCCGACTGCCCGCTGCTGACCGCCGAGGATCTGGCGCCCCTGTTCGGGACAGGGGAACTGACCATGCTGGCCTTCGAGCCGGCCGACCCGGCCCTCTACGGCCGGATGATCACCGACGACAGCGGCCGGCTGCTGCGCATTGTCGAGGCGCGCGAGGCGAACGACGAGGAGCGGGCGGTCGGCCTCTGCTACAGCGGCATGCTGGCCGGTCCGGCGGGACCCCTGTTCGACTGGCTGTCCCGCGTCGACAACAACAACGCCAAGGCCGAGTACTACATCACCGGCATTGTCGCCCTGGCCAACGCCGACGGCGCGCGGGTCGGGGTGGCCACTGCCTCCGAACTGGCGGTCATGGGCGCCGACGACCAGGCCGGACTGGCCCGGGCCGAAGCCTTCTGGCAGCAACGGGCGCGGAACGCCCTGATGGCCGCGGGCGTCAACATGGTCGCGCCGGAAACCGTCTGGCTGTCCTTCGACACGCAGATTGCGGGTGGGGCGGTCATCGAACCCAACGTCGTCTTCGGCCCGAAGGTCGAGGTCGAAGCCGGCGCCGTGATCCGCGCCTTCAGCCACCTGGAGGGCGCTGTGGTGCGCGCCGGCGCCATTGTCGGCCCCTATGCCCGGCTGCGCCCCGGCGCCGACATCGGCGAGGGCGCCCACATCGGCAACTTCGTCGAGGTCAAGAAGGTGAAGGTCGGGGCCGGCGCCAAGGCCAACCACCTCGCCTATCTGGGCGACGGCACGGTCGGGGCGAAGGCCAACATCGGGGCGGGAACCATCTTCTGCAACTACGATGGCTTCGACAAGTTCGACACCCACGTCGGCGAGGGCGCCTTCATCGGCTCCAACAGCTCGCTGGTGGCGCCGGTGACGGTGGGGGCGGGGGCGATGACCGGCTCGGGCTCGGTGATCACCCGCGACGTCCCCGCCGACGCGCTGGGCCTGACGCGGCCCGAGCAGGTCGTCAAGGCGGGCTGGGCGGCGAGGTTCAGAGCCCTTAAGGCGAAGCTGAAGGGGAGCTAGGTCCCCCCTTTAAGGGTCAAGACCCGAGGCCCCCTGGTCACTAGTCTGAAGCTCCCAGTTCAGCTTCTCCAAGGTTTGTGACCATGCGTTCGCGTTTCATGCTGGCCTCGCTTCTGGCCATTTCGGCGACAGTTCCCGCCGGGGCCCGAGCGGAAACGCTCGATGTGGCCAGCGAGTTCGAGACCATCTGCCTCGCCAACCGTCCCGAATTGATCAAGGCGATCGAGACGGCGAAGGGGAGGGGGTTCACGGTTCAGCCGTCCGCGGCCAAACCCCCGCCACCGTTGAAATTCAGTCTGGTCCTGGGGCGACCCACCGACAACGGTCGGTGGGCGGTTGTTGTCGCCACCGGCGCCGCCGAGGCGACGGAGACGACGCCGGCCCAGCGCTTTCTGTCCTGCACGATTGTCGCGAGCGGCGCCGACCCGCGTGTCGCCGAGGCCATGAAACGACGGCTCGGGGTTTCTCCCTCCGTCGCAACAGGCTCAACAACCAAATTCTATTTCCGCGAAGCGGGCGGGCGGCGCTTGCCCCTGAACCCGGCGGACCAGGCAGCCATTGCAGCGGCGATCGACAACGATGGGTTTTACCTCGTTCAGATCGATATCCGCGACCAGAGCACAGTGGCGACCATAACCCGATCCAGCGCCGCCAAATAATCCGCGGTCAAGCCGCGCCCGGCGCGTGCGCCTTCGCGGGTCGACGCCCGAAGGACCTCCAGCCAGGTCCAACCTCGCAAATCCTTGGAGAGCCCAGACCGTCATGCGTTTTTCGCCGCCAATTGCTCCGTTCCTCGTCGCCGTCGCGGTCATCGGGGCGTCCCCGGCCGCTTTGGCGGCCCAGCCCGATATCGCCGGTGAATTCCAGTCGATCTGTGTGGCCAATCGCCTGGACTCCTCGAAGGTGATCAGCACGGCAATGTCCCACGGATACAGCTTGCTCAAGGGCCCGACCCGACCGACGCAGGGGTCGACGACCATGCTGACCAGGATGATCGATGGCCGTAAATGGGTCGTCCGCCTTGAGTTGAAGATGATACCGGCGTCGGGGGACGTGCCGGAGGCGAACTCCACGGTGTGCAGCATCGGCGGCTATGAGACGGGGACGGCCGGCGGGGACGCGGTGCGCCGCTGGGCCAGAGTGACGCCCCTGGATCCCGATCCCGCCAACACGACCTACGTGTTCACCGAAAGCGCCGGTCGCCACCTGCCTCTGCAATCGATGGGCGACCCTGAGGTGAAAAAGGCCCTCGACAGGGGCGGGCTCTACATCCTCACGGTCAAGGTCAAGGGAGGCATGACGGTCATGACCCTGCTGCGAAACGTTCCGGCGGCCTCGAACTAGCGCGCCCAGAGCAGGTCCTGGAGGCGGGCTCGGAGACCCGGTTCCGGGCCCTGAAGGCGCGTTGAAGGGCTGACCCCCCGAACAAGGGTTGGCGGCGAGGGATGGCGCGGCGATGGTCACGGGCCGTGGTCCCAAGGAGTATCCCGCCTCATGCATATCCCGTCCATCGTCGCCCTGGCTGTCGCCGCCTCGCTGGCAGCCGGCGCCGCCTCCGCCGCCGAACTGGATCTGGGCGAGACCTTCAAGGCGATCTGCGACACCCATCGGCTCAATCCGACAGCGGCGATCGCCGCCGCCCGGGCGCGGGGTTTCGCCATCGAGACCGGGCCGGAGGCGGCGAAGATCGGCACAACGACGCAATTGAGCCGAACGGAGAACGGCCGTCGCTGGATCGTCCGGGGTCGCGGTGACCGGCGTTCCGCCGTCGGTGACCCAGGCGGGGCAAACCTCCTCGACCTGCAGCGTCGGCGGTCAGGCGCTGGGGCCGACAGCGGGCGACAGCCTGAAGGTCTGGGCGGGCGTGCCGCCGCTGGATCCGAACGCGGCCCAGGCGGTCTACGCCTTCAGAGAGGTCGCCGGCCGTCACCAGCTGCTGGTGTCGAACGATGACGCCGGGGTGCAGGCCGCGGTGCAGGCCGGCGGGGCCTATGTGTTCCAGGTCAAGACGACCAACGGCAACATCGTGGCGACCCTGTCGCGGACAGCCGCCTCGGCATTCTGACTTGCGGCCGTGCGGTCGGCCCCCCAGAGATCAGTTTCACGGAAAGGTCGAAACCAGCATGCGCTTGCCCCTCGTTTCCGCGGTCGTGATGACGGCGACCGTTCTGGCAACCACAACGGCGATGGCGGCCCCGACCACGCTTCTCGGGGACTTCCAGTCGATCTGCGCCGCTAACCGCAACAGCCTGCCCGGCCAGGTCGCGGCCGCCAGGGCGGCGGGCTATTCGCCGTCGCGGACCGTCGATGGCGTCATGGGCTTCGAGAAGACCGTCGATGGTCGCGGGTGGGCCTTGGCGATCAAGACGGGCGAGAAGCCCGCCGCGGGCGCCACGCCCGGGCAAACCTTTGTCACCTGCACGGTCGTTGGCATCGATGACGCCGGCGTTGTGGCGAGCGGTCTGGCCAACTGGGTCGGCGGCCCGGCCCACACGGCGACGGCGGACAAGACCCTGTACTACTACAAGCAGCGCAACGGAAACCGCACCATGCTGTCGTTCCGACGTGAGGCCGACATGGTCGAAGCGCTGCGGTCGGGCGGTTATGACGTCGCGTCCTACAGCCGTCAGGGGGCCTACACGACCCTCATCCTGACCACCGTCCTGCCAAAGCCCTGACCGCCGGGTCCGCCCGGGCCGGGACAAGGGTTGGGCCCCCAGAACGGGGCATGACGGCGCGCGCCGGCGCCGCCATGCTGGCGCTGATTTTCACGGTTCAAAGGTATGTCCATGCGTAATGTGATGCTCGCCGCCGCCTTCCTGGCGCTCCCGATGACAGCCCCCGCCGGCGCCCAGGCGCAGACGGCCGGCATGTCCCTGACGTCGGAATTCCAGGCGATCTGTCTGGCCAACCGGACCAACATGTCGCGGTCGGTCGCCGCCGCCGAAAGCCGGGGCTACAGCCGGATGTCGGTTCCCACGCCGGACGGCGTCGACAGCGTGACGCTGCTGACCAAGACCGTGGGGCAGGCTCGCTGGGCGGTCGTCGTCGGTCATGGCGGCAGTCCGGCGCGCCCGGGGAAGCTAGGCCAGGCGTTCGTCGCCTGCAGCATCACGGCGCCCAAGGACGCTTCCGGCGGGGTTGAGGGGATTAAGCGCTGGGTCGGCGTGGCGCCGTCCGCGAGCACCGATAGCCGGACCAGCTATTTCTTCACCGAACAAGGGGGACGACGCGCGGTGATCGACGCCGACAATGACCCCGCGGTGACCGCGGCGCTGCAGGCCGGTGGATACTATCTGCTGCAACTCGACATCAGCGACGCCACGACGATCGCCACTCTGACACAATCGACGGCCGCGCCCTGACCCTGGTCGCCAGCCGCTGAAGACGGCGGCGGCGCCCGTTGACGCGCGGGCTCGGGCAAGCCAGACAGCCAGGGCTGTCGACCCGGCGTGGCGTCTGGCGGCGTGCGAGCCAAGGGCGGGAGTGGGCGATGATCAGGCAAGGACGGGTCTTCGGCGCGGGGGCGCTGGTCGCGGCGCTGCTGTGGAGCGGCGCGGCGGTCGCCCAGACCGGCTGGGTCGATGACTTCAAGGCGCTGTGCGGCGCCAATCCATCCGACTTCGACAAGGCGATCGCCCAGGCGCCGGAGCGTGGATATCGCGTGGTCGAGGAACCGGCGGACTCGCCCTTCCGGCACTTCGCCCTGGAGACCGATCCCAGGCAGCAACTTCTGGTCAACTCTGGCTATTCCGACGGGCTGGCCAAGGCCAACGGCATGGCGACGGCGGTGTCGCGAACCTGCGGGGTGACGGGGGAGGGCCTGGATGTGGTGCAGATCCCGGCGCTGTTGTCCTGGGTCGGGATCGATCCGATCGACCCCTCGCCGGAGTTTCCCAAGTTCCTGTTCCGCATTGTCGATGGCAAGCGGGTGTCGATGGCCGGGGATTCCGACGCGGTCTTCGGTGCGACGCTGAAGGCCGGTGGCTACTGGTTCATGGGGGTCAGCAGCAACAACGGCGTGGTGACCGCGACCCTGACCCACATCAAGGCCGCCCCGTGAGCGCCGACGCGCAGAAGAAGGCGGCCGGGGAAGCCGCCGCGCAGCTGGTCGAGGACGGTATGGTCGTCGGCTTGGGCACCGGCTCGACGGCGGCCTGGTTCGTCAAGGCGCTGGCGGCGCGAAAGCTGGACATCAAGGGCGTTCCCACCTCGGACGGCACGGCCGATCTGGCGCGTGATCTGGGGATCTTGATCGTCGGGCTGGATGATGTTCGTCGGGTCGACCTGACCGTGGACGGCGCCGACGAGGTCGGGCCGGGTCTGTCGCTGATCAAGGGCGGGGGCGCGGCCCTGCTGAGGGAAAAGCTGGTCTGGGAAGCCTCCAGCCGCTGCGTGGTCATCGCCGACGCGGCCAAGCAGGTGAAGGCGCTGGGCCGGTTCCCGCTGCCGATCGAGGTGGTGCGGTTCGGTCATATCCACACCGGTCAGCGCCTGGCCGACATCGCCGCCGAGTTCGACCTGCCGCCGCCGCGCCTGCGCAAGTCCGACCGCGGGCTGGTCATCACCGATGGCGGCAACCTGATCTATGACATGGCGTCCGGCCGCATCGACGCGCCGGCGGCCCTTGGCGAGGCCCTGAAGTCGGTGACCGGCGTGGTCGATCACGGCCTGTTTCTCGATCTGGCCGACGAGGCGCTGATCGGAACCGACGACGGGGTCGTGCGGCTGACGCCCTGACGCCCTACATACCCAAGCCTGACAACCGACAGACCGCGACCGGAGCCCGCTGATGGCCAACTACGACTTCGACCTCTTCGTCATCGGCGCCGGCAGCGGCGGGGTGCGCGCGGCGCGGCTGGCCGCCATGTCCGGGGCCAGGGTGGCGGTGGCCGAGGAGCACCGGGTCGGCGGCACCTGCGTGATCCGCGGCTGCGTGCCCAAGAAGTTCATGGTCTACGCCAGCGAGGTGTCCAACCAGCTGAAGACCGCGCGCGGGTTCGGCTGGACCATTCCCGAGGCGAGCTTTGACTGGAAGACCTTCCTGGACGCCAAGGATGTCGAGATCGCGCGGCTGTCGGGCATCTATGTCGCCAACCTGGGCAAGGCCGGCGCCGAGCTGTTCCATTCCCGCGCGGTGCTGAAGGACGCCCACACCATCGAGATGGCCGACAAGGGCCTGACGGTGACCGCCGACAAGATCCTGATCGCCACCGGAGGCCGGCCGACGGTTCCACGGGACCTGCCCGGCATCGAGCACGCCATCACCTCCAACGAGGCCTTCCATCTGGAGCGCCTGCCCGAGAGCATCGTGGTGGTCGGCGGCGGCTACATTGCGGTGGAGTTCGCCGGAATCTTCGCCGGCCTGGGGGTCAAGACCACCCTGCTGTATCGCGGCCCCAACATCCTGCGCGGCTTCGACGACGATGTGCGGACCCATCTGGCTCGCGAAATGGAACGGCGCGGCGTCACCGTGGTGCTGGGCTGCCAGCACGCCAGCATCGAAAAGACCGACGGCGGGCTGGTCAGCAAGCTGAACAACGGCATGATCCTGACCAGCGAGCAGGTGATGTTCGCCACCGGCCGCGAACCCTATGTCGAGGGGCTGGGGCTTGAGACGGCCGGCGTGAAGCTGAACGCGCGGGGCGCGGTCGAGGTCGACGAATGGTCGCGAACCAATGTCGACAACATCTTCGCCGTCGGCGATGTCACCGACCGGGTCAACCTGACGCCGGTGGCGATCCGCGAAGGGGCGGCCTTCGCCGAGACCCAGTTCCGCGACAACCCGACCACCTATGATCACGACACCATCGCCACGGCCGTCTTCTCGCAGCCGCCGATCGGCACGGTGGGCCTGACCGAGCATGAGGCCCGCCAGAAATTCGGCGAGGTGGACGTCTATCGCGCGGTGTTCCGGCCGATGAAGGTGACCTTCTATCACGGGGAGGAGCAGATGCTGATGAAGCTGCTGGTCAACCCCAAGGACCAGAAGGTGGTCGGCGTCCATGTGGTCGGCCCCGACGCGCCGGAAATGATCCAGATGGCGGCCATCGCCGTGAAGATGGGCGTCACCAAGGCCCAGTGGGACTCGACCTGTGCGGTCCACCCCACGGCGGCCGAGGAACTGGTGACGATGAAGGAGAAGTATGTGGCCGCCAACCTGGGCGGCGCCTGATCCCTCACCGTGTTGATCGGGGGTGATTGTGCCTCCCCGGCACTATTGTTCGCCCGGTTCACGCATTATTTTGCCTTGTTGGCCCGGTTCCTGTATGAGCCGCCGTCCCATTTCCCGAGTTGACCCATGACCGACCGCTGGACCCCGCAATCCTGGAGAGCCAAACCCGCCAAGCATATCCCGTCCGACTATCCGGACGTGGACGCGCTGACCCGGGTCGAGGACGAGCTTCGCCGGATGCCGCCGCTGGTGTTCGCCGGCGAGGCGCGGCGGCTGAAGGAGAAGCTGGGCGAGGTCGCGGCCGGCAAGGCCTTCCTGCTGCAGGGCGGCGACTGCGCCGAGAGCTTCAAGGAG
>JAHBYC010000025.1 GCA_019636175.1 Caulobacter sp. | reverse complement strand
TACTTTTCTCCTGAATGAGGTTGGGAACTGCCAGCCCCTCTTTGTGGTTCCTGCCGGCAGTTAACCGGATGTTCGTCGGCGCGGTTCTAGAACGGAATCGAAGTACAGGATGCCATGACCAGCGCCGCTTTCATTCTGATGACCAATCTCAGCGTTTCGGCGCTGCTGGCGATCGCATTCCTGGCCATCGCCACCTATGACAGGTCCCTGGCTTCCGCTCGCTGGATCAGCGCCGCCTATGCATTCGGCATCGCCTACTCCGGTTTCGAACTCCTCATATCGTATTGGCCGACATCGACAATAGTGGCGACCACGGCCTACACGTCTCTTCTCCTGGCGCTGGCATCCTATTCCGTCGGCGTCGCGCGAAAATACGACGTCAGGCCGCCTTGGCGCCTGCTCGGCCTCCTCCTGGTCGCCTCGGTGCTGCTGAATCTCTACACGCAGACTCTGCCGCGCGAATTGATCTCACGCAATGTCCTCTGGCAGGCGCCCTACGGCGTGCTGCAGGCGGTCTCCGTATGGATATTGCTGCGCGCCCGCAGACTGGATGCTCTCGACAAGTCATTGCTGGGCATACTCGCCCTGAGTGCCGCGTATTTCGTGATCAAACCTCTCATCGCGGTCGAGATCGGAGGGCCCGGCTCGTCGCCCGCGTCCTATCTCAACACGGCCTACGCGCTGCTCTCCCAGTCCACAGGCATCATCCTGGCGGTCGCTGTCGCGCTGATGACCTTGGCCGTCTATGTCGGCCGCATGCTGTCGGATGCGAACTTGAGATCCGCGACGGACACCTTGTCGGGTCTTCTCAACCGCCGCGGATTCGTCGAGCGGGCCGACGAGACGTTGCGCATCGCCGACCGCTCCGGCGGCCCGGTGACACTCGTGCTCGCCGACATCGACCGCTTCAAGGCGGTGAACGACACCTATGGCCACGAGGCGGGCGATCGGGTCGTCCAGGTGTTCTCCGACGTGATGAGGCAGGTGGCGGGGGACAATATCATCGGCCGGATCGGCGGCGACGAGTTCGCGATCCTGCTTTCCGGCACAGAGCTCGCGACCGCCCGCCTCATCGCCGAAGGCGCCCGGGTCGCGTTCTCGCAGTCCGTGATCGGCGGCCTGGCGTCGGGCGACGGCTGTACGGCGACCTTCGGCGTCGCCCAGCGTCACGGCAGCGAGACCTACGACGAACTGCTGCGCCGGGCAGACCTGGCCCTTTACGAGGCGAAGAACGCCGGGCGCGATTGCGTTCGGGTTGCTCCGCCGATGGTCCACCCGAGCGGCAACGGCAACGGCGCACAAAACCGCCGCGCGTTCCGGGACAAGCGATAGCCTGCGGGGCTCAGCTCAGTCGCATACCCGGCGCGCCGGGGTCGGCACCACTCCGTCCGGCAGCCCGTACATGTAGCTGCGGCCTTTGAAGATGCCGGGCACGGTGTAGCAGTGGCGGTAGGCCTCGACAGCCGGGCCGTCGTCCTCATAGAGCTGGGGTTCGGCGGCGGCCTGTGCCTCATACTCCGCAAGGACATGGCCCTGGCCAACGATGATGCGCTTGTAGCCCGCCGGGCTGTAGACGATCAGATTGCCGAACGAATCGGCATGATACCTCTCGCCATACGGGTCTCCGGCTACTGCCGGCGCGGCGGCGGCGAACAATCCCGCCGCGAGCGGCAGGGCGCGCAGGTGTTTCGCGATCGAACGCATGGCCTGTCCTTTCCGGGCAAGGGCCCGAGCCGTTTCCTAAGACAAGGATTAACCAATTATTAACCTTTGTCACGGCTTGGCGGTGGTCCGCGGCGCGCCGATTGAGAAACATGGTTAACGAGACGCGCGCCGGCTTGAAAAACATCCCGACAGGAGGCTAGCTGACGCGATGGGGGCATTGTTCCGAAAGAGCTCGCACGGGGCCTACCTTGCGGCAGCGCTGGTTTCGGCGTGTCTGCTGGGCGGCTGCGCATCGGACGGCACGTCCGCGCCGACCGCGTCATTGCTGCCGGGTGCATCCGCATCCGCCGCGGACATTGCGGACGCTGGCGCCGACGCGGCGGGGACCGTCGCCTACGAGGACAACGCGCTCTATGCCGGCCGGTCGATCTATCGTTGCGACAACGGCGAAAGCCTCGAGGTGAACAACACGGTCACGCAGGTGGTGCTCGGCCTTTCCGACGGCTCGGTGATGGAACTGCCGGCCTCTCCGGCCGATTCGCACACCCGCTATGTCAAGGATCAGTACGCCTTCGTCTTCGACGGCACGGAAGCGCTTTTCTTCCGCCCCAAGGCGGCGCCCGCCACCTGCAGGCGCTGACAACCGCCGGAGGCCGGAAATCTTCAATCGATTGAAGCTCCCGGCATCACTTTTCATGTACTAAATACCGCACTTGCCACGCTTTTCCGGCTTTGACGCGCTGCAAAAACCGCACTAGAACGCTGGCACGAAAAAGTCGCATTTCGGCCAGCCTGATGCCGCCCGCGGGATAAGGCCAAGCCGCCCTCGGGGGAGCCATGTCCGCACCAGCCACCCGCCTCAAGCCTCGGCCGCTATCGCCACATCTGCAGATTTACAAGCCGATACCGACGATGGTCATGTCGATCCTGCATCGCATCACCGGCGGTGCGCTCTATGTCGGCACCCTCCTTGTCGCGTGGTGGGTGAGCGCGGCGGCAGGCAGCGAGAGCTATTTCGACTGGGTGAGCGGTATCGTCGGATCCTGGTTCGGTCAGCTCGTCCTGTTCGGCTTCAGCTGGGCGCTCATGTTCCACCTGCTCGGCGGCATCCGTCATCTGATCTGGGACACCGGCTCCTACATGGAGAAGCACACCGCCACGAAGCTCGCGATCGCAACCATGATCGGATCGATCGTGCTGACGCTCGCGGTCTGGGCCGCCGTCGTCGCGATGAGGAGCGCAGCATGAAGAAATCGTCCGACATGCGCACCGCGCTCGGCCGTGTCCGGGGACTGGGTGCCGCCCGCGAGGGCACCGGCCATTTCTGGGCGATCCGGCTGACCTCCATCGCACTGGTTCCGCTGACCTTTTTCGTGGTCGGCCTGCTTTTCGCGCTCAACGGCGCGGGCTATGCCGAGATGCGGTCGATCCTCGGCAATCCGCTGGTGAGCATGATGCTCCTGGCGACGATCGGCGCGAGCCTCTACCACATGTGGCTCGGCATGCAGGACATCCTGCTCGACTATGCGCACGGCGAAGCCTCGAAATACGGCCTGCTGATCCTCAACACCTTCTTCTGCATCGCAATCGGCGCCATTTGCGCCTTCTCGCTTCTCAAGATCGCTTTCGGAGTCTGAAACTTGGCCAAGGCATCCTCCTCACCCGCGGCCAACGGCAGGGCCTATACCTATGTCGATCACAAGTTCGACGTCGTCGTCGTCGGCGCCGGCGGCGCCGGGCTGCGCGCCACGCTCGGCATGGCCGAACAGGGCCTGAAGACGGCCTGCATCACCAAGGTCTTCCCGACCCGCTCGCACACCGTCGCCGCGCAGGGCGGCATCGCCGCCTCGCTGCGCAACATGGGCCCCGACCACTGGCAGTGGCACCTCTACGACACCGTGAAGGGCTCCGACTGGCTGGGCGACGTCGACGCGATGGAATATCTCGCCCGCGAGGCGCCCGCCGCCGTCTACGAACTCGAACATTACGGCGTGCCCTTCTCCCGCACCGAGGACGGCAGGATCTACCAGCGCCCCTTCGGCGGTCACATGCAGAATTTCGGCGACGGCCCGCCGGTGCAGCGCACCTGCGCGGCGGCAGATCGCACCGGCCACGCCATCCTGCACACGCTCTACGGCCAGTCGCTCAGGCATTCGGCCCAGTTCTTCGTCGAATATTTCGCCCTCGACCTGATCGTCGAAGACGGCCGCTGCACCGGCGTCGTCGCCTGGAACCTCGACGACGGCACCATCCACCGCTTCTCCGCCAAGATGGTCGTGCTGGCGACCGGCGGTTACGGCCGCGCCTTCTTCTCCGCCACTTCGGCGCACACCTGCACCGGCGACGGCAACGGCATGGTGGCGCGGGCCGGCCTGCCGCTGCAGGACATGGAGTTCGTGCAGTTCCACCCGACCGGCATCTACGGCGCCGGCTGCCTGATCACGGAAGGCGCCAGAGGTGAAGGTGGGTATCTGACCAACTCCGAGGGCGAGCGCTTCATGGAGCGCTATGCCCCGACCGTGAAGGACCTGGCGCCGCGCGACATGGTCAGCCGGGCCATGACCATCGAGATCCGCGAGGGGCGCGGGGTCGGTCCCAACAAGGACCACATCTTCCTGCACCTGGATCACCTCGATCCCGCCGTGCTGGCCGAGCGCCTGCCCGGCATCTCCGAGACCGCCAAGATCTTCGCCGGGGTCGATGTGACCAAGGCGCCGATCCCGGTGCTGCCGACCGTCCACTACAACATGGGTGGCATCCCGACGAACTACCATGGCGAGGTCCTGACCCTGAAGGACGGCAACCCCGACACCCCGGTCCCCGGACTGATGGCCGTCGGCGAGGCGGCCTGCGTCTCGGTTCACGGGGCCAACCGCCTGGGCTCCAACAGCCTGATCGACCTGGTGGTGTTCGGCCGCGCCGTCGGCCTGCGCTGCGCCGAGACCCTGAAGATCGGGGCCACCCAGCCGGAGATGAAGGACAGCTTCACCGACAGCCACCTGGCCCGCCTGGACCGCTTCCGCAACGCCAACGGCTCCAGCTCCACCGCCGAGCTGCGCCTGGACATGCAGCGGGCCATGCAGGAGGACGCCGCCGTCTTCCGCACCGGCGAGACCCTGCAGTCGGGTGTCGAGCGGGTGGACAAGGTCATCGCCCGTCGCGGCGACATCAAGGTCAGCGACCGCGGCATGGTGTGGAACACCGACCTGATGGAGACCCTGGAGTTCGACAACCTGGTGATCCAGGCCGCCGTCACCGTCGGCGGGGCGCTCAACCGCCCCGAAAGCCGCGGCGCCCATGCCCGGGAAGACTATCCGGACCGCAACGACGCCGACTGGATGAAGCACACCCTGGCCTGGTTCGACGACGCCACCGGCAAGGTGCGCTTCGACTACCGCCCGGTCCACAGCTACACCATGAGCGACGAGATCGACTACATTCCGCCCAAGGCCCGCGTCTACTAGGGGCCGCAAGCCCCGCCCGCCGCCCGCCTGTCCGACCGCCCCCGGGAACCAAGCCAAATGGTCCAGCTCACCCTTCCGAAGAACTCCCGCGTCGGCAACGGCCGCCGCTTCTCCGCGCCGGCGGGCGCGAGCCGGGTCAAGACCTTCAAGATCTACCGCTATGACCCCGAGGGCCTCGAGAACCCGCGCTGGGACAGCTATGACGTCGATGTCGACGCCTGCGGCCCGATGCTTCTGGATGTGCTGATCCACATCAAGAACAACATCGACCCGACCCTGACCTTCCGCCGCTCCTGCCGCGAGGGCGTCTGCGGCAGCTGCGCCATGAACATCGGCGGCCGCAACACCCTGGCCTGCACCCATGGCTGGGAAGAGGTTCCCGGCAAGGAAGTCACCATCGCCCCGCTGCCCAGCATGCCGGTGGTCAAGGACCTGGTCCCCGACCTGACCATGTTCTACGCCCAGTACGCCTCGATCGAGCCCTGGCTGCAGACCGAGACGCCGATGCCGCAGAAGGAATGGCGTCAGGCCCCCGAAGACCGGGAAAAGCTGGACGGCCTCTACGAGTGCATCCTCTGCGCCTGCTGCACGACCAGCTGCCCCAGCTACTGGTGGAACGGCGAGAAGTATCTCGGCCCCGCCACCCTGCTGCACGCCTACCGCTGGCTGATCGATAGCCGCGACGAGGCCACCGGCGACCGGCTGGACGCGCTGGAAGACCCCTTCAAGCTGTACCGCTGCCACACCATCATGAACTGCGCCCAGGTCTGCCCCAAGGGCCTCAACCCGGCCAAGGCGATTGCCGAGATCAAGCTGATGCTCGCGGAGCGGATGGTCTGACAGAGGTTGCGCGGGCGGTGTGGGGGTCCCTCTCCGCCGCTCTCCCCGACGCAAGTCGGGGTCCAGTGTTCACAGGGGTCGGGTGCGGCTGCGCCGAATTGCGCTGACCTTATGCAGGTTGCCAGCTGGGCCCCGACTTGCGTCGGGGAGAGCGGGAATGGGCGAGCGGAAATGGGCTCGCGCCTGTAACCCGCCCGAACCGTCCCTGGTCAGCGAAGGACCTCTTCGGCGTCCACCACCCGCACCTCGTGGATCATGTCGAGGTAGGCGTCGAAATAGGGCTTGTGGCTGGAGCCCACCACCGACAGCACCCTGACCCCCGGCGTCGGGCCGAAGGCGGCGCGGATGTTGGCGACCATGCGCAGGTTCCGGGTCTCCCACCAGGCCATGTACTGGCGACCGCACTGGTCCGCAGAGGGCGCGCGCATATTGGCCAGCTGGTCGGCGCCGATGAAGGCGAGCTGGGTCTTGGGCGCATTCAGGAACCGGTAGTAGGCCAGCAGGCCCTCGCCGTCCGACAGGCCGGCCTCAAGCGTCGACATGGTCTTGACCTCCGGCGCGTCGATCCGGTCCCACACCGCCTGGATTTCAGCGTTGCAGGCCTGCGGTCGCGACAGGGCGATCTGGTCGGAGGAGTGGTCGTCCACCGCATAGACCCGCTCCAGCCCCAGCCGCGCGGCCAGGGTCGCGGCGATCAGGTTGTTCTCGTTCTTGCGGATCATCAGCCTGTTCAGGGCCTCGACCAGCGGTTCGTCCAGTCCGTCCCCGACATGGCGCTCCTCCGGGGCCAGTCGCAGCCACTGCACCAGGGCCGAATCGATCTCGCCGGCCGCGGCGAAGGTGGCCGCCAGGGTCCGGCGCTGGGCCGCCGTGGGCGCCGCCGGCCAGTCCGCCAGCATCCCCATGGCCTTTGCCCAGGCCTGCGGCATCGTCAGGCCGGTGGCGGTCTGGCCGAGCGCCGCGATGGCCAGGGTGCGGGGGCAGTAGTCGGCCACCGCCTCGGCATAGACGGCCTCATAGGCCTTCATCGCCGCGCAGCCCTCGCCGGAAACGCCCTCGATGGTGATGATCTGCGGCCCCCAGGCCTGCAGCCGGCCCAGCAGCGGCTCCAGCCATTCGGCCTTGAAGGCCTTGGAGGTCTGGCCCAGATGCAGGGTTCCCAGCACCAGCACCTGCGTCGGCTCGCCTGGAATGCCGGCCTTTTCGCCGCGGGGATCGAAGGTCGGGGCGCCGGATTGGGCCGCCGCCGGAAGCGCCAGGGCCAGGGCCGCCAGCCCGGTGATCGCAAACTGTCGCAGACGCATATTCCGGACTCTCTCCCCAGGGCCGTCTTCACCAGACGGCGTTCGGGGCGGACCATAGTCAGGGCCTCGGGACGCCTCCAGTGAACTCGCGGTAAGGCGCCGGCCCTGGCCGCCCGCCGATATCATGTTGAACCGCGACCGGCCCTGCGCGACATCTGCACGGCGGCAAACGCAGGATGGCCGTGCCGCCCATGCCGGGCGCCGGGAGGACTTTCCATGGCCGATACCTTGATGGCGCGCATTCCGCGCCGTTCGATGGGGCTGAAACTGCTGCTGGTCTGCGTGCTGGGCTTTGTCATGAGCCTGGCCGCCCTGTTCGTGTTCCTGCTGCTCTACGACCGCACCCATCGCGCCGAACAGGTCAGCGAGGAAATCGGCCAGGTGGTCGGCGGACGGCAGGCCTTCATGGGACCGGTTCTGGCCGTGCCCTATGTCATTCCCGCCGCCGACAAGGACGAAAAGGCGACGTTCGGAACCCACGTCATCTTCCCGGTCCAGGCCGAGGCCTCGGCCGCCAGCCGCTCGGAGGTGCGCCGCCGCTCGCTGTTCAAGGTGCCCGTCTGGACCGCCGACCTGACCCTGACATCGACCTTCGACCTGACGGACGCCGGCGCCCTGGCTCCGGCCCGGGCGCAACTGGACTGGAGCCGCGCGCGGTATCTGGTCGGGGTGTCCGACCCTCGCGGCGCCCGTTCGGACGCGGTGATCGACATCGCCGGCCAGAGCCGCGCCCTGGCGCCCGCCTCCAAACTGGCCCTCGACGACGACCGGGGGCGCACCGGCCTCAGCCTGCTGGCCGCGCCGGCTCCCGGCCTTGAGCCCGGCGCCGCGCCGATGGTCGTTTCCGCCCGCCTCGCCTTCTCCGGCGCCCAGAGGTTGTCGGTCCTGCCCTGGGGCAAGACCACCGTCTTCAAGGCGCGCGGCGACTGGCCCCATCCCAGTTTCGACGGCGGCTTCCTGCCGGTCAGCCGCCAGGTCAGCCCAGAAGGTTTCCAGGCCGTCTGGAAGGTGCCCTTCATCGCCCGGGGGGCCCCGGCCGAGGGCGAGCTGTCGCTGATCAGCCAGCTGGCCTCCGGCGCCCTGGGGGTGTCCTTCGTCGAACTGACCAATCCCTATCAGTCGGTCGGCCGCTCGCTGAAATATGCGCCGATGTTCATGGGCCTGGTGTTCCTGGCCTTCTTCATCTTCGAGACCACCACCGGACGCCGCGTGCATCCGGCCCAGTATGTGCTGATCGGCCTGGCCCAGATCGTCTTCTACCTTCTGCTGCTGTCGATCGCCGAGCGGATCGGCTTCGACCTGGCCTTCCTGATCGCCGCCGGGGCCACGGTGATCCTGATCTCGGCCTATTCGACGGCGGTGTTCGCCAGTCGCCGCCAGGGTCTCATCGCGCTGGGCGCCTTCTCGCTGCTCTATGTCCTGATCTACGGCCTGATGCGGCTTGAGGATCTGGCGCTCCTGATCGGGGCCCTGACCAGCTTCGCGGCCATCGCGGCGGCGATGTTCTTCACCCGGCGAATGGACTGGTACGGCGCCGCCGCCCCCGCGCCCTTCCCCGCCCACGCCCAGGCCTTTGGCGGCCCCGGAGGATCGGTCGATCCGGCCTGACGGACCCGGCCCGACCCGGGCCAAGGGGGCCGGCGCATCGCGCGCCGGCCCCCTTTCCGTTACGGCAAAGACCGAATGTCGCCTTTTCGCCGGACCGGATGATGTTCTATGGCTTGTGACGACCGGCCCGGATCGATCGAGGTTGGACTTGCACAAAGGTGACGCAGTCGTCATTTTTGGCGGAACACATGAGGGGAAACGGTTTGGCCAATCCAGGGGGCCCTGATCTGAACGCGAGGGTGGTGATCATCGGCGCCGGTCATGCCGGCGGCTCGGCGGCCGCCTTCCTGCGCCAGTATGGCCACACGGGCCCGATCACCCTGATCGGCGACGAGCCGCTGGTTCCCTATCAGCGCCCGCCGCTCAGCAAGGCCTGGCTCAAGGGCGAGGCCGACGCCGACAGCCTGGCCCTCAAACCGGCCGACTGGTACGCCGAAAACAACTGCCGCCTGGTTCTCGAGGCCAGCGCCACCGCCATCCATCGCGGCGCCCGGCAGGTAACCCTGTCGACCGGCGAGGTCGTCGACTACGACGTCCTGGTCCTGGCCACCGGCGCCCGCGCCCGCACCCTGCCGCTGCCGGGGGCGGAGCTGAAGGGGGTGATGGCCCTGCGCACGGCCGCGGACGCCGAGCAGCTGAAGGCCGCCCTGGGGCCGGGCAAGCATCTGGCCGTTGTCGGCGGCGGCTACGTCGGGCTGGAAGCGGCCGCGTCGGCCCGGGCGCTCGGCGCGGAGGCCGTGGTGCTGGAGCGCGAGCCCAGGGTTCTGGCCCGGGTGGCCTGCCAGCAGCTCTCCGACTTCTTCACCCGCTATCACAGCGAACGCGGCGTGGTCTTCGAGCTGTCGGCCGGGGTCGAGGGGTTCGAGGGCGAGAATGGCCAGGTGACCGGCGTGAGGCTGGCCGACGGGCGGGTCCTGCCCTGCGACGCGGCCCTGGTCGGGGTGGGCGCCATTCCCAATGACGCCCTGGCCCAGGACGCCGGTCTCGAATGCATCAACGGCGTGGTCGTCGATCTGGAGGCCCGCACCGCCGATCCGGCGATCTTCGCCATCGGCGACGTTACGCATCGCCCCCTGCCGCTCTATGACCGCATGTTCCGCCTGGAAAGCGTGCCCAACGCCCTGGAGCAGGCCAAGCAGGTCGCCTGCGCCATCGTCGGCCGCCCGGCCCCGGCGCCGGAGGTGCCGTGGTTCTGGTCCGACCAGTATGATCTCAAGCTACAGATCGCCGGCATGCCCTTCGACGCCGACACCATCCTGGTGCGCGGCGATCCGGCGACCGCGAAGTTCGCCGTCTTCCATCTGAAGGGCGACCTGGTCCAGGCCGTGGAGGCCGTCAATTCACCGCCCGAGTTCATGATGGGCAAGATCCTGATCGGCGGCCGCAAGCCCGTTTCTCGCGAGAGACTTGCGGATTCCTCGATTTCCATGAAAGAGGTCGCCGCATAGCGGCGACAAGAAGAAGGTCCAAGGGAGCGTATGGCCAAGATCACCTACGTCGAGCACGACGGCACTGAGCACACCGTCGAGGTGAAGACCGGCATGTCCGTGATGGAAGGCGCCATCAAGAACAACGTCCCCGGCATCGACGCCGACTGCGGCGGCGCCTGCGCCTGCGCGACCTGCCACGTCTATGTCGACCCCGCCTTCGAGGGAAAGACCGGTGAGAAGTCGGCCATGGAGGAGTCGATGCTCGACTTCGCCGAGAACGTCGAACCCAACAGCCGCCTGTCCTGCCAGATCAAGGTCAGCGACGACCTCGACGGCCTGATCGTGCGGATGCCGGAAAGCCAGCACTAGCGCGTTTTCCGATAAGCGGATCCGGCTGGCGGACTAATCGCGCGACAACAGGAACCTGGAGCCGCGCGGTTTGGGTCCATCAAATCGCGCCCGACTCTCGAGAGAGCAACCGTCATCCCGGACGCCGCAAGGCGATCCGGGACCCAGGGCGGCGCGCACGGGCTGTTGAATCAGCGAGATTTTGCACCCCTGGGCCCCGGCGCTCCGCAGCTTCGCTGCTGCGGCCGGGATGACGAAGGTTGTTCTACTCCGTTTCCTCGGCGATCAGACCGACCCGGTAGTAGCCCTCGTCCTGCAACCGGTTCATCACCGCCATGAACTGACCATAGCGGATGGCTGAGTCGCCCCGGACATAGATCCTCTCCGCATGGGCGTTGCCGACCACGCCCTTGGCGGCCATGACCCGCGCCAGGTCTCCGCCGATCGACGGCAGGCTGGTGGCCTGATCGCCGATGAACAGCGCGCCCGAGGTCTGGATCGAGACATAGGTCGGCCCGTTCGGCGGCGGCGGCGCGGTCGCGTCGGCCTGTGGCAGATCAAGGGCGATGGACACCGTCGCCATCGGTGCGGCGACCATGAAGATGATCAGCAACACCAGCATCACATCGACGAATGGCGTGACATTGATGTCGGCGTTCTGAGGAATGCTGTGTCGGCCGCCCGCGGCCCCGGCCAGTTTCGCGCCCACGTCCCTCTCCCATTGACCGCACCGCGCGGCTCGATATGAGATTAAGCGCGTAATATTTTATGATTGTCAATCAAAAGCGGGGTGACGGAAGGGAGGGGGCCAGGGCGGCCCGCTTGGCCAAATGCGGAAGCCCGAATGCCCCCCCTACAGCCCCAGCTCCCGCTGTCCGCTGTCGATCTGCGCCGCCTCCGGCAGGTGGCAGGTGAAGACCGATCCGGCGCCGGGCTCGCTTTCCAGCGCCACCCAGCCGCCATGCAGCTCGACCAGGGCCTTGACCAGGGCCAGGCCAAGGCCCGGTCCGCCCCGGTCGCGGCCGACGAAGCGGTCGAAGATGTGGGCCTGGACATGGAAGGGGATGCCCCGGCCGGTGTCGGCGACGCTGATGCGCACCTCGCCCAGGGCCCGTTCGGCCGTCAGGGTGACGGTTCCCCCGGGGGGGGTCTGCCGCACGCCGTTCTCCACCAGATGGTCGAGCACCTGGGCGAAGCGGCGCGGGTCGCCACGGATCAGGCCGACCTGGTCGCCGCAATCGACGCTGAGGATGATCTGGCCGCTCTCGGCGTGCCGGCTCCAGCGCTCGGCGGTCTCGGCCAGCAGGTCGCAGACCCGCACGTCGGCCACCTCAAGGGCGATCTCGCCGGAGTCGATGGCGGCGATGTCCAGCACGTCGTCGATCGACCGGCCCAGCTGCGCCCCCGCCGCCCGCACCGCCGCCAGGTGACCGCGGGCCCGTTCCGGCAGGGCCTCGCCCATCCGCTCCAGCAGCTCCGAATAGCCGATGATGGTGGTCAGCGGCGTGCGCAGTTCATAGGAGACGTTGCCGACGAATTCCCGCTTCAGCCGCTCGGCCTCGTCCAGCGCCGACTCCCGCGCCGCCAGGGCGCTTTCCAGCTGCCGGGTGTCGGTGATGTCGGCGAAGGCGATCAGGGTGGCGCCGTCGGGCAGGGGCCGCGACTGCCAGGCGACGATGCGGCCGTCGCTGGTCCGCACCTCGCCGGAGGCCGGGGCCCGGGCCTTGGGATCGGGATCGGCGATGCGCCCCTTCAGTTCGGTCCAGAACACCTGGTCATGCAGCCTCGGCAGGCAGCGCTCGGCGACGCCTTCGAAATCCACGGCGCCGTTCAGATCCTCGACCGGAATGTTCCAGAAATTGGCGAAGGCCTCGTTGTGCAGCCGCATCAGCCCATCGGAGCCGAACACCGCCACCGCATCGTTCAGCTTGTCCAGCGTCGCCTGCTGCACCTGGATGAAGGCGTTGTAGCGAGCCTTCAGCTTGAGCTCGTCAGTGATGTCGGAAAACAGCAGCAGCACTCCGCCGAGCGGATGGGGCTGGTGCACCACCCGCAGCGTCCGCCCGTCGGGCAGGCTCCACAGATCGTCCGGCTGGGCCTTCAGCGACTCGTATCGCGCCAGTTCGGCCGCCTTCCATCCGGCATAGTCCGCCGTCTCCGGCAGACGTCGCCGCTGACGCAGGCGGTCGAGGATTTCGCCGTGGGTCGGATGTTCGGCCAGCCAGGCCGGCTCCAGGGCCCAGAGCTGGGCGAAGGCGGCGTTGTGGAAGGACAGCCGGCGGTTCTGGCTGAAGATGGCCACCGCCTCGGCGATATGGTTGAGGGTCTCGTCATGCGCCGCGACATGGCGCTTGAGGGTCTCGCGGATGTCTTCCGCCTCGGTCAGGTCGCGGGCGGTCAGGGCCACATCGCCCCCCTCCAGCGGCACGGCCCGCACCCGGAAGGCGCGGCGGCGGCCCAGGATGGTGATGCGCTTGACCGTCTCGCGCCGTTCGCCGCTCTCGGCGGCCTCCCGGGCCAGGTCGTCAGCCTCGGGATCGAAGCTCAGCTTGCGGGCGACCGCGTCGGCCAGGCTTTGCGCGCCGACCGCTTCCAGCCACTGCCGATTGCCCCATTGCACGGCGCCGTCGGCGGCGGCGATCCAGGCCGGCTCGCCCTGACCGTCGAGGAAGGAGGCCAGCCGCGCGGCGGTGGGCAGCGCCGCCTCATTGGTCGCCAGGGCGGTCAGCCGCAGCCAGGCCTGAGCCCCGGCGGCGCGGCCCTCGACCGAGATGGCGCCGAAGGGGCCCCGCGCCTCGAAGGCGCAGGCCTCCCCCTGTTCGGTCAGGGCCCGCAGGCGGCGGGCGTGGTCCGGGTCGGCGGCGATCATCGCCTCCATCAGCCCCTGGGCGTCATCCTCCTCGCGGTCGAAGGCGGCGGCGCAGGCGGCCAGCGCCTCCTCGCCCGAGGCCAAGCGCGCGGCCCCGCTGTCGATCACCACCAGGGCGCAGTCAAAGGCCTCCGCCGAGGCCCGTGCGGCCGCCGCGGCGGCGGTCAACCGGTCGATCCGGCTTTCCAGAACCGCCGCGCGCGCGTCACCCGCCCTGCGCTGGGCCACGGCCCAGAGCGTCGCGCAAACCGCCAGACAGACCGATCCGGCCGCCGCGGTGAGTGTCAGGTCGGTCGGGCCCAAGGCCATCGCCCCTCGAATCAGCTGATTCACCATAGAGCGGGCGCGGCGAAAGTGGAGACCGGTTTCCGCCGCCGATTCGCGACAAGGCCATGATTCCAGACCCTTCTTGCCGAATTTTCCGGCGCGGCCGCGCGCCGCTGGCGCAAGGCCGCGCCCGCCGCCATATCTGACCCATGACCGACTGGACCCACGCCGCCGCGCCAAGCCTCGATGATTTCGCCGTCCTGGCCCAGGCCGCCTTCGACGCCCTGCCCGAACCGTTCCGCGGCCTGGCCGCGGAGGCCGTCGTCCGCATCGACGATTTCGCCGATGACGAAACCCTGGACGCCCTGGGGATCACCGAGCCTTTCGAGCTGTCAGGCCTGTATCACGGTGTCGATCTCGGCGAGCGCTCGGTGCTGGGACCGGCCCCGATGCCGCCGCGCATCTTTCTCTATCGCCGGCCGATCCTCGATGAATGGGCCGAGCGCGGCGATGTCACCCTGGGCGAACTGATCACCCATGTCCTGGTCCATGAGATCGGCCACCATTTCGGCCTCAGCGACGACGACATGCACCGGGCCGAGGACGAAGGGTGAACGAATCGGCTAGATTCGTCCCATGAGCCAGATGTTCGACATCCCCGCCCTGACCGACGACATGCCCGAGGCCCGGGTCCAGCGCGGTGAGAACTACTTCGCCCATGGCTGGGTCGATCTGGTGGCGATCGGGCCGGCCGGGGTGCTGGCCCATGTGATGGGCGAGCGGGGCATCGCCTATGTGGTCGAGATGAAGGCCGCCGACGGCCGCGACGCCCGCTGCACCTGCCCCGACTTCGAGGACAGCGGGCTGCGCTGCAAGCACATCGTCGCCACCGCCCTCAAGGTCAACGCCGCCGACGAGCCGTCCCTGCGCGAGGCCGCCCAGCGCCTGCCTCGGCTGGTCGACATGCTGGAGATGGACGGCCGCGACGACGCCGAGGACCTGGCCGTCCGCGCGCGCCGCGATCCGGCGCTGCTGAAAGAGCTTGAGGGCTAGCCGCCTCCCTCCCCTTCAAGGGGAGGGGCTATCAGACGTGGCTCGGCTGGCCGAAGGATTGGCCGAGATAGACGCGCCGCACCTCGGGATCATCGACGATCTGCTGCGGCGAGCCCTCGAACAGCACCTCTCCGGCATGGATGATCGAGGCGCGATCGATGATGTCCAGCGTCTCGCGGACATTGTGGTCGGTGATCAGGATGCCGATGCCGCGCTTTTTCAGATAGCCGATCACCTCGCGGATGTCGGCGATGGCCAGCGGATCGATGCCGGCGAAGGGCTCGTCCAGCAGCATGAAGGCCGGCTCGCTGGCCAGGGCGCGGGCGATTTCCACGCGCCGCCGCTCACCGCCCGACAGGGAAATGGCCGGCGCCGCCCGCAGATGGGCGATGTGAAGTTCTTCCAGCAGACCGGTGGTCGCCTTGGCCGCCTCGGCCGGATTGTCGATCCGCATCTCGACCACGGCCATGACATTCTGCTCGACGGTCAGGCCGCGAAAGATCGAGGCTTCCTGCGGCAGATAGCCGACGCCCAGTCGCGCCCGCTGGTACATCGGCAGGGCGGTGATGTCGGCCCCGTCCAGCAGGATGCGGCCGTTGTCGACCGGGATCAGGCCGGTGACCATGTAGAAGCAGGTGGTCTTGCCCGCGCCGTTGGGGCCCAGCAGTCCGGCGACCTCGCCCCGCTCCAGTCTCAGGCTGACGTTCTTGACCACCTGGCGATCGCCAAACCGCTTGCCGATGCTCTCGACCACCAGGCCGACGCCTCCCGACGCCGGACCGGCGGGGGCCGCGCCCGAAGCGGTCGCCGCCGCACCGGGCGCCTTGTCGCTGTCCCTGGCCATGGTCTTGCGGGCCATCCCTAGTTCGGCTGGCCGCTGGGATAGAAGATGCCGCGCACCCGCTGGGCGCTGCCGCGGCCCTTGGTCGCCGAGAACATCTGCGACTGGCCCGACTTCAGGTCGATGACCACCCGGTCGGCCCGGGCCACGCTGCGGCCCTGCACCACGACCACGCCGCCGCTGAGGGTGATGGTCTCGCTGGAGGCCGAATAGGTGGCGCTGTCGGCGCGGACAGTGCGGTCGGCCTCGACGTAGTAGACCTGGCCGACGGCCTCCATGCGCTCGGTGGCGCCGCAGTCCTCGCCGTTGCGGGCGGAGAAGACGCTCAGCTTCTGGGCGCGCAGGCGGGTGCGGGCCTGCAGGGCCTCGACGTCGCCGCTCCACACCACCCGGCACTCCTTGGTGAAGGCCTCGGACTGGTCGGCGGCGATGTCGATTGGCGCGTTGGAGCGCGGCGCGATCTGCGCCATCGCGCCGCCGGCGAAGGCCATCGCGCCTGTCAGGGCGGCCAGGGCCGCCATCATCTTCACCTTGCGCATCGTCTGCTTCGCCTACTTCTCGATTCTCGCCCGAACGCCGCCCTTCATGGTGACGCGGCCGCTGTCGCGATCCACGTCATAGGACTTCGCCTGCATCTGGCCAAGCGGCCCGTCGCCGACAAGCCCCTGGTCACCGCTGATCTTGCCGGTGCGGGTGTCGATTATGGCGTCATCCGTGGCGACACGTTGACCGCCCCCGTCGTCGATCCGCACATCGCCGCTCAGCCGCAGGATGCGGGTCTTCTCGTCATAGACGCCCCGCCGGGCGGTCATCCGCGATGGCGCGCCGGTCTCGCCGCCGAGGGTCAGGATCGGGTTGGTCAGCACCACCTGCTGCATGACCGTGTCGCTGCGCATCGCCACGCCGGCCCCGATCAGATAGCTGCGGCCATCCTCCATCCGGCCCATGAACCGCGCGCCCAGCAGGCGGATTTCGGTCGAGGTCTCGCGGGGCTTGAGCTTGCTGGCGGCGATCGAGCTGAGGGTGAAGAACACCGCCAGCGCCACGACCAGCGCCCCCATCAGCGCCGGCAGCGCCCAGCGCAGCACGCCGATCACCGCCGACCGACGTCGCCAGGCGGCCATCGGGTCCTTGGATCGGGGCATGGGCTCGGCGGCCGCGGTCATCGTCGCTTCCTCAGCTGTGGGCAAAGATGTCGATCTCGTCCCAGCCGGCGAGATCCAGGCTCGAGCGGACCGGAAGGAAGTCGAAACAGGCCTGGGCCAGCGCCATGCGGCTCTCGCGTTCCAGCATCATCTCAAGCTTCGCCTTGGCGCCGTGCAGGTAGAGAACATCGGAGGCGGCATAGGCCAGCTGTTCGGGGGTCAGGGTCTCGGCGCCCCAGTCGCTGCTCTGCTGGGCTTTCGACAGGTCGACGCCGACGGTTTCCTTGACCACGTCCTTCAGGCCGTGACGGTCGGTGTAGGTGCGGGCCAGCTTGCTGGCGATCTTGGTGCACCACACCGGGGTGGTGATCACCCCCAGATGCAGCTCGAACATGGCGATGTCGAAGCGGCCGAAGTGGAAGATCTTGGTGATCTTCGGATCGGTCAGCAGGGCCTTCAGATTGGGGGCGTCATAGGTCGCCCGATCCAGCTGCACCATGTGCGCGTCGCCGTCGCCGGCCGAAATCTGCACCAGGCACAGCCGATCGCGGCGATACAGCAGCCCCATCGTCTCGGAATCGATGGCGACGCTGTCCACGCCGGCGAACAGTCCGTCGGGCAGGTCGCCCTTATGCAGGTGATTGGCCAAGGTCAGCAGTCTCCGGTCGCGCGTCATACCACATAGGGCTTTCGACGCGGTATTGGGAGCCCGCCGCCCGCTATTGGCCGCTGATCGCCTGTTCGGCGTGGCGCACCAGCTCGTTCAGGGCCTGAACATGGGCGGCGAAGGCCTTGCGGCCGGGCCGGGTGAAGCTTACCCAGGTGCGTTGCCGCCCGTCCAGCGCCGCCTTCTTCAGGGCGATGTAGCCGACCTCGCTCAGGGCCGACAGATGCTTCGACAGGACCGAATCGCTGACCCCGGTGATCTGCCGCAGCTTCGAGAACTCCACCGTGTCGACATTGGCCAGCACCGTTGCGATCTGCAGCCGGGCGGGCGGATGCAGCACTGGATCAAAGCCCGTCGTCACGCACCCTGCTCCATCTCCGCCCGGAAGATCCTGTTCCAGAACACGCTGGCGACGGTGGCGATGACAAAGGTCGCGGCCGAGACCGAGAGGCCAATCCAGATCGACACGCCACGCCCTCGCAGCCAGACCTGCAGGGCCAGGAGAAGCAGCATGACCGCCAGCAGGCCGAAGGTGAACATCCGGGTCCGGCCGCGGCGGTAGCCGTTGACGAAGACGCCATAGCGCCGGCGGTCCCAGGCGGCGATCAGCGCCACCCCGGCCATCGACAGGACGAACAGGGCGACCTGGATCGGCTGGCCAAAGCAGAGCGAGAAGTTCAGCAGCGCCATGACGCCGCCGAATGCGGCGTGTCGCCAGGGCGGACAGGACCCGAGGTTGGCCAACTGGCTCCTGGTCGCCTGCATGGCCTCCAGCGCCTCGCGGGCCTCCTGGGTGCGGATGGGATCCTGATTCATGTCCTGTCTCCGTTTCTGCTCCGTCCTTTGGTTTCGACCCGGCTCATAGGGCGGCCGCCGGCGATCCGGGCCGATCGCGACCCATCCAGAGGCTGATGGCGGGGCGGACGACCAGGGCCACGATGTCGATCAGGGCGTGGATCACCATGGGTTTCAGCAGCGACCCGGAGGTGAGGTAAAGCCAGGTCAGGAAGGCGCCCACCATGGTCACCGCCAGCACCCCCTTCCACCCCTGGTACCAGTGCACCAGGCCAAACACGATCACCGAAAGGCCAAGGCCAAGCAGGGCCGAGCCCGTGACCAGGGTAATAAGCAGCGGCAGCATCAGGCGAAAGAACAGCTCCTCACTGACGCCGGCGTTGATCGCCAGGGGCAGGGCGGCCAGCAACTCGCGGCGATTGCGCGGGATCATCGGCTCGACGTCGCCAATCACCGGCTGGGTCATCTTGCGCAGGCGCCAGACCCAGACCACCGCGAACAGGATCAGTCCAACGCCGGCGCCCACCGCCATGCCGATCAGGGTGGCGTTGCTCATCGCGGCGCGCTCTCCGCCCGGCGTCTTGGGTAACGGCAGGGCTGCAAACTCGGCCGGAAAGACGGTCAGGCTGTCCAGCCGGCCCAGCGCCAGCAGCACCAGAAGCGCCCCCAGGCCCAGGATCACAAAACTGGTCAGGGTCCAGCGCCAGTAGAACCCCCGTCGCTGTCGGCTGTCGGCTACGCGCTTGAACGCCGCGTAGTCGCGCAGTTCGAAACGGTTCCAGACGATGAGAACCAGCATCACCAGAGCAAGGATCAGGGGAGGGAGCATTGACGCGACCTTTCACTTTCCAATGTGGAAAGTTATAGGCCGTCACTTTCCAGATTGGCAAGTGAAGAGTTTCCAGAATGGAAAGTCAGGCGCTCGCGGCCGTTCGTGCGGCGCACGGGGACGACCGCCGTCTCACGCCAACCGGATCAGATTGTTCAGGGGTGGTGCCCAGGAGAGGACTCGAACCTCCACGACCGTTAGGTCACTGGCACCTGAAGCCAGCGCGTCTACCAATTCCGCCACCTGGGCCCGCCTCGATCCGCATCCGGATCGCCGCGAAGGCGCGCTTCATATGGCCTCATCGGGAGCCGGTCAATGGCCGAGATTGCGATAAACCTCCGGGTCGTCTAAGCCCGGGCCGTTACAAGGGACAAAGAGCGCCATGCAGGGTCTGGTTACGGTTTTCGGCGGAACGGGATTCATCGGTCGTCAGGTGGTTCGCGCCCTGGCCCGCAAGGGCCTGCGGATTCGCGTCGCCGTGCGCCAGCCGGGCCGCGGCTATCGCCTGCGGATGCTGGGCGACGTCGGCCAGATCGAAGTCGTCCAGGCCAATATCCGTGACGACGCCTCGATCGCCCGCGCCCTCGACGGCGCTGAGGCCTGTGTCAATCTGGTCGGCCTGCTGTACGAAAGTGGCCGTCAGCGCTTTGCCGATGTCCATGCGGAAGGGGCCGGCTCCGTCGCCCGGGCCGCCGCCGCGGCTGGCGTCCGCCGTCTGGTGCAGGTTTCCGCCATCGGCGCCGACCCCGAGGCCACGGCCCGCTACGCCCGGACCAAGGCCGAGGGCGAAGCCGCCGTGCGCGAGGCGTTCCCCACGGCGACCATCATCCGTCCCTCCATCGTGTTCGGACAGGAAGACAGCTTCTTCAACCGCTTTGGCCAGATGGCCGCGATCAGCCCCGCCCTGCCCCTGATCGGCGGCGGAAAGACCCGGATGCAGCCGGTCTATGTCGGCGACGTGGCCGCCGCCGTCGCCTTGGCCGCCGCCGATGACGCCTACGCCGGCCGCACCTTCGAACTGGGCGGACCGGCCGTCTACAGCTTCCGCGACCTGATGGCCTTCATCCTGACCGAGACCGGCCGTTCCCGGATCCTGGCTCCGGTTCCCTTCCCCCTGGCGAGCCTGATGGGCCTCGCCGGCGATGTCGTCTCCATCCTGCTGCCGCCGCCCATCACCCGCGATCAGGTCGAGATGCTGCGGCATGACAATGTCGTCTCGCCCGGCGCCGAGGGTCTGGAGGCCTTCGGCCTGACGCCCAGGGCCATCGAGGCCATGGTTCCGGCCTACCTGGCCCGCTACCGCAAGGGCGGCCAGTTCGCGGCCACGCCCGAAGGCGCCTACTAGAGCATGTCAGGGCGAAGTGTACGCGGTTCGCCCGCCCGGACATGCTCTAAATGTTTGATTCTAGACCCTTTTGATCAGGTTTTGATGCGTACATCAAAACCTGAAAGGGTCTAGAGGGCGGCAGCGAGGCCCGTCAGACCGACGGGGCCGCCGTCCATTCCGCCAGCACGTCCGGGTGTGTCTCTCCCGCTGGCCGCAGGGTCGCCGCGCGGGCGGGGTCCAGTCGTCGCAACGCCCAGACGGCCGCCCCCCGCACCAGGGGCGAGGCGTCGGACAGGCGCGCCTCGACCGCAGGAACCAGGCCGGCGTCGCCGCTGTTGCCCAGGGCGTAGAGAACGTTGCGGACGAAGCGGTCCCGGCCGATCCGCTTGATCGGACTGCGCCTGAACAGGGCCCGAAAGCCCCGGTCGTCGAGGACGACCAGATCGGCAAGCGCCGGCTGGTCCAGTTCGGCCCTGGCATGCAGCAGGGCCTCGCCCGACAGGGCCGCGAACTTGTTCCACGGACAGACCGCCAGGCAGTCGTCGCAGCCGTAGATGCGGTTGCCGAGCGCGGGCCGCAGCGCCGGCTCGACCGGGCCCTCGTGCTCGATGGTCAGGTAGGAGATGCAGCGCCGGGCGTCGAGCTGATAGGGGGCGGGGAAGGCCGCCGTCGGGCAGATGTCGAGACAGGCCCGGCAGCTGCCGCAGCGATCCTCCTCCGGCGTGTCGAGCGGCAGGTCGAGGGTGGTCAGCACGCTGCCGAGAAACAGCCAGCTGCCGAGCTCCCGTGAGACCAGGTTGGTGTGCTTGCCCTGCCAGCCCAGCCCGGCCAGTTGAGCCAGGGGCTTTTCCATCAGGGGGGCGGTGTCGACGAAGGCCTTCACCTCGCCGCCGAACCTGGCCTTCATCCAGCCGGCCAGTTGCTTGATGCGGCCCTTGATCAGCGGGTGATAATCGTCGCCCCTCGCATAGGCGCTGATCAGCCCCCGGTCGCGGCGGGCCAGCCCCGCCATCGGATCGCCCTCCGGCCCGTAGTTGAGCCCCAGCATCACCGCCGTCCGGGCCTGCGGCCACATGCCGGTCGGGTGACGCCGCCGCTCCAGCGTCTCTTCCATCCAGACCATCGATCCGTGCCGGCCCTCGGCGACGAAGGTCTCCAGTCGCTCACCCGCCGGCCAGGGCGCGGCGGCCGGCGCGAAGCCGCAGACATCGAACCCCATGCCCGCGGCGCGCTGTCTGATCAGGGAAACCGGGTCGGCCATGGGCCGTCCTTAAGACGGGTGCGGGCTCAGAAGTCCAGATCGTCGTAGTGGGCCGCCGGCGCCATGCCGGGCCAGCGGTCGGCCAGCAGCGGCCGGAAACAGGGCCTGGACTTGAGCTTCATGTACCAGGTGCCGGCGGCCGGGAAGTCCCGCCAGGGCACATCGCCAAAATAGTCGATCACCGAGATGTAGGCCGCGGCGGCGAAGTCGGCGAGGCTGACGCGGCGGCCCGCCAGCCAGTCGCGGTCCCGCAGCAGGATCTCGAGATACTTCAGGTGATTGCGCAGCCCGTCGCGGCCCGCCCGCAGATTGGCCAGGGCGGGGGCGCCCAGGCCCAGCAGGCGCTTTTCCATCTTCTCATGCAGCAGCAGGCCCGCGACCTCGAAGTCGAACTTGCGGTCGAACCACTGCATCAGCCGGCGCGCCTCGGCCCGTTCCGCGGGATCGCGTCCCAGCAAGGGCGGCTCGGGCGAGGTTTCCTCGAGATGCTCCAGAATGGCCCGCGCCTCGCAGACCACCAGCCGGCCCTTCGGCCCCGTCTCGATCAGGACCGGCGGCACCCCTGACGGGTTGAGGGCCATCAGATCGTCGGGCCCTTCCCAGTAGCGGACGATGTGGTCGCTGAAGGACAGGCGCTTTTCGCCAAGCGCCAGCCGCACCTGGCGGGACGCCGGGTCGAGGGGAAAGTGATAGAGGACGCGTTCGACGCTCATGGCTGTGCCGGGGGTGGGCGAATCATCGTTGCTCATGCGCCCGGTCGGATTAAGGCCGCGTTTACCGCGTTGCGGCGTTCGCCGATTCCTCGATCTTCTTTTCGCCGAAGGCCCCGCCGTGGGGCTCGGCCCGGCCGCGCGGATCGGGATGGATGATGATGTCGGCCGCCGGGTAGGCCTCCAGAACCCGGTTCTCGGCGGCGACCATGATCTGGTGCGCGGCCTCGAGGCTGAGGTCGGGGTCGAGATCGGCGTGCATCTGGATATGGACGTAGGGCCCCGAGGCGCGGGTGCGAAGCTGATGGACGCCTCGCACGCCGGGGTCCGACAGCATCAGCGTCCTGATGCGGTTGCGATCGGCGTCGGGCAGTTCGTGATCCATCAACTGGCGCGAGGCGTCGCGGAACACCCCGATCGCGCCCCACAGCAGCCAGAGCGCCACCAGCAGGCCGGCGACCGCATCCAGGATCGGCAGGCCCAGCAGGCTGGCCCCGGCGATGCCGACCAGCGCCACGCCGTTGCCGGCCAGGTCCGCCGCATAGTGGGCGCGGTCCCCCGAGACGGCGACCGAACTGGTCTTGCGCAGCACCGCCGTCTGGGCCTGGATCAGGATCAGGGTCATGACCATCGACAGGGCCATCACCGCCATCGCCCAGCCGCCGGCCTCGACGGGCCTGGGGGCCAGCAGATGGGTGACCGCCTCCTGGCCGACCAGGGCGGCCGAGGCGAACACCAGTCCACCCTGCACCAGACTGGAAAAGGCCTCTGCCTTGCCGTGGCCAAAGCGGTGCTCGGCGTCCGGCGGCTCGGCCGCGTAGCGCACCGCATAGAAGGTGATCAGCGAGGCCACCAGGTCGAGCCCGGAATCGGCCAGGGACGCCAGCAGGGCGACCGAACCGCTCATCACCCAGACCACCGCCTTGGCGACGATCAGCACCGCCGCCACCGCCACTGACAGGGTGGTGATCCGCCGGGTCAGCAGCAGGGTCTCGGGCAGGGAGCCGTTGGCGTGATGGTGCGCGCTCATGACCCTGCTTTAGCCAGTCCCGCGGCCTTTCCCCAGCGCGAACGACTCGCGATCAGGCCGCCTTCAACGGGGTCGGGCCGACATAGACCGATTGCGGCCGGATCAGCCGCCCGCCCGCCAGCTGTTCACGGGCGTGGGCCAGCCAGCCGGCGGTGCGTCCCATGGCGAAGACGGCGGTGAAGGCGGCCGGCGGGAAGGACAGGGCCTCCAGCAGCAGGGCGGTGAAGAACTCCACGTTCACGTCCAGCGGCCGGTCCGGGCGATGGGCCTTGAGGATGGCCAGGGCGGCGGCCTCGACGGCCTCGGCGAAGGCGATCCGGCCCGGCAGGCTGCTGGATTGATCGGCCAGGCGCCGCACGGCGCCCTTCAGCGCATCGGCGCGCGGATCGCGCACCCGGTAGATGCGATGGCCAAAGCCCATCAGCCGGTCGCCGCGCGCCAGGGCGGCCTCGATCCACGGCCGGGCGTTGGGCGGACTGCCGATGGCGTCCAGCATTTCGATCACCGGTCCCGGCGCGCCGCCGTGCAGCGGACCCTTCAGGGCCGAAATTCCCGCCAGAACGGCGCTGGTCAATCCGGCGCGGGTCGAGGCCACCACCCGGGCAGCGAAGGTCGAGGCGTTGAGACCGTGATCGCAGACGGTCACCAGATAGGCGTCCAGGGCCTCGGCCTGCCCGGCCGTCGCGGGGCGGGCGTGCAGCATGCGCAGGATGTCGGCGGAATGGCCCAGCGACGGGTCCGGGGCGACCGGCGAGTCGCCCGACTGCAGCCGCAGAATGGCCGGGGTGAAGACCGCCGGCGCGGCCAGCAGGCGCAGGGCAGTGGACAGATCGTCGCCATCGGGCAGACGGGCGGTGAGAGCCCGCATCGCCTCCACCGGGTCCAGATCCAGCAGCCGGTCGTCGATGGCCCCCACCTCGGCGAAGACCTCGGCCCGGGCGGCCCCGAGGGCGGCGGTCAGGTCTTCCGGCAGATCCTCGAAGAAGCCGTCGAACAGCAGACGGACCACCTCCTCGAAGCGGGTGCGTCCCACCAGCTGGTCCAGCGTCCAGCCGCGGATCACCAGGCGGCCGGCCTGGCCGTCGACCTCGGACAGGACCGTGCGGGCGGCGACCACGTCATCCAGACCTTCGGACATGTGTATTTCCTTCTCTTTCCCTCTTGCGTGTGCCGGTCAGATCGCGCCCAATGAGCGGACCGTCAATCTTGATCAATATAATCAATGTCTGAAGACTGGATCAGCCGGGAAGCAGCGCTGGCGCGGCTTGGGGTCAGGCCCCAGACCCTCTACGCCTATGTCAGCCGGGGCCGGATCGAGGCCCGGGGCGATCCCTCCGACCCGCGCCGCAGCCTCTATCGCGCCGCCGACATCGGCGGTCTCGCGGAACGCCGGGCCCGGGGCCGCAAGGCCTCGGCGGTCGCGGAGGGCGCCATCGCCTGGGGCGAGCCGGTGCTGTCCAGCGCCATCACCACCATCGCCGGCGGACGGCTATGGTATCGCGGCCGCGACGCCGCCGAGCTGGCCCGGACCCAGACCCTGGAGGCGGTCGCCCGGCTGCTGCGCGGAGGCCATGGCGCGGCCCTCAAGACCATCAGCCGCACCCCGCCGCCGCCCCTGGCGTCCGGCCGGGCCCGGTTGTTCGCCGCCCTGTCGGCCCGGGCGGCGGAGGAGCCCCCGGCCGGCGGACGGGCGCCCCTGGCCCTGGCCATGGAAGGCGCGAGCCTGCTGGATCTGGTCGCCGACGCGGTCGCCGGCGAGAGCGGCGCGGGGCCCATTCATCAGCGGCTGTCCAGAGCCTGGGGGCGCGATGAGGCGGCGGGCGAAATCCTCCGCGCCGCCCTGGTCCTGCTGGCCGATCACGAGCTTAACGCCTCGACCTTCGCCGCCCGGGTGGCCGCCTCGACGGGGGCGGGCCTGTCGGCGGCGGCCCTGGCCGGGCTGTGCGCCCTCAGCGGACCCCTGCATGGCGGCATGGCCGCGCGGGTGGACAACCTGATCGAGGAGTCCCGGCGCATCGGACCTACGGCCACGGTGGCGGGCCGCCGGGCGCGGGCGGCGCCGACGCCCGGCTTTGGCCACCCCCTCTATCCGGAGGGCGATCCCCGCGCCGCCGCCCTGCTGGCGATCTGTCCGCCGACCCCGGACCTGGCCGCCCTGCGACAGGCCGTCGAGGCGGGGACGGGCGAGCGGGCCAATATCGATTTCGCCCTGGTGGCCATGTCGGAGGCGCTCGGCCTGCCCTCCGACGCGCCCTTCCTGCTGTTCGCGGTCGCCCGCACCGCCGGCTGGATCGCCCATGCCGTTGAGGAAGGCGCCGGCGGCCGTCTGATCCGGCCCCGGGCCCGTTATGTGGGACCGGCCGTCGGCGGGCCGGGCTGACCCGCCCCCCCGCCAGCAGCTTGTCAGGCTCGTTCCGGAACCGGCTCGTCCGCCGTCAGCGGATGATCGATGCGGCTGACCATCTCCTTGGGACAGACCTGCCAGAAGGCGCCGCGCACCCTGTCCCAGTCCCGCAGCAAGCCCTCGGCGAAGGCCGATCCGGTTTCATGGGCGTGTTCCCGCACCAGCTTGCGCAGCACCTCTTCCCAATGGGGCGAGGCCAGCCGCTGGAACACCACGCTCTCGGGATTGACGCAGGTCTCGAAACGGTTGGCCAAGTCCAGCACGAAGGCCATGCCGCCGGTCATGCCGGCGGCGAAGTTGTCGCCCACCGGCCCCAGGATCACCGCCGTGCCTCCGGTCATGTATTCACAGCCGTTGGACCCGACGCCCTCGACGACGGTCGTCGCCCCGCTGTTGCGCACCGCGAACCGCTCCCCGGCCTGGCCGGCGGCGAACAGCCGGCCGGCGGTGGCGCCATAGAGCACGGTGTTGCCGAGGATGATGTTGGTTTCCGGCGCCACCAGGTGACGCGACGGCTTGATGATGATGGTGGCGCCGGAAAGGCCCTTGCCGACATAGTCGTTGGCCTCGCCGGTCAGGACGATGCGCAGGCCGCGAACCGCGAAGGCGCCCAGGCTCTGGCCGGCCGAACCCTTCAGTTCCAGGGTCAGGTGACCCGCCGGCAGGGCGCTCATGCCGAACTTGCGGACGATGTGGCTGGAGATGCGCGCGCCGATCGCCCGGGCGGTGTTCCGCACCGTGTAGGTCAGCTGCATCTTCTCGCCGCGGGTCAGCAGAGGCGCGGCGTCGCGGACGATCTGGGCGTCCAGGGTGTCGGGCACCTCATTGCGGCCGGCCACGGTCGAATAGGGCGGATTGGCGCCCGGGTCGGCCCGCACCAGCAGCGGATTGAGGTCGAGGTCGTCGAGGTGTTCGCCGCCGCGGCTGATCTGGGTCAGCAGGTCGGTGCGGCCGACCACCTCCAGCAGCGAGCGGAAGCCCAGTTCGGCGAGAATTTCCCGCACCTCCTCGGCGATGAAGGTGAACAGGTTGATGACCTTCTCCGGCGTGCCGGTGAACTTGGCGCGCAGGGCCTCGTCCTGGGTGCAGACCCCGACCGGGCAGGTGTTGGAATGGCACTGACGCACCATGATGCAGCCCATCGCCACCAGCGAGGCGGTGCCGATGCCGAACTCCTCGGCGCCCAGCATCGCGGCCATGACGATGTCCCGCCCGGTGCGGATGCCGCCGTCGGTCCGCAGGGTGACGTGGTGCCGCAGATTGTTCAGGGTCAGGACCTGATTGGCTTCGCTCAGGCCCAGCTCCCAGGGCGAGCCGGCGTATTTGATCGAGGTCTGCGGGCTGGCCCCGGTGCCGCCGACATTGCCGGCGATCAGGATGACGTCGGCCTTGGCCTTGGCCACCCCGGCGGCGATGGCCCCGATGCCGGTCATCGACACCAGCTTGACCGTCACCCGGGCGTCGGGGTTGATCTGCTTGAGGTCGTAGATCAGCTGCGCCAGGTCCTCGATCGAATAGATGTCGTGGTGCGGCGGCGGGCTGATCAGCATCACCCCCGGCGTCGCGTGGCGCAGCCGGGCGATCATTTCGGTGACCTTGAACCCGGGCAGCTGGCCGCCCTCGCCGGGCTTGGCGCCCTGGGCCACCTTGATCTCGATCTCGCGGCACTCGTTCAGATATTCGGCGGTGACGCCGAACCGGCCCGACGCCACCTGCTTGATGGCGCTGTTGGGATTGTCGCCGTTGGGCAGCGGCCGATAGCGCGCGCGATCCTCGCCGCCCTCGCCGGAGACCGACTTGGCCCCGATGCGGTTCATGGCGATGTTGAGCATGCCGTGGGCCTCCGGCCCCAGGGCGCCCAGGCTCATGCCCGGGGTGACGAAGCGCTTGCGGATCTCGTTGACGCTTTCGACCTCATCCAGATCGACCGCTGAACGGCCCGACCGGAAGTCCAGCAGATGGCGCGGCTGGCTGGCCTTCTGCCGCGCCAGGCCGGCGCTCCAGCGGCGGTAGGCCTCGTAGTCGCCGGTGTCGCAGGCCAGCTGCAGGGTATGGACCAGACGCGCCTCGAAAGCGTGGGCCTCACCCGAGCGCCGCGCCTTGTAGAAACCGCCGACCGGCAGGGCGATGGCCGACTGTTCCCAAGCGCGGCGATGGATTTCCACCGACTTGGCCTCGATGCCGGCCAGGCCGATGCCGGAGATGCGTGACGGCATGCCCGGGAAGAACTCGTCGGCCAGCGACCGCGACAGGCCCATGGCCTCGAAGTTGTAGCCGCCGCGGTAACTGGAGATCACCGCGATGCCCATCTTGGAGATGATCTTCAGCAGGCCCTGCTCGATCGCCGTCTTGAAGTTGATGCAGACGTCGCGAAGGGTCAGCTCGCCCATCAGGCCGCGCTCGAGACGGTCCTGGAAGCTCTCCTGGGCCAGCCAGGCGTTGACCGCCGTGGCCCCGACCCCGACCAGCACCGCGAAATAATGGGTGTCCATGCATTCGGCCGAGCGGACGATGATGGAGACGTAGGAGCGCAGACCCTTGTCGACGAGGTGGGCGTGGACCCCGGCGGTGGCCAGGATCATCGGCAGGCCCGCGCGGTCGGGACCGCTTTCGGTGTCGGTCAAAACGATGGTGGCGCAACCGCGCAGGGCGGCGTCCTCGGCCTCGGCCTTGACCCGGTCCAGGGCGGCCCGCAGCGCGTCGCCGGGACGGGCGTCGGCGGCCGGCAGCGGCATGGTGCAGTCGATGACCGCGAGGTTCTTCTCGCCGATGTAGCCGAGGATGCGCTCGTACATCCCGGTGGTCAGCACCGGGCTGTCGAGGACATAGACGTCGGTCTGGGTCTCGTCCTGGGCCAGGATGTTGCCGAGGTTCTTGAACCTCGTCTTGAGGCTCATCACCCCCGTTTCGCGCAGGGGATCGATCGGCGGATTGGTCACCTGGCTGAAGTTCTGGCGGAAGAAATGGCTGAGCGGCCGGTACTGGTCCGACAACACCGCCAGCGGCGCGTCATCGCCCATCGAACCGACGGCTTCCTTGCCGTCCTCGACCATCGGCGCGAGGACCATTTCCAGGTCCTCGAGGCTGTAGCCGGCCGCCGTCTGGCGCCGGGTCAGCTCCTCGCGGCCGCATCGGCGCGGCTCCGGCCCCGGGGCGATCTGTTCCTCCAGGTTGACCATGTTGCCCAGCCATTCCGTATACGGATGGCGTCCGGCCAGCTCGTCGATGATCTCATCCTCGCCGAACATCCGGCCCTCGGTCAGGTCGACGGCGATCATCCGGCCGGGGTGAATGGTCAGCTTGCGGCTGATCCGTTCGTCGGGCACGCCGCACATCCCGGCCTCGGAGCCGACGATCAGCAGGCCGTCGTCGGTCATCGCCGCCCGCAGGGGGCGCAGGCCGTTGCGATCCTTGCCGGCGACCACCCAGCGGCCGTCGGTGGCGCACAGGGCGGCGGGACCGTCCCAGGGCTCCATCACCGCGTTGCAATAGGAGTAGAGGGCCTTGTGCGAGGCCTTCATCTGGGCCTCGCTCTTGGTGTTCCAGGCTTCCGGCACCAGCAGGGCCTTGGCCATCGGCGCGTCGCGGCCGGCCCGCACCAGCACCTCGAAGGTGTTGTCCAGCGCCGAGCTGTCCGAGCCGCCGGCCTGGATCACCGGACGGATGTCGTCGCCGAACTCGCCAAAGGCCTGGGCGGCCATGCGGATCTCATGGCTCCGCATCCAGTTTCGGTTGCCCTTCAGCGTGTTGATCTCGCCGTTGTGGGCCAGCATGCGAAACGGCTGGGCCAGGCGCCATTGCGGGAAGGTGTTGGTCGAATAGCGCTGGTGGAAAATGGCCACCGCCGCCTCGAAGCGGTCGTCGCGCAGGTCGGGATAGAAGGCGTCGATGCTCTCGGCCAGGAACATGCCCTTGTAGATCAGCGACCGCGCCGACAGGGAGCAGAGGTAGAAGTCCTGGATCGCCGCGGCGGCGACCCGCCGCTCGATCCGCTTGCGGGCCAGGAACAGGGCCCGCTCCAGCGCCTCGCCCTCCAGTCCGGGCGGGGGTGAGAGCATGATCTGCTCGATCTCGGGCCGGGTGGCGTTGGCCTTCTCGCCGATCACCGAGGTGTCGACCGGCACCTGGCGCCAGCCGTAGATGTAGAATCCGAAGCGCAGGGCCTCGCTCTCGACGATGGTCCGCGCCGCTTCCTGGGCGCGCAGGTCGGTGCGCGGCAGGAAGACCTGGCCGACGGCGATCGGCCCGGGGCGCAGCTTGTGGCCGGTGCTGGCCACCTGCTCCTCGAAGAAGGCGCCCGGCACCGAAACCAGGATCCCGGCGCCGTCGCCGGTCTTGCCGTCGGCGTCGACCGCGCCCCGGTGCCAGATGGCTTTCAGGGCCTTGATCGCCAGCTCGACCACCTCGCGACGCGGCTTGCCGTCGATGGCGCAGACCAGGCCGACACCGCAGTTGTCCCGCTCCGTCGAGGGGTCATAGGCGTGACCGTCGATCAGGGCCTGGCGGTTGCGGAGATAGAGTTCGACTTCAGACATCAGCATGCCTCCGCAATCCAACAAGGGCCCATATTCCGCTCATCCCGGCGAAGGCCGGGACCCATCCGCGTGATCTCGATGGCCGCCGGGAGCTCACCACTCAAGGCTGGAGAGGCCGGCGCCCAGCTTCCAATCGCCGAGATCAGCGCTCTGGCGGATGGATCCCGGCATTCGCCGGGATGAGCGGGGGTTGAGTCCGGAGCAACCATTCCCCTCACTCCGCCGCGACCAGGGCCGGCGCCGCCGACAACTGCTTGTGGATCGCCGCGGCGGCGTCGAAGCCGTCGCGAATGGCCCAGACCACCAGGGAGGCGCCCCGGGCGATGTCGCCGGCCGCATAGACGCCCGGCAGGCTGGTCTGCTTGCTGCGGCGGTCGATCTTCACGGTTCCCGCGCGGCTGACGTCCAGGTCCGCGGCGCCGAGGGTGGTCGGCAGGTCTTCGGGATCGAAGCCCAGGGCCTTGATGACCAGATCGGCCTTCAGGTCGAAGTCGCCGTTCTCCACCGGCTCGGGGCTCTGGCGACCCGAGGAATCCGCCGGACCCAGCCGCATCCGGCTGGCGCGCACGCCCTCGGCCATGCCGGCGCCGCCGAGAATGGCCCGGGGACCGGCCAGCCAGTCGAAGATCACCCCCTCCTCCTCGGCGTTGGCGACCTCGCGCAGGGAGCCGGGCATGTTCTCGCGGTCGCGGCGATAGAGACAGGTCACCGAAGTCGCCCCCTGGCGAACCGCCGTGCGCACGCAGTCCATGGCGGTGTCGCCGCCGCCGATCACCACCACCTTCTTGCCCTGGGCATCCAGTTCGCCGCTGTCGAAGGCGGCGACCTCGTCGCCAAGGTCCTTGCGGTTCGAGGCAGTCAGATAGTCGAGGGCCGCGACCACGCCCTTCGCGCCCGCGCCGGGCACCGGAAGATCCTTGGCCGCATAGACCCCGGTGGCCAGCAGCACCGCGTCATGTCTGGCCTGCAGCTCCGGCAGGGTGGCGTCGCGACCGACCTCGAAGTTCAGCCGGAAGACCACCCCGCCCTCCTCGAGGCGGCGGGTGCGACGGGCGACGACGTCCTTTTCCAGCTTGAATCCGGGAATGCCGTAGATGAGCAGGCCGCCGGCGCGGTCGTGGCGATCATAGACGGTGACCTCGTAGCCCAGGGCGCGCAGGCGGTCGGCCGCGGCCAGGCCGGCGGGCCCGGCGCCGACGATGCCGACGGACTGTTCGCGCCGCGCCAGGGGCCGCAGCGGTTCGACCCAGCCCTCTTCCCAGGCCTTGTCGGACAGGTAGCGCTCCACGGCGCCGATGGTCACCGTGCCGTGGCCCGACTGCTCGATCACGCAATTGCCCTCGCACAGCCTGTCCTGCGGGCAGATGCGGCCACAGATTTCGGGCATGGCGTTGGTCGCCTGCGACAGCTGATAGGCTTCCTCCAGCCTGCCGGCCGCCGTCATCCGCAGCCAGTCGGGGATGTTGTTGTGCAGCGGGCAATGGGTCTGACAGAAGGGAATGCCGCATTGCGAGCAGCGCGAGGCCTGCTCGGTCGCCTTGGCGTCGATGAAGTCGGCGTAGATTTCGTGGAAGTCCTGGCTGCGGCTCGTCGCGTCACGCTTCTCCGGCGTGCGGCGATCGATCACGGTGAACTTCAGCATCCGCTCGGCCATGGGGCTTTCGTGCCTTCAGGGGTCTAAAATTGCGCGAAAGGCCTCATAGAGCCTTGGCCACGCAACAAGAATGCCATCGTCTAATTTGTTGACGATTATCAGGCCGGCGCCGCCGACAGAGGCACAAATTGATCTGCCTCAAGGCAATTATTGTCCTGTTTGTGGACTATAGCGATTTTTCGGCGTTTTCACCGCCTGCGACGGCGCCGCTCTTGCAAGCGAAGGCGCATCCCGTGACAAGCGGGATCAACGCTTCAACAAGGGTCGCTCGATGCCTGACTGGCTGTCCGCAATCATCCTCGGCCTGGTCGAGGGCCTGACCGAGTTCATTCCGGTCTCCTCGACCGGTCACCTGCTGCTGGCCAACCGGGTTCTCGGACTTGAGGACGGCTTCTGGGACACCTTCGCGGTGATGATCCAGCTGGGCGCGATCCTGGCGGTGGTGGTCCTCTACTTCCAGCGGCTGTGGAAGGTGCTGATCGGCCTGCCGAGCCGGCCGGAAGACCGCCGCTTTGTCCTCAGCGTGCTGATCGCCTTCCTGCCGGCGGTGGTGCTGGGCCTGGCCTTCCACGACTTCATCAAGCAGGTGCTGTTCGACCCGATGATCGTCTGCTGGTCGCTGGTTGTCGGCGGCGTGGTTCTGCTGGTGATTGACCGCTGGCGGCCCGAACCGCGCTTTCCCGACGCCATGAAGACCCCGCTGTGGACCGCGCTGGGCGTCGGCCTTCTGCAATGCCTGGCGATGATCCCCGGCGTCTCCCGCTCCGGCGCCACCATCGTCGGCGGCATGCTGATGCGGATGGAAAAGCGGGCGGCGGCCGAGTTCAGCTTCTTCCTGGCCATCCCGACCATGGTCGGCGCCTTCGCCCTGGACCTGATCAAGAGCCGCGACCAGATCTTCGCCCACGCCGACGGCCTGGGGGTCATCGCCATCGGCTTCGTGGTGTCCTTCCTCGCCGGCGCCGTGGTCATCAAGCTGATGCTGGGCTTCATCGACCGCTACGGCCTGGCCCCGTTCGGCGTCTGGCGCATCATCGTCGGCGCGGCGGGTCTGGCGCTGCTGACCCTGACCTAACCGCGCGCGCCTTACAGACCGCAGGCCGCGCGCTGCAGGGCGAACAGCTCGCCGATGCCCTTTTCCGCCAGCCCGTACAGGGTCTCGAACTCGGCCCGGGTGAAGCCGCGCTTCTCGCCGGTGGCCTGGATCTCGACGATGTCGCCGTTGCCGGTCAGCACGAAATTGCTGTCGGCCTCGGCATTGCTGTCCTCGTCGTAGTCCAGGTCCAGCACCGGGGTCCCCTCGAACACGCCGCAGGACACCGCCGCCACCTGGTCGAGGATCGGATCGGTGGTCAGCACCCCCTCGTCCAGCAGGTATTTGGTCGCGAGCCGCAGGGCGACCCAGGATCCGGTGATGGCCGCGGTGCGGGTGCCGCCGTCGGCCTGGACCACGTCGCAGTCGAGCACGATCTGCCGCTCGCCCAGCGCCTTCATGTCGACCACCGCCCGCAGGGAGCGGCCGATCAGCCGCTGGATTTCCTGGGTCCGGCCCGACTGTTTGCCCTGGGCGGCCTCGCGGCGCCCGCGCGTGTGGGTGGCGCGGGGCAGCATGCCGTATTCGGCGGTGACCCAGCCGGCGCCCTTGCCGCGCATCCAGCCCGGCACCCCGGTCTCGACGCTGGCGGTTACCAGCACCTTGGTGTGGCCGGCGGTGATCAGGCAGCTGCCCTCGGCGTAGCGGTTGACCGCCGTTTCCAGGGTGACGTCGCGAAGCTGGTCGGGCTGGCGTTGTGACGGGCGCATGGGCATCTCTCTGGGCTCGGAGCGGGCGCGCCTTGCGCCCGAAGGTTGGCGGCTTATCCTGTATGCTGGCGGCCGCGTCCACCGGCGCCAGGATCAGGACCCCATGAGCGCCCTTATTCCCGGCCTTTCCCAGTCTCCCAGCCTGTCCGACCTCGACAGCCGGGCGCGGGACATCTTCCGCCGGATCGTCGAGAGTTATCTGGAGACCGGAGAGCCGGTCGGCTCGCGCACCATTTCCAAGGGCGGGGTGCATCTGTCGCCCGCCTCGATCCGCAACACCATGCAGGACCTGGCCACCCTTGGCCTTCTGAACGCCCCGCACGTCAGCGCCGGACGCATGCCCACCCATGCCGGCCTGCGGCTGTTCGTCGACGGCCTGCTGGAGGTCGGAGACGTCGGCGAGGCCGAGCGCAACGCCATCGAAGGACGGCTGAAGACCCGCGGAAGCTCGATGGAGGAGGCCCTCAATGAGGCCAGCGCCATCCTCTCGGGCCTGGCCGGCGGGGCCGGGGTGGTGGTGACCCCCGCCCGCGAGGCCGGGGTCAAGCACGTCGAGTTTGTCGCCCTGGGTCCTGACCGGGCCCTGGTGGTGATCGTGCTGGAGGACGGGGCGGTGGAGAACCGCCTGATGCGGCTCTCGCCCGGCATCACCCCGGCGGCCCTGGCCGAGGCCTCCAACTTCCTCGCCGCCCGCCTGCGGGGACGCACCCTTGGCGAGGCCCGCAACGAGATGCGCGGCGAGCTGGACCGGGCCCGGCGCGAGCTGGACGCGGTCGCCGCCCGCCTGGTCGAGGACGGTCTGGCCGCCTGGGGCGGCGGCGGCGAGGACGCCCGGGCCCTGATCGTGCGCGGCCAGGCCAATCTGATCGACGCCGGGGCGGCCGAGGATCTGGAGCGGATTCGCCGGCTCTTCGAGGACCTGGAACAGAAGGAACAGCTGATCGGCCTGCTGGACGGGGTCAAGGAGGCGGAGGGGGTGCGCATTTTCATCGGCGCCGAAACCCGCCTGTTTTCACTTTCGGGTTCCGCCGTGATCGCGGCTCCCTATATGTCGGGCCAACAGAAGGTGCTGGGCGCGATCGGCGTGATCGGTCCGGCGCGGCTCAACTATGCCCGGGTCATCCCTTTGGTGGACTATACCGCCAGGGTGCTGGGCCAGATGATGGACGGATGAGACAGGTATGAGTGACGAACAGGCGCCCAACGAAATCCAGGATGACGACACCATCGACGTCGGCGCCCTCGACAGCGAGGTCGAGGCGCTGAAGGCCGAGGTCGCCGCCCTCAAGGACCAGGCCCTGCGCTACGCCGCCGAGGCCGAGAACACCAAGCGCCGCGCCGAGCGCGAAATGAACGACGCCCGGGCCTACGCCATCACCAAGTTCGCCCGCGATCTGCTCGACGCCGCCGACAATCTCGGCCAGGCCACCGCCTTCGCCCCCCGCGACGCCGAGGACCAGGCGGTGAAGACCTTCGTGGTCGGGGTCGAGATGACCGAGAAGAAGCTGCTGGAAGCCTTCGAGCGCAATGGCCTGAAGAAGGTCGATCCCGGCCTTGGCGAGAAGTTCGACCCCCATCTCCATCAGGCGATGATGGAGCAGGACTCCACCGAGGCCGCCGCCGGAACGGTGATCAAGACCCTGCAGGCCGGCTATTCGCTGTTCGGCCGTCTGGTGCGGCCGGCCATGGTGGTGGTCGCGGCCAAGGGCTCCGGGGCGGCCGCCGCGGAACCGGCCGCCGGCGGCGCCAATCCCTACAGCCATGACGACGACCACAGCGGCGAAGCCCTCGACACCAAGGCCTGACAGGGCCGCGGAAGGCGGGCCGGCGCGCGTTTCCGGCGCGTGGAGGCCCGCCCGCTCTTCCCCGCCGCGTGGTTTCCGCTAATGTCTCCGGCCACCCTTGATGGCGAGCCGGCCCGCTATGGCCGATTCGCCCCGACGCCGGACGAGACATGAAGCTGACCATCGAGCGCGCCGCGCTGCTGAAGGCCCTGGGCCACGTGCAGAGCGTCGTCGAGCGCCGCAACACCATCCCGATCCTGTCGAATGTGCTGCTGTCGGCTGACCGTGAGCAGGTCAGCTTTTCGGCCACCGACCTCGACATGGAGATCGTCGACGAGGGCGCGGCCCAGGTCGATGTGCCCGGCCAGATCACGGCCCCCGCGCACACTCTCTATGAAATCGTCCGCAAGCTGCCGGAAGGCGCCGACGTCTCCCTGACCTATTCGGGCGAGGATCCCCGGCTGATGATCTCGGCCGGCCGGTCGAAGTTCAACCTGCCGGTTCTGCCGGCCGGCGATTTCCCGGTGATGAGCGCCGATGGCCTGTCGGGCCACATCCAGATCGACGCCGGCGAGCTGATCCGCCTGATCGACAAGACCCGTTTCGCCATCTCTACCGAAGAGACCCGCTACTATCTCAACGGTCTCTACGTCCACACGGTGATGGATGGCGGCGAGGCCAAGCTCCGCGCCGTGGCTACCGACGGCCACCGCCTGGCCCTGGCCGAGATGCCGGCCCCCGAGGGCGCCGCCGGACAGCCCGGCGTGATCATCCCCCGCAAGACCATCAACGAGGCCCGCCGCCTGCTGGAAGACGCCGGCGAATCGGTCGGTTTCCAGGTCAGCGCCCAGAAGGTGCGGCTGGAGTTCGCCGGCGCCTCGGCCCTGACCAGCAAGGTCATCGACGGCAGCTTCCCGGATTATCTGCGGGTCATCCCGCGCGACAACCAGCGGATCATGACGGTCGACGCCGACCTGTTCGCCAAGGCCGTCGACCGCGTCGCCACCATCTCCGCCGAGAAGAGCCGCTCGGTGAAGCTGGCCATCGAGACCGGCCGCATGACCCTGACGGTGCGCAACATGGAGGCCGGCCAGGGCGTCGAGGAGCTGGAGATCGACTACGACGGCGAGCCCTTCGAAATCGGCTTCAACGCCCGCTACCTGCTCGACGTCGCCGGCCAGATCAACGGTGAGATCGCCGAGTTCCGCTTCGCCGACCCGGCCAGCCCGACCCTGGTGCTCGACCCGACCGACGCCGGTGTGAAGTACGTCCTAATGCCGCTGCGGGTGTAGCCTTGGAGCGGGCCGCCATCCGCATCGTCGAGTCCCCGTTCGATCGGGCGGCCGACGTGCGGGCGCGTAGCAGCAACGCGCTCTACCTGCTGGAACTCATCGGCCAACTGCTCCTGTTCGCGGCGGTCAACCTCATGGTCCAGCAGCTGATACCGGACGCAGCCCCCTTGTGGTTCAGAATCTTGCTCGCCATCGGGATAACGGTGATGGCCGGCCGACTGCATGACTCGCTCCGCATACGATACGGTCGTAAGCGTCGGGATGAGGAAATCGCCGCCGAGGCGGAGGCTCAGGACCTCGCGGACTTGCGCGCCGGTAAAGTGAATTTCCCTCCGGTGGTCGTCTAGCCGAACCCACTCTTGCCGGGCGGCGGCTTTGCTCCAGTTCCTGATCAAACGATCTGGAGCCGCCGATGATCGCCCTTGTCCTTGCTCTCGCCCTGACCGCCGAGCCCTCCCTTGCCGGCGACTGGACCGTCGACCTGTCCTCCAGCCCCAATGAGCCCTACACAAAGCCGATGAGTCTGACCCTAAATGCCGACGGCACGGTGTCAGGCAGCTTCTACGAAAGCGAGATCCTCGCCGGCCGCTGGAAGACGGCGCGGGGCCGCACCTGCGTCAGCTTTCGCACCACCGACGGCGCCGGCCCCTATCACACCAGCGTCTGCCTGGTGGGCGATCAGGCGGTCGGCCAGACCTGGGCCGAGCACCGCAATTTCCTGTTCAACTGGAACGCCGTGCGCAAGGCCGCGCCGTAAGATTCCCTCTCCCTGAGGAAGGGGGCGGGGCCCGCGCCGAAGGCGTGGGAGGGTGAGGGTTTACGGCGCCGGGTGCTCCTGGCGCTGTTCTCTTTTGTGGTTCCGGCTTAACCACCGTAAACCCTCACCCGGTCCCGCAGCGCAGGACCAACCTGTCCCTTGAGGGAGAGGTTTCCTCCGACCTGTGAGCCTCTTTGCCCACCTCCGCCCTGACTTCCCTGACCCTGACCGATTTCCGGTCCTACGCCCTTGGCCAGCTCGAGCCGGCCGGGCGCAGCGTCTGGCTGGCCGGACCCAACGGCGCGGGGAAGACCAATCTGCTGGAGGCCATCTCCCTGCTGTCGCCGGGCCGGGGCTTGAGAGGCGCCGGCCTGGCCGAGGTGGGACGCCGCCAGCCCGGAGAGAAGACCGGCCGGGCCTGGGCCGTCGCCGCCCGCGTTTCCGACGGCGAGGACGAGGTGCAGCTGGGCACCGGCACCGACACGCCCGGCTCCTCGCGACGCCTGACCCGGGTCGAGGGGGCCAGCGTGCCGCCCGGCCGGCTGACCGACCACATCCGCCCCGTCTGGCTGACCCCGGCCCAGGACCGCCTGTTCCTCGAGGCGGCCGGCGACCGGCGTCGTTTCTTCGACCGTCTGGTGTTCGCCGCCGAGCCGCTGCACGCGGCCCATGCCTCGGCCTATGACAAGGCGCTCCGCGAGCGGATGCGGCTGCTGACCGACGAGGGCGGCGCGCCCGACCCGGTCTGGCTCACCGCCCTGGAGGCCCGGATGGCCGAGCATGGGGCAGCGATGGCGAGGGCGCGGGCCGCCACCCTGGCCGATCTCCAGGGCGAGATCGACAGCCGCCGGGACCGGCCCTTTCCCCGGGCGATCCTGTCCCTGACCGGCGAATGGGAGCGGATGGCCGCCGAGGGCGTCGAGGAGGCGGCGATCGAGGCCAGGCTGGCCGAGGCCCTGGCCGCCTCTCGGGTGCGCGACGCTTCCGCCGGCCGGGGTTTGACGGGCCCCCACAGGGGTGATCTGGCCGTGGTTCACGCGGAAAAGGACCGTCCGGCGGCGGAATGTTCCACCGGCGAGCAGAAAGCCTTGATTCTGAACCTGGTTTTGGCCCAGGCGGCGCGACTTTCGCGTGCCTTTTCCGCGCCGAATCCTGTATTGTTGCTGGACGAAGTCGCCGCCCACCTGGACCCGTTTCGACGGGCCGCCCTGGCGGACGAAATCTCGGCGCTGGGTCTGCAGGTGTTTCTCACCGGCACCGACGCTTCGCTGTTCGACCCCTTCAAGGGTCAGGCCCTAGGCATCCGCGTGGAGCCGACCGGCCTGACTGTTCTGGACGACTGAATGACTGACGAAACGACTGGCGAAACGCCGGACATCAATCCGGACAAGACGCCCCTCGCGCAACAGACCGCCGAAGAAGGCGCGGCCGCCTACGGCTCTGATTCCATCAAGGTTCTCAAGGGCCTGGACGCGGTGCGCAAGCGCCCCGGCATGTATATCGGCGACACCGACGACGGCTCGGGCCTGCACCACATGGTCTACGAAGTGGTCGACAACGCCATCGACGAGGCCCTTGCCGGCTGGGCGACCCGGGTCGAGGTGACTCTGAACGCCGACGGCTCGGCGACGGTCAGCGACGACGGGCGCGGCATTCCCACCGACATCCACGAGAGCGAGGGCGTCTCGGCCGCCGAGGTCATCATGACCCAGCTGCACGCCGGCGGGAAATTCGACCAGAACAGCTACAAGGTTTCCGGCGGCCTGCATGGCGTCGGGGTTTCGGTGGTCAACGCGCTCAGCGACTATCTGGAGCTCAAGATCCATCGCGGGGGCAAGCAGCACGAGATGCGCTTCGAGCGCGGCGACGCCGTCACCTCGCTGGCCGTCACCGGCGAGTCGCCCAAGCGCGACAACGGCGAGCCCCTGACCGGCACCATCGTCACCTTCCTGCCCTCGACCTCGACCTTCAGCCACATCGATTTCGACCGCAAGACGCTGGAGCACCGGCTTCGCGAGCTGGCCTTCCTCAACAGCGGCGTGACGATCTATTTCCGCGATCTGCGCGGCGCCGAGCCCTACGAGGAAATTCTGCATTACGAGGGCGGTATCGAGGCCTTCGTGCGCCATCTCGACAAGGCCAAGTCGCCGCTGGTCAAGACCCCGATGGTCATCCGCGGCCAGCGCGAGAACGTCCAGCTGGACCTCGCCCTGTGGTGGAACGACGGCTACCACGAGACCATGCTGTGCTTCACCAACAACATCCCCCAGCGGGATGGCGGCACGCACCTGGCGGCGTTCCGGGCCGCCCTGACGCGGGTGGTGGGCAACTACATCGAGAGCTCCGGCATGGCCAAGAAGGAGAAGGTCTCGGTGTCGGGCGAGGATGCCCGCGAAGGCCTGACCTGCGTGCTGTCGGTCAAGGTGCCCGATCCGAAATTCTCCAGCCAGACCAAGGACAAGCTGGTCTCCAGCGAGGTGCGCCCGGCCGTCGAGGGGCTGGTCCAGGAGGGGCTCTCGACCTGGTTCGAGGAACATCCCGTCGAGGCCAAGCTGCTGGTCGGCAAGGTGGTCGAGGCCGCCGCCGCCCGGGAAGCGGCTCGCAAGGCCCGCGAGCTGACCCGCCGCAAGAGCGCGCTGGACATCACCAACCTGCCCGGCAAGCTGGCTGACTGTCAGGAGCGCGATCCGGCCAAGTCCGAACTGTTCCTGGTCGAGGGCGACAGCGCCGGCGGCAGCGCCAAGCAGGCGCGCAATCGCGAGAACCAGGCCGTCCTGCCCCTGCGCGGCAAGATCCTCAATGTCGAGCGGGCGCGGTTCGACCGCATGCTGGGGTCGGACCAGGTCGGCACCCTGATCACCGCCCTGGGCGCCGGCATCGGCCGCGACGACTTCAACATCGACAAGATGCGCTAT